>CAYTGL010000046.1:0-19328 GCA_964437335.1 uncultured Chromatiales bacterium
GCAACGCCCGAAGCGTTTCTTCGGTGCCGCGCGCAACATCGAGGAAGGCGGCAGCCTGACGATCATCGCGACCGCGCTGGTCGAGACCGGCTCGCGCATGGACGATGTGATCTACGAGGAATTCAAGGGCACCGGCAACATGGAGATCCATATGGACCGCCGCATCGCCGAGAAGCGCATCTATCCGGCGATCAACCTCAACCGTTCAGGCACGCGCCGCGAAGAACTGCTGACCGGTCAGGATGAACTGCAGAAGATGTGGATCCTGCGCAAGCTGCTGCATCCGATGGACGAACTCGCCGCGATCGAGTTCCTGATCGACAGGCTCAAAGTCACCAAGAACAACGCCGAGTTCTTCGACTCGATGAAGCGTTAGGCGCGACGGGGCCTGACCCCATCGTGTTCGGCTTGACCCCCCCAAACTACTGCAGCGGTATTGCAAAACGCCCCTGCTGCGTCAGCATGACCCTGCCGCCGGCTCCCGGGGTTCCGATCATCCTGAGCGCCTTCACCATTTCCACATTCGCCGGATCGCGCGCGTTGAGTGCGACATTGAAGCGGTAGCTGCCGTCCGGGTTCAGCACGATGACACCATCGGCCTGCAGCGGGCCATTATTATCCTTGAGCGTGCCCCGTATGACTTCGTCGCCGGTCTCGAAGTCGATCGTGAATCCCCCGAGCGTGATATTGACCGGCGGACCCACGCCGGCCCCTGTGATCTCGACCCGGCCCTCGAGCGCAGTGATCCCGGATCCGCCGAGGCTCGCGCGACGCAGGTCGGCGCTGACGCGACCGGTCAGGCCCATGTCCGGCTGGCCGGCGAGCATCGCGACTTCGTTCAGTGACATCTCGAAGCGGGTCTCGCGCAGATAACTCACGCCGCCGAGCGATCGCCCGGCAATCGTATCGACCCTGCTGCCGGTCTTGTCGAGCGTCAGCAGGAACTCGATGTGACCGGTCAGCAGCGCGAACGGACGGAAGGTCCAGTCGAGCGGGCCGGCGGCCTGGTTCGCGATGATCACGGTCCGCGCCTGGCCGCGCCACAAGGTGCCGTCGACCTGGTACAGTTCGACCGGTAGCGCAGTGCGGGACTGCAGCCAGTGCAGGACGTGAGCAGCCGGCAACTGTCCGATGACGAAGACCAGATATGCGCCGATCAAAAGCGCCGCGTAACGTGCGCGCAGGTTCATGAGGCCGGGCTTTGCAAGGTCAGGCGCGCATTGACCAGGCCCTGGTCGCGTGCATCGATCGAGATGAGTTCGATACGGACGCCATGACGGGCGACCAGCAGTTCGAGCCAGCCGACCATGTCGTCAAACGGCGCCTGCTCGAGCTGGATCCGAACCTTGTCGCCGCCCTCGGGTTCGACACGCCGGATCGCGGGACCCAGGCCACGTTCGCGCGCGGTGCGATCGGTCATCGACAGCAGCGATGCGCGCTCGCCGGTTCCGGGCCGCTGCTGTCCGCGCAACTGCTGGATCTCCTGCGCCGTACCCTGCATCCATTGATGGAGAGCGGCCTGCTCGACGACAGCCACGCGCAGCGATGCGACACGATTGCCCAGCGGTTTCCAGACCAGCCCGTACAGCAGTGCGATCGCGATCACTACCCCGCCGGCAAGCAGCAGGAATCTGTCACGTGCGCCGAGACCGGCCAGCAGGTCTTTCATGGCGATGCCCTCAACTGGATGCGCGCCTCGACCCGGTCACCGACCGCGCTCGCGGACTGGATCTCGACTTCGAGGCCGGAGACGCCGCCGAGCTGCTGTTTGATACGGTCGAGATGCTGCAGGTCCTGGATGGTGAGCGCGAGATCGAGCCGGTGGTCGCGATAACTGACCCGCTGCAGCACCAGTCCGTCGATCTGCTTCAGCGTCGGCGCTGTTTCGCGGATCATGTCGAGAAAGCCGCCGGCATCGCCGCCACCGCCACCGCGCAGCGAGGCGAGGCCGCGCTCCATTTGCACGCGCGGGTTCACGACGCGGGTCGCGTCCGGAAACGCCTCGAGGTAAGTCTGCTCGACCGCCTGTTGCAGGCGGTCGGCCTCGCGCGACAGGCTGAGAAAATCCTGCACCAGCATTCCGGTATACAGCAGCAGCAACACCGCGAGCGCGGCGGCACTCGCGAACCACGGTCGGTACAGACGGCCGAATTGCTCGCGACGGTTGTATTTCCCCTGCAGCAGATCGATTGCTGCGGGTTCATTGATGTGCTGCGCCATCAGCAGCAGCGGATCCTCGTCGAGGGTGCGTATCTGCGCCTCGATATCGAGTTCAGCGGACCATTCACGGTCGCCGCCGGTATAGATCAGGAGGCGTTCCGGGCGGGCCTCACCCGCCTCCTCGAGCGCGTGCCGCAGCAGAGACGGGACATTGTCGCTGTCAATCGCGAACCCCGCTTGCATCCCGGTGCGCACGATCGTCACGGCGCCGTCTACCAGCACCGTCCACGCACCCTGCTCGAACGGCGTCGCAAGCGTTTCGGGGAGGATGGCGTCAGGTTCGATGCCGGCCGAGCGCAGGCGCTCGAGCCATTGTTCGAGATGTACGCGCTCGACGACGGCAACATTCAGCGCGCCGCCGGTCCCGCGCGCACCGATCGCGAAGTGCAGGTCCTCGATGTCCTGGACCAGGCGATCCTCGAGCACGAAGGGAAGCGCCTGGATCACGCGCTGACGATTGCGGGCCGGTATGGTGACCTGCGCGAGCAGCACGGATTCCGCCGGCGCGAGCACGACCATGCGGTAGCCGCGACAGGCCGCAAGCACATCGGCGGTACCGGTTTCAGGGACGCCGGGACCGTTCGCGCCGACACGCAGCCACAGCAGCTCGTCAGGCCAGCTCCTGTCAAAGCGTATGTAGATCGTATCGCGCATTAAAATCGGCCGTATTAAAAACTTCCCTGGGAACGCATGACAATACTGACCCGCGCATCGTCGGCGCGGAACACCAGGCTGTGCAGGTTGACCTGGTTTCTGCCGTAGCGGGCGTTGCTGTTGATCATGAAATACGAGGAGGCGACGCCGATCTCGGGGATGGTAAGCTGGCGTTCCATCAACGCCGGATGCGCCATGAAATCCGCGATGCTCTGGTAACCCTCGTCACCCCGGTCCTCAATCAGTTGTCCAGCCTCGGATTCGGTCAGATTTTCGATCACCGACATCAGCACCGGCGCCGTCGCGGTATTGATATTGATGGTCGTGCTTGCCGGCAGCGTATGTACATGGGGCTGAAGGATTTCAAAAATCTCCGGCGTGAAGCCCCTGACCAATAATAACTCACTCGGATGCGCCATGGGCGAGTTTGCGGCGCGGTAAGACGGGGCTATCGCCAGGTACGCTTCATCCTCGGCGCCGTCGGGAAAGCGCGGTTCGGCGTCCCTGTCGATCCAGTCGATGACGGCGTCGGCAAGCCGCTCGTCGAGCGACAAGGCCCGCAGCAGGCGACGGAAGCGAGTGACATCGACTTCGTGCGGGTTGCCTGCGGCATCGACGAGGCTGTTCAGATTGAAACGGCCCTGCAGGTCTTCGATCCAGCCCGACACCAGCGCCCCCTCGACCTCGAGCGGCGGCAGGATCGTCGACCACGGTTCGCCAGGGTGGTCGACCATATTGTCGCGCCGGTCGCGCGCGAGAATCTCCCGGGCCCAGGTCTCGACACCGAGCGAAAACAGATAGGCCTGATCGAATTCGACGACGTTCATCGTGCGCCGGATGTCGAGATGCTGCTTCGAGGCCATTGATATCGCGGCGATCGTTGCCAGCACGGTAATCAGCACCGCGGTGATCAGTGCGACACCCGATTGCGAGCCACGACGCAAGCGGGTCATGAAGGCGGATTTCCGGTCTGGAGCGGGTCGCCGCCCGGACCCGGCGTGCGAAACACACGGGTGACGCGGCCCCACTGCTCGGTTTCGAGCGAGATCTCGACCAGGCGGGGCAGGCCGGTGCCGATCTGCTGCCCGTCACCGGCCGGCGGCCAGAATGACAGCCATTCCCCGTCCTGCTTCAGGAAGCGGAATTCGAATTCAGTGACGCCGCCCAGCAGCAAGGTTTCGCTGGTCTCGTTGGCCTGGGTACGATCCAGTGTCGGCCAGGTGATCCGCTTGAGTTCATCGTCGTCGAGCCGATAGCTGACCCGTTGCAGCTCGCTGCGCGGCAGGCCGGCCGGGTTACGCCACCCGGCGCGGGTGAACTCCATCCGGCCGCCATTTGCGACCATCGCGACCATCGGGTCGCCGAACTCATCCCTGACCCCCCGGTTGATCGCCTGTTCGAGATCACGCCCGATCAACGTGAATCCCATCTGCAGTTCTGCCAGCAGGTCGGTGCGCGCCGCCACGCGCTCACGCGTATCGAGCACGAGATTCAGCCCGCCGTAGGCCATCACGGAAAGCACGGCGAAGATCATCAGCGCGACCAGCAGCTCGATCAGCGTGAATCCGGCGACCTTCTCCATCGGCTTCATCGCGTCGGCCTCGGCATGTATGCGATGACGCTGGCGTTCGGATTGTCGCGTTCGCGGTCGATGCGCACTTCGATATCGATGCGGCGGATGTCTTCATCGGGGGTCGCGGCGACGGTCATCTTCCAGAACCACTCGCGCTCGGCCATTTCCACGACGCCATTCGAGACGCCGACGGACGGCCATTGCTCCGCGGCGAGTTGTTCGGTCACGCGGTTCATCGCGACCCAGTGGGCCAGCGTGCGATCGCGCATGTGGATAGTGCTGTTGACATGCTGTCCGGTCTCGGCGACGACCGCGGTCAGCGCGATCGCAATGATCGCCAGCGCAACGAGGACTTCGAGCAGCGTAAAGCCGGCGTGCGCCCGGCGTTCAGACGCCGAGCGCAAGCTTGCCCCCGATGTCACCCCGGAGACGGTAGACGGCGCTGCCGTCGAAGTATCTGAGGTCAAGCTCGAACGGCGTCATCTCACCGCCGGACAGCAGAAAGATGCGTGGCTCCCGTCGCTGCCGCGAGCTGAAGTCGAGCCGCTCGCCTTCGATTATGAGATCGAACTCCATATCGTCGGGCAGCGTACGCGCCCGAAACACGTTGTCGTCGGGTTGTACCCACCCGTCGCTCTCGAGGACCTGGAATTGATAGCCGTTACGCTCGAACACGATCGCAATCTCCCGCGACTGCAGCACTGCCTCCTGCGCGGCAAGCCGCAACAGCGCCGCGAAACGCTGGCCCTCGGTCTGCAGGCGCTGCTCCGGGCTATCGCGGATAGCAAGGGTCGCGACACTGAGGATCACGCCGATGATCAGCACGACGACGAGGATCTCGAGCAGCGTGAAACCTGAAAAAGGGGATGTTACCCTTTTCCCTCGTGGCGATGGCTTATACGGCGTGGTCGGCAATGAACAGGACTGCGCGCTAGTCGAGGTTCCAGTTGCCGATCTCGGCGTCCTCGCCTTCGCCTCCCTGTTGACCGTCGCGGCCGAGCGTGAAGACATCGAACTGTCCATGCACCCCTGGAAAGAGATAATTGTAAGGGCGGTTCCACGGATCCATCGGCAGCCGCGGAAGGTAGTCGCTGACCAGCGCCTGGAGGCCCGTATCGGTGGGCGGGTAGACGTGATGGTCGAGCCGGTACATGTTCAGCGCGCTTTCGATCGCACGGATGTCGGATTTGGCCTTGGTGACGCGCGCCTGTCCGGGGCGCTCCATCAGGTTCGGCACGATGATCGCCGCGAGAATACCGAGAATGACCACGACGACCAGGATTTCGATCAGCGTGAAGCCCCGGGCACGGGCGCGTTGCTTCCGGCGGCGTTGCTGTTGCAGCAGTGAGTACATCATGGGTATTCGTCCTTGCGGTTTCAGATGACCAGTTGGTTGAGATTGAATATCGGCAGCAGGATCGCGAGCACGATCAGCAACACGACGCCGCCCATGACCAGTATCAGTAATGGCCCGAAAAGGCCGAGGGTGGTCTGGATGATCGATTCGAGTTCGCGTTCCTGGCTGAGCGCCGCGCGTTCCAGCATGACTTCGAGCTTGCCGCTCGCTTCGCCACTCGCGATCAGATGGATCGTCATCGGTGGAAAATATCCGCTTTGCTTCAGTGACTGGTGCAGGCTCGCGCCTTCGCGGACCTGGCGCGCCGCGTTCTCGACCGCTGACTGCATCGGCAGGTTTGTGACGACCTCGGCCGAGATCCGCAGCGCGTCGAGCACCGGCACGCCGCTTTCAGCGAGGATACTGAGGGTGCGGGCGAAGCGCGCGGAGTTCATGCCGCGAATCAGTCGCGACGCCAGCGGGATGCGCAGCAGCAAGCGATGCCACGCGCGGCGCGGCCCCTCGCGGCGCAGCAGCAGACGCCAGCCGGCGGCCAGGGCCACGACGAGGACCAGCAGCAACAGCCCCCATTCGCGCGTAAAGTCGCTGAGCGTGATCAGCACGCGTGTCAGCAATGGCAGCGCCTCGCCGGTGTCCTCGAACACGGAAATGACCTGAGGCACGACATAGGCCAGCAGCAGGCTGACGACCATCAGCGCGACGACGATGACCAGCACCGGGTAGATAAGCGACAGCATCACTTTGGAGCGCATGGCCTGGCGGTTCTCGGTGTAGTCGGCGAGGCGGTCGAGCACGGTGTCGAGATGGCCGGATTGTTCGCCGGCGGAGACCGTCGCGCGATAGAGATCCGGGAATACGCGCGGAAACGCCGACAGCGCGCTGGCCAGAGACCGGCCTTCCATGATCCGTGAACGCACCGCGAGCAGCATGCTCTTCAGGCGCCCCTTCTCGCACTGATCGGACACCGCGCGCAAGGCTTCCTCGATCGGCAGGCCCGAGCGCACCAGCGTCGCGAACTGGCGCGTGATCAGCGCGATATCGGCGACGCTGGCCCCGCGCTGGAACGGCGTCCAGCGCTGCCTGCGATCCTGACTCTGTTCGGTGATCTCCGAGACCGCGACCGGCGCCCAGCCCTTGTCGCGCAGCAACTGGCGGATCTGCCGCGCTGTATCGCCTTCGAGCACACCCTTGTGTTCGCGGCCGCCGGGATCGAGAGCGGTATACTCGTATGCGCCCATGATCGCGCAGCCTATTCGGATTCATGGGTGACGCGCAGCACTTCCTCGTGCGTCGTGTCGCCGTTGAGCACGCGCCTGATGCCGTCTTCGTAAATACTCGCACTCAGGCTGTGCGCGTATTCCTCGAGTTCCTGTTCCGAGACGCAGTCATGAATCATCCTGCGCATCTTCTCGTTGATCTCAATGACCTCAAAGATCGCGGTGCGACCCTGATAGCCGATATGATTGCAATGTTTGCAGCCCGCGGCCGCATACAGCGTCAGCGGTATTTCCGCAGAGACTCCCAGATCCTCGCACTCGGATTGCGACGCGGCATACGCGCGCTTGCAGTGTTTGCACAGCAGGCGCACCAGGCGCTGCGCGACCACGCCGATCAGGCTCGACGACAGCAGAAACGGTTCGATGCCCATGTCGCGCAAACGCATCGCGGCGCCTATCGCGCTGTTGGTGTGCAGCGTCGACAGTACGAGATGTCCGGTGAGGCTGGCCTGTACGGCGATCTCGGCGGTTTCGAGATCGCGGATCTCGCCGACCATGACGATATCCGGGTCCTGGCGCAGGATCGCGCGCAGGCCGCGTGCAAAGGTCATCTCGATCCGGGTCTGCACCTGGGTCTGGCTGATGCCGTCGAGGTAATATTCGATCGGATCCTCGACGGTCATGATATTCGAGCGCTTGTCGTTGAGTCGTGTCAGCATCGCGTACAGCGAGGTGGTCTTGCCCGAGCCGGTCGGGCCGGTGACGAGAATGATGCCGTGCGGCCGGTGAATGGTGCGCTCGATCTGCTTGAGGTTGCCGCTCGACATCCCCAGTTGCGCGAGGTCGAGGCGACCGGCCTGCTTGTCGAGCAGGCGCATGACGACGCGCTCGCCGTGGCCGCAGGGCAGCGTCGAGACGCGGACGTCGACCGCGCGCCCGGCGATACGCAGCGAGATGCGGCCGTCCTGCGGCAGTCGCTTTTCGGCGATGTCGAGTTTTGCCATGACCTTGACGCGCGAGACCAGGATCGGCGCGAGTACGCGCGACGGCTCGAGCACCTCGCGCAGTACGCCGTCGACGCGGAAGCGCACGACGAGGCGGTTCTCGTAGGGCTCGATGTGAATGTCCGACGCATTGATCTTGACGGCTTCGGTCAGCAGCGCGTTGATCAGGCGGATGATCGGCGCGTCGTCCTCGCTTTCGAGCAGGTCTTCCGGTTCCGGCAGTTGCTCCGCGATCTGCGACAGGTCCATTTCCTCGCCCATGTCGCCCATCATCTGCATGGTGTGCGAGGTTTTCGACTCGTACGACGATTGCAGGGTCGCATCGAAGCGGTCAGGGGACAGAATCGTCAGGTCGAGCGGGGCGCCGAGGTAACGCCGCACCTCGCTCAGCACCTGGACCGGAACGCCGGGCTTGCACAAGGTCGTCGCCCTGCCGTTGTCGGTAAAGCCGGTGACGAGGACCCCGTGCCGCTTCGCGAATGCGAATGGCAGCATCCGGCGCTCGCCGATGGGGGGCTCGGGGATCTCGGCGTCTTCCGGCGGCAACGTCTCGACGATCTCCTGCATCGCGGGGGCGAGTTCCTTCTTGAGGGTGTCGGCGTCGATCATCAGTTCAGGGCGCGCCTTTCCGCTCGAGGGCTGGCGGCTGGGCCAGCATCTCATCGAACGCCGGCAGCACCGGGGCCTCTTCGGGCGGCAGCATCAGCAGGCCGTTGTCGCGCACGTGGAGCTGCAATGCGCGGATATAGTCGTACTTGCCGCCGGTCAGTTGCTGCAGCAGGCCGTCCTCGCGCAGGATCGTCGGTTTCAGGAACACCATCAGGTTGGTCTTGCCCTTGGTTGTCGTCTTGGAGCGGAACAGCCAACCGAGCAGCGGGATGTCGCCGAGCAGCGGCACCTTCTGATCCGTTTCCTGCAGATCGTCGCGGATCAGGCCACCGAGCACGACCAGTTGTCCGTCATCGACGATGATGCTGGTGCGAATCGAGCGTGTGTTCGTGATCAGGTCTACCGCGTCGGAACGCGAGCTCAGACTGTCGATCTTCTGTTCGATATCGAGCTTGACCGCGTTGCCCTCGTTGATCTGCGGCCGGACCTTCAGCGAGATGCCGACATTCTGGCGCTGGATCGTCTGGAACGGGTTGGCCGGCGAGGTCACGGTGCCGGCGGTCGAGAACGATCCGGTGACGAACGGCACTTCCTCGCCGACGATGATCTCGGCCTCCTCGTTGTCGAGCGTGACCAGCGTCGGCGTCGACAGGATGTTGGTCGAGCCATCGGCCTTGAGGGCACGGATAATCGCGGCGAAATTGATGCTGCTGGAATCGAAGCGGCCCAGACCGAGCGTCAGCCCGTTGCCGAAGATCGGGATCCGGCCCGCCGCCACCGTCGCCCCGATCGTGTCGATGCTGTCTCCGGTGGGGACGGTAAATTTGCTCAGGCCGACCGGTCCGGTGCCGTTGGGGGTGCCGTCGACGATCCACTGGACTCCCAGTTCGGCATTGAAGCTCGATGAGACCTCGGCGATGACACCCTCGACCATGACCTGCGCGCGGCGAACGTCGAGCTGCTTGATGACGGCCTCGAGCGAGCGCTGGATATCCGGCGGCGCGGTGATTACCAGCGCGTTGGTGTTCTCGTCGGCCTGGATATTGACCGGCATGGCCCGCGCCGGCGCCGGCGCATCGGTCTGTTGCTGCTTCTCGATACTGCCGCTGACGCCGGTCAGTACCGCGACCATGTTCTTGGCCTGGGCATAGCGCAGGTAATAGACCGAGGTGTTGCCCTCGGACGCAAGCGGGGTATCGAGATGCGAGATGATCGTGCGCAGCCGCAGCCGCCCGGAGGCGCCGCCACCGACCAGCACGCTGTTGGTGCGATCGTCTGCGATCAGCAGTGAAGAGTCCTCGCCGTCGGTGCCGGCGGCCGCACCGCGCGCCGCCTTGCGCTGCTGCTCCATCGCGTTCAGGACGCGCACGATCTCGGCGGCCGAGGCATGACGCAGCGTCACGACCTCGATATCGTCGGTCGCGGGGATGTCGATGCGGTTGATGATGTTGATCATACGCGTGACGTTCGAGGCGCGGTCCGAGATGATCAGGATGTTGCCGGGGACATAGGCCGCCAGGTGGCCCTGCTGCGGCACGAGCGGGCGCAGGATCGGCACCAGTTGCGAGGCCGAGACGTTGCGCAGCTCGATGACGCGGGTCACGACCTCGTCGCCTTCGATCCGGGAGTTCTGATCGACGACCGGCACTGCGAGCTGCTTCGCATTCGCATCCGGGATGATCTTGATCACCCTGCCGCTCTCGACCGCCGAAAACCCGTGCACGTCGAGCACGGACAGGAACACCTGGTACACCTCGTCCTTGTTCATCGGCTTCGACGAGATGATCGTGATCTTGCCGCGCACCCGGGGGTCGACTATGAAGTTTTTTCCTGTAACTTCCGATACCGTACTGATGACGGCGGTAATATCGGCATCCTTGAGGTTCAGGGTAACGGTTTCCGCGCTGAAGGCCGGACTTAGCAGGAGGAGACCGGCCAGCAGGCAGACGGGCAGCCACAGGCGCCCGCGCCGGCCCCCGGCCGGGCCGCCGCAGGGTCGTGCAATATGTCGATAAATGGCATCTAACTTATCGTAGCTAAAGGACATATTGACCCACGATCACCATATTGAGGGGTGGGAGGCTGATAATATACTCATGTATGTTATCGGACAATCCCTGTCCGTCCGTAATCTCCTGAGATACAAAGGACATTATGCCAGCAGAACCCGATCACATTCTGAACCGCGAGTTTGACAGCCGCGACGCCGAAGTACCGGCAATCCGGGCAGCGATGGCCAGTATCCTCGAATACCGTGTCGGCAAAGACCGGCACACCGCGACCAGCCGCGACTGGTTTCATGTCGTCGCCTACCTGATCCGCGACCGGCTCATGGAGCGCTGGATGCAGACCATGCGCACCTATTACGCCGAGGACGCGAAGCGGGTCTATTACCTTTCGCTGGAATTCCTGATCGGACGAACGCTGAGCAACAGCCTGCTGAACATCGGCCTGCTCGAGCCGGTCGAGCAGGCGCTCCGGGAGTACGGACTCAGTCTTGAGGAGATCTGCGAAATGGAGTCCGAGGCCGCCCTCGGCAACGGTGGGCTCGGCCGCCTCGCAGCATGCTTTCTCGATTCGATGGCGACGCTCGGCATCCCGGGTTATGGCTATGGCATCCGATACGAATACGGGATGTTCCGTCAGAAGATCGAGAACGGCCGCCAGGTCGAGCATCCCGATAACTGGCTGCGTTATGGCAATCCGTGGGAGTTCCAGCGACCCGAGGTGATCTACCCGGTCCGATTCCACGGTCATGTCCAGGTGGCCAGCGACGGGCAGGGCAAATTGCGTCATCAGTGGGTCGACGGCGATGATGTGATCGCGATGGCCTACGACACACCGATACCGGGATTCCGCACCACCACCGTGAACAATATGCGCCTGTGGTCGGCGAGTTCGTCGCGCGACTTCGATCTCGGCTATTTCAATGAAGGCAATTACATCAAGGCCGTCGAGGCCGAAGTCGGATCCGAGAACATCTCGCGCGTACTCTACCCCGACGACTCGACCTGGATGGGCAAGGAACTGCGGCTCAAGCAGCAGTATTTCTTCGTCTGCGCCTCGCTGCAGGACATCCTCTATCGCTATACAAAGTTTCACGACGACCTCGGTCGGCTGCCGGACAAAGTGGCTATCCAGCTCAACGACACCCATCCCGCAATCGCGATTCCCGAGTTGATGCGCATTTTACTCGACCTCCATGATCTCGAATGGGAGCATGCGTGGAAGATCGTGACCGGCACCTTTTCATATACCAATCACACCTTGATGCCGGAGGCGCTCGAGACCTGGCCGGTCTCGCTGTTCGGGAAGATCCTGCCGCGTCACCTGCAGATCATTTACGAGATCAACCACAAGTTCCTGGACGAGGTCGGACGCCGCCATCCGGGCGACACGGAACTGCTGAGGCGCATGTCGATCGTTAGTGAAGGAGGGGAGCCTGCTATCCGCATGGCCCATCTCGCGATCATCGGCAGCCACAAGGTCAACGGCGTGGCGCGATTGCACACTGAGCTGATGAAACACACGATATTTGCAGATTTCGACCGCTATTATCCGGGCAAGTTCCTGAACAAGACCAATGGCGTAACCCCGCGCCGCTGGCTGCACCATGTCAATCCCGGGTTGACCGGGCTGATCAGCGAACGCATCGGCACCGACTGGACGCGCGATCTGGATCGCCTGCGCGCGCTCGAGCCTCTGGCCGGGGATCCCGGTTTCCGCGCGGCGTTTCGCGAGGTTAAATACCGGAACAAGCTGCGACTGACCGGCCTGATCCGGCACCACCTCGGGATCCTGATCAGCCCGGATGCCATGTTCGACGTCCAGATCAAGCGCATGCATGAATACAAGCGCCAACTGCTCAATCTGCTGCATGTCGTGACTGTCTACAATCGCCTGCGCACCGGGCAAGGCGCCGGGGAACAGGTCCCGCGGATGGTCCTTTTCGCCGGCAAGGCCGCGCCCGGCTACTTCATGGCAAAGCTGATCATCAATCTGATCAATGACGTAGCAGAGGTCATCAATCGCGACCCGGCGGTCGGCGATCTGCTGAGGGTCATCTTCGTACCGAACTACGACGTCTCGACTGCAAGCGATATCATCCCGGCTGCGGACCTGTCCGAGCAGATCTCGACCGCAGGCATGGAGGCTTCCGGCACCGGTAACATGAAGCTCGCGCTGAACGGCGCGCTGACGATCGGCACGCTCGACGGCGCGAACGTCGAGATCCGTGAGGAGGTCGGCGACGACAACATCTTCATCTTCGGGAACACCGTGGACCAGGTCGCCACGCTGCGCCGCCAGGGCTATGCGCCGATTGACTACTACCAAAAAAATAACGAGCTTAAACAGGCGCTTGACATGATCGCCGAGGGCGCCTTCTCGCCCCACGATCATGCACGTTATCGCCCGCTGTTCGATGCGCTGATCCACGGGGGCGACAAGTACCTGGTACTCGCCGATTACGCTCATTATATTGAATGCCAGCAGCGCGTCGATCGCCTGTACCGGGATCCCGAGGCGTGGGCGGAAAAGGCAATCCTGAATGTGGCCCGCATGGGCAAGTTTTCGAGCGACCGCACGATCCGGGAATACGCGGCGGAAATCTGGCGCACGACGCCGATCCGAATCGACCCGCATAACGCTTGAGCAGACCGAAACCGGACAACCCGTTCGACGATGCCGGGACGCATCAACGCTGTGACGAGCTGATTAACGCCGGCGCGACGGCGCTCGGGCTCGCGTTCCCGATAGCTGCGCGCAAACGGCTGCTCGATTACCTCGCCCTGCTCTATAAATGGAATCAGGCCTATAGCCTGACCTCGATCCGTGATCCTGACCAGATGGTCATCCGTCTTTTGCTCGACAGCCTGAGCGTCGTCCCTTACATTAAGGGGCCGCGCGTCCTCGATGTCGGGAGCGGGCCCGGCCTGCCGGGTATTCCGCTCGCGCTCGCGATGCATGACCTCGATGTCGTGCTGCTGGACAGCAGCGGCAAGAAGACCCGCTTCCAGCGCCAGGCGATCGGCGAGCTGGAGCTCGACAACGTGACCGTCGCGCAGACGCGCGCCGAGGATTACGGTCCGGTCGCGCCCTTCGATACCGTGATCTCCCGGGCCTTCGGCACGCTCACGGACATGGCCGCGGCGACGATGCGGCTGTGCCGGCACGACGGGGTCATGCTCGCGATGAAGGGCCGCTATCCGGCTGCCGAGCTCGCGCGCATCCCGCCGGGCTGCCGGCTGCTTTCGGTGGAGCGGCTTGCGGTACCGGGACTCGATGCCGAGCGTTACCTGGTGCGCCTTGCGACCGGGCAGGCCCCGCCCGCAGGCGGCCCCTGACAAGGAACCCGCGCCCGGCGCGGGCATTCGGACACTATGGCAAAGATCATCGCAGTCACCAATCAGAAGGGCGGCGTCGGCAAGACCACGACCAGTGTCAACCTGTCGGCCTGTCTCGCCGCGACTCGTCGCCGGGTGCTGCTGATCGACCTCGACCCGCAAGGCAACGCAACCATGGGCAGTGGCGTCGACAAGAGCCAGCTCGAGGCGACCGGCTGCGAGGTGCTGCTCGGCGAACGCGACATCAGCGACGTGATGATCGCCAATGTCGCCGCCGGTTATGCGTTGGTCCCGGCGAACGGCGACATGACTGCCGCAGAGGTCGAGCTGATGACCCATGCCGAGAGCGAGCAGCGTCTGCGGCTTGCGCTCGCGCCGGTGCAGGACCGTTACGATTACATCATCATCGATTGCCCGCCGGCGCTGAACATGCTGACGCTGAACGCACTGGTCGCGGCGCAGGGGGTCCTCATTCCGATGCAGTGCGAATACTATGCGCTCGAAGGCTTGACCGCGCTGCTCGATACGATCGAAAAGATCCGCACGACGCTTAATTTCGATTTGCGCATCGAGGGACTGCTGCGCACGATGTACGACCCGCGCAACAATCTCGCGACTGACGTATCCGCGCAATTGATCGAGCACTTCGGCGACCGGGTCTTCAACACCATCATCCCGCGCAATGTCCGTCTCGCCGAGGCGCCGAGCCATGGCCTGCCGGCGATCATGTATGATAAGACCTCGCAGGGCGCGCGCGCCTACCTCGCGCTCGCGGGCGAGATGCTGAGAAGGGACGTCAGGGAACAGGCGCCATCGGCGGTCTGAGGCGGAACACGAGACTATCGGGATGAGCGTCAAGAGAAGGGGATTGGGGAGAGGGCTGGATGCGCTGCTCGGCGGCGGCGCCCAGCCGCGGCAGACCAGACCGGCCTCGACCGTGGTGACCGCCGGCTCCGGCTCCGGAGCCGTTGCGGCGCCGGACGCCGAACGCCTGACCACGCTGCCCGTCGACTTGATGCAGCGCGGACGCTTCCAGCCGCGCAACGACATGCGACCGGAGTCCCTCGAGGATCTCGCCAGTTCGATCCGCGCCCAGGGCGTCGTCCAGCCGATCGTCGTGCGCCCGGTCACGGCGGCCGGCGGCCAGCCGCAGCGCTACGAGATCATCGCGGGCGAGCGGCGCTGGCGAGCAGCGCAGATGGCGGGCCTGCACGAGGTGCCGGTGGTCGTCCGCGATGTTCCCGACCGGGCTGCGATGGCGATGGCGCTGATCGAGAATATCCAGCGCGAGAACCTGAACCCGCTCGAGGAGGCCGCTGCGCTGCGGCGCCTGATCGACGAATTCGAACTGACGCATGAAGAGGCCGCGACCGCGGTAGGGCGCTCGCGCGCCGCGGTGTCGAACCTGCTGCGCCTGTTCGAGCTCAATGACGACGTCAAGCAGATGATCGAGCGGCGCGAAATCGAGATGGGCCATGCGCGGGCCCTGCTCGCGCTCTCCGGCGCGGCCCAGAGCCAGGCCGCGAAACAGGTCGCCGCGAAAGGCCTGTCGGTACGCGAGACCGAGGAACTCGCGCGCCGTCTCGCAGCGGGTGCGAAGAAAAAATCCAGCCATTCGGGCCACCACGTCGATCCCGACGTGCGCCGCCTCGAAGAGGATCTCGCCGGCCGCCTCGGCGCGAGCGTCAATATCCAGTCCGACGCGAAGGGCAAGGGTAAACTGGTCGTCCATTACAATTCCCTCGACGAGCTCGAGGGAATCCTCGCCCACATCAAATAGCCAAAAGCGACCAAAAGGGTCAGACCCTTTTATTAGGGTCTGACCCTTTTGGTTGCTTTTGGTCGTTGCTTCAGGCTTGCCCGGTCTGGAGGCCCAATGTATACTCGCGTGCTTAGTTTTGCCGGGGATTATCACCGATGTATCAGTCGAGGGGCGGCGATATCGTCCTTGTCGGGGCGGGTACGATCCTGACATCGATGATCGCGGCGGGCTTCCTGCTGGGTTACGCCGTCGATGTCTGGCTCGGGACCCTGCCCGTCTTCATGCTGATGTTCGGCGCGCTGGGGCTCGTGGGCGGTTGCATCAGATTGCGCAAGCTGTTGATCGGGAACGGATAATTTGACAAGTCCGGTTTCCGTCCCGGAGGATCTGCGCGCCAGAACCCGCAGGTTGATCAGTTGGCAGATCGTCACGGGTCTGGTCGTTGCCGCGGGCTATTATCTGGTGCGGGGGCCGTGGGAGGCGCTGTCGGCAGCTTATGGCGGCGGGCTCAGTCTCACGATGGCCCTGTTGCTGAGCCTCAGCGTGGCGCTTGCAACGACCGGCCATCCCGGGCAGGGCCAACTGGTTCTTTATGGCGGCGCCGCGCTGCGATTCGTGCTGGTGCTGGTGCTGTTTGCGATCGGGCTGGCCGTGATCGGGCTGGCGCCGCTCGCGATGCTGGCGGGATTCGCCGCCGTGCAACTCGTTTTTCTGCTGGCCGCCGCAATAAGGTGAGCCGCGAGGCAACACTGTAAGGCAACGATTGACGGAGCAGGCGAAGTTGAGCGCAAAAGAAGACTCAGCCGGTGGTTCACCAACGGTAGAGTACATCCAGCACCACCTGACCAATTTCTGCGTCGGCGACTGTGATCCGGTAACGCACAAGGCCGCCGGTTTCTGGGCGTTGCACATCGATACCGTGTTCGTCAGCGCGGCACTCGGCGCCCTGCTCGTCTTCGTCGCCTGGCGTGTCGGCCGCAATCTGTCCGTCACCGCGCCGGGCGGGTTCCAGAATTTCGTCGAGATGGTCGTCGAATTCGTCCAGGGGCAGGTCAAGGATTCCTTCCCGGGCAAAAACGCGCTGATCGCGCCGCTCGCGCTGACGATCTTCGTCTGGGTCTGGCTGATGAATTTCATGGACCTCGTACCGGTCGATCTGCTGCCGGCGCTGGCGAAACTTCTCGGTTTCGAATACTTCAAATTCGTCCCGACCACCGACCTCAACACGACGCTTGCGCTCTCGCTCAGCGTATTTGCGCTGGTCGTGTTCTACAACATCAAGGTCAAGGGGCTCGGCGGCTATCTGAAGATGTTCCTGTTTCACCCGTTCGGAAAGTTCTTCGTCCCGGTCAATATCGTCATGTCCGTCATCGAGGAACTGGCCAAACCGCTGAGCCTCGGCCTGCGACTGTTCGGCAACATCTTCGCCGGCGAACTCGTGTTCCTGTTGATCGCGCTGATCGGCGGTACGCTCGCAGTCGGCGCCGCCGCGCTGCTGTGGCTGCCGATGCAGGTCGCGCTCGATCTGGGCTGGCTGATCTTTCACCTGCTGATCATTACGCTGCAGGCATTTATTTTCATGGTCCTGACCATCGTCTATCTGTCGATGGCCCATGTCGATGATCACTAGCCCCGCGCGCGCCAGGCCGGCAGAAGCTGAACCGATTCAGATACAAGACTTGTTATTAAAGGAGAAAATGCAATGACACCGGATATGATCGCTCTCATCTACGCCTACACCGCCGTCGGCGTTGGTGTGATCCTTGCCGCCGCCGGCCTCGGCTCGGCCATCGGCTGGGGCCTGATCTGCGCGAAGACGCTCGAAGGCATCGCGCGCCAGCCCGAGATGCGCCCGGCGCTGATGACCAACATGTTCATCTTCGCGGGCCTGATGGAATCGTTCCCGTTCATCATTCTGGCCTTCGCGATGTGGTTCCTGTTCGCCAATCCGTTCGTCGGGGCACTCGGAAGCGCGCTCTCGACGCTGTGAGCGCGGTTCGGCCGGATTAGCACAAGAGGAACGAGGCAATGAATATCAACGTTACCCTGTTCGCGCAGATCGCGGCCTTCGTGCTGATGATCTGGTTCGTGAACAAGGTCTTGTGGGGTCCGTTCAGTAACCTGCTCGCCGAGCGCCAGAAGCGCATCGCCGACGGCCTGGCGGCCGCCGACAAGGGCAAGCACGAGCTCGAGCGGTCCGAGAAGCGTGCGAAGGAACTCCTGCAGGAGGCCCGCTCCGAGGCCGCCCAGATCCTCGCCGCGTCCGAGAAGCGCGCGATCGATATGGTCGAGGAGGCGAAGGCCGAGGCCCGCACCGAGGGCGAGCGCCTGATCGTGGCCGCGAAGGCCGAGATCGAGCGTGAGACCAATCGCGCCCGCGAACAGTTGCGTACCCAGGTCGCCTCGCTGGCCGCTGCCGGCGCCGGCAAGATCATCAAGCGCGAGATCGATCCGAAGGCCCATGACGACCTGCTCAAGGATCTGGTGTCCCAGATATGAGGCCATCTGAGGCCATCTGGGGAATGACGCATGGCTGAAAAGTCCACGATCTCCCGACCCTATGCCCAGGCGGTGTACGACATCGCCGCGGGCACGCGCGCGCTCAGCCGCTGGTCAGACACCCTGTTGTTGCTGAGCCAGGTCGTCGCCGACCCGGCAATGGCCGCGCTGATCCGCAATCCGCGTGTGGCGCGCGAACAGGTCATCGGGCTGATCCGGGATGTTTGCGGCGACGCGCTCGACGAGACCGCGGCGTCGCTGGTCGGCGTGCTCGCCGCCGGTCAGCGCCTCGATCTGCTGCCCGAGATCACCGCGCTTTTCGAACAGTACCGCGCCGACGCCGAGAAGGTCGTGAATGCCGAAGTCACGTCGGCATACCCGCTGTCGGACGATCAGCAGAAAACGATTGCCGCGTCGCTGAAGCGCCGCCTCGGCCGTGAAGTCACGCTGAACTGCGTGACGGATCCGGCGCTGATCGGCGGCGCCGTGATCCGCGCCGGCGACCTCGTCATCGACGGCTCGGTTACAGGTCAAGTGGACAGGCTCGCCAGCGCGCTGTCCCGATAGAATTCAACCTTTAAGGGGATAGTCCAATGCAGTTGAACGCAGCTGAGATCAGCGAACTCATCAGGCAGCGTATCGAGAAGTTCAAGGTCGTGACCGAGGCGCGCACCGAGGGCACCGTCATCAGCGTCACCGACGGCATCGTGCGCATCCACGGGCTCGCCGACGTGATGTTCGGCGAGATGATCGAGTTCCCTGGCAACACCTTCGGCATGGCGCTGAACCTCGAGCGTGATTCGGTCGGCGCGGTGGTGCTCGGCGCCTACGAACACATCAGCGAGGGCAACACCGTTAAATGCACCGGCAGGATCCTCGAGGTTCCGACAGGTCCGGGCCTGATCGGCCGCGTCGTCAACTCGCTTGGCCAGCCGATCGACGGCAAGGGTCCGGTCAATGCCGAAGGCACCGCGCCGATTGAACAGATCGCGCCCGGCGTCATCGCCCGCCAGTCGGTCAGCCAGCCGGTGCAGACCGGCTTGAAGGCAATCGATGCGATGGTCCCGATCGGCCGTGGCCAGCGCGAG
>CAYTGL010000046.1:19338-19735 GCA_964437335.1 uncultured Chromatiales bacterium
CCAGACCGGCAAGCCCGCTGTTGCCGTCGACACGATCATCAACCAGAAGGGCACCGGTGTTAAGTGCATCTACGTCGCGATCGGCCAGAAGGCCTCGTCGATTGCCAATGTCGTGCGCAAGCTCGAGGAACACGGCGCGATGGATCACACGATCATCGTCGCGGCGAGCGCCTCTGATCCTGCCGCAATGCAATACATCGCGCCGTATTCCGGCTGTGCGATGGGCGAGTACTTCCGCGATCGCGGCGAGGACGCGCTGATCATCTACGACGATCTGACCAAGCAGGCATGGGCCTATCGCCAGGTATCGTTGTTGCTGAAGCGTCCGCCGGGTCGCGAGGCATATCCGGGCGACGTATTCTATCTGCACTCGCGACTGCTCGAGCGCGGCGCGCCC
>CAYTGL010000047.1:0-19413 GCA_964437335.1 uncultured Chromatiales bacterium
CCGGGGTGGAGATGGTGATGCCGGGCGACAACGTGAAGATGACGGTGTCGCTGATTGCGCCGATCGCGATGGAAGAGGGCCTGCGCTTCGCGATTCGCGAGGGCGGCCGAACCGTCGGCGCCGGCGTGGTGTCGAAGGTTATCGAATAGTCAAATTGGAATATTGAAGTCATGGCAGCAAGCAGTCAGAGAATACGGATTCGCCTCAAGGCTTTTGATCATCGTTTGATCGACCAGTCCGCGCGCGAGATCGTCGAAACGGCCAAGCGGACAGGCGCCCATGTCAAGGGGCCGATTCCGTTGCCGACGCGCAAGGAGCGCTTCACGGTGCTGATCTCCCCGCACGTCAACAAGGACGCGCGCGACCAGTACGAGATCCGCACGCACAAGCGCCTGATGGACATCATCGATCCGACCGAGAAGACCGTTGATGCGCTGATGAAGCTGGATCTTGCCGCCGGCGTCGACGTGCAGATCAAGCTGCATTGACAAGGATCATACGGGAATTGTCCGAGGGGATGCTGTAATGACAATAGGTGTGGTGGGTCGCAAGTGCGGAATGACGCGTCTTTTCACCGAAGACGGCGTCTCCGTGCCTGTCACCGTAATCGAAGTGACGCCCAATCGCGTGACGCAGATCAAGACCGTTGACAACGACGGCTATCGTGCGCTGCAGGTGACCGCGGGCGAGCGCCGCGCCTCGCGTGTCACAAAGCCGCTCGCCGGCCACTTCGCGAAGTCCAGCGTGCAGGCCGGACGAGGCCTGTGGGAGTTCCGCCTGCTGGATGGCGAGGGCGAGGGCATCGAGATCGGGGCCGAGATCCGGGTCGATATCTTCGAGACCGGACAGAAGGTCGATGTCAGCGGGACCACCCGCGGCAAGGGATTCGCCGGCGTGATCAAGCGCCATAATTTTGCAGCCCAGGATGCCACGCATGGCAACTCGCTGTCGCATCGCGCGCCGGGTTCGATCGGCCAGAACCAGTCGCCGGGGCGGGTATTCAAGGGCAAGCGCATGGCCGGCCACATGGGCGATGTCACCCGTTCGGCGCAGAATCTGGAAGTGATGCGCGTCGATCCGGCGCGCAATCTGGTGCTGGTCAAGGGCGCTGTTCCCGGCGCGCCGGGCGGGGACCTGATTATCCGTCCGTCTGTCAAGACGCGCTGATCGGAAGAACGAGGAAGCAATGGAGATCAAGCTGACAACCGCGAGCGGAAGCAAGGGCAAGGCCGGACTCACCGTGTCCGACGAGGCCTTTGCCTGCGCCTTCAACGAGCCACTGGTGCATCAGGTCGTGACGGCCTATCTGGCCGGCGCCCGTGCCGGCACTCGCGCCCAGAAGACGCGTTCCGAAGTGAGCGGCGGCGGCGTGAAGCCGTGGCGCCAGAAAGGGACTGGTCGCGCCCGCGCCGGCTCGATACGCAGCCCGTTGTGGCGCGGTGGCGGCAAGACTTTTGCCGCGACCCCGGTTGACCACTCGCAGAAGGTCAACAAAAAGATGTACCGGGCCGCGATGCGCTCGATCCTGTCGGAACTGATCCGCCAGGATCGCCTCGCGGTGGTCGAGGAATTCACGGTTCCGGAGTCGAAGACCCGCCTCGTCGTCGACAAGCTGGGCGCCCTCGGCATGAACAGCGTGCTGCTGGTCGTCGCCGGCATCGACGAGAAGCTGGGGTTCGCCGTGCGTAATCTGCCCTATGTCGAAGTGCTCGACAGCGCGGCGATCGACCCGGTCAGCCTCCTTCGTTTTGAAAACGTCCTGATGACGAAGGATGCATTGAAGATGATCGAGGAGCGCCTTGCATGAACCAGGAAAGACTGATGAAGGTGCTGCTCGTGCCGCATGTCTCGGAAAAGGCGTCAACCGTCGCGGACAAGCACAAGCAGTTCGTATTCAAGGTCATGCCTGACGCGACCAAGAGCGATATCAAGGGCGCCGTCGAACTGATGTTCAACGTCCAGGTCGACCAGGTCCGGGTCATGAATTGCAAGGGCAAGGCCAAGCGCTTTTCTGCGACCAACGGCAAGCGCCCGGACTACAAGAAGGCCTACGTGGCGCTGAAGCCGGGCTTCGACATCGATTTCATGGGACAGCAGTAGCAAACCACAGCAACGAGTTGGCAGCATCATGGCGATAGTAAAGACAAAACCCACGTCCGCCGGGCGCCGTTTCCTGGAGAAGGTTGTCAATCCCGACCTTCACAAGGGCGGCCCGCATCCCGGTCTGATAGAGACCCAGACGCGCGGCAGCGGGCGGAATAATCTGGGCCGGATCACCGTGCGCCATATCGGCGGCGGGCACAAACGGCATTATCGCGTGATCGATTTCAAGCGCGACAAGGATGGCATTGTCGCCCGCGTCGAGCGCCTGGAGTACGACCCGAACCGCAGCGCAAACATCGCGCTGCTGCTTTACGCAGACGGCGAACGGCGTTACATCATCGCGCCCAAGGGTGTCGCGGCCGGTGATGAACTGGTATCGGGCGTCGAGGCGCCGATCCGCCAGGGCAACTGCCTGCCGATCCGCAATATCCCGGTCGGCAGCCAGGTTCACTGCATAGAACTGAAGCCCGGCAAGGGCGCGCAACTGGCGCGCAGTGCCGGGGCGACAGCGCAGCTCATCGCGCGTGAGGGCGCCTACGCGATCGTGCGCCTGCGATCGGGCGAGATGCGCAAGGTGCTGGTTGATTGTCGTGCGACCATCGGCGAAGTCGGCAATTCCGAGCATGCCCTGCGCACGCTGGGCAAGGCCGGCGCGGCGCGCTGGCGCGGTATCCGGCCGACGGTGCGCGGCGTCGCGATGAACCCGGTCGACCATCCGCATGGCGGTGGCGAGGGCAGGACGTCCGGTGGACGGCATCCGGTTTCTCCATGGGGCATGCCGACCAAGGGATACAAGACCCGGGGCAACAAGCGCACCGGCAAGATGATCGTACGTAAACGCAAGGCCAAGTGATTCAGGCCAGCTGATTCAGGGATACCGGGAAGATGCCACGTTCAGTGAAAAAGGGTCCGTTCGTCGACCACCATCTGATAAAGAAGGTCGACCAGGCGGTTGCCGAGAACAGCAAGCGACCGATCAAGACGTGGTCGCGACGTTCGATGATTCTGCCCGATATGGTCGGCCTGACCATCGCGGTCCACAATGGCCGCCAGCACGTGCCGGTGCTGATCTCGGAGAACATGGTCGGGCACAAGCTCGGCGAGTTCGCCGCGACGCGCACCTTCAAGGGGCACGCGGCTGACCGCAAGACCAAATAACAGGCCAGAAGACAGGTTAAGGATCATGGAAACATTCGCCAAACGCAGATTCGCGAAGATATCGCCACAGAAGTGCCGGCTGGTCGCGGACCAGATCCGCGGGCTTCCCGTGGACCGGGCGCTGAACGTGCTCGCATTCAGCCCGAAGAAGGCTTCCGCGATGCTGAAGAAGCTGCTCGAGTCGGCGATTGCCAACGCCGAACACAATGACGGCGCCGACATCGACGAACTGAAGGTGACCAGGATCCATGTCGATGAAGGCCCGATGCACAAGCGCTCGATGCCGCGCGCGCGGGGCAGGATGAACCGGATCCTGAAGCGGACAAGCCACATTACGATCGCGGTCAGCGACAAGTAGACGGGAACGAAGCGATATGGGTCAGAAAGTACATCCGACGGGCATCCGCCTTGGCATCGTCAAGGACTGGACATCCAAGTGGTATGCAGATTCGAAGGACTACGCGAATTATCTGTTGACGGATTTGCGCGTGCGCGAGTTTTTACGCAAGAAGCTCGCCCAGTCCTCGGTCAGCCGCATACAGATCGAACGGCCGGCCCGCACCGCCCAGATCACGATCCATACCGCCAGACCAGGCATGGTCATTGGCAAGAAGGGCGAGGATATTGAGCTGCTGCGCGCGGAAGTTGCCGCGATGATGAAGATTCCGGTGAAGATCAACATCGAGGAGATCCGCAAGCCGGAACTCGATGCGCAGCTGGTTGCAGAGAGCATCGCGCAGCAAATAGAGCGCCGCATCATGTTCCGCCGCGCAATGAAGCGTGCGGTGACGAATACGATGCGGCTCGGCGCCCAGGGGATCCGGGTCAATGTCGCGGGTCGCCTTAACGGGGCCGAGATCGCCCGCAGCGAATGGTATCGGGAAGGACGCGTGCCGCTGCACACGCTGCGCGCCGACATCGATTACGGCTTCGCCGAGGCGAACACGCCATCCGGCGTGATCGGGGTCAAGGTCTGGGTCTTCAAGGGCGAGGTCTTCGAACGACAGGGGCCGCAGGGCGCCGACGGCGCCGATGAAGGCAAGGCTGAGGCCGTCTGATCTGAAGGTAATGGGGTAGCGGAATGCTTCAACCAAAGAAAACCAAGTATCGCAAGATGCACAAGGGCCGTAACCGTGGCAATGCCACGAGCGGCGACAAGGTCAGCTTCGGCGAGTACGGTCTTAAAACGATCGATCGCGGTCGAATTACCGCGCGTCAGATCGAGGCCGCCCGTCGCGCGATGACGCGCCACGTCAAGCGCGGCGGGAAGGTCTGGATTCGGGTGTTCCCGGACAAGCCGGTAACCAAGAAACCGGTAGAAGTCCGCATGGGCAAGGGCAAGGGCAACGTCGAGTACTGGGTTGCGCTGACGCAGCCCGGCCGGGTGCTCTACGAGATGGCCGGCGTGACGGAGACGGTGGCGCGCGAGGCTTTCAAGCTGGCGGCCGCGAAGCTGCCTGTCAGAACGACATTTGTGGCGCGGACGATACTATGACAAGTGCAAATGATCTGCGGAGCAAAACGGCTCCCGACCTGAAGCGGGAATTGCTCGACCTGCTGCGCGAGCAGTTCAATCTGCGCATGCAGAAAGGGTCGGGGCAGTTGAGCCAGAATCACAGGGTGAAGGAAGTGCGCCGCGACATCGCGCGCATATACACCGTGTTGAACGAGCAGAAGAAGAGCGAGGCGTCATGACCGAGCAGGCCGAAAAGACAGTCCGGAACGTGACCGGCCTCGTCATCAGCAACAAGATGGACAAGACCATCACCGTGCTGATCGAACGCAGGGTGCCTCATCCGATCTATCGCAAGTATGTGCGCCGTTCCACCAAGCTGCACGCGCATGACGAGAACAACGAGTGTCGCGAGGGCGACAAGGTGATGATCGTCCAGTCCCGCCCGATCTCGAAGACGAAGGCCTGGCGGTTGGTGAAAATCGTCGAGCGCGGCGAGGAAGTCTGAGGTCCTGAACGGACTTCGATGGAGATATTGCAATGATACAGATGCAGACAAGGCTCGACGTGGCGGACAACAGTGGTGCGCGTGAACTGATGTGCATCAAGGTGCTGGGCGGGTCCAAGCGCAGGTACGCGGGGATCGGCGACATCATCAAGGTCAGCATCAAGGACGCGATCCCGCGCGGCAAGGTCAAGAAGGGCGAGGTCTATGACGCGGTGGTTGTACGGACACGCAAGGGCATTCGCCGTCCGGACGGATCGGTCATCCGTTTCGATACCAACGCCGCGGTGCTGCTCAACAACCAGAAACAGCCGATCGGCACGCGTATCTTCGGGCCGGTGACGCGCGAACTGCGCACGGAGCGTTTCATGAAGATTATTTCACTCGCCCCGGAAGTGCTCTGAGGCTGGCGGAACCACGAGGTTTTAGCATGCGCAAGATCAAGAAGAACGACGACGTCATCGTCATCGCCGGCAAGGACAGGGGCAAGCGCGGCACCGTGAATCAGGTGCTGGCGGACGGACGCCTTATCGTGCAGAACATCAACATCATAAAGCGTCACACCAAGCCCAATCCGAATCGTGGGGTGTCGGGCGGCATCATCGAGAAAGAGGCGCCGATCGACCCGTCGAATGTGATGCATTTCAATCCGGTGAGCAAGAAGCCGGATCGCGTCGGTTTCAGGACGCTGGCGGACGGCCGCAAGGTGCGTTACTTCAAGTCAAACAATGAAGTTGTGGATGCCTGATGGCAGGGTGAATGAAGGTTATGGCCAGGCTCAAGGAATTTTACAGGGAAACCGTGGTGCCCCAGTTGCTGGAGCGCTTCAATTACGGAAGCGTCATGCAGGTTCCCCGCATTACCAAGATCACGCTTAACATGGGCGTCGGCGAAGCGGTCGCCGACAAGAAGGTGATCGAGCATGCGACGGGCGACATGGAGAAGATCAGCGGGCAGAAGCCGATCGTGACGATGGCGCGCAAGTCTATCGCCGGATTCAAGATCCGCGAGGACTGGCCCATTGGCTGCAAGGTGACGCTGCGCCGCGAGCGGATGTACGAGTTCCTCGATCGGCTGATCAATATCTCGATCCCGCGAATTCGCGACTTCCGCGGGCTGAATGCGCGTTCCTTCGACGGTCGCGGCAATTACACGATGGGTGTGAAGGAGCAGATCATCTTTCCCGAGATCCAGTATGACAAGATCGACGTGATCAGGGGCATGGATATTACGATCACGACCAGCGCCGTAACGGACGAGGAAGCCCGCGCGTTGCTGGCTGCATTCAGCTTCCCGTTCAGAAACTGAGGCAGGAACATGGCAAAGACGTCAATGGTCAACCGCGAGGTCAGGCGCAAGCGCATCGTGCTCAAGTACGCCGCAAAACGGCGCGAGCTGAAGGAGCTGCTGCGGAATCCCAATCTCGGCGAGGAAGAGCGTGCCGAGGCCTGGCGCAAGTTCCATGCGCTGCCCCGTGACGCCAGCCCGTCCCGCATACGCAATCGCTGCCGTATCAGCGGCCGTCCCCACGGTTATTACCGCAAGTTCGGACTGGCGCGCAACAAGTTGCGCGAGGCGGCGATGCGCGGCGACGTGCCCGGGCTGGTCAAGGCAAGCTGGTGAGCACCGCACCGCAGACCCGAGTGTACAGAGAGCATAGGATCGTAAATTTATCATGAGCATGACGGACCCCATCGCGGATATGCTGACGCGCATCCGCAACGCGCAGAAGAATGAAAAGGCCACAGTGACGATGCCTTCCTCGAAGATCAAGGCAGCGATCTCCGTCGTCCTGAAGCAGGAAGGTTATATCACCGACTTCTCGGTCGCAGACGAGGATGGCAAGAGCATGCTCACGATCAGGCTCAAGTATTTCGAAGGCAAGCCGGTGATCAACGAGCTGCGCCGCATCAGCCGTCCGGGCCTGCGCACCTACTTGGCCCGTGATGACTTGCCCAAGGTCATGGGTGGGTTGGGAATCGCCATCGTCAGCACTTCAGCCGGTCTGATGACCGATCGCGCTGCGCGCAGTGCGGGCCATGGCGGCGAAGTCATTTGCCTAGTGTCGTGATGAATCATGTCCAGAATCGCTAACAAACCGGTCGCCGTACCCGCAGGAGTCACCGTCGCAATCGACGGAGGCGAGATCGCAATCAAGGGCGCAAAGGGCGAACTCCGCCGCACCATAGATAGCGCTGTCGAAGTCACGCAGGACAACGGCGAGATCAGGATCAAACAGGTCGGGGAAGGCATCCAGGCCCACGCAATGGCCGGAACGACCCGCGCCCTGATCAACAATATGGTGACGGGCGTCAGCCAGGGCTTCGAAAGGAAACTGACGCTGGTCGGCGTCGGCTATCGCGCGCAGATCCAGGGCAAGGTGCTGAATCTGACGCTCGGCTACTCTCACCCGGTGAGTTATCCGGTGCCCGAGGGTATCGTCATCGAGACGCCGATCCAGACCGAAATCATCGTGCGCGGCATCGACAAGCAGAAGGTGGGACAGGTATCGGCCGAAATCCGCGCCTGGCGTCCACCGGAGCCGTACAAGGGCAAGGGCGTGCGCTACTCCGATGAGGAAGTGGTGCGGAAGGAAGCCAAGAAGAAATAAGGACAGGTCATGAAGCTGGACAAGAAGCAGTCACGCCTGCGGCGCGCGCGCCGGACACGGGCAAAGATAAAGGAACTGGCGGCGCACCGGCTGACCGTGCATCGTACTCCACGGCATATCTATGCCCAGGTGATTACACCCGACGGTTCCGCAGTGCTGGCCAGCGCATCGACGCTCGATGCGGATGTGAAATCATCATTGACGGGCTATTCCGGCAACGTTTCCGCGGCCACCGTGGTCGGGCGCAAGATCGCCGAGCGGGCGAAGGCGGCAGGCCTGACGAAGGTTTCATTCGACAGGGCCGGCTACAAGTATCACGGACGCATCAAGGCGCTTGCCGATGCGGCCCGCGAGCACGGTCTGGATTTCTAGAAGGGCGACATCATGGCGAGATTTGAAACAAGCGAAAGCAGCGACGAGTTCCAGGAAAAGCTGGTCGCCGTACGCCGCGTGGCCAAGGTCGTGAAGGGCGGCCGCCAGTTCGGATTTTCGGCCCTCACCGTCGTCGGCGACGGCAAGGGCAGGGTCGGTTTCGGGAGCGGCAAGGCGCGCGAAGTGCCGGCCGCGATCCAGAAGGCGATGGAAAGTGCGCGCCGCGACATGCGTCGTATCAATCTGAACGGCGGGACGCTGCAGTACCCCATCATGTCTTCACACGGCGCTGCCAAGGTCTTCATGCAGCCGGCCTCGCCCGGTACCGGCATTATCGCCGGCGGTGCGATGCGCGCAGTGTTCGAGGTGCTCGGCGTGCATGACGTGCTGGCCAAGTGCATCGGATCGACCTCGAATCCGGTCAATGTGGTGCGCGCCACGATCAAAGGCCTGACCGAGATGCAAAGCCCGGACAGTGTCGCTCAGAAGCGGGGCAAGACAGTCGAGGAGATTACCGGGTGAGCCGCGCAAAGAACAAACAGCTGAAGGTAACTCTGGTGCGCAGCCTGCACGGCAGGCAGGCCAGGCATCGCGCCTGCGCGACCGGTCTCGGCCTGCGCCGCCTGCACCATAGCGTGACGGTCGAGGATACGCCGTGCACCCGGGGCATGATCAACAAGATTTACTACATGGTGAAGTGCGAGGAACTGGGATGATGCGCCTGAATGAGCTCAAGCCCGCCGCAGGCTCGAAGCCTGCGCGCAAGCGCCTTGGGCGGGGTATCGGCTCCGGTCTCGGCAAGACCAGCGGCAAGGGTCACAAGGGACAGCATGCCCGCGCCGGCGGTTACCACAAGGTCGGCTTCGAGGGCGGCCAGATGCCGCTGCAGCGCCGCCTGCCGAAGGTCGGTTTCAGCTCGCGGATGGCGCGCAGGGTCGGCGAAGTGCGTCTCCATGAGCTCAATAACATCGAGGCCGATGTCATCGATCTCGAGGCATTGCGCAAGGCCGGGGTGATCTCCCATGCGATCGAGCGCGTCAAGGTGATCGCCTCCGGGAAAATCGGTGGTCCGGTCTCGCTGCGCGGCATCGCTGTCACCAAGGGCGCGCGTGCAGCGATCGAGGCTGCTGGCGGCAAGATAGAGGAATAAGTGGCTGCCACCCGATCAGCGGCGGGCGGTGGCGCCCTCGGTGGCCTGACGGGTCTGACCGAGCTCAAGCGGCGGCTGCTGTTCGTGCTCGGCGCCCTGCTGGTGTTCCGTATCGGCGCCTACGTCCCGGTGCCCGGTGTCGACCCGGTCGCGCTTGCCTCGCTGTTCGATCAGCAGCGCGGCACGATTATCGACATGTTCGACATGTTCTCGGGCGGCGCGCTCGGGCGGTTCTCGGTGCTCGCACTCGGGGTCATGCCGTATATCTCGGCGGCGATCATCATACAGCTGCTGACGGCCGTCTCACCGACGCTCGAGCAGTTGAAGAAGGAAGGAGAATCCGGCCGCCGCAAGATCACGCAGTACACGCGCTATCTGACGGTCGGTCTTGCGACGTTCCAGGCGCTCGGCATTACGATCGCGATCGAGAGCCAGCGCATCGGCGCGTTCCCGGTCGTCATCGATCCGGGCTGGACGTTCCGGATCCTCGCGACGACGACGCTGGTGACCGGCACGATCTTCCTGATGTGGCTCGGAGAACAGGTCACCGAGCGCGGGGTCGGGAACGGTATTTCGATCATTATTTTCGCCGGCATCGTCGTGGGGTTGCCGTCGGCGATCGGCGGGACACTGGAACTGGCCCGCACCGGTGAACTGCATGCATTCACGGTGATGTTCTTCCTGATGATGGCGATAGCGGTGACCGCGTTCGTCGTGTTCGTCGAGCGGGCCCAACGCCGGATACCGGTCAATTACGCAAAGCGGCAGCAGGGGCGCAAGATCATCGCGGGCCAGTCGAGCCACCTGCCGCTGAAACTGAACATGGCGGGCGTGATCCCGCCGATTTTCGCGTCCTCGATCATCCTGTTTCCGGCAACGATTGCGAGCTGGTTCGGGAATACCGAGGGCATGGGCTGGCTGCAGAATATCGCCGGCACTTTGTCGCCGGGACAGCCGATCTATGTGATGGTGTTCGCGGTCGCGATTATTTTCTTCTGTTTTTTTTATACCGCCCTGCAGTTCAACCCGAGCGACACGGCGGAGAACCTGAAGAAGTCGGGCGCGTTCATCCCGGGTATCCGGCCGGGCGACCAGACAGCGCGCTATGTCGACAGTGTCATGACCCGGCTGACCCTGGTGGGGTCGCTGTATATCACCGCGGTCTGCCTGCTGCCGGAGTTTTTGATCATCAACTGGAACGTCCCGTTTTATTTTGGCGGAACGTCGTTGCTGATCATCGTGGTCGTGGTGATGGATATTATGGCGCATATCCAGGCGCATCTGACCTCGCACCAGTACGACAGCCTGCTGAAGAAGGCGAATCTCAAGGGTGGCGGCCGGTCCGGCCTGCTGCGCTGAGCCAGGAATGCGGCGAATATCGGATGGCTGCGGTCGCGCAGCGAAGCATAAGGTGGGTATGAAATGAAAGTTCAGGCTTCAGTAAAGAAAATATGCCGTAATTGCAAGGTGATACGGCGTAATGGCGTGGTGCGGATCATCTGCAAGGACGCGCGCCACAAGCAGCGCCAGGGTTGATGGACCAGCGCTGGCCCATCATCCAGCATATTGATTTGTCTCTCAATCAGGCATAAAATTGCTGGTTTTCGCAAAGTAATCGTAGCGCTGGTTATCAGCAGGCGGACGTGATCCGGCTGATTTGGCAGGGTGAACGAGGAGAGTAGTAATGGCGCGTATAGCAGGCATCAACATACCGGTGAACAAGCATGCGGCGGTCGCCCTGCGCGCAATCTACGGCATCGGGCCGGCGCGCGCGCGCGCGATTTGCATTGCATCGAACATAGACCCTGCGGTCAAGATCAAGGAGCTGACAGAAGCCGAGCTCGAGAACCTGCGCGCCGCGGTCGGCAAGCACAAGGTCGAGGGTGACCTGCGTCGCGAGGTCTCGATGAACATCAAGCGCCTGATGGACCTCGGATGCTACCGCGGCCTGCGCCATCGGCGCGGCCTGCCTGTGCATGGCCAGCGCACCAAGACCAATGCCCGTACCCGCAAGGGCCCGCGCAAGATGATCAGGAAATAGTCCGAGCAACGAACCTCCGTCCGGTCAGTCCGGACCGTTATTGAAGGATTCAGCAAACATGGCAAAGGGTACGACCAGGACCCGCAAGCGAGTCAAGAAGAATGTCGTCGACGGCGTGGCCCATATCCATGCCTCGTTCAATAATACGATCGTGACCATTACCGATATGCAGGGCAATACCCTCGCCTGGGCCTCGGCCGGCGGGTCAGGCTTCAGAGGCTCGCGCAAGAGCACGCCCTTTGCCGCACAGGTCGCGGCGGAAAAGGCCAGCGAGAAGGTCAAGGAGTTCGGCATGAAGAATGTCGAGGTACTGGTCAAGGGGCCGGGCCCCGGTCGCGATTCGGCAGTGCGCGCGCTGCATGTCGCCGGATTCAAGATCAGCAGCATCTCGGACGTGACGCCGATTCCACACAACGGCTGCCGTCCCCCAAAGAAAAGACGTGTCTGAATAGAGGTAAAGCGTGGCTAAATATACCGAAGCGAAGTGTCGACTGTGTCGCCGTCAGGGAGAGAAGCTCTTCCTCAAGGGTGAAAAATGTTTCAGTGCAAAGTGCGCAATCGAGAAGCGCGGCTTCCCGCCCGGCCAGCACGGCAAGCGGCGCACACGACTGACCGATTACGCGGTGCAGTTGCGCGAGAAGCAGAAAGTGCGGCGTATCTACGGCATCCTCGAGAAGCAGTTCCGGCGCTATTACCAGGAGGCCTCGCGTAAAAAGGGCTCCAGCGGCGAAATCCTTTTGCAGCTGCTCGAGAGCCGGCTCGACACCGTGCTTCACCGTATGGGCGTCGGCGCCTCACGTTCCGAATCGCGCCAGTTGGTGCGCCATAATGCGGTCACCGTCAACGGCAAGAAGGTCAATATCCCGAGCTATCAGGTCCAGCCAAACGACGTGATCGCCGTGGCCGGCGACGCCGGCAAGCAACTGCGCATCCAGGCGTCGATGCAGTTTTCTCAACAGCAGGGCGGATGCGAGTGGCTGGATGTCGATGCCGACAAGCTGCAGGCGGTATTCAAGGGCCCGCCGGAGCGGTCTGATCTGCCGGCAGAGATCAACGAGCACCTGATTGTCGAATTGTATTCTAAGTAAGTCCCCGCAAACGGGCGGTTTACTTTTCACTTACGAACATATTCTAGGAGAGGCCACTGGATGAAGAGCTCAGCGACCGAGTTTCTGAAGCCCCGCGTGGTGGACGTTCAGGTGATCAACGAGCGCCATGCGAGGATCACTCTGGAGCCGCTGGAGCGCGGCTTCGGGCATACACTGGGCAACAGCCTGCGCCGCATCATGTTGTCCTCGATGCCGGGTGTCGCAGTGACCGAAGTCGAAATCGACGGCGTCCTGCATGAGTACACCACCATTGAAGGCGTGCAGGAGGATGTCATCGATATCCTGCTCAACGTCAAGGGCATCGCGATCCGCATGGAGGGGCGCGAGGAAGCCACGCTGACACTGAAGAAGAAGGGCAAGGGCGCGGTGCTGGCGAGCGATATCGAACTGGTCGGCGATGTCGAGATCATCAATCCCGACCATGTGATCGCCCATCTGACCGAGGTCGGCGAACTGAGCATGACGCTCAAGGTCGAGCGCGGTCGCGGTTACCAGCCTGCCTCGGTGCGGCGCGAGAATACCGAAGCCACTCGCCCGATCGGCCATCTGCAACTCGATGCCTCGTTCAGCCCGGTGCGCCGCGTCAGCTACGTCGTCGATACTGCACGCGTCGAGCAGCGCACGGACCTCGACAAGCTGATCATCGATCTGGAAACCGACGGCAGCGTCGATCCGGAAGAGACGATCCGCCGTGCGGCCAGGATCCTGAAAAACCAGTTGACGGTATTCATCGATCTGGAAAGCCCGGAGCAAGAGGAGCCGGTCACGGCGCCGGAGGAAATCGATCCGATCCTGCTGCGCCCGGTTGACGACCTCGAGTTGACCGTGCGTTCCGCGAACTGCCTCAAGGCGGAGAATATCTACTACATCGGCGATCTGATCCAGCGCACCGAGGTTGAGCTGTTGAAGACACCGAATCTCGGCAAGAAGTCATTGACCGAGATCAAGGATGTACTTGCTTCCCACGGCCTGTCGCTGGGACTGCGGCTGGATAACTGGCCGCCCGCAGGGCTGAAGAGCAAGGACAAGGAGAATGAGCAGGAAGCAGTGTCCGTCTAGGAAACCTTCCCGTAGCCGGCAATCCGGAGCAGAGCAATGCGTCATCGCAAAAGTGGCAGAAAACTGAATCGCAACAGCAGTCATCGCAAGGCGATGTACCGCAACATGGCGGTTTCCCTGGTACAGCACGAGATCATCCGGACGACCCTGCCGAAGGCCAAGGAGTTGCGCCGTGTCGTCGAGCCGCTGATCACGCTGGCCAAGAACGACGGGGCGACCAAGCGTCGCATGGCCTTCGACCGCATCCGCGATCGCACTGCGGTCACCAAGCTCTTCAATGAACTCGGTCCGCGCTACCGCGATCGCCCCGGCGGTTACCTGCGCATCCTCAAATGCGGTTTCCGCCCCGGTGACAGCGCGCCGATGGCTTACGTCGAACTGGTCAGCCGACCGCAACCGGAAGCGGCGGGGGCGGCACGCAACGCCAGGTGAGATCAGTAAAAACCGGGCGCGCGCCCGGTTTTTTTTCATGCCGCCACGACACCCGCCGGGATCGTCGAATCGCCGAAGTGGCTTGTATTGAGGCCTCTTGCTGCATACCATCGGTCTGAATTCGACGGTGCCGTAATGCATGATCCTGCTTTTTACAGATTCCGGTCCGGCGGAACCCTATATCGGACAGATACTAAGGGGTGTGCCGGTGCGTGATAATCCCGGCGTTCCCGGGGCCACCGCCGGCCTGCCGGCGCCGGGAGCCGTCTGATGAGCAATATCATCAGGCGCTGGATTCGCAAGTACTTCTCCGATCCGGAGGCCGTGATCCTCGGCGTCCTGCTGCTGGTCGGCTTCACGATCGTGATCCTGATGGGCAACGTGCTGATGCCGGTGCTGGCGAGCATCGTGATCGCCTACCTGCTCGAAGGCCTGGTCGGCATGCTGGAGCGGCGCGGCACGCCGCGTTTCGCCGCGGTCATGCTGGTGTTCGTGCCGTTCCTGGCGTCGCTGATGTTTCTGCTGCTCGTCCTGCTCCCGCTGCTGTCGGGTCAGCTCACCCAACTGGTGCAACTGCTGCCGAGCATGATCGCGCGCGGCCAGCAGCTTCTGCTGCTGTTGCCCGAGGAGTATCCGAACTTCATCTCCGAGGCGCAGGTGCAGGAGGTCATGCAGCAGATCCGGGCCTCGGTCGCCGTGATCGGGCAGAACCTGGTGTCCCTGTCGGTCGCGACGATCACCAGCGCGGTCATGCTGATCGTCTACCTGGTCATGATGCCGGTGCTGGTGTTCTTCTTCCTCAAGGACAAGCGGCTGATATTCGACTGGATCTGCGGCTACCTGCCGCGCGAGCGCGGGCTCGCGACGCGGGTATGGCGGGAGATGGAACAGCAGATCGGGAACTACGTGCGCGGCAAGTTCGTCGAGATCCTGATCGTCGGCGCCGTGTCCTGCCTGGTGTTCACGCTGCTGGGGCTCAACTTCGCGCTGCTGCTCGGCGCGCTGGTCGGCGTGTCGGTGATCATCCCGTATATCGGCGCGATCGTCATGACCTTCCCGATCGCGATCATCGCCTATTTCCAGTGGGGCTGGGGCGAGGAGCTGGCTTATGTGCTGATTGCCTATGCGATCATCCAGGCGCTGGACGCGAACGTGCTGGTGCCGATACTGTTCTCCGAGGCCGTCAATCTGCACGCGGTCGCCATCATCATCGCGGTGCTGGTGTTCGGCAGCCTGTGGGGCTTCTGGGGCGTGTTCTTCTCGATTCCGCTCGCGACGCTGGTCAAGGCAGTCATGGACGCGTGGCCGCGCGCGCTCGAAGAGGAAGCGCAGGACGCCGGGAGAGGAGGATCGACCGGGGTCTAAAGAGCCTTGACTGCCTCCAGCACCTCGTCGGCGTGACCCTCGACCTTGACCTTGCGCCACTCGCGTCGCAGTACGCCGCCGGCGTCGATCAGGAAGGTGCTGCGCTCGATGCCACGCACCTGCTTGCCATACATGTTCTTCATTTTGATCACGTCGAACAGCTCGCACAGCGCCTCGTCGGCGTCGGACAGCAGGTCGAATGGAAAGCCCTGCTGCTCGCAGAATGATTCATGCGACTTGATGCTGTCGCGCGATACGCCGAGGATCACGGTATTCGCCCGCTTGAAGCGGGCATGGTTGTCGCGGAAATCCTGGCCTTCGAGGGTACAGCCGGGCGTATTGTCCTTGGGGTAGAAATACAGCACGACGTTTTTCCCCTTGAGGGCGGACAGGCGGATCGTCTTGTCGCCGGTCGCGGTCGACTCGAAGTCGGGCACGGGTTTGTCGAGAGCGATTTTCTTCACGTCGTGGTCTCCTTTTGGTCGTGTTGCCCGGCCATCTTAACTTCGAAACGGATCTTCGGCCAATTGTCATCGCCGCACGCTGAAAGTAATATGGGGGTCCAACCGGAAGTGGAGAGATCAATGTTCCGCGGCAGTATGGTCGCCCTGGTGACCCCGATGCACGAAGACGGGTCGCTCGATTTCGATGCATTGCGCAGGCTGGTCGAATTCCACGTCGAGAACGGCACCACCGCGATCGTAGCCGTCGGGACCACCGGCGAATCGCCGACGCTCGACGAGGCCGAACACTGCGAGGTCATTCGCAGCGTCGTCGAGATGGTCCGGGGCCGGATCCCGGTGATCGCCGGCACCGGCGCCAATTCGACCCGCGAGGCGATCGACCTGACGCGCTGCGCGATGGAAGGCGGCGCCGATGCCTGTCTGCTGGTGACGCCGTATTACAACAAGCCGACCCAGGAAGGCCTGTACCTGCATCACAAGGCCGTTGCCAATGCCGTGCCGATTCCCCAGATCCTGTACAATGTGCCGGGACGCACCGCCTGCGACCTGTTGCCGGAAACCGTAGCGCGCCTGTCTCACATCCCGAACATCATTGGTATAAAGGAGGCGAGCGGTGACCTGTCCCGGGTCGGGATCCTGCTCGAATCCTGCGGCGAGCGCCTGGACCTTTATAGCGGTGACGATGCGACTGGAATGGATTTCATGCTGGCGGGCGGCAAGGGCGTCATCTCGGTGACCGTAAATGTCGCCCCGGCTGCAATGCGGGAGATGTGCGACGCGGCATTGTCCGGCGACCGTCCACGCGCTGAAGAGATCAATGACCGCCTGATGCCGTTGCACCACGCCCTGTTCGTCGAATCGAATCCGATACCGGTAAAATGGGCCCTGCACGAAATGGGGCTGATCCCGGGCGGTATCCGCCTGCCACTGACGGTACTTGGGGAGCGACATCATGATACCGTGCGGCGTGCGCTGCGGGCCGGGGGGGTACTATGATCCTGCGGAGCGGGGACAAGGCGCTGCCCGTCCTGCTGGGCCTGCTGGTCGCGGTGATACTGGCGACCGCCGGCTGCGCGAGCAAGAAGGATACCCGTTATCGCGAAAGCGTCGACATTCCTCCGCTGGCGATACCGGCCGGACTCGATACACCGATCTATTCGCAGGCGATGGACATCCCTTCCGCCCGCGCCGCGCGGCTGGACGATGGCGGGGATATTGACATCGAGAAGCCCCCGGCTCTGCGGGCGCCGGCTGGCACGAAGGTCCCGGCTAGCGTCCAGGACAGCGCCGGCGCACAATAATACGTGGAGACACAGACGGTTCGAGCGAGGTAGTCATGCAAGTCGAGCAGGAATTGTACTCAGGCAAGGCAAAATCGGTTTTCACCACTGCGGATCCCGATTTGCTGGTGCTGCGTTTTCGCGACGATACCTCCGCGTTCGACGGCCGCAAGATCGAACAGCTCGCGCACAAGGGCACGGTCAACAACAGGACCAATGCATTCATCATGCAGCAGATTGAAAAGGCGGGCATTCCGACCCACTTCGTACGCCTGCTGTCGGACACCGACTCCCTGGTCAAGCGTCTCGACATGATTCCGGTCGAATGCGTCGTGCGCAACATCACCGCCGGCAGTATCTGCAGACGACTCGGCGTTCCCGAGAACATGGATCTCGATCCGCCGACCTTCGAGTTCTTCCTGAAGAATGATGAGCTGCATGACCCGATGGTCAACGAATACCATATCCGCTCGTTCAACTGGGCCAGCGACGACGAAATCGCGACGATGAAGCGTCTGACCTTCGAGGTCAACGATGTGCTGAAGCAACTGTTTCTGAACGTCGGCATCCTCCTGGTCGACTACAAGCTCGAGTTTGGCCGCCATCATGGCGAGGTGCTGCTCGGTGACGAATTCTCCGCCGACGGTTGCCGCCTGTGGGACGTGAAGACTCGCGAGAAGCTCGACAAGGACCGCTTCCGTCAGGGGCTGGGCGGCGTCGTCGAGGCCTATCAGGCGGTCGCCAGGCGGCTCGGCGTTCCGCTCGAGTCGTGACCGGGGCGTCATCGATCCCTGGTTCACACCGATGAACCGGCGTTACCGAACATGCTGCGTCTGAACGGCGGGCCGGCACATTCCCGTTTTCGTCTCGACAAGCTCGCCGTGGCGCTGCGGGAGCGCGTCCCGTCGGTTGACCGGCTGGCATCAGCCTGGCTGCACATCGTCGATCTCGAGCGCGCGCTGACGCCGGACGAGCGAACGGTACTCGAGCGGTTGCTGCGCTACGGGCCGGAGGAATCGCCCGTAGCGCTCGACGGCCAGAGGCTGCTGACCGTGCCGCGCATCGGCACGATCTCTCCATGGGCGAGCAAGGCCACCGACATCGCACATATCTGCGGCCTTGATGCCATCCGGCGCATCGAACGCGGCATTGTCTATACGATCACAACACGCGGCGACGGTACTGTGTTCGACGCACGCGAACTCGCGCTGATCACGCCGCTGTTGCATGACCGGATGACCGAGACGGTGCTGTACGCACCGGAGGACGCCGAGGGCCTGTTCCTGCGCGCCGAGCCCCAGCCGATGCGGGTCATCGACGTACTCGGCGGCGGCCGTGAAGCGCTGGTCGCGATCGACGCAGAACTCGGGCTCGCCCTCAGCGCCGACGAGATCGATTACCTGCACGAAAGCTTCGCGGGGCTCGCGCGCAACCCGAGCGACGTCGAGCTGATGATGTTCGCCCAGGCGAACTCCGAGCACTGCCGCCACAAGATATTCAATGCCGACTGGATCATCGATGGTCATGCGCAGGACCTAAGCCTGTTCGGGATGATCCGCACGACGGCGCGGCGCACGCCGGCCGGGATCCTGTCCGCCTATCGCGACAATGCTGCGGTCATCGCCGGCACGCGCGGACACCGTTTCTATCCGGATCCCGGGACCGGCGAATATCGCCGCGTCGAGGAAGACATACTGATCAATATCAAGGTCGAGACCCATAACCATCCGACTGCGATCGCGCCGTTTCCGGGCGCGGCGACCGGCGCCGGCGGCGAGATCCGCGATGAGGGCGCGACCGGGCGCGGCGCCCGGCCGAAGGCCGGCCTGTGCGGATTTTCGGTGTCGAATCTGCGCCTGCCCGGCGCGCTTAGGCCCTGGGAGACCGATCACGGGCGTCCCGGCCGCATCGTGTCCGCGCTGCAGATCATGATCGACGGCCCGATCGGGGCCGCGGCGTTCAACAACGAATTCGGCCGTCCCAATCTGGCCGGCTACTTCCGGACCTATGAGGAACGGGTTCCGGGGCCCGGCGGCACACGCCTGTGCGGCTATCACAAGCCGATCATGATCGCCGGCGGGCTCGGGAATATCCGTGCCGGACACGTCGCGAAACGGGATCTGCCGCCGATGGCGCAACTGATCGTGCTCGGCGGGCCGGCGCTGCTGATCGGGCTCGGTGGCGGCGCGGCGTCGTCGATGAGCAGCGGCGCGAGCAGCGAGGACCTCGACTTCGCGTCGGTGCAGCGCGGCAACCCGGAGATGCAGCGCCGCTGCCAGGAAGTCATCGACCGCTGCTGGCAGCTCGGCGA
>CAYTGL010000048.1:0-19283 GCA_964437335.1 uncultured Chromatiales bacterium
TTATTGGCCGCGAGATCCTCGACTCGCGTGGTAATCCGACTGTGGAGGCCGATGTCGTTCTCGAGGGTGGCATCCGGGGACGCGCGGCGGTGCCTTCGGGGGCATCGACCGGCGCGCGCGAGGCGATCGAACTGCGCGACGAAGATCCGAAGCGCTACGGCGGCAAGGGCGTGATCCGGGCCGTCGCCAATATCCGCAATGAACTCCGTCCCGCGCTGCTCGGCGCCGATGCGGCCGATCAGGCGGCGCTCGACCGATCGATGATCGCGCTCGACGGCACGCCGAACAAGTCGCGCCTTGGCGCGAACGCGATCCTCGCGGTGTCGCTTGCCGCAGCCCGCGCGGCGGCGAAGGCGCAGGAACTGCCGCTGTTCCGCTATCTCGGCGGCGATGCGGTGATGACGATGCCGGTGCCGATGATGAACGTCATCAACGGCGGCGCGCATGCCGAGAACCGGCTCGACATGCAGGAATTCATGATCATGCCGGTCGGCGCGCCGACTTTCGCGGAAGCGCTGCGTACCGGCGCGGAGATCTTCCACGCGCTCAAGAAGGTGCTCAGCAAACGCGGCATGTCGACCGCTGTCGGCGACGAGGGTGGCTTCGCCCCGGATCTTGCCGCGAACGGGGATGCGATCGAGGTGATCCTCGAGGCGGTCGGGAAGGCCGGTTATCGCGCCGGCGTGGATGTGTTCATCGGCCTCGACCCGGCCAGTTCCGAATTCCATCGCGACGGACGCTATCACCTCGAGGCCGAGGACCGGCATCTCGATGCACGCGCTTTCACCAATTATTTCGCGGACTGGGTCGAACGTTACCCGATCCTGTCGATCGAGGACGGCATGGCCGAAGACGACTGGGACGGGTGGAAGCTTCTGACGCAACGCCTCGGCAGGCAGGTTCAGCTGGTCGGCGATGACCTGTTCGTCACGAACACGGAGATCCTGAAGGAAGGCATCGAACGCGGCGTCGCGAACTCTATCCTGATCAAGGTCAACCAGATCGGCACGCTGACCGAATCGCTCGCGGCGATTGCGATGGCGAAACAGGCCGGCTACAGCGTCGTGATCTCGCATCGTTCCGGAGAAACCGCCGATACCTTCATCGCCGATCTCGCGGTCGCGACCAATGCCGGGCAGATCAAGACCGGTTCGCTGTCGCGTTCCGACCGGGTGGCGAAGTATAATCGCCTGCTCAGAATCTCGGAAATGCTCGGAGGACGTGAGCGCTATGCCGGACGTGAGGCCTTCCCGGTACTCGCCAATCGCTGAGGCGCGTTCGTGAGCGCCGACTCGCTGTCCGCGAGTGGCGTCGGGGCGCGGCGCAAGCCTGCGCGCCGGCCCGGTCACGCGCGCCGGGCGCGACGCCCGCTGCTGCGCTGGTTCAGCGGTGACGGGACGCAGTTCGTACGTCTGCTCGTCGGGTCCTTCGTCGTATTGCTGTTGCTGCTCCAGTATCGGCTGTGGCTTGGCGACGGCGGCGTCAGCGAATTGCTTCGCCTCAAACAGGACATCACGCAGCAGCAGCAGGAGAACGCCGGCCTGCGCGAGCGCAACGAGGCGCTCGAGGCCGAGGTCATGGACCTGAAACAGGGCGAGGCCGCGGTCGAGGAGCGTGCGCGGCGCGAGCTTGGCATGATCCGTCGCGACGAGACCTTCTATCAGGCGATCGATGAATGATCGCTTGGGCCGTGATCCCGGCGGCCGGCAGCGGCAGCCGCATGGGTGGCGATCGCCCGAAGCAGTACCTTCCGCTTGCCGGCAAGACCGTCATCGAACACGTCCTGGACCGCTTCCGCTCGCATCCGGCGATTCGCGGTATCGTCGTCGCCCTCGCCGAGGGCGACCCCTGGCGTGAACGTCTTGCGGACGAAGGCGACACCCCGGTCTTCACCGTCACCGGCGGCGCCGAACGCCATCACTCCGTATTGAACGCGCTGCACCGCCTTCATGCGCTTGCGCACGCGGATGACTGGGTGCTGGTGCACGACGCCGCGCGCCCGTGCCTGCGCGCGTCAGACATCGACCGCCTGATCGATGAGCTCCGCGACCACCCGGTCGGCGGACTGCTCGGCGTGCCGGTCGCCGATACACTGAAGCGCGTCGATCACAATCACGACGTCATCGGGACCCTGAGTCGCGACAATGTCTGGTGCGCGTCGACGCCGCAGATGTTTCGCCTCGGCGAGCTGACCGCCGCAATCGAGCGCGCGATCAGGGAGAATGTCGCGATCACTGACGAGGCCGGGGCGATCGAGCGCACCGCGCGCATGCCGCGCATGATTCCGGGCAGCGCTGACAACATCAAGATTACACGGCCGGCGGATCTCGCGCTCGCCGAGCAGTTTCTGCGTCATCAGTCGCGGGAGGAGGTGAACTGATGCGTATCGGCTGCGGATTCGACGCCCATCGCTTCGCGCCGAAGCGTCCGCTGATCCTCGGCGGCGTCGAGATCCCGTTCGGCCAGGGCATGCTCGCGCATTCCGACGGCGACGTGCTGATCCATGCGCTGTGCGATGCGCTGCTCGGCGCGGCGGGACTCGGCGACCTCGGACGGCACTTCCCGGACCACGACCCGGCCTATGCCGGCATCGACAGCCGCGTGCTGCTGCGTCGCATCGTCGCGATGCTGCTCGACCGGGACTACCATGCGACGAACATCGATGCCACGATCATCGCGCAGCAGCCGAAACTCGCACCTTACATTGCAGCGATGACCGATAATCTCGCCGCGGACCTCGGCGTCGAGGCCGGTCAGATCAACATCAAGGCGACGACGACGGAGGGGATGGGGTTCACGGGCCGTGGCGAGGGCATCGCCGCGTATGCGGTGGTCCTGCTGACCACCGATGGCGGTCGCTAGAACCAAAAGGGTCAGACCCTTTTGATCATGAAATCGCTCTCGGGATCTGATGCGCACTGGATCAAAAGGGTCTGACCCTTTTGGTTCAAACGACTCTGACCCCTTTGATTTTTGATTCGAATTACGGCTGGACAAGCTTTGAGCGCTGCTCATAAGCCTCGCGGGCGATGCGGATGTCCTCGAGGAATATCGGCAGTTCATTCAGGGTCAGCGCCTGCGGGCCGTCGACCAGCGCCTTCGCCGGGTCCGGGTGAAAATCGACGAGCACCATGTTGGCGCCGGCGATGACGCCCTGGGCGGTGACATGCATGATGTCCAGCAATCCCTCCGGGCCGGTTGTGCGCGCGCCGACCGAGTGTGACGGGTCGATGCAGACCGGCATGCGCGTCAGGCGCTTGATGACCGGGACATGAGCGAAGTCGACGAAGTTGCGATGCGGGTCGCCCATGTTGGTTTTCATGCCGCGCAGGCCGAAGATGACCTTGCGGTTGCCTTCGCTCGCGAGATACTCGGTGGCGTTCAATGACTCCTCGAGCGTGATGCCAAAGCCGCGTTTCAGCAGCACCGGGAATTCATGCTGGCGGCCGACGAATTTCAGCAACTCGAAGTTCTGGGTGTTGCGTGTGCCGATCTGCAGCAGGATGCCGGTCGGTTTTCCGGTCTGATCCAGCGCCTTGCGTATCTCGTCGATGTGGTCCTCGTGCGTGATCTCCATCGCGATGCACTTGATCCCGTATTTGCCGGCGAGTTCGAAAACGTAGGGCAGGCAGTTCTTGCCGTGTCCCTGGAAGGAATAGGGATTAGTGCGCGGCTTGTAGGCGCCCATGCGGGTGCAGACCTGGCCGTGGTCGCGCAGCGCCTTCATCATCCGCTCGACGTGCGCGGGAGTATCGACCGCGCACAGGCCGGCGAATACATGCAGCGTGTCCTGGCCGAAATGCAGGCCGTTGTACTCGAACGAAGTCGAGCGATTGTCGTTCTTGTGACGACCGAGCACGCGATATTCCTCGGACACGCGGACGACCCGCTCGACGCAGGGCAGGGCGGCCACGTCGCCTTCGTTCAGCGTCAGCGTGTCGCCGACGAGGTAGATCTCGGTCAGCGTATGCAGCGTGCCGATTTCCTGATGCACCCGCGCCTGGATATTCGGCAGGTTCGACAGGTAGTCCATCAGCTTGCGGAATTCGCCGCTGGTCTTGTCAATATCGGGGGCGAGTATCAGTATCATTCAGAGTGGTCCTGCATTCCGGTGGGTAGTTATTGTTGTGCCTGCGCCGACCCCGGTCAATCCCGGAAGCGGCGGGTCAGGTCGGTATAGGCGTCGATGCGGCGGTCGCGCAAAAAGGGCCACCAGCGCCGCACCTTTTCACTGCGCGCGAGATCGACCGTGCAGATCACCACGGCTGCGCGATCCGTTTCCGCCCGCGCCAGCCATTCCCCCTGTGGTCCGGCGATGAAACTCGAGCCCCAGAAGCGAATGCCCGGTCCCAGTCCGGACGGGTCCGGCTCGTGGCCGGCGCGGTTGCAGACAACGACCGGCAGGCCGTTCGCGATCGCGTGGGCGCGCTGTATCGTCAGCCACGCTTCGCGCTGGCGTTCGCGTTCGGCGTCGTCGTCGCGGTCGTCCCAGCCGATCGCGGTTGGATAGAGCAGCAGCTCGGCGCCGGCGAGCGCCATCAAACGCGCCGCTTCCGGATACCACTGGTCCCAGCATACCAGCACGCCGAGCTTGCCGACCGAGGTTTCGACCGGCTTGAAACCGAGATCGCCGGGCGTGAAATAGAATTTCTCGTGATAGCCGGGATCATCCGGGATATGCATCTTGCGATAGAGCCCGGCGATACGCCCGTCGCGTTCGAATACGACCGCGGTGTTGTGATAGAGCCCCGCGGCGCGGCGCTCGAAGATCGAGCCGACGATGACGATGCCGAGTTCGGCGGCCAGCGCCGCCAGGCGTTCGCTGGTCGGCCCCGGCACGGGTTCCGCGAGATCGAAGACGGCAGGGTCTTCGGTCTGGCAGAAATAGGGCCCGGCGTGCAGTTCCTGCAGCAGCACGAGCCGCGCGCCGCGCGCCGCCGCGTCGCGAATGCCGGCGCCGCTGCGTTCGAGGTTGTCGTCGCGGTCGTCGGAGCAGGCCTGCTGGACGAGGCCGATCGTCAGTGTCTTCGTCGTCATGTCATGCGAGCACGCCTTCGGGAAGCTGCATCGTAGCACAATGCAGGCTCCCGAACTGCGCGATCAGCGGCAGGCAGGGGATGTCGACGATCTCGCGATCGGGGAAACAGGCACGCAGCCGGTCGAGCGCGATCTCGTCGGCCGGATCGCTGTAGACCGGCGCGAGTACGGCGCCGTTGATGATCAGGAAGTTTGCATAGCTCGCCGGCAGGCGATCACCGTCGCGATTGCGTTTTGCATGGGGCAGAGGCAACGGCACCAGCCGGTAGGGCCGGCCATCCGACGTCCGCAATGCGGCGAGTTCCTGCGCCATGCGCCGGAGCTCGTCGTAATGTTCATCGCCGGCGTCATCGCAGGCGGTATACGCAATCGTGCGCTCGTCGCAGAAGCGCGCGAGCATGTCGATATGACTGTCGGTATCGTCGCCGGCGAGCCAGCCATGTTCGAGCCACAGGATGCGCTCGACGCCGAGCGTCTCGCGCAGGCGGGACTCGATCCGGTCGCGGTTATAGCCGGGATTGCGCGTCGGGGCGAGCAGGCACTGTGTCGTCGTCAGCAGCGTGCCCTGACCGTCGCTGTCGATGCTGCCGCCCTCGAGCACGAAATCGATCTCGCGCAGCGGCGTTGGTCCGAACACGCCTTCGATGTGCAGCGAGCGAGTGAGGTGGTTATCGTGATCCGCCGGATATTTCCCCCCCCAGCCATTGAACCCGAAATCGAGCAACAGCGGTTTGCCGGACTCGATCACTGTAATAGGCCCGTGATCGCGCGCCCAGACATCATTCGACGGCGCCAGCGGAAAGGCGATCTGCGAGAGCCTGCCGCGGGCCTTTTCGATCAGCGCCGTGACACGGGTCCGCTGTGCCGCGTCCCCGCAGGTGACGATGACCTTCTCGTGATGGCTGATGCGGGATGCGATCGCCGCGAAAACCGGCTCGATGATGACGAGATCCTCACCCCAGTCGCTGTCGGGACGAGGCCAGGTCAGCAGGACGCCGCTCTGGGCCGCCCATTCGGCCGGGAGTCGGGGGCGGGAGTCGTTCATGGCCGCGCGCGTACCGCCGCGGCCGGCAGGGCGTCACTGAGTGACGGGATCCCTGTCTGCCGACGCTGCGGAGGCGGATGGTACCGGGTGTTCGGCGCCTTCACCGGTAATTACGCTGTGAATGACATGCTTGTGCTCGAAATAGACCGTATATTCATCGTAGATCCAGCGCGTGATCGGGGGATCGCCGACCGCGGCCGTGATGACCCGCGGCTGGCCGTGGATTTGCGTGACCTTGTCCATCGGCATTCCCTTGCTCGGCGCCTGGGGCGCGGCATGAACGGGTTGGCCGTACAGCCCTATTATCAGGCAACAGACGGCGGCGGGTAAACACGAAATATGACGCATGGCGTATTTCTCCTGCATGTAATGAACATGCGACGGCTGACTTTCGTTACTGCTGTGGTATCGGCCGTTGCGCCGGAGATTGCAGCCCTGGCGGGCCGCGCTGGCGGGACTAATCGATAAATTTGACGCAGTTCCGGCCGGCGGTTTTGGCCGCGTACAGCGCCATGTCGGCCTTTTCAAACAGTCGCTCGCTGTTGTCTCCCTTGCTGAAGCACGCGACGCCGAGGCTCGCCGTGACCGCGATCACAGCGTCGCCGTAATAGTATTCGTTGCTCTCGATCGTGTGGCGGATGCGTTCGGCGAGCAGCAGCGCGCCGTCCTTGCCGGTATTGCTGAGCAATATCAGAAACTCCTCGCCGCCGGAGCGAAACAGGATGTCCGAACCGCGCGTGCAGTCGGCGAGCGCCTCCGCGACACTTTTCAGCACATGGTCACCGGCGAGATGCCCGTTATGGTCGTTGATGGCCTTGAAGCGGTCGATATCAAGCGCGATCAGCGATAGCGGCGTCTCGTGGCGGCGGGCGAGTTCGGTTTCGCGGATCAGCGCGCTGTTCATCGCGGTTCGATTATTGACGCCCGTCAGCGGATCCGTGAGCGCCGCGGTGACCGCTATCTTGTACATGATCGCGTTACGCAGCGGGTAGACCAGACAGCACAGCAGATGTTCGAGGAGAATCATCTCATCCTCGGCGAATTTCTTCCGGCGGGTCACGGACAACTGGCCGAGCGTTTGCGCGGCTACGACGAGCTGGTAGCGGCAGGCCGATTTCTCGGGCTTGCCGGCCGTGACCGACAGATCGATAGACTTGTTTTCGAAGGTGAGGCTGCTGTGAGGCACCAGGCTCTGGATCTGGCGCGAAAACACCGTGACCAACTGCTCGACGTCGAGCGTGGTCTGCAATACGCTCGCGATTTGCAGCGCCTTGTCGCTCCCGCCGGGGATGCCGCCCTGTGACTCGAGCGCGTGCGACATCAGCGCGAGATTGCCGACATCGTAGAGCTCGTTCACTGTCTGACTGCCTTGCCCCATGGGCGTCCTTCTCCTCTGACGGGAATTCCGTGTCCGTATTAAGTGCAACCTCCGTGCCAGAAATGCCGGATTGAGACAGTCGGTATCCAGCGTGAGGTACGCCGTCGCTCCTGCTGGGAGAATACCCGCTACTCTTATCATAGACAGCGTGCAAAGGGAATATGAAGCCGTTGAATCACTTGTCAATTATCTGGCAATCGTGCGCGGAGCCCGTCAAGTGATTGAATTATGAACGGCAGATTAGGGTTCTGATCACAGACCGGGCGTCTGCTACCCCGCTGATTCAGCCGGGGTCTGATCGACCCCGGGATCTTGGCGCCTATCATCGACCGTTCGGGCACCAGAGGAAGGACGGCCGGGAATGGAACGGTTCCTGATACGGAACGACGCTGACCTGCAGCGCGCGCTCGCGCAGACGGGGCGTGCGCAGGCGGACAGGCGCCTCGGCGAGATCCTGCTCGAGGCGCGGCTGATCGACCGGGTCCAGCTCGAACGAGCGCTCGCGCACCAGCGTGCCCAACGGAAACGGCATCTCGGCCGTATCCTCGTCGACAGCGGGATTGTCGATGCCGGCCAGATCAACGCTGCCCTCGCGATGAAATTCGGGATCCCCTGTATCAGCCTCGATGGCCTCGATATCGCGCCACGGGTGCTCGCGATGATCCCGGAGGAGTTCGTCGTCCGCCACCATATCCTGCCGCTGGCGCAATTCGACGGGGCACTGGTCGTCGCGATGGACAACCCCTTCGATACCTATGTCGCCGAGATGCTGCGGTTCAACGGTATCGACCCGATCGTCCCGGTCCAGGCGCCGTCCGGGCAGATTGCGCTCGCGCATTCCCGTTACTATTCGGGCATCGATGAAGGCGCGGCGATCGAGGACGCCGGCCCCGATTCCGTAGCAGCGGCGGAGGCGCACGTGGCCGATGCCGGGGACGGCGAGAGCGAGGCGCAGCGCAGGCCGATCGTCCGCCTGCTGAATGCGATCCTGCGCCAGGGCGTGCTGCGCCGCGCGTCAGATATCAATTTCCGCCCCGAGCGTGAACGGATCACGGTCTGGTACCGGATCGACGGCGAACTGCGGCATGCACGCATGTTGCATCGCGCGCTGCTGCCGGCGCTGGTCAGCCGCATCAAGATCATCGGCCGTATGAACATCGCTGAACGGCGCCTGCCGCAGGAAGGACATGCGCAACTCAGCCATGACGGACGCAACATCGATCTTCGCATATCGGTGATCCCGACCGTGAACGGCGAGAGTGTCGTTGTCCGTATACTCGATCGCGCCGCCGCGCTGAAACCGATCGACGCGCTCGGCCTTCCGGAAGCCGCCCTCGCGACGGTGCGGGGCGTCATCGCCCGACCCCATGGCCTCTTTCTCGTGACCGGACCGACCGGCTCCGGCAAGTCGACGACGCTGTACGCGGTGTTGAACGAGATACGCGGCGGCGGGGCGCATATCCTGACCGCCGAGGATCCGGTCGAATATGACATGGAAGGGATCGAGCAGGTCAGGATCAACGAACGCATCGGGCTCGGTTTCGCCGAGGCGTTGCGGCGCTTTCTGCGTCACGACCCGGACGTCATCATGGTCGGCGAGATCCGCGATGCACAGACCGCCGCGATCGCCTGCCAGGCCGCATTGACCGGGCACTTCGTGCTCAGCACGCTGCACACCAACGACGCACCGGGGACTATCACGCGTCTGATCGATATGGGCGTCGAACCCTGCATCCTTGCCTCGACACTGCTCGGGGTCGTCGCGCAGCGGCTCGTACGACTGGTCTGCGCACAATGCGCGGGGCGCGATGCGGCCGCGGTCGCGGTCGCCGCGTGGCCCGCAATGCAAGGAACAACGCAGTCCGGCGCCACGCTCATGCGCGGCCGCGGTTGCCCGGACTGCGGCCAGACCGGTTATGCCGGTCGTGCCATCGTTTGCGAAGTGTTGTCGGTGACGCCGGAGATCGCGCGGCTGATCGGGCGCAATGCGCCGGTCGACGCAATCGCCGGTGAGGCGGCCGCGGCCGGCATGAGGTCGCTGTTCGCCCATGCACTCGAACTCGCCCGCACCGGCCGCACCACGCTCGAAGAAGCGATGAGCCTCAAGACCGAGATGCCGGAGACATCGACGCAGGATGCAGCGGCGAAGCGAACCGCATCCTAGCTGCCGGTATCCGGTAAACCCGGCAGCGCCCGCGCGCAGGCGAGACCGCTGCGTACCGCGCCCTCGAGCGTCGACGGATAGCCGGTCGCCACCACGTCACCGGCGAGCCGGCAGTTAGCGAGGGGCGTATCGATCGAGGGACGCAGCGCATCGATCCCGACGCTGCTGACAAAGGTCGCGTGTCTTTCGCGCAGCACGAATCCGCCCAGTGGCGCCGGCCAGTCCGGGAAGAAGGCGGACAACTCGCCGGTGACCCGTTCGAGCAAGGCGGCATTATCGAGTTTCAAGTGCGGGCCGGGACCGCTGATGACGACCGACATCCGGCCGGGGTTCCCGCTCAGCGCATGATCAAACACCCACTGCGCCGTCGCGCCTTCGAGTCCGATTATCGGGAACGGAAGCGCGGTCGCGGCGGGATATTCAATGGTGAGCGTGCAGATCGGCGCAGACTCGAAATAATCCAGGCGACCGGCCAGTTCTTTCATCATTACATGGGGTGCGAGCAGGCGCGCGGCAGCGGACGGCGGCAGCGCCAGGATAAGCTGACGGGCGGGCAGTCGCGCCCCATTCGCGAGCACGACGGCGCTGATCCGATCGTCCCGGATTTCGAGGCCGGCGACCCGGCGTCTCAACATTACCTGTCCGCCGCGCGCCTCGATGAAGGCCCGGGCGTGATCGGGCAGCAGCGCGCCGAGCCGACAGCGCGGGAGCAGCAGGTCGGAGTCGTCGCACCGCCGGCCGAACGCGTCATGCAGCACGCGGGCGAAAATCCGCGCCGAAGCCGTATCAATCGGCGTGTTCAACGTCGCAAGGCACAGCGGTTGCCACAGGCTTGCGATCAGGCGCGGTGTCTGGCGATGGCGCGCAAGGAGTTCGCTCACGCTGCAATCCGGTGTGGCGGTGGGCCGCCGCAATGCGATGCACAGCCGCAAGGCGCGAACTTTGTCGATGATGCCGAGTCCTGCGGCGAGGATCAATCCGGAAAACAGATGCAGCGGCGCGGGCAGCGCGGGCAGGCGCAGGCAGATCGCGGGATGCGCGCGTGACAGCATGCGGAGTTCCAGCGGCAGCCGGACATAAAGATCGGATTCGGCGAGACCAAGAAGCGCCTGCAGGTAACGCACGTCGCGATACGCGCCGATCAGCAGGTGTTGCCCGTTGTCGAGCGCCCGGCCGCGATAATCGATCGAGCGGGCGCGGCCGCCGAGACGGCCGGCGGCCTCGATCAGCGTGACCGCTTGGCCGCGCTGTGCAAGCTCGACCGCGGCCGCGATGCCGGCCCAGCCGCCACCGACGACGATGTTCATCACGTCATCCGGCAGAAGCCCGGCGCAGCAGTTTCCGGTGACGCGATTTTTCCTGGTGCGTCGTCTTCCAGGCCAGCCACAGCTTGCGCAGCGGCGTCAGCGCGATGCGTTTCTCGAGGACGTTGTAACCGTCCTTGTCGATCTCGGTCAGCAGATCGAGATAGATCGCGGCCATCGCGAGCCCGCTGCGCTGGGCGTAGCGATCGACGTCAGGCAGGAACTCGAAGGCCTTGCGATAGTATCCGCGCGCGCGATCGGCCTGGAAGCGCAGCAGCGCACGGATCCGGTCACTGCCGTGCGGGCCCGTGATCTCCGCGGTCGTGACGCCGAAGCGCCGCAGTTCATCGAGCGGGATATACAGCCGACCGCGCTGGCCGTCCTCCCGTATGTCGCGGATAATATTCGTCAGCTGAAACGCGGTGCCGAGGCTATGCGCATATTTCAGCGTGCGCCGATCCTGGTAACCGAAGATATCGGCGGACATCATGCCGACCATGCTTGCGACGCGGTGACAATAGAGGCTCAACTCGCGAAACGTGGGATAGTGGTTGTGATCGAGATCCATCTCCATCCCGTCGATGATCTCGAGAAACTGCTCGCGCGGGAGGTTGTAAATGCCAACCGGGCCGGCAAGCGCCTTCGTCACCGGGTGTTGCGGCGTCCCGTTGAACAGGCGACCGATCTCCTCGCGCCACCAGGCCAGCTTGACGCGCGCGATCGCCGGCTCGACGCGGGCATCCACGATATCGTCGACCTCCCGGCAGAATGCGTACAAGGCCGTGATCGCGCGTCGCTTGTCGGCGGACAGGAACAGGAAACTGTAATAGAAACTGGAACCGCTGCGCGCGGCCTTGTTCTGGCAATAATCGTCAGGGGTCATCGGCGTCGGCCGTGCGCGATCCGGTGTTGGATAGGCCCCAAGATACAGCAAGCAGATGAAGGAGACAAAACCATCGAATCGCCCGACGGGGTCAGCTCAAATCAGGAGCCGACCCCGTTGACGGCAACCCGCGTGCGGTCGATGCCCGGAGCGCGATCCATAACCAGTCGCGTTTGCCGAGACGGGGACGGCGAAACACGTCGCGCTGCTCCATACTGATCTTGTCGAGTATGCGCACGACGCCAAACACGATCATGCGCAGCTCGAAGCCGGCGCGACCCGGCAGGCGCCACGCGAGCGGCGCTCCTTCGGCGAGCATCCGGCGGCTACGCGTAGCCTGTTGCGCAATCAGCGCGCGCATCGCGCCATCGGTGCGGCGCTCGCGGAAATGTCCCTCGGTCACGCCATGCAGGGCCATCTCGTCCTGCGGCAGATAGATCCGGTGGTTCTCGCGATAATCCTGATCGAGATCCTGCAGAAAGTTGGCGAGCTGAAAAGCGGTGCAAAGCTGGTCCGAACTGGCGATGTTCCCGTCATCGGCTTCACGGTATAGATGCAGCATCATGCGGCCGATCGGGTTTGCCGAACGGCGGCAGTAGGCGAGCACCTCGGCGATCGTTCCGTAGCGCCGCTTCGATACGTCAAGCGTGAAGGCGTCGAGGAGATCGTGCAGCGGCTCGAGCGGCAGCGAAAATCGCCTGCGCACATCGGCAAGTGCGATGAAGATCGGATCCCGCGGCGTGTCGCCGCGCGCGAGGCGCGCGAGCCGCTCGCGGTAATCATCGAGGCGCGCGCGGCGGGCATCCGGAGGATCGTCGCCTTCATCGGCGAAGTCGTCGGCGGTGCGCGCAAAGGCGTAGATCGCCGCGACAGGGCCGCGCAGCCCGGCCGGCAGCGCGTGCGACGCGACCGGGAAGTTCTCGTAATGCCACTGTGCGATGCCGAGGCAGTAACGGTAGGCCTCATGCAGGTCGGGAGCGCGCGTGTCGTCCGGCTGCATCAGCGCTCGGTGTTTTCCTCGGTGAGCTGCCGCGGCGCCTTCTCGATCTGCTCCGGGGTTTCGATCGTCTTCGCGGGATGGATGCCCATCTCGGTGAACTTGCGCGCGCCGGTCAGCACCTGGCGCTCGAACGATCCGACCGCCTTGTTGTAATGATCGAGACTGTCGCCGAGGTGCTTGCCGACCTTGGCGAGGTGGTTACTGAACGTGGTCAGGCGTTTGTAGAGGTCTTCGCCAAGGTCGCGGATGCGCTCGGCGTTTTCCGCGATCGCCTCCTGCTTCCAGCCATAGGCGATCGCGCGCAGCAAGGCCATCAGGCTGATTGGCGTCGCGAGAATGACCTTACGGCGCAGCGCGTCCTCGAGCAGCGTCGGATCGATGTCGATCGCGGCGCTGAGGAAATGCTCGCCGGGGATGAACAGCACGACGAAATCCGGGCTGTTCTTGAACTGCTTCCAGTAGGCCTTGCCCGACAGTTCGTGCACGCGGTCGCGTACGTTGCGGCTGTGGCGCTCGAGTTGCAGCTTGCGCGTCGCGTCATCCGGCGCCTCGATCGCGCTCAGATACGCGTCGAGCGGGGTCTTGACGTCGATGACGACTTCGCGCCCGCCGGGCATGCGCAGAATCATGTCGGGCCGCACCGCGCCGTCCTCGGTGCGGGTATGTTCCTGCTCGAAAAAGTCGCAGTATTCGACCATGCCGGCGAGTTCGACCAGCCGGCGCAGCGTGATCTCGCCCCATTGACCTCGTACTTCGGGACGGCGCAGCGCCTGCACGAGGTTGCGGGTCTCGCCCTGCAGCAGCACCTGGGTCTGCGCAAGCATCTCGAGCTGCTTGCTGATCGAGCCGAAGGCCTCCTTGCGCTCATGCTCGATCTGGCGGATCTGCGTGTGCGTCTTCTCGATCAGTTCGCGGATCGGCTTGACCATGTGCTCGACGGCCTGTTCCTTCTTGCTGAGTTCGTTGTGCGCCTGGATCTGGAACTGTTTGAGATTCTGCTGCGCGAGCTGGAGGAATTCCGCGTTGTTGTGCTTGAGCGCGTCGCTCGACAGCCGGGCGAAGGTGTCGCCGAGCTGCCTGCGCGTTTCCTCGACCGCCTGCTGCCGTTCCTGCACGGTCCTGCGCTCGAGTTCGAGCGTCGTTGCGAGCGCGGCCTTCTCGACCTGCAATTCCGTGATCCTGCGCTGCGCGCGCAGGTGGGAGATCAGCGCGCCGAGCGCGAAACCGGCGGGCAGGGCGACCAGGCCGATCAGGAGTTCAGCGTCCATGTCCGGTCACGGCGCCGCGTTCCGGCGGCGCAAGCCAGTCGAGAATCCCGAGCGGGTGGGCGATGAGCCCGTCCGCCGACCATTCCTCGGGGCGGTCACCGTCGTCGAGATAGCCGAACAGTGCGACCAGCGTCTTCATGCCGGCATTGCGCCCGGCCTCGACGTCGCGCCGCGCATCGCCGACGTACAGACACTGTCCGGGCGGCATCGCGACGAGGCGGCTCGCGTGCAGCAGCGGTTCCGGGTGCGGCTTGCTGTGCGCGGTGGTGTCGCCGCTGACGACGCAGGCGGCGCGCGCCATGAGGCCGAGCGCGGTCATCAGCGGTTCGGTCAGCCACGCGGGTTTATTCGTGACGACGCCCCAGGGAATCGCCCGTGTTTCGAGCGTCGCGAGCAGCGTTTCCATCCCGGCAAAGAGCCGGCTTTGATTCGCGAGATTGTCCTGATAGATCTCGAGCAGCCGCAGGCGCAGCGCTTCGAAGCGGGGGTCCAGCTCGTCGACATCAAAGCCGGCGCGGATCAACGCGCGCGCACCGTGCGAGACATGCGGGCGGATTGCCGCGAAGGGGATGGCCGGCAGCGCCTGCTCCGCGCGCAGTGCGTTCAGGCTCCAGGCGAGGTCCGGGGCAGTGTCGACCAGCGTGCCGTCGAGGTCGAGCAGGATACACCGTATCGGCGCCGAATCTGGAATCGAATCTGGAACCGGATCGGGCATCGGGTCTGGCATCAGCCTTCCCTGACGGTATGCGCGAGATAGTTGACGCTGACGTCAGATCCCAGCGCGTAGCGTCCGGTCAGCGGGTTATAGGTGAGGCCGGTCAGGTCACGCAAATCGAGCCCGGCCGCGCGCAGCCAGTGAGCGAGTTCCGACGGGCGGATGAAACGGGCGTAGTCATGGGTACCGGCCGGCAACATGCGCAGCAGGTATTCGGCGCCGATGATCGCATACAGATACGATTTCGGGTTGCGGTTGATCGTCGACAGGAAGACATGACCGCCGGGTCTGACCAGGCGCGCGCAGGCCGCGACCAGCGCGGCCGGATCCGGGACATGCTCGAGCAGTTCCATGCAGGTGACGATATCCGCACTCGCGGGCGCCTCGTCGGCGAGCGCCTCGGCGCTGATCGCGCGATAATAAGGGTCAGACCCTTTTAATAGGGTCTGACCCTTTTGAACTCTCTCAAGCATATGCATGCGGGCGACCGCGAGCGAGGATTCGGCGAGGTCGATGCCGGTGACGCGCGCGCCGCGCAGCGCCATCGCCTCGGATAAAATCCCGCCGCCGCAGCCGACATCGATGACGGTCTTGCCGGTAAGCCCGGCGCGGCTGTCGATATAGTCGAGACGCAGCGGGTTGATCTCGTGCAGGGTCTTGAACGGTCCCTGCGTATCCCACCAGCGCGCCGCCGCGGCATCGAATTTTGCGACCTCGGCGTGGTCGACATTGGTCGTCGTGTGGCTCATGTCGGGTTCATGATTCCTGGCTCATGTCCTCGTCGGTCGCTGCGATCCGGGTGCGCCAGGCATCGGCCCAGTCGCGCAGTTGCCCTTCGTCGAGCGTCGTCAGCCGGCGATCGCGCAGCAGCGGGCGGCCGGCGACCCACACGTCAGTAACCTGGTGGCGGCCGGATGCATAGACCAGTTGCGATACCGGGTGATAGACCGGCCGCGCCTCGAGCCCACCGAGGTCGATCGCGACGATGTCGGCCGACTTGCCGACCTTGAGCGAACCGATGTCCTGGTCGAGTCCGAGCGCGCGGGCGCCATTCAGCGACGCGATTCGCAGCGCCTCGGCCGCCGGAACCGCGCTCGCATTGCCACTGACGGCCTTCGCGAGCAGCGCGGCGGTGCGCATCTCGCCGAGCATGTCGAGGTCGTTATTGCTCGCAGCGCCGTCGGTGCCGAGCGCGACGTTGACGCCGGCTTCGATCAGTTTTTGCACCGGGCAGAAGCCGCTTGCCAGTTTCAGATTCGATTCGGGACAGTGGATGACGTGGACACCGGCCGCAGCGCAGCGCGCGATCTCATCGTCGGTGAGCTGAGTCATGTGTACCGCGAGCAGGCGCGGCGACAACAGGCCCATCGCCTCGAGGCGCGCGAGCGGGCGGCCATTCCCGACCTCGCCGGCGGTCTCGTGGACGTGCATATGGATCGGGATGTCGAGTTCCTCGGCCAGCATGCGGATCTTCTGCAGCGGCGCATCGGATACGGTATACGGGGCGTGCGGCGCGAACGCGGTGCGGATCAGCGGGTCATCGCGGTAGCGATCATGCAGTGCGAGACCCTTCGCGAGATATTCGTCGGGGCCCGCGGCCCATGCGGTCGGAAAATCGATCATGATCAGCCCGAGCATCGCCCGTATGCCGGCGCGGGTGACCGCGCGCGCGGTATCCTCGGGAAAGAAGTACATGTCGCTGAAGCAGGTCGTGCCGCCGCGCAGCATCTCGGCGATCGCGAACAGGGTGCCCTGGTAGACGAATTCCTCGCTCACCCAGGTCGACTCCGCGGGCCAGATGTGGTGTTGCAGCCATTCCATCAGCGGCAGGTCGTCAGCAAGGCCGCGAAACAGGCTCATCGGCGCGTGGGTATGGGCATTGACGAGACCGGGGATCAGCACATGACCGGCAAGGCGCATGACACTGGCGGCCTGGTACTGCGCATCGGCATCGACGGACGGCAGGATTGCGGTACGCGACGGGCGCATCACCGCAATCCTGCCGTCCGTCGCGTACCGCAATGGCATGCCTCTCGAGCACGGCATCGCTCGGCTCCACCGGGATGACCCAGCCGGCGTGAATCAGCGTATCGACCTGTTGCATCCGGGCAGTATACAGGGTGTCAGGGAGCAGGTAACAGATGCAGTCATTGACTGCGGGGTGGATACGCCGCGCTTGTTCACCCCGCGGTTCGGGTGATTCCGTGCCCGTGGTTACCGCTGTTGTCTGACCAGATAGATTTCGACGCGGCGGTTGCGGGCGCGGCCCTCGCGCGTCCATTCCTCATCGACCGGCACGCTCTTGCCATAACCGGTCATGTGCAGTAATTGCGTGGCGACGCCGCGCTCGATCAGATAGTTGTATACCGCTGCCGCGCGGCGATCCGACAACGTATCGTTATAGGTCTCGCTCGCAACGTTGTCGGTAAACCCCTTGATGATGACTCGCGTCACGCCGGGCAGATGCCGGATCAGCAGGGCCGTGTCATCGAGTATCCAGCGGGCAGGGTCGTCCAGGATGTCCTGGTCATGCGCGAAATGCACGGGATGGATCGGGATGAATTCGAAATACTCCCCGCCACGCCCCGGCCGGAGCAGCTCGATGTCGGGCTGGTACAGGGGCGTGAAATTGACCTCGTGCAGGAGACCTGCGTCTTCGTCGAGGGTTTCCGCATGTACCGCCTGGACGCTCATAGCCAGCAAGGCACACGCGACCAGCAGCAATGTCAGCAGCAGATTCATACCCAGGGATATCGGCAGCCTGGACGCCAGCAAAAGGGTTGGCGCCAGGGCCAGACTCCATGAATACAGATCCCGTTGCCCCGGGTATTGACAGGGTTCGCCCCCTTTGAATCTGCTAACATTGGGCGATGGACAAAACCCCTCACGATTCCGTCCGCCCGATCGACTGGCGCGACGATGCGCTGTGGCTGATCGACCAGCGTCGCCTGCCCGGCGAGTATACGGAGATCCCATGCCGGGACGTCGCGGCGGCGGCCGAGGCGATCCGGAACATGACGGTGCGCGGGGCGCCGGCGATCGGCATCACGGCCGCCTACGGGGTCGTCTTGGCCGCACGGGAACGCCTGGCCCGCGCCCCGGCAAGCTGGCGCAAGGATATCGAGGCCGATCTGAAACTGCTTGCCGGGACCCGGCCGACGGCGGTCAACCTGTTCTGGGCGATCGATCGGATGCGGCGAAGGATTGCGCGCGGCGAGGGTGATCCGGTCGCGGAATTGCTCGACGAGGCCCGGCGCATCCACGACGAAGACATCGCCGCGAATCACCGGATGGGCGAATTCGGCGCCGCGCTGATCGAGAACACCTGCGCGGTGCTGACGCACTGCAACGCCGGTTCGCTCGCGACCGGCGGCTACGGTACCGCGCTCGGCGTCGTACGCTCGGGCTGGGTCGCCGGCCACATCAACGGCGTGTTCGCCGACGAGACCCGGCCCTGGCTGCAGGGCGCGCGTCTGACCGCTTGGGAACTGCTCGAGGACGGCATCCCGGTGACGCTGGTCGCCGAGGGCGCCGGGGCGTGGCTGATGAAGCAGGGCAAGGTCGGCTGGCTGATCGTCGGATCGGACCGTATCGCCGCGAACGGCGACGTCGCCAACAAGATCGGTACCTACGCCGCGGCGCTCGCCGCCCGCCATCACGGCGTCCGGGTCATGGTCGTCGCGCCGACCTCGACGATCGACATGAATACCCCCAACGGCGATGCGATCCCGATCGAGACCCGCGCCAGCGACGAGTTGCTCAGCCTCGGCGACCGCCGCGTCGCCGCCCCCGGCGCCGAAGCCTGGAACCCGGTCTTCGACGTGACCCCGGCCGCGCTCGTCGACGCGATCGTCACCGAAAAGGGTGTCGTCCTCGCCCCGGACGCCGCGAAAATGGCCGCGCTGATGTCCGGGCCGAAGTAAAAATCAAAAGGGTCAGACCCCTTTGATCCGGGAGGCGGCGATCAAAGGGGTCTGACCCTTTTGATTTTTGGGCGGGCGCGTCGTCTGTGGTAGAATTTCCCATTCCGCGCTTCCCCACGGAATAATAACAAGCGACTGAATCCCGGGAGTTTAGTGATCTTCCCCGAACGCAGGGAAAGCGATACCTGTTTATGATCAATTCCGCCAAAGAAGTCATCCCGACCAATATCGAAGACGAGATGCGGCAGTCCTACATGGACTACGCGATGAGCGTCATTGTCGGTCGCGCGCTGCCCGATGTGCGCGATGGGCTGAAGCCGGTCCACCGCCGCGTGCTGTACGCGATGCACGGGCTCAATAACGACTGGAACAAGCCCTACAAAAAATCGGCCCGTGTCGTCGGCGACGTGATCGGTAAGTACCATCCCCATGGCGACACCGCGGTTTATGACGCGATCGTGCGCATGGCCCAGCCGTTCTCACTGCGCTACATGCTGGTCGACGGCCAGGGCAACTTCGGCTCGGTCGACGGCGACCCGCCGGCGGCGATGCGGTATACCGAGGTG
>CAYTGL010000049.1:0-18801 GCA_964437335.1 uncultured Chromatiales bacterium
GAATTTGAAAGTGCGTACTAACCAGCGGGTGTCCACTTTTGCGAAGGAACTCTCCAGCCCGGAGGTCAGATTCGTCTTTATTTGCATGTTGGTCTCCTTGCTTTACGCAGCGATTATTGTCAAAGCCAACGGCATCGTCTCAATCATCTCATGAATATCACCGCAGTACTTGGCTGGTTCGAATCGGTGCAGCAACGAACAATCGCTATCGATTGTTGAGCCGGGTGGCCGCTCGAGCGAAGGGTTAGGCATCACTCGCGTCTTGTGCGGCCGAGTGTGCGGCCTAACTAGGCGCGCGGTAGCGGCTGGAGCATGCTGACTCGATTGCCCTCGGTGTCAAAGAACGAGACGTACTTGCCAACGCCCGGGATCTCCATGGGCTCCCCAAGTACCTTGCCGCCAGCGGTGGCCACGCGCACCATTGCGTCGGTGATGTCAGCCACTGCGATGACCACGGAGGGGTGCTGTGCTGGCCACTCGGGATTGCGTGGGTAGAAGCCGCCATTGATGCTGCCAGGGGCCTTGGGCCCCCTCTGGTCCGATTCGGTGGTGGTGGCAAGGACGTAGTTGCCCATTTCCTCTCCAAACGCCTGAGTTGCCCAGCCGAAGGCACTCTCGTAGAACTTGGTCATCCGAGGGCGATCGTCGTACGGCATTTCGAAGTGAACGACTGAATCCATTGCATGTTCTCCTGGAGCGGTTAGGTTGAGTCGGCCACGGGGGCTTCTGGTGATGCCTAACTACAATTCGGCAGCATGTCTGATATATAAAAATAGGCAACCGCCATATAATCCAAACCCTCTCATTACAACCCGTTGTTTCGCAAGGAAGCGACTATGAGAAACACGTCATCGCATCCCGAAAACATGGCGCCCGGCGAACCCCGGCTTCTGAAAACGGTTTGCCCCCGATTACGCCGCCGGCCACTTCCCGAGCCGCTGCAATACCTTGATCTTTTCCTCGTCGGTGAACTTCCGCCACTTGTTCGATTCGTCCTCGGTCATGCGGCATTCGGTGCAGACGCCGTCCTCGAACAGGCAGACGCTGACGCACGGAGATTTTATTTCTTGAGTCATGGATCCTCACCCCGACAGGTTCTGATGAAATTTTTGTTATAAATCCGGCCGAATTATCTCACACTCCCGGCGCGCTACAGCGTGTGGATGAACGGGATCACGACGAACCACAGGATGTAGCTCAGCGACGCCATCATCAGCGTGTCGATCCGGCCGCCCTCGCTGCATGTTTCCCGATATCGATAGAGCATCGTCATCAGCAGCGCGGCGTGCGGGATCACGAACCACGCCGCGCCGGCGAAGACGCCGCCGGCCAGTCCGCCGGCATGCCACAGCGTTGCCGCCAGCGCCGACGCCGCGGTCGCGCCGATTGCGAACCTGACCAGGCGCGGCGCGCCGTGATGGACCGCGAGCGTGCGCTTGCCGGCGAGGGTGTCCGCTTCGAGATCGGGCAGGCCGGACAGCATGATCGCCGGGAGTATCGACAGGAACAGCGGGATGCTCGCCAGCCACGGGAAACCTTCGAGCGCGCTGCCGCCCATCAGCACCCAGCCGAACAGCATCACGAGGAAGCTGTGCGTCAGCGCGACGTCGAATTCGCCGACGCCGCGGTGCGAGAACTTCAGCGGCGGTACGGTATATCCCATGCAGAGGACCAGCGCCGCGAACAGCACGACGCCGAGGTTGATCATCGAGACGCCGGCGGACGCGAACAGCCAGAAACTGCCGATCACGAAGCCGGTCATCGCGAGTGCGATGCCGAAGCGGACCTCGCGGAAACTCAGCTCGCCGGTGACCAGCACGCGCGAGCCGCCGTTGAACGGGCTCGCGTTGCGGTTGCGGCGGTCGCTTTCGTAGTCGAAATACTCGTTCGCGAGCACGGTGCCGAATTCGAGCAGGAACACGACCGCGTAGCCGAGCCAGTAGATCGGTTTGCCGAACACCGCCGACCCGCCGCCGACCGCCATCGCGGCGACGGTATACGCGAGCCAGGTCATCGGGTAGAACTGCAGGCGCATCGCCTTGGTCCAGATCAGCGCTTTCGCGCGGAGCTTCTCGGCGGGATTCGGCACGCCGCGCGCGAGTTCGAGTCCGAGTTCATGCGCGCGGGCCAGCCAGCGCTCGCGCTGCGCCGGCGTCGAATTGAACACGGTGCCAAACGTCACGCTTCTGACCGGGTTGATGCCGCAGAACTGGAAGGTTGCCTTTTTCAGCGCGTTGACGCCCGGCTGAGAGTAGATCCAGCGGTAGACGAAGTACGGCGTGTCCATCGTCGTGATCAGTTGCGCGGACTTGCCGGTCAGCAGCTTGTCCCAACTGCCGTCGGGGTGCATCCGGAACGAGAAGCCGGGCTTGAAGATGCGGTCGACGAAGCCCTTCATCAGCGCCGGCATCGTGCCCCACCAGTTCGGGAACACGAACACCAGGTGATCGGCCCGGCGCACCATCGCGCGCGCCTGGTCGAGGTCGGGCTCTTCCGGCGCGTCCTCGCGGCCGGTCGGGTAATTGATATCGAAGTCCAGGTCGCCGAGGCGCAGCATCTCAACCCGCTGGCCGGACTTCCTCGCGCCGTCGGCGAACGCGTCGGCGATCGCGGCGCAGAGGCTGTCGTTTTCGGGGTGGCCGAGGATGACGAGGACATTCATGAGCGTTCCGGAGCCGCCTCCAGCCACTGCTTGGTTTCCGGCAGAGAATGAGCCATGGCCTTCCAGTATACCAGCGGCCTATCAGCGTTCCAGAGTAAAGAGAATGTCCGCACCGGCCCCGGAGCGGGTGCCGCTCTCGGTCTCGATTATCCACTTGTCGCTGAGTTTGTAGCGAATCTGGAAGGCGCTGGTGTTTTCGACCAGCCCCTGGACATAACGCACATGCAGGCCCTTCGACAGTTCCCTGCCGAGCACCAGCGCGGCGTCCTCGGCATTGTCGCCGGACTCGATCGAGACCTCGGCAAGGCTGAACCGCTCGGAGATGTGCTCCGCGAGCGCTTCGCCGCCGACCAGCGCAGCCGATGTCGCGGCCTGGTGAAGCATCGGACCCTCGCTTTCGCCGGCCTGGTCCATCGGCCGGCCGATGAGCAGGTAAGAGAGGATGTCGGCGTCGTCCATCGCCGGATTCGAAAACAGCGCCACTTGGGGCTGTTCGGCGGTCCCGGTCACGCGCACCCCGACCTCGATCTCACCACGCATTCGGGAGGCGGTGATGTCGATTGCGGGATTATCGAGTGCGCCGCCGGCATACAGTATGCGTCCCTGGCTGATCGAAAGATTCTGTCCGTAGGCGCGGTAGCGGCCGTCGACGACGCGGATCTCGCCTTGCCCATTCAGGCTGCCGTCGCGTTCGAGCAGCAGCGACAGGCGGCCGGTCAGGCGTCCCTCGAAACCCTTGCCGATGAGCCTGACCTGGTCACCGAGCACCAGTTCGATCCTGCCATGGGTGTTGAACTGCGACGGTGGATTATCTGATTCAACAGCGCCGATGATGACGATGTCGCCGGAAACCGGCTCGACCGATTCCGGCACGACCGGTTCGAGGCGCGCGCGGGGGATGCTGAGGCTGCCGTCAAAGACCAGTTCATCCGGGCTGACGCGCACGATGATCGCCGGTGAGGTGACGATCTCGGCGGTCGGTAGGCTGAGCGTCTTCAGATTCTCGCCATCCAGCGTGAACTCGCCGCGCCAGTCACTGGCGTTGCGCACCGTGCCGTGTCCGGCGAGCGCAAGCTGGCCCTGATCCATGCGGGCGCTGCCGGCCAGTGTCCAGTCATTGTCGCGGATTCCTGCATCGAGGCTCAGTTCATCGAGTCTGACGCCGAAGCGGGCGAGTGCGAGATGGTCGAGCGCGAGTTGCATGTCGCCGTCGATGCGGGGCGTGCCGACGGTACCCGAGACGCCGAGCTTGGCGGTGATCCTGCCGGGTCCGGTCTGTAATTCCGGCAGCAGCAGGGACAGCACACCCAGGTCGTGGAGTTCCAGGCCCAGATCGCCATGGAGTTCCTGTCCGGGAGCGGGCAGAGGTTCGGCAAGACGCCAATCTGGCAAGCGGACCTCCCCGCTCAGGTGTTCGCGGTCATTGAGGACGATGCTCAGATCCCCGCGCAGGCCCTGCGGCTCATCCGCCACCGCAGTGAGGACGATCGACTCGAAACCGAGTACGTGGAGTTCGCCGTGAGGCGGCAAGGGATAACGCAGGGCGCCTGGCGTGCTGCGCAACTCGAGTTGCAGCAGGCCCGGCGCACCGTCCTCGTGGCGGACCTCCAGCATTCCACCCATTGATCCGGTCATGCCGGCGCGGCTGTCGGGCAGCCAGGGGTCGAGTCGCGAAAGATCGAAATCGCGCCAGTCCAGCCGCGCGTGCATCCGGGCGCTGGCATCGCGGTCTCCGCGCAGACACACGACCGCGGCGTCCTGACCCCAGCAGAAGTCATCGAGTTCAAGGGTATCGGCGGTGACGTCGAGCCGGGAATCGGCCTGCTGTGACCAGGCGCCGATGCGCGCTTCCTCGAGCCGGCCCCCGCTCAGACGGGCTCGCCAGCGATTGTCCAGCAGCGCGCCGGCCAGTTGCTGTTCCAGGTGATGATCCTCATGTTCAATGCGCAGCACGATTCGATGATCGAGCGTCGTCCCGTCGGTGTCGATCGTGATCCGGCCGAGATTCTGCTTGGCGATGCGCGTGCCCTCGGCGACCAGCGAGGATTGCCATTGCTCGGCCGCGCCGAGGCCGAGATCGGCCGACAGCCTGAGGGTCTCAATGCCATGATCGAGCCAGGACAGGCCTCCGGCGTCGAGCGTGAACCACAGCCGCAGCGCGTCCGGCGGGCCCGTCACCGTGCCCACGGAATGCGCGACGCCGCCGAGACCGGGATGCAGGATACCGAGATCGGTCGCATCGAGTCGCCAGCCAATGTTCCACAGGTCGTCGAGAAGCGCCGCGCCGGTCAATTCGATGCCGCCGGAGCGCACGAACAGGTCACGAATATCGGTGACCGAATCATCGATCACGATGCGGGCATGGCTGTCGAACGGGAAATCACGCAATGTACCGCCCAGATGCGCGATATCGATATCGAGCGCCAGCGCTTCATCGAAACTGCCGGTCAGACTCAGTCGCCCGTCGAGCCGTCCCGCGAGTTCGGGATGGAGCGCGGCGGGATCGATGCCGTTTGCAGTCAGCGCCAGTTCCCAGAGAAGTGCGGGTCGCCATTCGAGTCTGCCTGCGCCGCGCCACTCGCCGTCGAGGAAATCTCCGCGCAGTTCCCGCAGGTTCAATCCGCTCATATCGCCGTCTCCTTCCAGCGCAAGATCGAGCGGTGGAAGGTCGGCGACCAGCCACGTCCCCGCCAGCGTGAAGCGGTAATCCTCCAGCGTACCGGAAATGTTTGCGGATCCCTGTGGGCCGAGCGCCTGCGCGGCGCCGGACGGTGGCCACGCGAGATTTTCCCAGCGCAAATCGATTCCGAAGTGGTCATCTCCGCTGCCTTCTCCGGCTGTCTGCAAGGCGCGGCCCTCGATCCGGGTAGCGCCATCGAGCGCGCTGACCACGAAGCGGTGGATCTCACGCCGGGGGCCGTCGACGTGGCCTTCGAGATCGGCGCCCCAGGATCCGAATTCGTCATCCCTGACGGCGAGATGTCCGCTGACGTCGATCACCGCGCCACGACCGCTAGCCTCGATCTCCGCCGCCTGGATTCGCACCGGGCGGGATGCCGGGACCAGCTCGTCGAGCGCAAACGGATCGATGCCAACCGAGGCTTGCCAGCGCGGAGGATCGGCCAGGAGTTGCAGTTGCGCTTCGCCGAGCACGCCGAGCGGCTGATCGATCGTCAGCCGGGCCTCGATCGCGGCCGGCGTGCCCGCCAGCGTCGTTGTGCCGCTCCAGGTCTGTCCGGCGATATTGGCGCGAAACCGCGCTGTCACCTGCAAGGGACCGGTAGTCGATAACGGGAGCCGGCCCTCTGCATCGACCGAGACGAAGGCGGCATCGAGATGGGCGTCCTCGATCACGATCCCGTCATCGCGAGCGGTCGCCCGCAAGCTGAGTCGGTCCAAGGTCAGCGGATCACGGTCCGGCAGCCTGAGCGTCGTATTGCGGATATCGAGATGGTCGACCGATATCAGGACGGGCAGCGTCAGCGCGAGATCCTCAAGGGCCTTGCCGGCCGGTCCTCCGTCCGTTGTTTGCGCCGCGCCGGCGACCGCGATGTCACTGTCCTCGATGATCAGCTCGCGGATCGCAACACGATCGGCGAACAATGACAGTGGCCGCCAGTCGAGTGCGATGCGGCCGATGCGTACGTCGGCGGTATTGTCGCGGTAGCGCAAGCCGCTGATCTCCAGCGGACCGGTAAGGCGACCGCTCAGCCGCTGCGCGTCGAGGTAGCCGGGCGCCAGGGTCTGGGCAAGCCTGAAACTCCAGTGCAGGCCCGCCTCGGTGTTGATCAGTAAGGTCACGAAACCCGCCGCGATCAGCAGCAGCAGGACAGGGGACCAGAACGCCAGGCGTTTCACAGGTCCGGTCCCAGAGTCAGGTGCAATCGCCAGGGCCGGTCCTCCTTGCTCAGCGCCTGCGCGACGTCGAGGCGAACCGCTCCGATCGGCGTCTTCCAGCGCAGGCCGACGCCTGCGCCTGACTGCGGATCGAAGTCGTTACTGTTATATGCATTACCCGCATCGTAGAACATCGCGACCGACGTTCGCGGCAGCAAGTTGAACTCGAATTCGACGCTGCCGGCCAGCAAATTCCTGCCGCCCACCACGTTGCCGAGATCATCCTCGGGGCCGAGGGAATTGTAGGCATAGCCGCGGATGCTCTGGTCGCCGCCGGCGTAGAAGCGCTGCGAGGTCGGGAGCTCGGTGAAATCCGGGGTCCAGGTCGCGCCGGCGGTGGCGCGCAGCAGGAGCCGCGTCCGCTCGGTGATGCCATGGATATATTTCCCGCCGCTGCGCAGCTGCAGGAAAGTGGCGTTCGACAGGATCGCATCGGATGCGCCGCGAAACCCGATGCTGAAGTACCAGCCGCGCCGTGTCTGGATGCGCTGGTCGGCATGGACGCGCTGCCAGCGGATATTCGGTATGAGCAACCGGCTGTGTTCTTCCACGTCGGTGATCATGTAGCGTTCCCATTCATAGCTCAAGCCGGTCGAACGCAACCACTTTCCGGCTTTCTGGGTGATGTCCGCACCGATCGAGGCGGTCGTGCGGTCGGTGGTGTCGGTTTCCTCGTCCAGCAAGAGGATGCTGTAGGTCAGGGTGTCGGTGACCGGATGCCTGAGCGGAACGGTATAGCGCGCATTGATGCTGGATTGGATTTTGGATGCGCGCAAGGTGGAGCCGTAGCGATGGCCGTACTGGTTGGCTCGCCGCTCCTCGAAACCGAGCCGGCCGCGGGCGCCGGTGTCGGTCGAGTAGCCAAGACCCGCGGTATACAGTTTGCGCTTGCGCGGTTTCAGCACAATATGCACGGGGATCTGTCCGTCAACGGCCATCTCGTGCATGGGTATGACATCGGCCCGTTCGAAGTAATCACTGTCGGCGAATGCGCGGCGCAGGCTGAGCATCAGCGCGGCGTCGTAGGGATCGCCGGTGCGGAACGTCAGGTAGCGGCGCAGGAAGTCCTCGTCGAAATCCTCCTGGTCGATCGTGATTTCACCGATGACATATTGCGGGCCGGATGCATAGTGCATGTCGATATCTGCCTGCATCGACTCGAGATCCACCGTGACGCGATGTTGCTCCAGGCTGCCTTCGACGTATCCGCGCTCGCGTGCAATCTGTAAGAGCCGGCTTTTTGCGTGATCGTAGGCCCGGTGACTGAGCGCATCGCCGCGGGACAGGGGATAGCTTGCCTGCCAGCGCAGGAATGCCGGATCGGACGCGCCGGGGCCGTCGATGCGAATGCGCACCTCGCGGATCCTGATCGGGTCGCCGGGTGCGATCTGGTAACGGGCAATCCAGCGATTGTCGACGTGCTCGAGCGTCGACTCGATTTGCGGGCGATAGTAGCCGAACGGTTCGAGAGATTTCCTGATCTGATCGGGCGCGTTATGGTGGTGACGCCGGATCAGCGCCTCGCTCAGGAGCGGATGGTCTCTCTGGAGGTACAGGCTGAGACCGGCCTGTACATTGGCGAGCATGTCACCGGAAATTCCGGAGATCTCGATTTCAAGTTCAGGGGTGGCTGGCCAGGCGGTTGTCGATGTCATTAACAACAGCAGGCCTGCGAGCAGATATCTCGACATCGGCCCATTATAGATCGAATCACGATCCGCTGCGGCTGCGGATCGTGATTGTCAGGATCATTGATAATCGGCTGGGGCGGGATGCTGCGGTGTCAGGCTGTGCATTCATGTGTCCTGGCGACGCGGCCGTCCGCTTCGACGACCTCGAGACGGACATTGAATCCCCACAGACGGGTGACATGCTTCAGGACTTCATCGATATTGGCATGCAGGGGCCGGCGCTTATACTGGGTATGGCGCAGGGTCAGGGAGCGGTCGCCATCACGCCTGACGTCGTAGACCTGGATGTTCGGCTCATTGCTGCCGAGATTGTACTGCTCCGCCAGTGCCTGGCGGACCAGGCGATAACCCGCGTCGTCATGAATCGCGGTTACCTCGAGCTTGCGCTTGCGATCGTCGTCGAGCACGCTGAACAGCTTCATTTCCCGAATCAGGCGCGGTGACAGGTACTGAGCGATGAAGCTTTCGTCCTTGAAGTTTCGCATCGCGAAATCGAGTGACTTCTGCCAGTCGGTCCCGGCGATGTCGGGAAACCAGCGGCGGTCCTCGTCTGTCGGTTCCTCGCAGATGCGCCGGATGTCGCGCATCATCGCAAAGCCGAGCGCATAGGGATTGATGCCGCTGTAATGCTCGCTGTTGTACGGCGGCTGATAGATGACATTGGTATGGGTCTGCAGAAACTCGAGCATGAAGGTGTCATTGACCAGCCCTTCCTCGTAGAGGCGATTCATGATCGTATAATGCCAGAAGGTGGCCCAGCCTTCGTTCATGACCTGCGTCTGGCGCTGCGGGTAGAAATACTGCGCCATCTTGCGCACTATCCGCACCAGCTCGCGTTGCCAGGGCTGCAGCAGCGGCGCGTTCTTCTCGATGAAGTACAACAGGTTTTCCTGGGGCTCGGCAGGGAAGCGCTGTTCGTTCCGGACGCTTCCCGGGGCGTCCTTTTTCGGTATCGTTCGCCACAGGTCATTGATCTGGAGCTGGAGGTAGGCTTCGCGCTCCTTCTGTCGCTGCGCCTCCTCCTTTGCCGAAAGCGGGGTCGGGCGCTTGTAGCGATCGACGCCGTAATTCATCAGGGCATGGCAGGAGTCCAGTATCAGCTCGACCGCTTCCTCGCCATAACGCTGTTCGCAGTCCGCGATGTAGTTACGGGCAAACAGCAGGTAGTCGATGATCGCGTCGGCGCTGGTCCAGGTGCGGAACAGATAGTTGCCCTTGAAGAATGAATTGTGACCAAAGGAGGCATGGGCGATGACCAGGGCCTGCATCATCGTACTGTTCTCCTCCATCAGGTAGGCGATGCAGGGATTCGAGTTAATGACGATCTCGTAGGCAAGGCCCATATGGCCGCGGCGGTAACGTTGTTCGACGGTCAGGAACTGCTTGCCGAATGACCAGTGATGGTAGTTGACCGGCATGCCGACCGATGAGTACGCGTCCATCATCTGCTCGGCGCTGATTACCTCGATCTGGTTCGGATAGGTGTCAAGGCCGAATGATGCGGCGATGCGGCCGATCTCCTGTTCATAACGTTCGATCAGTTCGAAGGTCCATTCCGGTGATTCGGATATGTATCGGGCGTTCATGCCGTCGCTTTGCGTTTGAACAGCTTGTGGAATACCGGATAGATATCTGCCGGAGCATCGATGCGTTGCATCGAGAAATTGCGGTATTGGCCCTTGACCAGCAGATACTCGCGCCAGAGACTCTGATGCTCGTCCGGTTTGATCTCGACATAGGCGAAATACTGCAGCAGCGGCATGATCTTCTCGCGTAACAGGTTTCTGCACAGCGGAGAATCATCGTTCCAGTTGTCGCCGTCCGAAGCCTGGGCAGCGTAGATGTTCCAGTCCGAGGTAGGGTAACGGGACCGGATGATCTCGTGCATCATGTCGAGCGCGCTCGATACAACGGTGCCGCCGGTTTCGCGCGAGTGGAAGAATTCCTTTTCGTCCACTTCCTTTGCGGTCGTGTGATGCCGGATGAACACGACGTCCGTATGCGCATAGTTCCTGGTCAGGAACAGGTACAGCAGAATGAAGAACCGCTTGGCGATATCCTTGCGCTCCTCGTCCATCGATCCCGACACGTCCATCAGGCAGAACATCACCGCTCGTGTCGTCGGCTTCGGTTGACGGATGCGGTTGTTGTAGCGCAGGTCGAAGTCGTCGATGAACGGGATCGCCGCGATACTGCGTTTCAGGCGAGCGATCTCGGCTTCAAGCTCGGCGATGCGGTCTTGATGGCCGGGGCCGGTTTGCGCTGCCGGCAGCGTGCGCAGCGCCTCCAGTGCTTCGCTCGAACGCTCGAGGTGTCGTTCGAACGCCGCGCGCAGCGAGATCCTGCGTGACAGTGCGCCCTTGAGCGAGCGAATCACGTTGATATTGGAAGGGACGCCTACCCGGGAATAGCCGGCGCGCACCGACTTGAAATCGACGGTGGTCGCGAGCTGTGTCTTGATGAGGTCGGGCAGCGCAAGATCCTCGAAGAAGAATTCCATGAACTCTTCCCGGCTCAGCGTGAACACGAAGTCATCCATGCCTTCGCCGTCCTTGCTGGCTCGGTTGCCCCGGCCGGGGCCGCCCTCCGGAGGCCGCTTGATCCTGTCGCCGGCGATATATTCGTCGTTGCCGGGCAGAACGAGGTCGCGCTCGCCGCCGGGGCCGTGGCGGAAAGTCGGTTCGGTGATATCGCGCGCGGGGATATTGATCTTCTCGCCGGTGTCGATGTCGGTAATGCTGCGCTCGGAGACGGCGTCCGACACGGCGCGACGAATCTGGCTCTTGAAACGACGAATGAAACGCTGCCGGTTGACAGCGCTCTTGTTTTTTCCGTTAAGTCTTCTGTCGATAATCTGCGGCACGTTCGCCTGGCGTCAGTTCGATTTCCGCACGCGCAGATACCATTCGGTCAGCAGCCGTACCTGCTTTTCGGTATAGCCCTTGTCCATCATGCGCCTGACGAAATTCTGGTGTTTCTTGATGTCGTCGCCCGAGGACTTCGGGTTGAACGAGATCACAGGCAGCAGATCCTCGGTGTTCGAGAACATCTTCTTCTCGATAACCTCGCGCAGTTTCTCGTAACTGGTCCAGTGCGGGTTCTTGCCGTTGTTTTGCGCGCGGGCGCGCAATACGAAATTGACGATCTCGTTGCGGAAGTCCTTCGGATTGCTGATGCCGGCGGGCTTCTCGATTTTTTCGAGCTCTTCGTTCAGCGCGGAGCGGTCGAAATTTTCTCCGGTGTCCATGTCATGGTAGTCCTCGTCCTGTATCCAGTAATCGGCGTAGATGACATAGCGGTCGAAGATGTTCTGCCCGTATTCGGAATAGGACTCCAGGTAGGCGGTCTGGATTTCCTTGCCGATGAAGTCGACGTATTGCGGGGCAAGGAAACCCTTGATGAATGACAGGTATTTCTCCTCGATTTCGGGCGGGTACTGCTCCTGTTCGATCTGCTGTTCGAGCACATAGAGCAGGTGTACCGGGTTCGCGGCGACCTCGCTGTGATCATAGTTGAAGACCTTGGACAGGATCTTGAAAGCGAAGCGTGTCGACAGCCCGGACATGCCCTCGTCGACGCCGGCAAAGTCGCGGTATTCCTGGTAGGACTTGGCCTTGGGGTCGATGTCCTTGAGGCTCTCGCCGTCATAGACGCGCATCTTGGAATAGATGCTGGAGTTCTCCGGTTCCTTGAGCCGTGACAGCACCGAGAATTCGGCCATCATCTTCAGTGTATCGGGGGCGCAGGGCGCCTCGGACAACGAGCTGTGACGAACCAGCTTGTCGTAAATCCTGATTTCCTCCGACACGCGCAGGCAGTATGGCACCTTCACTATATATATGCGGTCAAGGAAGGCCTCGTTGTTGCGGTTGTTCTTGAAGCTCTGCCATTCCGATTCATTGGAATGCGCGAGGATGATCCCTTCGAAGGGGATCGCGCCCATGCCCTCGGTGCCGTTGTAGTTGCCTTCCTGGGTGGCGGTCAGCAGTGGGTGCAGGACCTTGATCGGCGCCTTGAACATCTCGACGAATTCCAGCAGGCCCTGGTTCGCGAGGCACAGGCCCCCCGAGTAGGCATAGGCGTCGGGATCATCCTGGGAGTATTGCTCCAGCTTGCGTATATCCACCTTGCCGACCAGCGACGAGATGTCCTGGTTGTTTTCATCGCCCGGCTCGGTCTTCGCGATGCCGATCTGCTTCAGCACCGACGGCCGCATTCTGACGACCCTGAAACGCGATATGTCTCCGTTGTATTCATGCAGGCGCTTGACCGCCCATGGCGACATGATGCCGTTCAGGTATCTGCGCGGGATGCCGAAGTCGTCCTCGAGTATCCGGGCATCTTCCTCGGCGTTGAACAGCGCCAGCGGTGATTCATGCACCGGCGATCCCTTGATCGCGAAGAAGGGCTGCTTTTCCATCAGATACTTGAGTTTTTCGGCCAGGGAGGACTTGCCGCCGCCAACCGGGCCGAGCAGATAGAGGATCTGCTTCTTCTCCTCGAGGCCCTGGGCGGCGTGCTTGAAGAATGCCACAATCCTTTCGATGGTCTCTTCCATGCCATAGAAATCACGGAAGGCGGGGTAGACCTTGATGACCTTGTTGGAGAAGATCCGGCTCAGCCGCGGATCTTTCTTGGTGTCGATCATTTCGGGCTCGCCGATCGCGAGCAGCAGGCGTTCGGCGGCGGTGGCATAGTTCGTCGGATCCTTTTTGCAGAGATCCAGATACTCCTGCAGGGTGAGTTCCTCTTCCCTGGTCTCTTCGAAGCGGGATTGATAGTGATCGAAAATGGTCATGCCAATGCCCTCACTTGAACTTGCCTGATGCTGCCGGAACGGACACCTGTACGATTATCCTGCCCCCTTTTTATGCGTATTGTATTGATAGGAATCTCATCCAGACATCCAGTATGCGTGCCGTGCCCCAATAATATTAGCAATACCTGTGCCAATGATCCGCTAAAACGATACAGTATTGACACGCGCAACGATCGCAACCGATCTTCTGCTTGGGCGCCTGCCGGGCGTCCTGATCGGTCATCGAGGTTCAAGGTTAAAGAGCGTGGAATCAGTATCGCAGGAACGGGGCGCATTACCAAAGAGCGTACAACTTGTCGCTATAGTGTAAGACACGACATTTCGCGACAGGTTCCGGGCTTCTATCAGGATATGCCGGAGTTTGACGTATCGGGCTATTTACATTTCGGGGGTCAGTTGATTTAATCGGATGACGAGTATCGCCCCGACCGCAATGCGGAGGAAGGATGTCATCGTAATTCTATAAATTTCCTGAATAATATTTTTTACTCCGGCCGGGGCGGGCATCTGCAGGGGCATTCTGCATGCAAGGGGGCGTTTCGTCGCCTGCGGCCGATAACCTTACATGACGACAAGACTCTGCCACGGAATGCCGGAATCGGAAAAGAATCTGATCAAGCTGTCGAAGCGGGCCTATCACCTGATGGGTCAACGGCGATATCGGGAGGCGGAGACGGCCTTTCTCGAAGCCTACGCGATCGACAGCACCAATCCCTACATCCTGGTCGGGCTCGGCGATGTCTGCCGCAAACTGAAGCAATTCGAGCAGGCGGTTGCGTATTACGAGGGCATACTCCGGATAGACCCCGATAACGTATTCGCGCTGCGTGGGATCGGCAATGCCTTTCGCGGTCTGCGCAGTCCCGAGAAATCGATCCCGTATTGGGAGCGCTACCTCGCCTGCAACCCGGATGACAGCCACGTCATGGTGCGTCTCGGCGATTCATTGCGCAAGATTGGCAATATCAAGGGTGCGGAGCAAGTCTACCAGCAGGCCCTGAAGGTCGGCGGTAACGACAAGTTCGCGCTGATCGGGCTCGGCAATCTCTACTACAAGTGCGGTGAGGACGAGAAGGCGCTGTACTGGCTCGGTCGCTTTCTCGAGTACGATCGGGAAAACGTCGCCGCGCTGACCATGCTCGGCAATCTGTGCCAGCGGCGCAAGCAATTCACCGAAGGCGCCGTCTATTACGAGCAGGCCCTGGCGATTGAACCTGACAATCTGTTCGCGCTGTGCGGGCTGGCCGGTTGTCTGCGCGGCCTGCACAGGCTCGCCGACGCGATCGTGCTCTGGCGCAAGGTGCTGATCCTCGAACCGGACAACCAGAGCGTGCTCACCCGCCTCGGCGACGCCCTGCTGAATACCGGCGACCCGGCCGGCGCGGAGTCATGTTACAACAGCAGCCTCAAGATCAGTTTCGACCAGTATGCCTTGCTGGGACTCGCGAATATCTCTCTCCGCCACGGCGACCATGCGCAGGCAGCAGAGCGCTGCGAGCAGATCCTGGAACGCATGCCCGGCAATATCCGGACGCTTCAGACGCTGTGCCGGATCTTCGAGGCCGAGGGCAATCCGGCCAGGGCAGAGGCGATCCGTCAGCAGCTGGCCTGATGCTTGCCTGCCCGATGCTCGCCTGATAGCGCCGCAGCGAGGACACGCCCGCCAGCAGGCGCGCCACGCAATGGATGGCCCCCTGCCCAAACCATGGCATCAATATTGCTGTCCTGCTGGGCACGGCCATTCCACACGGTGGCGCGGCGCGGGCGGGTATATGATGTGTCATGGCTAATATTCCGGAACAGAAGGATCTGCAGGCCTGGTGGCGGACCTCGCCCCTCGCGGTCGCCAATGCACCCTATCTCGAGCAGCTCTATGATCGTTATCTCGACGATCCGGCCTCTGTGGATCCTCACTGGCGCCGCTGGTTTGATGCGTTGCCCAAAGTGGCCGGCGCGCGGCAGGAGGTCTCGCATACCCCGATCCGTAAAAGCTTCGGCGGCCAGGTTTCCAGACACCTGCGGCCGAGGCTTGCCGGGTACAACGGCGCGCCGTCGCCGGCGGAGCGCGACGAAGCACCGGCGCTCGATTCCTCGCGACGTTACCGGCTGCGCCAATTGATCGACGCCTATCGGGCGAACGGACACCTCGTCGCGCGCATCGACCCGCTTGGGCTGCGCGAGATACCCGAACTGCCCGAACTCGATTATCGTCATTACGACTTCAACGACCGGGATCTCGATACACCTGTCGAAATCGGCCTGCCGGGCAATCCCGCCGGGATGACCCTGCGCGAGCTGGTCGCGGGCCTGAGGTCAGCCTATTGCGGGTCGCTTGCCAGTGAGTGCGCGCATATCGGCGAGGCCGGCGAGCGGCAATGGTTGCATGAACGCCTCGAATCCGGATTCTCGGGCCAGCGCTGGTCTGCCGGGGTCCGTCGCGGACTGCTGGCCCGGATCTCGGCCGCGGAGGCGCTCGAACGCTACCTGCACAACCGCTATGTCGGGCAGAAACGCTTCTCGCTCGAAGGCGCCGAGACGCTGGTTCCACTGCTCGGCGAGCTGATCGAGCAGGGCGGAACCCAGGGTATCAAGGAAGTCGTGATCGGCATGGCGCATCGCGGTCGTCTCAATGTGCTCGTCAACATCATGGGCAAGTCGCCGGCCGACCTGTTTCTCGAGTTCGAGGGGAAGACTGCGCGCGAGGGCGAGGGATCGGGCGACGTCAAGTACCACATGGGCTTCTCGTCGAATCTCGATACGCTGGGTGGTCCGGTGCACGTCTCATTGGCGTTCAACCCCTCGCATCTCGAGATCGTCGGTCCGGTCGTCGAGGGCTCGGTGCGCGCGCGCCAGGAACGCCGCGGCGACCGGGACGGCTCCGAGGTCGTGCCGATCGTCATCCATGGCGACGCCGCATTTTCCGGCCAGGGCGTGCTGATGGAGACCTTCAACATGTCGCAGTCACGCGGCTATTCGACCAAGGGCACGATCCATATCGTCATCAATAACCAGATCGGCTTCACGACCAGCAACCAGAAGGATGCGCGCTCGAGCCTGTACTGCACCGATGTCGCCAAGATGGTCAACGCCCCGATTCTGCATGTCAACGGCGACGATCCGGAGGCCGTGCTGACAGCCGCGAAAATTGCGCTCGATTATCGCATGCGCTTTCGCAAGGACGTGATCATCGATCTGGTCTGCTATCGGCGCCACGGGCACAGCGAGGCCGACGAGCCCGCCGTGACCCAGCCGCTGATGTATCGGCGCATCCGCGAGATGCCGACCGTGCGGGAATCCTATGCGGAACGCCTGATCGGGGACGGTGTCATCGATGCTGCCGGCGCCGCCGCGATGGTCGACGACTACCGGGCCGCGCTGGACGCCGGTGACTGCGTCGTGCCCGGACTGCTCGCCAATGATGCCGTCGTCGTCCGCGGCGCGGTCGACTGGTCTCCCTACCTGCATAACAGTTGTACACTCGAAATCGATACCGGCATTCCGCTGATCGCGATCCGGGACCTGACCGAACGCCTCGGACGGCTGCCCGAGGGTTTCGAACTGCATCCGAGCGTCGCCAGGATCTTCGACAACCGGCGCAAGATGGCGGCCGGCGCGCTACCGGTTGACTGGGGTTATGCCGAGATCCTGGCTTACGCCAGTCTGGTCGACGCCGGGTTCGGAGTGCGCCTGTCCGGTCAGGACAGCGCGCGCGGTACTTTCTTCCATCGCCATGCGGTCGTCTACTGCCAGAAGGACGACAGCGCCTTCGTGCCGCTGCGCAACCTTTCAGATACCCAGGGCAATTTCCTCGTCACGAATTCGCTGCTGTCGGAAGAGGCGGTGCTCGCCTTCGAATACGGCTACTCGACGACGGATCCGAATACCCTGGTGATCTGGGAAGCGCAGTTCGGCGACTTCGCGAACAACGCCCAGGTCGTCATCGACCAGTTCATCAGCGCCGGCGAGCAGAAATGGAACCGGAAGAGCGGCCTCGTGATGTTTTTGCCCCATGGTTTCGAGGGACAGGGGCCTGAACATTCCTCGGCCCGGATCGAGCGCTATCTGCAATTGTGCGCCGAGCACAACATCCAGGTTGCGGTGCCAACGACGCCTGCCCAGATCTTTCATGTATTGCGCCGGCAAATGCTGATGGACTGTCGCAAGCCGCTCATCGTTATGACGCCGAAGAGCCTGCTGCGCCACAAACTTGCGATCAGCGCGCTGGAGGATCTGGCCACGGGCGGGTTCCTGCGTATCATCGACGAGATCGACGGCCTCGATGCGGATCGTATCAAACGGGTCATCCTGTGCTGCGGCAAGGTCTATTTCGACCTGCTCGAGAAGCGCCGCGAGGAAGACCGGAGCGATGTTGCATTGATCAGGCTCGAGCAGCTCTATCCGTTTCCGTATCGCGAACTGCGCGATGCGCTGGCGCGCTATCGCCATGCCAACGAATTCATCTGGTGCCAGGAGGAGCCGAAGAACCAGGGGGCGTGGTATCCGACCCGGCACAAGCTGCAGGCCGCGGTCGAACGGGGGCAGTTGCTCTATGCCGGCCGGCCGCCGTCCGCGGCACCGGCGGTCGGTTATCCGCTGCTGCATATCAGGCAATTGTGCGCGCTGGTCGACGATGCCTTCGGGCCGATCGACAGACTGAGCTAGAAGGACATACGCAATGAATGACAGGGAGCCATCATGCTGACGGACGTCAAGGCGCCGGGTTTCCCGGAATCGGTGACCGACGGGACGATCGTGGCCTGGCGCAAGAAGCCCGGCGATGCGGTCAGGCGCGACGAGACGCTGGTCGACATCGAGACTGACAAGGTCGTGTTCGAGGTGCCGGCGCCTGAAGACGGCACGCTCGCCGAGGTGCTGAGCGAGGAGGGCGCGAAGGTCGCGTCGGGCCAGTTGCTCGGCAGGATCAACGCAGCAGCCGGCTCGTCGCCGCGGGGCGGCGAACGTTCGCCTGCCGCGCGCGCCGGCAACGGCGCCGATCAGCAGGAGGCGTCAGCGGGCGCGGCCGTGAGTCCCGCGGCGCGGCGCCTGATCGCCGAGCATGGGCTCAAGGCCGGCTCGGTCGAAGGCAGCGGTCGCGACGGTCGCGTGCTGAAGGAAGACGTGCTGCGCAGCGTCGAACGGGCTGCCCATCCGGCGCAGAAAACGGACCTCGCCGGGCGCGCTGCGCCCGCGCCAAAGGACAGGGCGGTCGCCGCGCCAGTCGTACTGGATTTTCCCGCCGGCGAGCGCCCGCAGAAGCGCGTGCCGATGACGCGCCTGCGCGCGCGCATCGCCGAGCGCCTGGTCCAGGCACAGCAGACCGCCGCGATCCTCAGCACCTTCAACGAGGTCAACATGCAGCCGGTCATGGAGCTGCGTCAGCGCCACCGCGAGCGCTTCGAGCAGGAGCACGGCGTCAAGCTCGGCTTCATGTCGTTCTTCATCCGCGCATCGGTCGAGGCGCTGAAGCGCTTCCCGGTCATCAACGCCTCGCTCGAGGGCGACGACATCGTCTATCACGGCTTCTACGACATCGGCGTCGCGGTGTCATCGCCGCGCGGTCTGGTCGTGCCGGTGGTCCGTGACGCCGACAGTTATGGCATCGCCGACCTCGAGCGCAACGTCGCCGCGCTCGCCGAGAAGGCGCGCGCCGGCACGCTCGCGATCGAGGAGATCACCGGCGGCACGTTCACGATCACGAACGGCGGCGTGTTCGGCTCGCTGCTGTCGACGCC
>CAYTGL010000050.1:0-18696 GCA_964437335.1 uncultured Chromatiales bacterium
CAAAACCGACCTCCGAGTAAAGATCAATCCCGACGGGTTATTGAGCAGTCACCTTGGTCGCCATTTTCCGTCCCGAAGATTTGGTATGCGTCAGGCGGGTTAGATTGTCATGTCCAAAAGGCGACTCTAGGCGATCTTTGGATAAATGGCAACGATCTTTGGATAACAGGGACCCCTCATTTTTGGACAAAAACGTGATTTACGCCAAAAACACACCCAAAAGTGTCGCCATGCCAACGCATGTAAGCGCAATAAAATAGGCCGGTTATGACTGTTTCATAACCGGCCTAAAACTGGAGGCGGCGGGAAGCCATGCCTGGGCCTACCTGCACCTGCCGCCAGACGCACGCAACGCTTATCACCGAATCGACTTACGTCGATCAGTCTGACTCTAAGAAAGTTGGGGGAATTGTCCACTAAGGGACAATTTCGGCAGTCCTAAAGGGACTACGGGACTGCTGCTGGAAAGAGTGGAGGCGATTTGCCTCTAACCTCTGTCCCAGCACAGTTCGGCTCAAAATGGAAGATTCATCCCAAACAGGCTGCCCTGGCAAGTCCCGCCATCAACGCCGACCTTGAGCTAAACACGTCCAGGGAGAAAGTGGGCTCCGATGGCGACTCCACTTTTGAACTCGCTAACGGCCTGCGATCCGTCATCCTGCACTCGGTCAATCGCTCGCTGCCAATCTACCCAGTCCCACCGGGACAAGTTGTCCCGCTCTCGGACAATAAATCCGATTGCGGTGTGGCAGTGACGGGCGTGTGAGCCCTTTGAACCAATCCTTGAATGGCTCGGCAACGAATTCGGAATGATGAAGTCGTAAACTCGCTATTGTCGGCCTTAAGCTGATAACGTCGCCGACCGGTTGAATCCTTACTTTCTCCAGGGCCAGGTGGGATCAAAGTCACACCGCCCGCTTTCAATCACAGCCGCTCGACCCTGCGGCCGAGCGGCTCTTGCTCTCCGCATTCTAAACTAGGCCGAAGCAGGCGCTGCCGTTTCCAATTGCGGCATGATTCTTCGGCACCGACAGGATGAGACGTGGGCGTTCGCCAGCTAAGACCGTCCGATTCCTGACTTAGCTTGTGATGCGAGCCAAAGTGTTGCCTGCCAACTGATCCTTGGAATCCCCCCGCACTTTCTCGTGGGGCAGACAGTCTATTTAGCAAGCACTTATCGTCAAAAGTTTTTTCTCATAATGACAAGAATTTTTGAATGCACCTGCATACATACCTTTCGGAGGTACTTATGCAGAGACTTTACTCAACGATCGAATGTGCCAGGCTACTTGGCGTAGCTGAGCACAGATTGAACTATGCCCACCGAATTGGGCGACTGCCAGCACCAAAGCAAACAATCGCTGGCAAACGGATCTACACGCCAAATGACATCGCCCGGGCGGCGGCGTATTTTCGTGTAGCACCACCCGAACAAATTACTAATTTAGGAGAACTCGATAATGAATGACTTTACATATTTGAACCAGACCGCACTCGGCGAGATTTTTGGAGTTAGCTCGCACAAAGTTGGGAAATGGCTGAAAGAATTGGGGTATCGCACAGAAGATGGAAAGCCGAGTGCCAAGGCATTTGCTTACGGCTATGTTCGCCAAGAGCCGACAGGACGAGCACCCGGAACTTATTACTATGTGTGGAACGCTGACAAAACGATTACTGTCCTAGAATTTGCCGGCCATTTCCAGGTCTGCGATCAAAAACAGTAGACCTTATTATGACGCAGCCTCCAGCCGCCGTGCGGCTGGAGGCTCTCGTCTGACACAGTCGCTATAGGTAAATTGGTGACAATATGATATAATGACAAATTCGCTTGCAAGGTATCTATGATTAACAACATATTTCTAACAACATTTCCCGCTACTCAAAAGGAAAGAAGTTCACCGAGGCGACCTCAACCACCGCTCGATCTCGCTGGCTCCATTGGGGTTATGGTGAAAAGCACCTGTCGTTGCCGGTGTGCAATGCTGGGATTTGTCGCTTTCCAGGCACCAGCCCTCAGCGATTTCGATGTCCCGACACCAAAGAGAACTACAGAATACGTCGGTTGTGGAAAGGTGTTGGATTAAATATCGAACACGAAGCGGAATGGTGGGCAGGGTGTTTCTTGAATTCACCCTGCTTCCGCATTCATTTGGGCAGGTCCGGTGTGGGTGTGTTGCAGCGGCGCTCACGTTTGGCGGGCGGCGTGCTAGCCCCGCAGTCCTTTGCTGAGTCGAGCCGCCTGTATGCTTCGGATTGTGTGGTTTGCGATCGAATTCGTGGGAAAAAGCCCATGCAAGTGGAACACCTTCTCTCGTAAACACCAACAAGAACGTTGGGGGTGGAGATTGTTCCGCACCTCGTTACGCACTTCGAGCCTTGCCCCTCTTCGTCGGCCCAACCCGTCCAGCCACTGGATCAGCGGTCGCTTCGGCTTTAACCGCCTCCGCCAGGCGGTGCTTTCCAAGGCGAACATTCTTCTCCTCGATGTCGCAGCCCAGAAAGCGGCGGCCGAGTTCGTACGAAGCGATCGCATTAGTGAAACTGCCCGCAAAAGGGTCCAAAACCAAGTCGCCTGGTTTGCTGAACTTTTCGACAAAGTAGCGAGCTTCAGGAAGTGGCTGTTGCCAATCGTGGTACTTCTTTTCCGATTGAGAGCCATCGAGCATGTCATCAAAGCCTTCGTTCGGCTGATACTTGCCTTTGCAAGACACGAGAACAGGTCGCCAGGCGGACCTGCTTTGAGTCTTTTGAATTAGTTTCAGCCCTTTTCTTTGGCTGATGCTGATCGTCCAAACGTATTCGAGCGAGTTGCACAGCGCCGCAAACACTTCGGGCAGGTGGACAATTCCACTGTACGCCACAAGGTGGCCGCCTGGTTTGAGGGCACAAGCTGCCAATTCGGCCATTTCCCTCCAAAGGTGAAGCTCGGTTTTCTGGTACGGAGGGTCGGTAAGGATCAAGTCGATCGAGTTATCGGCGATCTTCAGCTTGCGAAAGTCTGCGTGGACGATGTGGATGTCCGACGGCAAGAGTTTCGGTAGCGGCTTCTTAGCGACTTCGTCTCGGTGTTTGGCTTTGGCCATGTACTCCGCATTCTGCATTGTAATGGGCTTCTTGGGGGCGTCCTCACCCAGCTGACTAAGCGCTTTCTGGGCTCGTTCAGCGGCCTTCTTCTGGGCCGTCACGATATGTGGAACGGGATAGGTGCCGCCGTTTCGACGCCGAACACGATCCAATTGTGGAATTTCGCCGTTTGCAATCATTTCTTTTTTGATCGTTTCCACGGTTTTTGTCGTGGTTCCGCAGATATTGGAAAGTGCTGAACTGGACAGATCAGGCGTCCTCCTGAGTTCTTCGGCAATAATCTCTCGTCGCTGTTTGCGGGTTACCTGGCGGCGAACCAAGTTGACCGTCAATGCATAATACCTTTTCTCGGCCTCGGGCATCTTGCCAAGGGTCTGGACCTTGAGGGGTTCCTTGATCTTCAACAGCTTATGGCCCAGCTCACGGTGGTGGCCGTCGAGCGTGTTGCCTTTGTCGTCTTTTACGATCGGCAGTTGCACCTGTTGCTGGAAATCGATGCTCTTAAGCAGCGATTCAAAATCTGCTACAGGTCGCCAGCCGAGAACTTGGTATTGTCCCGTTTTGGACGGAGGGTAATTGGCGAGGAGTTTTTCGAAATTGGTGGTCATTTTTGGGCTTTCTTCTTGTTGGAGGGAAAGTCGGCGCATATTGGGAGACAGTTGAGGTCAGGGGGAATTCATTGCTACGAGGATCGACTCAAGGATCTGCGTCGGCTAGATCGCCGCCGACTTGGCTGGGGGCGATTCGTAGATTGGAACGTCTACTTGGGCAACCGATCAACTCGCTCATTTGGCGGCGGGAATCCAGCCTCTTTCCTTCAACACACGTTGCAACAGGGCTCGATAGCTAACAACGCTGATTTCCTGACCGCTTTTCGGCTGGTGCATCTTCTGCCAGCTCCTTAGGTCGTCCAGATCGTAGACTTCAACGTCTGCCATAACAGTTTCCTTTGGTTTAGGGTCCTTAGCGCATACGGGGAGACAGTTGTGATCTAATTGCTTGGAGTAGCCTGGGATGGACGATCGCCTTTTAATGGCAGCGATTACCACTCTCGTCGGCGTTAGATAAAGTTTATTGACAAAGTCAGAAATGTAAAAAGACAGGCGGCGATTTATTTGGCGGGCACCGAATTGCCGCCAACGGCGAAGAACTCCGCCAAGAATGGAGTTGTCCGTCAGAAATGTCGGCGGGACCGCTCGGTAAGTGGCATCATGCTTCCCAAAAATGCCGTCTTACGATGTAAACGGCCAAGCCCACCCGCACGTCAGTGCGGGTGGGCCGTGGATCGCTTGCCCTGGAACCAGATGATCTCCAAGTTCACCCGTTCGAAGCTGGCATTTGCGTCGGCAGCACATTGCATGGCCCGCTAGATTTCAACTGAATTGCTGACTATCGCATCGTTCATGGTATAGGGTTACACATCGCTGGGTTACAGTTTCGCAAGTTCGTCCAAGAACCAGTCGTTTCTCTGCGGCCCACTTTCAATTGGAATCGACCGAGCCGACTCGCCATTGGCCGCTCCAGCGTTCTCAGCGGTCTTTTCCGCTGCAATCAGCTTGGCAAGTCGCTCAAGTTCTTCGGCTGGAAAGTTTGAACGCTCAACATCCAAGGAGCACCCGATCAGGTCTTTCTCGTCCCGTCCAGCGGCGGCCGTTGTCCAAGTCGAAGAAGCGAGCAGATAGTATGGTGATACCCTGCTCCAGTTCACCCACTGTCTCATCCGTCGATCTGCAATTGCCGCCCCAAAATCCTCGACCGTCGGATTCCGCCCAAACTGCTTTCGAAGGAACTCGTTGGTCTTCTTAACCTCGGCCGCAATTTTTAGAAGGTATCCACTCGTGGGTGGTGTAGGCTTCTGTGCCTGTTTCGCCACCAGCTCGGCGCAGTCGTCTGCCCGATTCTCTTGATTTGGCGACGTCGGCGAATTAGGACCACGAGTAATCGCAGGCGAGGCCCGATCGGGCTCCGCCTCCCGATTTCCTTTCTTATCCGCCACAACAGTGGCGAACATTCGCTCTTCGTTCCTAATCTGCTCTTCCCGAATTTGCTCCAACTTGTACAGCAGCAAGTACCCGTGGTGGTCGATCGTCACCGTGCCAGCAATCCGATTTTTTGCGTGCTCGATCGCCACCATTTGTGAATAGCCGTCAAAGGACACCGAGTCTACGTGAGCCAACCCAGCGACGACCGTGACCTGCTTAGACAAGTCGATCGGAAATCCCTCGTAGCGACACGAGCGGTAAATTAACTTTAGTTCCTCGTTACGAAACTGAACTTCTTGCAATGCCTCCTCTGGCTTGCGTTCTTTCAGTTGAGCCTTCTCAACTTTGTGGAACAAGTGCTCGTGAGTGTTACCAATGGGCTGCACATGGATCGTCTCGTACGGGCCGACTTGATAGCTGACAATCAGACCAATTGATTCCAGAGTATGTAACGACGATCGAATGGTTTTTGGCGAGAGTCCACTCAGCATTTTGGAAAGGCGGGAAATGCCGATTCTTTCGACGACGCCAGGCTGCTGTTTGTTGCTACGCCCCAGGCTATCAAGGAGCGAATAGACGTGAGCGTGGTTGATCGTGAATTTCTTCGACGAGCCAGGCTTGATCAGTGCCCCTTTTGCTGGAACCAGTAGAGTCGAGTAACTGAAGCGATCCGACCAGTGCTCGTCGTATTGGGCACTCTTGTTTTCAGCAAACCAGGTGCGGTTTTCCTCAGTTGGTTCTAATGCGTGCCACATGCCATTTCGGTGCTCAACAAGCTTGCGTTCCTCAAGGAACGCAAGCACGTGCTTCGTCGTGCGAGCGTCAGTTATCGCATCTCTGGCAATCTCCCGTTGAGATGCTCCCAGGTCCAACCTAGAGCGAAATGCCAAAAGTGAGTAGACACGACGATGTGCGAGCGAGAACTCCGTTGGACACGCTATTGAACGTGTCGTAATAAGTCGCAGTGTCTTAATAGTTGTGTGAGTCAAAAATACCTCCACCGATATATAGGTTAACAGGCGTGGTATTTTTTCTCTTTTGTGGTGGATTTTTTCCGATGCGTTTTTGGATAATTGCCGCTGCATCGTGGGAAAACGAACCTATTGATGAGGTGTTTCTGCGTACATTAAGTAAACACTAAGAAAGGTAAGAAAGAAAAGCGTAAGAAATTCGTTCGTCTGAACGAGTCCTTTTTCACCTCTTTGAGGAAGCTCCGCAGGTCTGCCTTGGGCAAGTCCATCCAAATGTAGACCAACTCTCCGCCAAGTGAGGTCGGGGCACGAGATACAAGAGGACATCACCCAACCTGCACAAGACTGCCACAGAACGACGCAGGAAGCCCTCCCCCCTTGATTCCGCCCGCCCCCTCCCGCTCCCCCGCCCGGTGGGCGGGGGAGCATGCTGTGCGTTGCCGAGCTGCATCCAAACGCAGAAGGGCTACTTCCCAGCTGGGGATAAAGTTAATAACTCTTGGCCCTCATTTTTCGGAGTGAGCCAGAGCTTATTAACATCTTCATAGGCAAAGCGGCCGACGCCCGAAGGGCGAGGCCAGATGTATGTCCGCAAACGGAATCTGCTGCACCCTGGAACAGTCGCCGTGCTACATGCTCCCCAACGGCCTCTGTGTGGCACGTGCTGCGAGAGAACGTGGGAGCGGGCCTTGATGGCCTGATAAGGTCCACGAGCTGTCCTGGCCCGTCTGCCGAAGGCAGACGGGCTTTGCCGTCGCATTTTGTCATGGAACAATTGCCGCTTTTTTCGATCCCAATGATTCGTGGGCAGAAAATGTTCCAACCGTCCCCGTTTCGGCAAGTTTCGCAGCTCCTGCTCGCTAATGTGCGGATCGCAAGCCTGCCGAAGGCACGCCAAGCGAGATGCTACGGGATGGGGCAATAGCTGCACCAACCAAGCCTCCGCCGCCGAGGGCGGCGGGGGCGATATCTTATTAACTCTGCAAAGAGTGAACAGCCAGATTGCCGCTTGAGCCAGGCGTTCTAAGCGACCAACTGGATAAATCATCCAGTTGGACGTCGCCTATTGGCCGGAGCAGTATTTGCCGTCACAAGGGGCTTTCGTGGCGGAGTGCTGCCGTCTGGCTTGGGGTGATCCATTTGGTTGCAAAGTTTCAAACTGAACAACTCGTTTCAAAAAGCCCGGGGAAAAGCGGGGGTGGGTGCAATGCCTAGCAGAATGGGGGCATTCCCTCGATTTTTGCTGGCCTGTTGGGGGAGTCTGATCCAATCGGCGAAATTCCTCGATTGAGGGAGGGGGAGTGGGAAAGGCCATGGTGGAGTTGGTGATATGAGTATGGTCAGAATCGAGTTATACTCGGCCAAAAACTGGATCGCCATGCGCCGACCCAAGCTTCATCCCGCTTGCTCGATCTTCCCCGCTCTCGGCGAGGAAGAGTTGCAGGAGCTTGCCGATGATATCGCCGAAAACGGTCTTCGAAATCCGATTATCTTGTACCAGGGCAAGATCCTCGACGGCCGCAACCGATTCGAGGCATGCAAACGGGCAAACGTCCAAGCCCGGTATGTCGAGTTTGACGGGGATGCCCCAATCGCCTGGGTAGTGTCTCAGAATCTTGTCCGCCGACACCTGACAGCGAGCCAGCGTGCCGTCGTGGCATTTGATCTGCTGCCGCTCCTGGAGAAGGAAGCCAAGCAGCGGCAAAGACTGTCAAACGGACGAGCGAATAAGGTAGCGCAATCTTGCGCTACCTCAGCGGAGAATGGCAAGGCCGCCAAGCACGCAGCCCGAATTGCACGGTCGAGCAGCCGCTATGTTGAGATGGTGAAGGCAATCAGCATCACAGCGCCGGCGCTAGTCGAGAGAATTCGCAACGGTGAGATGAGCGTGCCGGAAGCCAATAGACATGCGTCTGCCCCTGCGAGATCCCGGCGGAAACCGAGCGTTCCGGTTAGCAGCGTCGATGCCGCCAAAATTCAACACGGAGATTGCCTAGACCTCATCCCGACCCTTGAGGACACCTCGGTACACCTAGCTTTGACCTCGCCGCCCTACGCTGAGCAGCGCAAAGCTCATTATCGAGGAGTATCGGAGGAGGAGTTTCCCAACTGGACCGTGCAGTGGATGGGGGCGCTGTGGGACAAGCTGAGCGATACCGGCTCAGTCCTACTGGTGATTCGGCCACACCTCGCAAAGGGCGTGGTCTCCGATTACGTGCTCCGCACAAGACTCGCTCTGCGGGAGGATGGCTGGTTTGAGAACGAGGAACTGATTTGGCTGAAGCCGGACGCTCCTCCCTTGGGAAGCACAAAACGGCCTCGCCGGACGTGGGAACAGATCCTCTGGTTCAGCAAGTCGCCGCAACCTTATTGCGACCCATTTGCCTGTGGCAGCTCGTCAAAACGCATCGGATTTGATGCACCGGTACGATTCAGTACCGGCAATGGTAAGCCACTCTACGGCAGACAGAATTACGAGATTAAAAACGGAGTGGCACGAAGTGCTGACGTAATTGTTGCGCCCGTTGGTGGCAATACAGCGTGGGGCAACCATCCCGCAGCCTTCCCCGAGCGTTTAGTGGAGCAACTGATTCTGACGTTTAGCCAATCCGGAGATCTAGTGCTTGATCCATTCGTCGGAAGTGGGACAACCTGTGTCGTGGCGAAGAAGCACGGCAGGGACTTCCGTGGCTTCGATATCGAGAACAAATACGTGAAATCGACACGGAAGAGGCTGGCAGAATGTTGAACCACAGGTCGAACTCCGAACCGACCTGGAATACCGAATAGCCGACGACCCAACAGCCTTCGATCCGGTTATTAGCCACGAACAATTCTTTCCGAACTTCAACCCGATGTGGCGAGGAGGTTTTGACCCCGCACATTACGGAGTTGCGGAAAGGATTTTCACCGAACGTCACGGATCGAGTGGCAGTTGCTGGCAGTTATCTACCCCTCCATTCGTTTTCTCATTTCACCCATCCTGCCTTCTCAGGCAACAGTTCTTGAATTTCTTGCCGCTCCCGCATGGGCAAGGATCGTTTCTGCCCACTTTTTGTTTCGATGCTGTCTTCTGAGGTAGAGCGAAACCGGACGCCGGTGGCAGAATTGGCTTGGTCTGGGGATTATCAGCCGACTTTTTGCCCGTCAGCTTTTCGAGGGCGAATAACATCAGGCCAGCGGGATCACCTTCAAGTTCCTTGATCCTTTTCCAATGTTCGGTTTTCTCGGCTTTTTCAATCGCCAGCCACTCTTCATATTCGGGGAACCGCTCTCCCATGAGCGAGCAGGTTTCCAGCAGGGAATTCCGCAAGCCCTTGCCCTCAAAATCGAGTTCTCGGCCTATAAGCTGCTGACGTGCGGCCTCGATTCCTTCGTCGGCGAAGTGGTGAAGGAGAGCTTCAGCCAATTGGTTACGGATGCCGTGGTCCTGCTCCTGTGACAGCAATTGGACGCACTTCGCCACGGCTAAGTCGGAGTGAATTTTTTCCAGCGGGTTGATGGCGTAAATGCGAAAATGGATTTCAGCCGTGGGGAATGCCTCGGCGACGGCGTGCAGAACGGCAGGCGTTCCGATTCTGGTCAGGGCTTCGGCACACTCCTCATTCAGAAGGTCAGCATCTTCATGAAGTTTGGTAATAAGCAAAGGGATTGTTGATTCCAACCGGGCTTGCCCAGCCAATCGAACCACCAGCGGCTCCATCCACTTCATCGGATTGTGATTGAAGTCCTCGACTTTCTGGCGCAAGAGTGCGTGGACTTTTTCCTCGCATTCGTGGCCGTACCGAGCCAAGGCTTCCACAATCCGGTTGGCGTAACTCCAGTTGATTTCGTTGGCATATTGTTTGTCTTTGCCTTCCTCGCACAACTCTTCTAACTTCTGCCAGCAAGTCGCCTCATCCCAAGAGAGCATCTGCAAACGCTCGGTGAAAGGGTCACGCAGTTCTGCCGGGAAATGCCGGGCATCCAAAATGTCGGATTCTCTAGGCAGAAGCAGCCTGGGATCAGCCTCCACCAAGACCATCGACAGGTTGTAGGCGTAGTTCTCGTATCTACTACACGATTCGTCATTCAGTTCGTCGATGATCCAGCCAACGGAATCTTCGGTTTGAGGCAAGTCCCTCGACTGGCCGATCAGGTGGAACGCATCATCCCTGCCAAATTTTTCCACGGCCTTGATGACCAGCGGCATAACGGAAGTGTCGGACGAAAACGACTTGGCAAAAAAGTGAATTGCCCTTTGCCGAATCTCCAGTTCAGGGTGGAGAATGGCTTCCTTGATCTTGGATTCAGGTAAACGCACGGTTGTTGATCCTTCAATGTGCCAGTTGGTTGTTCTGTTACCTCATGCTCCGCCAATCAGGCAGGCGTACAGAATCAGGAAGAGTGGCGCTCGTCGGATGTGGTGATAGGTTATGGGGAACCGATCAAGTACAAGTGTGAATCTGTCCGATAGAGCAGTGCGTTGCCCGTAATTGCAGGTGAGGCGGTGATTCGTTCTCCCAGGTCATTCGTTGCAAGCAGTTTGAACTCGCTTCCTGCCTTGACGACAAAGGTCTGCCCATCGTTGTTGCTCACGTAAATTCTCCCATCGCTAGCCACGGGCGTCGAGTTGCAGTTGCCGCCCAGTCGCTGTCGGTAGTGTTCTGCTCCTGTCTGACCGTCTAAACAGACCAATACGCCGTTGTCCATCAAGGCATAAAGAAGGCCCCGGTAGTACAGTAGAGATGGTTCTACGGGACCGTTGTTCTTACTGATCCAAAGTGGCTCAGGCGGTTTGCCATCGCCGTGCAGGCGGATCGCATGGATCGGACTTTGCCGCCAAAGTTGCAGGAAAACAACCCCATCCCCTACTACTGGGCTGACAATGATCTCGCCGTTGAACGGCCCTGATCCTTCACCATACACCCAAAGTTGTTCCTGAGTCGAAGCATCGAACGCCGTAAGCCGATGTTTGCCCGGAACCAGAATGTCCTTCTGAGTGTGATGTTCGACTAGCAGGGGAGTTGCGTGTGCCGTTCCGATGGGACGATCCTTCTTCCAGGAAATTTCGCCCGTCTTCCTGTCCAGTCCGATCAAGAAGCATGGCCCCGTGTGATGATCCCACGGAAACAAGACCTCGTTGTCGAGGACCAGCGGACTGACGGCGTAGCCCCAAGTCATTTTGGGATCACCAAAGTCGGCCATGTAGCGGCGCACCCATTGCAATTTGCCGTCATGGGAATAGCAAGCAATGTCGGAATTGCCGAAGGCAACGTACACCGCATCCTCGGTCGCCGCCGGAGTGTTCACGGCCAGGTTGGACTTGGCGTGCGACTTCTGATCCACTCCCAGGCCAAAATCGTGCCGCCAGAGTTCCTTGCCATCTTTTCGGTCGAAGCACAGCAACAGGAGCGATTTCTTACCGTCCACTTCTTCCTGTGAAGTTACAAAGATGCGGTCGCCGTGAACCACCGGCGAACTCGTTCCCCAACCTGGGAGTCGTGCCGACCACAGGACATTTGTCGTCTGATCCCAATGTACGGGCAGATTCCGACCTTCCGCTACGCTGTCTGCTTTCGGGCCACGCCACTGGGGCCAATGAAAGGACGACATCTTGTCTTCGACGACCAAGCCTCGTTTTGCGTCGGCCTCGGCCAGCACCAGCCGCCCCGTGAGGCCCTTGTCCTTGGTGGACCCACCACGAGCCACGAGGAACTTGCCGGCTCCGACCGGCACGATGCCCAGCGAACAGTCGAATTCAAATCGCTCGACCTTCTTCAAAGTGGTATCGGCCTTGAGCAGACTCTTAGGGTCGCCGTAACAGCCGAACCACCAATGGCCGTCTCCAAAAGCGGCGGTCTGAATGCCCAGGTGCGTGTGACCGCTGTCGAGGGTGTGCTTCTTGATGAACTTGAAATCGCCGTCGTACTCGTAAACGAAGTTCTCATTTACATCATTGGGCAGTCCCCCGACGACCAGGAACTTACCGTCGTGGTTGGCAATGCCGCCCGCACCGTGAAAGACCTCCGGCGTCTTGTGCTTTGCCAGCAAGGTCAGATCACCGGCGTCGTAAACGTAGACCCAAGAATTGGCGTTGCCTTTGGGGTCGTTGAACTTGCCGAGGTTCAAGGCGACGAAAACCTTGCCCTGGTGGAAGCACAGATCGCCGTGGTGATTGGCAACATCCACCTGCTCCATGACCTTGCCGCTACGATCCGTCTTCACCAGCTTCGTCGTGAACGACCAATAGATCGAATCCTTCTCGTCCGTGCAAACACCTTGCAGATGGTGCGGGTATGTCCCTTCGCAAGTCACGGGCTGGAAGTCGTCTGCGATGGCAATTGATGCCGTGAACAGGATCAGGGTCGTCAGAAGTGTGTGTGGAGCTTTCACTGCCAGTCCTTTCAGTCATCAACGGGAGATTCGAGGGACGACTCTTCCGGTTCTTGTCATGTAATTATGGTACTGTTGTCTGCGAGTGGAAGTGTCCAGGACCCGTTGCCGTCATCGCTTCGTCTTCTTCAACCATGACTCTCTTGAGTCTATGGCAAGGAAGGTTTCGGGAAGGTCGGTCAATCCTTTACCGAATACCACAGGAGTGAGTCCTTCCAGCCTTTTAGGCCAGTTCCTCGATCACGTCGGAAAACGAAAACGACTGCCTTGCCCAGCCTTGCGAACCAAGAAATGTCCGTAGCCAAGCGACTCTCTTTCGCCAGCGACGGATAATACTCTCCAATTGGCCGGGGCTCATGGCCTTCCAGCTCAACTTCTTCCATGGTTCTCATCCGGTCCGTGTCGAGGAGGAAAATTCGCCCAACAGCCGTGCTTGCCAGGACGTGTCGATGATCCATGAAACACATCGACTCGGCAAATGGGTTGTCCTCGTCCTTTGACTCCAGCCGAGTGCCGATCCGCTTCATGCTCGGAAACTCGTATTTGCAGATTGAATTCTCTGCGTTTAACACGATAAGCGATGATCCATCTGGTGAGAAAACTGGTGGAGTCGTATTGACCAGTTGTTCCACGGGTTCACAGAAGAACTTGTAGCCTCGTCGCTTGACCCAGACGACCTGTTGTCCGTCCTGACCCGCCGCAATCCAGAGAGCGACGACGGCCGGGTTTCCTGTGCAATGCAATGAGCAGGAACTTGATCCGAACTGATCTTCGATAACGGCTTTCTGCACCGTTGACCAGTCTCTTGTATCAACGAGTTGCAATTCGATTTCATGATCATTGATTGGCCCAACAGCCCATAAGAACTTGCCCCTCTCATCGAAGCAGCAGTCGTCAAAACCCTGTTTCGTCCACTTCGATGCGTCTTTGCGCCGTTGTGGGGGTAGAACTTCCGTGACCGGATCACCAGTAAGATGTTGGACGACGAGTGAGCCTGAGTCACCATTCGCCCAGGCCAAAAAAAGTTCCCTTGGATGAGGGGAAATCGCCTGGAGTTTTGTTGCAAGACGGTTCCGCTGGAGGGGCATGAATTTAGAATTGAAGACAGAAATGTACCCCTCTTCGGACGCCGCAACGACGGCAGAATGGCCTACGATCCCTCGAAGGAAGTACGCTCGGTGTTCCAGATCGCATTTGCCACTCGGTTTGAGAAACATGATCTGGCCTCCTGACGGCTCGGCCCTGCGAGCCAGCGTACCTTGCTTTACTCAAGAACGACTTGTCCTTTTCTTCGCCACGAAGCCCGAATTATCACCGCCGTGGAAGAAAATCATCCCGTGAAGATTATCATCCTTGATGAAGGCCCAGCCACGTCCTTGGGCTGGCTCCATTTCATCGTTGCCGTCCCAGGTCCACTCGACCGCTGGCTCACTGTCCCTGGTCGTCATTTGGCAGACCATGTTGCCGTGAACGTAGCCGAAGTGGAACTGGCCTTGGTCCTTGTCCCCGAACTCGATGTACCCTTCTTCCTCCTCGTCAACGAACTCCTGATCCCACTGGTCCATCGAGACGATCCGCCAGCGTCCGGTGAACAGCGATGACGGCTTAGGTTCGGACTTCACCACGGTACTTCTCCAATTCGTCAAGTTACCCGCCAAGTTCCTTCATCAATTCAACCCGTCGCCGTTCGATGGCTTTCAAACGAGTTGTGAGTGTCCTGGTTTCCTTGTTGAGGTCGGCCAACTCTTTTTCGAGCTTCTTCTTATGCAGGTGGTTCTGCCCACTCTTGTCTCGGACGAGAGCCTCGACTTCGTGCCGCAATAGCCGATACCATGGGTTGCCGTGCATGTAGTTGACTCGGAATTGCAACTTACCGGCTCGGAGTGCTGCAATGATCTCTTGTTGCGTCAAACCAAATTCCTGCCGAGCAGACTTGTCGCTCAGCGTGGCCCCTTTTCGTCTCCACATCGAATCACCATCGTCTATGATTCGGTTCTTGGGCTTCGGTTTCGACTTTGCCATCGTGCAACTCCAGGCATCGCTGGCCTCCGTGCATTTAACATAAAAGGGCCATTCTACCGTTCCAGTGTCGGCCTCGGTAGAATGGCCTTTTTCCAGACGGACTACCGCACGGGGCCATGGCGGGCTTCACAGAGCAACCGAACGGCAACTCGACGCTGCTCCCAAATGATGGACCACCTGCTGCGAGCGTTTCTGCTGGTGTGGATAAACAACGGAGCGGAAGAGGATTGGGGAATTATGTGTTACTCGCCGCTGAGGGCGAAGGTGGGGGTGCGGTGATGGATCGACAGCCATGGACAAGACGGAACTTCTCACCATCGGGCACTCGAACCATTCAACCGAGCAGTTGGCCGAACTGCTCCAGATGCACCAAGTCGAGTGCCTGGTGGACATCCGTCGCTTTCCCGGCTCACGGAAGTTGCCGCACTTCAATCGAGAATCGCTATCGGCGGCATTGAAGGAGGAAGGCATCGACTACGAATGGATCGAGGCTCTCGGCGGGCGGCGGCCTAAACGTAAGGACTTCGCCTCGCCCAACACCGGCCTTCGAAATGACAGCTTCCGCAACTACGCCGATTACATGCTGACCGATGAGTTTATCTTGGGCATGGATAAGTTGAACGAGATCGCCGGAGCGAAGCGAGCGGCGATAATGTGCGCCGAGAGCGTATTCTGGCGATGCCATCGCAGGCTGGTCAGCGACTTCGTTGTGTCGAATGGCGGCGCTGTTCAGCACATCTTCCCGAATGGCGATGCAAAGCCGCACAAGTTGACGGAAGGGGCCAAAGTGAAAAATGGAGCGGTGACTTATCCTGATGAGAAGATGCTCTTTGATTAGGACCTTGATCTAAAGGTCGATTGTTCGCTCAATAATGTCACTTGGATGTTGCCTGCAATCCCCTCTGCTAACATGCGTCGAGGCTTCCCCCTCCTGGACATTCCGCCCCGACCAATTACCATACAGCCTTTCCTCTCCACTTAAACATCAAGGTGATCCCATGGCCAAACGCAAGATCAATAAGAGTCAAACCGTCCTCGCCTATATGGCCGACAATCCCGAAGCGAAGCCCAAAGAAGTTTCCGAAGCTTTGGCGGCCAAGGGAATCAAGGTCACGGCAGGTGCCGTCAGCACGATCAAGTTCAATGCGGCCAAGAAGGGCACTGCGCCAGCAGCAAAGGTCGGACGCCCAGCCAAGTCTGCCAAAGTGAGTGGGAAGGGTAGTTCCAGCCTCGATCAACTGCTGGCTGCCAAAGACCTGGTCGATAAGGTGGGCGGAGTGGACGAAGCCAAGCGATTGCTGGATGCGTTGGCCAAGTTGAGGGGGTGAGGTTGGAGAAGGCGAAGGTTGTTTCCGGCTGTAGGTCAACTTCGCCCTTGCTCGTCGTCCTTAAGCCATTCGTTCTGGAGCTGCCAAACTGCTTGTTCCACGAAGGCATCGCACTGCCTGAGCGGTCAGGCGCCGATGCAACATCAAAGATCTATTGTGCATCGAGGGTATTCTTCCGGTCACCGAATCCAGGCTCGCAGGCGACTATGCAAACTGGCGGCGGTCCGGCAGCCTAGTCGTAGGGGACTTGCCCATGTCGCTGCGTACCTATCGAGGAGAAAGTTGCTGTGACAATTTGTATCGCTGCACTATGTGATCAAGGACGATCTGCTGTCGTTGCTGCTGATCGAATGGCGGTGTTTGGGAGCGGCTCGCTATTGGAATTCAAGTTGGATGACCATGCCAACAAGATCTATAAGTTGTGGAAACGTGCCGTCTTACTTCATTCTGGCCTCTCAAAGGATGCCGAAGAGATTCGTGAGAAGTCCGTTAGGATGCGTGACGCAGCCAAAATGGCCGGCACGATGGATGAGCTTCTCATGGAGTTGATCCAAGAGCGACGGAGCTTAGATGTTTCTCGCAGACTTGGCAGTTCCTATGATTTCGAGAAGCTGGTGCTAGCTGTTGGAAACGCACAAGCTGGCCCCTTGTTTGATGTATTACAACAGGTTCGCAAAGTAGACTTAGGCGAAATGCTAGTCGTGGCTTGGACCTCCGACCAGTATGAGATCACTTTCCACGGCCCCCCAGCATTTCCCGTACGTGCGGATCTACACTATGCAACGGTTGGATCTGGAGGCATTTATGCACGAGCTGCATTGACCATTCAGCAATACAACAGAAATGCAAAAGTATCGGAGGCTTTATTTCAAGTGTATTCTGCCAAGAAGGCGGCAGAACTTGTCTATGGGGTTGGGGAGCCAACTGACATGGCCGTCTTGACGGAGCACGGAATCGTAGATGTGCAATCCGAGACCGTTGCACTTCTCGAAGAGTTCCGGCAGCAGAAGTCACAATTCATGCTAACAAGCGAGCAAAGCAACAGGTTGAGGGAGTCGGTCGGCGATCAGCATTAGCCGGTTGTTATGGGCTACTTCTTCCTGGCGTCACTTTGCTTACTTGCACACTCGACAACTGCCGCTCGATTCGCACAAACGCCTTCGTCAATTCGCACAGGACGACTGCCTCGTCTTTGGAAACCGTAGGTTCTTTTAACTGCCCATGACCTGCCAGGGGTTCCGTGTTTCTGCGTTTGTACGTGTCAAGGATGTAGTTCAACACTGGCTCAGGTAGGTTCGAGTCCTTCTTGTACCTTTCAAAGAAAGAAGCGAGTGTTTGGGTTTCGACAGTTGGAAGAGCGACAACATCCTTTGCCAACGTCTCGAAAATTGATGCGCTGGCATGCAAAACGCCCGCATAATCGCCTTGTTCAACTGAGGAATCCATGCGTCGAACCAAAACTCGGATGTTTGCAATGTCCTCGTGTTTTTCTTCTTCTATCTCTTCAACAGGGGTGACCTCGACAACTACTTCGTCACGCCTGCTCTTATCAAACGAGAACTCGCATCCGTGAGATGCGAGTAGCTCATTTACTTTGTCCACGTCGAGCCAGTCATCTTGGATAAGGTCGGCAAGCGTCTCAACCAATTCGGCGGTGTCTGGACGGCGCATCGCCACTTCGAGTTCTGATCTCATCCAGCCGACATCAACAAAGGAGTAGTCACCCATGTCGTCCACCTCGATGATGTTGATCGGCAAGCCCTGCACGTTGCGGCAGATATTGACGACCTGGTTTGTTCGAGCAATGCATGAATTCAAATCGTTACGATTGACTGCTGCTCGAAGCATCCGTGTAAGCTGTAACCTAGCCCGTTTCGGCACAACCTCGTATTCGAGTTGCTTGAGTTGCTTGTCGGTGAGACCAAGAAATGTCACGTCATATCTCCTGCTTTGCAAATCTCTCCGGCACCAAGCACGTCACCGCCACCGAAAGCATCATCGGCTGCGGGTTGTCGAAGTGGGTCTTGATCGCCGTTGGTTATTTGTCGATTTCTTCGGAGTCTCTTGCGCACGCCGACGCAAGGCATGGATATTTCGCTCAAACTGTTCCCCGTTCTGGCCTGCTAAATAGTCCCATCTGCGCCGATGCCCGGAAGGTGGACTTTGGTCCTGCTTGCACCTCTTCAGTTCGTTCATGTCGCTCCAGTGTCGCTGCCCCTTACCCGGCCATTCTTATCGTCCTCACCGCATTATCCCCAGGGCTTGGAATCGCAACTTGGCTGAGGAGCAGCTGCTTCATTTCTGCAACGCTGGCACCTTCTCACGCTTCCGCTCCCGCCACTCCCAAGGGGCAAGTGGATCTTTACCAGACCAAAGCCCCAATTTCCCTTTGCGGGCTTCGGCTTCAAGTTCTCCCAAAGTCTCGTCCTTCGAATACTGCCGATACCACCAGGCGTAGCCGGCACGTACAAGTTCGTGGTTGAGACTCCTGCCGTCGGGCAGAAGGACCTCGCCCAGCGTGCGATCATACCGATCCGTTCCCTTCACATGGACGGTCACCATCTTGCCGAAACACAAGTCAGAAGTTTGCTTCTTGGCCTGCGACCCGAAATCCTGGCCGAACTCCGGTGTGTCGATGCCGTGAAGCCGAACAACAACTTCTTTCCGATTGTGAAGCACAACGATTGAATCACCATCCTTCACGCCAACCACTTTGGCGGTAAACGATTCGGGTGGTGCAACCAGAAGTAGCAGGATTGGGAGAAAGTGCATTTTGTGAGCCTTGTCAAAGACCAGTTGAACGGCTACCTCTTCTCACGTGAATCGATGATCTGGTGTACGGCCCAGTCGAGTGCTTCCCAGAACTTGGCGAAAGCGGCGGCTCAGTCACGTTCAGGAAATCCCCAGTCGCCGGTCAGCGCAACTTCGAGATCA
>CAYTGL010000051.1:0-17471 GCA_964437335.1 uncultured Chromatiales bacterium
TCGGCCAGCATCCTCACGATATCGGCCTCAATCTCCTCCAGCAGGCGCGGCGGGGTGTAGCGGAGAAGTAGCGGTTGAACACATCGTAGCTAGTGCTCCAGCTCTATAAGGTGACTCTGACGAGAACGGGTCCTTTCACTTTACGCAGGTTCCGCGTGGCTTCGACAATCGCCTCACTCCAAACCTTGCGTCCTTCGACGTTTCCAGTGGCTTTCGTTTGAGGATACGGCACACCACGGACTCGGATACGCTGTGACTGGATCATTTCGTTTGTCGCCTAACTCTCGGTTCAGCGTCGGCTTGATGGACCGGTTATGCAGCCGATACATTGAGCTTCCGGACCTGCTTGAGATCGACATTTTGTCTCGCATGCCACAAGTCGTACTGGTCCTGCATGGCCAACCAACTCTCCGGAGATCGGCCAAGGGTCTTGGACAGGCGCAGCGCCATCTCGGGAGAAATATTGCTCTCACCATTCAGCAGTCGGTTGAACGTAGATGCAGAAACGTCCAGGCTCTCGGCTACCTGTCGCGCACTGATACCGAAGGGGGTGAGATAGACTTCTCGAATAAACTCGCCAGGGTGCGGTGGGTTATGCATAGCCATCAGTGGTAATCCTCGTAATTCAGTGAATAAACATTGCTGTCACGAAACTCAAGGATCAAGTCTAGTATTATCCCAGTTCTTTTTTAACAATCTGGCAGGTTAATAATACTAGACTTGACCCTTTCACTCGCACCAGTTCGTCCACGTAGCGCCGGCAGGAGAACTCTCGGCCACGCGGTTACGTTCGCATCAAGCGCCTACCTCCGCCTGGCCATCAGATGCTTCGCCAGCGCGTGATAAGCGGGCAGCGAGGTCGGGTCATTGGCAGCGTTGCCGGCGACGGGGTGCGATGCAAACCTGGCAATCACCATCTCCGCCTCGGGATCGATATACAGCGCCTGACCGTGCACGCCGCGCGCCATAAACGCCCCATGCTCGTTATGGGTGACCCACCACATGTTCCGATAACTCCATCCCGCGAGTTGCGCATAACCGGCCTTCGCGAAGGCCTCCCGGCTGCCTCCACGCCGAATATCCGCTACAGCCGCCACCGGAATGATCTGCTCTCCGTTGTAACGGCCGCCATTGCGGATCATCTCGCCAAACCGGGCCAGATCACGAAGGCCGGCGCTGAGGCCGCCGCCGGCAAACGGCGTCCCGGTGGAGTCCACGCTCATGTACGCATCCTGCTCAGCACCCAATCGGCTCCAGATATGCTCGGACAGCAACTGTGCCACTGAGCGGCCTGTCACCCTGGCCAGTATCCAGCCCAGTGCGTCGGTATTGGCTGTCCGGTAATGAAACGCCTCACCATGGATACCCTCGGACTTCACGGTCAGCAGGAATTCGTAGTACGAACGCGGACCGGTGTAGTCAGCGGGCTTGGGCAGGGGGTTGCCGGCATTCGCGTGAGCCCACACTTCCGCATCCGGGTCGGCGTAGTCCTCACTGAACCGGATGCCCGTCGTCATGTCCATGACCTGGCGTACCGTTGCGTTACCGAAGGCGGAGGCCGCCAGCTCGGGCACATAATCAGACACAACGCGCTCCGGGTCGAGCACGCCGTCGGCGGCAAGCATCGCCGCCAACGTGCCCACGAAAGTCTTGGTCACGGACATGGCGCCGTGTTGCCCTTCGGGCGCGAGGACACCGAAGTAGCGCTCGTAGACGATGTGTCCCTTGTGCAGTACCAGGATGCCGTCAGTGTAGTTGGCCGCAAGCGATTCCCGCCAGGTTATGGTCTTGCCGGACCCAGTCGGCGTGAATGTCACGGCATCGATGTCATCGCGGAGGCGGCGCTTGAGCGGCGTTGGCGCGCCAACGCCGCGGGATACGTTGACCGTCGGCATCAACTGACGGAAATTCGAGACGCTCCAGCGCATGGCGGGAAACCGGAAGTAACTGCCGTCATCGAAACGGAGAATCCTGTCCGGCGGCGGTGGCGAGCCGACCATCCAGCCGAGCTTCCGGGGATCGCTTTCCTCGGCGTCCGGGAATGTGGCCGCGACACCGCTGCTCGCCAATGCGCCCGGCGTCAGGATAAGGAAGGCGATGTATGCGATCAGTACGGCACTGTGCTTCATACGCACCTTGGGCTTAAAGTAACAGCTATCTCAATGTACGAGAAGAACGAACGCCGTCGAGCGCCTAATGCTATTTTAACCGAGGCGCCGCTCTTATCGCTCAATAGGGAGAAGTGTCAATTATTTCGAGGAATGTTCATCGTCGGCTGCATGTGTTTGTTACCTCATGCTTCCTTAGCTAATTGTTGAAACAGCTCCTTTGTTCGACGCCACTTACGGTTTGGTTCAGTCAATCGCTCCTCAACCAGTAACTTGCCCCTGGTGATGAGCTCGGCGCGAGATCGCGTGAGCATGTCCACTGCGTTCTCATTCGTCTTCAGTACCGATGCTTGTCCCTTTATTCCGTTGCATAGAGAGCAGCTTAAGACAAAGTTTTCGGGATGCCCTGTAACCTCATCCGAATAGCCGCTGACGGGGAGTAGGTGATCGATTTGTCCGCATGCATATCCCAATCGATCCATGACGACATCCTGCCCGCAGTACTCGCAGCGCCCCTTCGCTCTGGCATAGGCGCGGGCAGTTCGCGATTCGAAGAACAGCTCGTTTTGAAGGGCTGCTGCGATTTCATCTGAGGTCATATTCACTTCCAAAGCATGTGGTAGGTGTCCTTCTGCGCCGCTCAACGCCCAACATCAGCGGCGGCGCGCAGCGCCGTCCGCTGCATGCTGTTGTTGAGCCGCACTCGTGCTAGGGCAATGGCGGCAGCCCTAGTTCCGTCAAGAACGAGTTGTGCTTGGCCTTGGCCTCCTGAATCTCCTTCTCGATCCGCACCAGTTCCTCGTGGGTGGCCTCAAGGTCGACCTCGACCTCGGCTTTGGCCGTGCTCACGTACCGCGAGATGTTCAGGTTGTAGTCGTTGGCCTCGATCTCGGCCATCTCCACCCGCCTAGCGTACCGCTCGATCGGCTCCTCCGGACGCTGCTTGTACGTTGCGACGATCTTCTCGATGTGCTCGTCGGACAGGTAGTTCTGTCGCTTGCCTTTCTCGAAGTGTTCTGACGCGTTGATGAACAGCACGTCGTCAGGCTTCTTGCACTTCTTCAGCACAAGGATGCAGACAGGGATGCCAGTTGAATAGAACAGGTTTGCTGGCAGGCCGATGATAGTGTCGATGTGCCCGTCCTTGAGCAGCTTCGTGCGGATCTTCGCCTCCGCTCCGCCTCGGAACAACACGCCGTGCGGCAGGATGATCGCCATCGCACCGTCGTCCTTGAGGTAGTGGAAGCCGTGGAGAAGGAACGCAAAGTCCGCCGCCGACTTCGGGGCCAGCCCGTAGTTCTTAAAGCGCATGTCCTCGCCCAGCGCCTCGGTCAGGTCCCATCGGTAGCTGAACGGCGGGTTGGCGACCACGGCGTCGAAGTACTGCTTCTTCGCCGGGTTGGTCTCGCGAAGCATGTCCCAGTCATTGGTCAGTGTGTCGCCGTGGTAAATCTCGAACTCCGAGTCCTTCACACCGTGCAGCAGCATGTTCATGCGCGCGAGGTTATAGGTCGTGATGTTCTTTTCCTGCCCGTATATCTTCCCGATGCCGTGCGGCCCCATCCGCTTGCGCACGTTCAGCAGCAACGAGCCCGATCCGCAGGCGAAGTCCATCACACTGGCGAGGCGCTTCCGCTTGCCCGTCTTCGGCTCCTGGCTATCGAGTGTGACGATCGCGGAGAGGATGTCCGAGATGCGCTGCGGCGTGTAGAACTCGCCCGCCTTCTTCCCCGATCCTGCGGCGAACTGGCCGATCAGATACTCGTAGGCGTCCCCGAGCGTGTCGCTGTCGGTGGAGAACTCCGCGAGGCCGTCGGCGATCTTGGTGATGATGGTGCAGAGCTTCGCGTTGCGGTCAGCGTAGGTCTTACCCAGCTTGTCCGAGCCGAGGTTGATCTCCGAGAACAGCCCCGAGAATGTGCTCTGGAACGACTCGTTCTCGATGTACTTGAACCCTGCCTGAAGCGTGTTGAGCAGCTCGTCATGCTGGGTCCGGGCCATGTGTGCGATGCTGGTCCAGAGGTGCTCGGGGCGGATGACGTAGTGCGCCTTGAGCCGCATCTGCTTCTCGAACGCGACCACATCGTCGGGGTTCTCGTCGTACCACACCGACAGCGATGACCGACCGCCGTTACCGACGGCGTTGGGGTCGGGGTAGTCGCGCCCCAATTCCTTCTTCGCCGCCTGCTCGTAGTTGTCCGAGAGGTAGCGAAGGAACAGGAACGCGAGCATGTAGTCACGGAAGTCGTCGGCGTTCATCGCGCCGCGGAGCTGGTCCGCAATGGCCCACAGCGTCTTGCCAAGTTGCTTCTGGTTGTTCTCGGTCATGGCGCTTGCGTCTCCGCGGCAGGCTCTGGTACGAGTTCACGGTTGAACGGGTGGCGCTCCACGAAGCCGCGCAGGACCGTGATAAAGTAGTCCTTGGTGTCGTCGCCCATCTCCGTCGGCTCGTACATCGAGTACTTCCCGTGGCTCAGCAAATCGACAAACCGCTGGTGCAGGATACCGTCCGCATCGTCATCGGCGGCCTTGATGCACTCCGAGAAGTGGCGGTGGCCGAGGAACAGAGCGGTCTTCTCAACGATGGTCCGCAGGATGTTGAAGTGGAACGTCTTGGCCTGCCCGTTCTGCGCCACCATCCACAGGTCCGCCAACGCGGCAACGTGGTAGAACTGCGGCGTGTCTCCGGCCTGCTCAGCGAGCAGGTAGCCGGTCGACCGGCGGTCGCGCTTGAGGACATACTGAAACACACTGAGCTTGTGGTTCTTCAGCTCGTAGTGCAGGACATTGAAAAAAAGCGCGTGGTGCGTCGAAATGACCGTCTTGATCGGCCTCTGCGCCTCGCGGTAGAGCTGGACGAGATGGTTGCCGACGACGATCGCGTTGTGCTCGTCCAGTGACGAGATCGGGTCGTCGATGTAGACGTGCTCGACCCACTTGTACGCCTCAGCCCCGTCGAGCGCGAGCTGAAGGATGGCGAGGAAAAAGCACCAGATGAAGATGTTCTCCTCGCCGCGGGAAATCTTGATGCCGTCAACCTGCTCAGTTCGCGCCTCGTCGCCCTCGCCGCTCAGCTCCTCTCGGGAGAAGGTCACTTCCGCGTCGGTGATCTTGCCGGTGTGCTCGTCAAACGCGAAGCTGATCTTGAAGTCGAAGTCCGCGTATCGATCCAGCAGCGGGCGGATGCGGTTCTCGATCTCCAGCTCGTTGAGTCCGACGAAGAAGCTGGACGCGGCGTTGAGCTTCAGCGTGCGATGCTCGTCGTTTTCGAGGTCGTTGTCCCACGTGAAGAGATCCTCTGTGAACGCGTTGAAGTACAGTGTGTCGCGCTTCTCAACCGCGCCGTTCTCGTCGACGACCTTTCCGAGGTTCTTAAAGGCCGTCGAGAGTCGAGTCTTGCCGGTCCCGTTGAAGGCATACAGCAGGACAAAGGGGCTCTTTTCGGGCTTTTTCTCCGCCTTCTTGGCCAACAGCGCCCGAAGGTGCTGGGCGAGATCTGGCAGATTGGCATGGGTGGTCTCGCTCATCGCGGCTCTTCCTCCGGGGTGGGGAAGAGCTGCTGCATCAGGCCGCGCTTGTGAGTCCGCATCGTGTCCAGCTTCTCCGATGCGGCAGCAATCAGCGCATCCAACGAGCTGAGACAGTCGGCGATACGACGCTGCTCGGCATCCATCGGCGGGCGTGGAATCAAGAACGATCGAACCTGAGCGAAGTTCAGGCCCTGTCGGTTGCCACCAGCTTGGAAGCTGTCGATTTGTTCTTGGCCTCGGTCAGAGATGAGAAATTGGTTTAGCAGCATTGGGTGCATCTCGTCCTGCTTCAAACGGATGATGCACACGTGCTGATTGACATTGCCGCCGACGATGCGCAAGTCCGCAACCGCACTCCGACCAATCGATGCTCCGGTGATGTTGAGAAGTACGTCAGAGTCCTCAATCTCCGTCGCGTCAAACATGCGGTGAGTCTCCTCGTCAATGTGCGCAACATCGTCAAGGATCAACTCTCCCCATCCAACGTTCTGGCTCCTGATAAACGGTCGGCCGCTCTGCCGGTAGTTCTTGTCGCCACCGCGCGGCGTGATTCCGCTGCCGACCTTCCGCGTCATGAGTCCAAGCTCGCGCTCCTCCCATTCCGGCGCATCCTTGAACTCCGGGAAGCGAAGCCGCGGCACAGTCTCGCCGGGCCGGGGAAAGAGCTGCTGCATCAGCCCTTGCTCGTGTTGCCGCAGGGCTTCGAGTTTCCGGCCCTCCGCAGCGATCAGGTCGTCCAGTGAACCGAAGCAGTCGGCGATCTTCTGCTGCTCGCCCGACTTCGAATCAGGAAAGCAAACGAGTTTGTTCTTTAGCGTGGAGAAGTGTCGTTTGTACTCCTCCATCACTACTGGCCGCCACGTCAACTGGTGATAGAGGTACACTGTCGACACGGATTTTGTGGCAGTGAGAATCTTTATCCCATCAGCCCCTTGGACGAACGGCATATTGACAAACTTCAGCACGCAGGTGTGGTCGCCAAAGACGATGACGGGCAAGGGGCTCACGATGACGGCTTCCTCGTCGTTGGCCCACCCACAAATGTAACTCTGTGATTGGTCGATGATGGGAAACCCGCCCTCGGGCAAGTAGTCAGAAGTAGCAAGCCTCTTAGGTGGAGTGACCGTCTTGGCCAGGTCGGCAACCTTTGCGCATTGCCAACCTGGGTCCTTCGTGAACTCCGGGAATCGCAGTTTTGGCACCAAGGGTGATGGCATGTCGGAGGTCATCGCGCCCCCCCATGCTCGTACGCATTGAGACCCGAGATGTCCCGGCCGTGGGCCCGCTTGTTCAGGAGCGGCACGAGGTCGGCCATGAGGGCAAGTTCGCGCTCGCGGCGCTCGCGCCAGCCGAGGCCGAGCGGCTCCATGAGGTCGGTGAGTTGCTCGCCGTCGAAGATCATGCGCTGGAGGATGGTGTCAACGAAGGCCGCGAGCGACTCGGTCGTCAGCCCGTGGATCTGAGCAAGGCCCGCGATTTCCCTGGCCTGCTTCTCGGCCTTGAACCGCTCGTATCCGGCGCGAATCGCGGTTTCGCCGAGGCCCTCGCCCTCTTTGAGTGAACGGACGTACTCGGTGATCTCCTCCCGCTCATCGAGGAACTTGGCGTCGGACTGGATCAGGCCGATGAGCTGTTCGCGGCTGATCGTGAGCTTCTTCGGGTCCTGCCCCGAGTACTTTGCGATCAGTTTCATGATGTAGTCGTAGTCGATGACCGCCGATGCGAAGAGGACGAACTCGAAGTCGAGCTGGTCCACTTCGGGGTTGGCGGGTTGGCCGTCCGTGCCGATGGCCCCTTGCTGCTCCTTGAGACGCTGCGCGGTTTCGAGGTAGACGCCGCGGAAGGCACGGAGGTCGTCCTTTGGGAGCACCTGCTCGATTCGCTCGCGCTGCTCGTCGGTGAGATTGGTATATTGGTCGAGTTGCGTTTTAAGGCGCTGCACTTCCTTGAATCGGTTGACAAATTCGATACGTGCGGTGTCACCCTTAAGGTTGTAGACGCCTTGAGGTTCAGCAATCACGTCGTTCTGCGTCATGAATTGCTCGATAGCCGCCACTGCTTGTTCATATTTCTTGAGCACCGTGGAAGCTGGGTCAACCAGCCAAATTTCACGCGCGCGGTCGGACTGTGCCCCAGAGAAAAGGGCGATGGCGGCGTCCACGCTGTCCTGCTGCTGACGGAAGTCGAGAATGTGACCATAGGGCTTCGTGGCGTTAAGGACACGGTTGGTGCGGCTGAACGCCTGGACGAGACCATGGTGCTTGAGGTTCTTGTCGACGTAGAGCGTGTTGAGATACTTGGCATCAAAGCCAGTAAGGAGCATATCGACGATAATGGTGATGTCGATCTTTTCCTGGCCCTTGCGAGGCAGATCGCGGTTGGGGAACTGCTGGTCCTTGATGCGTTGCTGGACGTCCTGATAATAGAGGTCGAAGTTGTTGATGTCGTGGTTGGTGCTGTACCACCGGTTATAATCGGCGATGATGGCCTTGAGCGCAGCCTTCTTGCCCTCGGGGTCGTGCTGGTTGTCCTCCTTCTCCTGCGGCAGGTCCTCTTGAATCTGCTGGACATCCTTGTTGCACTCGGCCGGCGGCGAGAAGACGGCTGCAATCTTGAGGGGAACGAACTCGGGATCGGCGGCCTGTCGCTCGGCTTGGATTCTCTGAAACACCTCGTAGTACTCGATGGCGTCGTTGATGGACGAGGTAGCGAGAAGGGCATTGAAGCGCCGGCCTCCAGTGGCAGAATCGTGCTTGTCGAGAATCGCCTGCGCGACGGCCTGCTTGGTGAGCGTCTGGCCGGGTTTGAGGGCTGGGGCGTCCTTCGGCTTGTAGTAGTCCACATGGAAGCGGAGGACGTTCCGGTCCTCGATGGCGTGGGTGATGGTATAGGCGTGAAGCTGCTTCTGAAAGAGGTCCCGCGTGGTGCGCAGCGTGGCGACATCGCCCTCGATCTGCCTGACGCTCGCGTTGTCCTCGAAGATCGGCGTACCCGTGAAGCCGAAGAGCTGGGAGTTGGGAAAGAACTCCTTAATGGCCTTGTGGTTCTCACCGAACTGCGAGCGATGGCACTCGTCGAAGATGAAGACCATGTGCTTATCGCGGAGGCGCTCGAGTCGCTCCTTGAATGTCGAGCGGTCCGGCGCCGTGTGCCGCTTGTTGTGCTTGCTGCTCTCGTCGAGGGCCAACCCGAGCTTCTGAATCGTCGTGACGATGACCTTATCCGCGTAGTCATCGGACAGGAGGCGACGGACGAGCGCTGCAGTGTTGGTGTTCTCCTCGACGCAGCCCTCCTGGAACCGGTTGAACTCCTCCCGGGTCTGACGGTCGAGGTCCTTGCGATCGACAACGAAGACGCACTTGTGAATGCTCTCGTTGGTCTTGAGAAGCGTCGAGGCCTTGAAGGAGGTCAGGGTCTTCCCTGAACCCGTGGTGTGCCAGATGTAGCCATTGCCGCAGTTCTGCTCGATGCAGTCGACAATGGCCTTGACGGCGTAGATCTGATACGGGCGCATCATCATCAGCTTCTGCTCGCTGGCGATGAGGACCATGTATTTGCTGATCATCTGGCCGAGCGTGCACTTGACCAGAAACCGCTCCGCGAAGTCGTCGAGGTGCGTGATCTTCGAGTTGTCCTCGGCGGCGAACTGATAGATGGGCAGGAACCGCTCGTCGGCATCGAAGGCGAAGTGCCGCGCGTTGTTGTTGGCGAAGTACCACGTGTCCGTGCGGTTGCTGACGATGAACAACTGCACGAAGCTGAGCAGCGTCTTGGTGTAGCCGTTTCCGGAATCGTTCTTGTACTCAACGACCTGTTCCATTGCCCGACGGGGGCTGATTCCAAGCGTTTTCAGCTCGATCTGGACAACGGGGACGCCGTTGATCAGGAGCAGGACGTCGTAGCGGTGATGGCTGTTGTCGGTGTTGATGCGGAGCTGGTTGACGACCTCGAAGCTGTTCTTGCACCAGTCCCTGATGTTGACAAGCGTGTAGTTCAGCGGCGTTCCGTCGTCGCGGACGAAGGTCTCGCGGTTCCTGAGGGCTCGCGCGGACTCATACACGTCCGGCTTGACGATTTCGTCGAGAAGTCTCCGGAACTCGCCGTCGGTGAGCTTGACGCGATTTAATGCGTCGAACTTCTCTCTGAAGTTGTCCTCAAGCGCCTTGCGGTCGCGGATGTCACGCCGGACAGTGTACTTCAGGTCCTCCAACTTCCCGACAAATGCCGTCTCGATGTCCATCTCGCGGACGGCCAATGGCTTGCTTGTCGCCGGACGGTTGTAGGTGAAGTCAGAGGAGCTCATGGTCGGGCCCCATGGAAGGGTACAGAAATCTGGCTCGGCCAGGATGGTCGCAGCGCAAACGCACACATACGGGCACGGGGACCGTGACCAGCCGCACCGGCGTCTCTCGGAAATTCAGTTTCAATACGAGCTCCTTCGCCCTTCGGCTGTATGCGACCCAACGCCAGCCGTAACAGGCGCATTTGAAGTGAGCAGCACGAACGAAAAATGCGTCCTTGTTGACAGCATTGTTAGGAATTATCAACCTCATCAAAGGTCTCATACTCCATTCCCGATATACGGCGCTCGTATCTGGCGATGATATTTACAATATCCGGATCTCCAATACGTGTCTCAGCTTCTTTTAGTTTATCCATGGCATCGTCGAATACGAACATCTCGCCAGTTCTTTTAAAATATGCAAGCCCGACATCACAATACGTTCTTAGCAAGTCTTTGTTGTCTGGATATCGCTCAATCGCTCGTATGCTCTGCTCGCGCGCCATATCCAATATTGCCCTTCGATCTTCATCCAGAATTCTTGGAGATTGGTCAGCACGCGCCAGCATAAGTACGATTTTGAAACGCTGGATAGGCCCATCTGTTTTGAAATCGTGCTCATAGAGCCGAATTTCCGTTTCAGCTTTCTCTAACTCATTAATGTCAATCAAATATCGAATAAGCCTGTGGCGAGGCACTCGTTCGCCTGGGGCTTTTGAAATCATTTTTCTAAGCAATTTATTTCGTAAGTGCTTATCGGGAATTCTACTAATTCCGGTATCAAACGCACACAACTGCTTTATAGTGCGTATCTCGATATCGTAGGTTGGCACTAGATTATCTATAACCATTTCAAATAGCTTATAGAATTCACCTGTGTCGGTCATTTTGTACTTTGTGACGATGTCGGTAATTACTGGATGGCGCCCCTTCCAGCCGTAAATCCCTTCTCGCTCACTAATCGAATACTCATGAATAATATCTGTCATTTTTGTTAGCGCTGCAGAAACATCTTGAGCCGGTATGCCAAGAAGCCGGATAATCATTTGCCTATGCACTTTTACTCCGGCTGACTCCATTGCAGCTACCAACCGGTAAATATCTCGGTATTGTTGTTCGAGTTCAGCGAACTCCCTAAGAATGATGTCATCGAAGCTTTCTGACGCAAATATGTTCTTCAGACATACAAAAGTATCTGATTCACACTTCGCCACAAGGCGCCTTTTTCTTTCTGTTCGTGAGAATCCTGCAAAGCTACTTTCTACCAAAGGACGCAAATCTGGACTTGAGTCAACCAATGTTAATAATTTGTCGATTTCGAAGGCATCTAGCTTGCCAAGCGTATAAGATTTACCACGCTTGAAAATATTGGGCGTCTTGATGCGAGGATTCCATTGGTTTCTAGGGGAGCAGAATATTAACTTCAACTCATTGATATCTTCAGACACCAATAGATCAATCAAATTGTTGATTTCGTAAAGATGCGTATGCGCATCGTCGATAAAGAGCAAGCCCTGCTGTTTTTCTTTTTTTAGATGTCTGGCTACCGAAAGCCATTCCTCATATATAAGTGTGTGGTCGCCTTTGTGCTCCCAGCAATGGAAGTGTTTTTCCAGATACGTTGTTACAATCTGTCGGGCTAACGTGCTCTTGCCTGTGCCACTAGCGCCCATTATGACTGCGCATAAGACGTCTGGGTTATCTAATTCGTTCTCAATTTTGCGCCAAATGCTCCTTTCGAAAGTCAAATGGGCTTTAACATCTGCATAGGTTGCCGGCCATCCTTGAAACATAGCTCCAGCATCTTTTTCGCGCGAATGGATATCATGTGACACGTCAAGGGTGACTGGTCGCAGAATTGGAGCTACGTCAAGTGGGTCGCCACTCGATGTGTAAACCAAAGTACTCTCTGTGCCAGACTTTTGAAGTTCTAGGAAAAAATCATCTAACCCGCCAAACGCAACTGTGATGCCACGGCGCTCATATAGATAGGCCCTCTCCTCATCCCTCTGATACAGCACCAAAAAGATTGAACCGGGACTGCTAGTCTTGTTATTTAGCTCTATGGCGCGATTAATCAGTTCTTTAATATGTGAGTCAGAAAGAGAGTATCCAATGATCACTAAGGACGAACCACTAATATCGTACTTTAGCGCATCGAATAGAGCTTCACGGTATTCCGTGGCATCGTCATAATCACTCTCTGTAATAACTATTCTACTTTGTATTCCATCTGAAATATCTTTGTCTATAGTCCCATGTAATTTGTATAGCTTAACAGCCTCCGGAGTCTGCTGAATCCGAAAGTCGAAGTTGGATGAGAGGACAGAAATTGGCGCCCTCTTTTTTTCATATGCTTGCTCAATCAAGTTGTCATAGTTCGTTGTGTAAATGTTTTTCCACTTATACAGGGGCAAGTTCAAAATTGCGCCCGTGGCTGTTATATTTCTGAAAAGATTTCTTAATGTGGCAATGACGCTAGCGCGAGATGACTTGTGTTCGGCTATGCTAGTTATTTCGCTTAGCGAAAACCCATCGGCTGGAATATCGTATGTACGAGCTATTGCGGTAATTATTTTTTCTACCGACGGCGAACCTGAGGGATGCGACGAACCTGCTCCGAAAAACAGAATCGTTTTAATGGGAGAAATCCGACTTACTAGTTCTGAGAGATTAATGCTCATGCGTCAACATCCGTTGTGGCTTGTTCATCTTTTTATTCCTAACGCCCCGCTGAGCGGCGTGCCGAAAAGGGCGCGCATTGCGCTCTTCTCTCTTGTACAATGCGTGACCTTTTCGGCACGTCCGTCTCCAGCGGGATGTTATGTGCGCCCTCACAGCGTGGCATGTATCACCTTCTCCTGCTCATTGCCATCAGAGTCGATCCAAAACAATCGAATAGCGTGCTTCCGCTTAGTACCTAAATGGACCGCTGCGATGAGTTCAATTGATTGCCCTGGCTCGATCGTCTCCATCGGAAACTTGTCTTGAATCTCTGATTCGGGGATAGCATCGTTCCCGCTTGGAAACTCGATCGATACATTGTGTGCTGTGGCCCGACCTTTGTTGAATATTTTGAGGCGATGTTTCTTGCTACCAATAGTGAGGAAGGTAGCGCCTAGTTCGGCACGGCTTACATGGCTAGCCTCGCGCTGCTCCTTCTCGAGTAACAGTGCGTTGACCTTGACCTGCAGCTCCAAAAGTTCCTCTTCCTTCTTCTTGAATCTATGCGAGCGCCATATTGCGTACGCGGAGAGCAGGAGTGCGAGCCCGGCTATGATATCTCCTACTGAGATTTCCATGGGACTCTACTTGAATTTGATATGCTTACTTCCATGAAACGCTTTCTTCAAGCGCGCCTTCATATCCCTCGCGAAATCTTCGACCACTTCCTTTCCGATTTCTCCGGCGTGGGCCTCTATGTTCTCGGAATTTTCCCAAATAAGTTCGTCCTTGGGCATCACTCTCCCGCAACCGACGCACCGGACTACGGCGTGCGCGGCATCGATGTCATCGTCGTGCTCGAACTGGGTGCCGCCGCAGGTCGGACAACGGAGCGCGATTGTGCGGCTATAGTCGCGAGTCGGCATGGTATTACCTCCTGTTCACGAGCACATAACAGTTGATTAGGTAGATACGGGAATATTGGTAATAGGCCGATTCCATATAGCACTACCCTCTGCCACTCCGCCGCTCCTGATCCCTAAAAGATACCCTTCTGCCCTCGCAGAGAAAAGTCCATATAGATTCACTATAAGGGAACCACCCCACGGATCTCACCCAGCTTCGCCAAGTAATCACCCAGCCACGCTATACCGTATCTGCCTATCATTGTTCGCATGGCATAGTTATTCGGTATTAGTCTCGCCCACCCCCACCGTTACCTGTCGACCACCACCCGCACCCCATCCTCAATCCGATCCCCCGGATGCGTGATGATAATCTCCCCCTCCCGCAATCCCTCAACGACCTGCGTCCGCAACCCACTCCTGCGACCGATCGTAACCGCACGCCGCACCGCGCGATCGCTCTCGACGACATACACCGACCACCGATTGTCACTGCGAAACAGCGCACTGGTCGGCACATGCACGACGTCACCCCCTTCCCACAGAACGAACCGCCCCTCGATCCGATACCCGTCCCCGAGATGCTCCCACCGCTCCCGCGGCGACGTGATCTCGACCAGCACCGGCACGCGCTGCTCGTCGACGCCGAGCGCGGAGACGCGGGTGAAGCCGGACGGCTCGACACGCCGGACGCGGCCTTCGAGGTCCTCGCCGCCTCCCCAGCGTTCGATGACGACCTGCATGCCGGGGCGCACGCGGATCGCGTCGACCGACAGCAGGTCGACCTGGATCTCGAGGTCGGCGGCGAGGTCGCCGATCTCGAGGATCTGCTCGCCGGCTTGCGCCGGACCTTCGCAGCAGCGGTGACGCCTCGTGATCGTGCCGGCGATCGGCGCGCGCACCGCGAGCGTCGGCTGGTCGTTCGCCGAGCGTTCGCCGTCGGCGACTTGCAGCATCGCGCGCGCGGCCTCGAGTTCGAAGCGGGCGACGTCGATCGCGTGGTGAGCGGCTCGCTCGGCGGCGCGGCTCGCATCGCGCTGGCTCAGGCGGCGGTCGCGTTCGTCGGCCGACGCGAGATTGCGCTCAAACAGCGCAAGGCTGCGTTCGTATTCCGCCTGCGCGAGGCGGTGCTGTGACTCCCGCGTTTCGAGATCGGCCTCGGACGCTTCGAGCCGCGCACGCGCGGCGGCGATGGCCTCGCGGGCCTGTTCGCGGGAGCGGGCGTCGAGCGCCGGCGCCGGCAGGGCCTCGAGCTCGAACAGCACGTCGCCGGCGGCGACCGGATCGCCCGGCTCGAGCGCGACGCGGCGCAGATAGCCGTGGATCGGCGCCGACACGACGTACGGATCGCGCAAACGGGTGCGGCCCTCGTCCTCGACGTATTCGGCGAAATAGCCGCGCTCGACCCCGGTCGCGCTGACCGGGATCGGCGACGGCCACAGCGCCAGCACCAGCAGGGCCGCGATCGCGAGCGCGACCAGGATGGGAATGATCTTCTTCGTCTTCATCGCATTACCTTAGCATCATTCAACTGTTTTCAGCGCCGACACCATGTCGAGCCGGTGCAGGCGCCGCGCGATCAGCAACACCGACAGCACCGATGCCGCCAGCACCCCCGCCGCCGCGAACGCATAGGTCCGCGTCGTGATCACGAACGGGATCCGGAACAGGTCGGTGCCCATCGCCTCGGTCAGCAGCCACGCGAAGCCGGTGCCGATCAGCCAGCCGAGCGGGACCGCGAGCAGACTCAGCAGCGCGATCTCGCCGATCAGCACCCAGGCGACTTCGGCGCGCGTGAACCCGAGCACGCGCAGCGTCGCGAGCTCGCGCGCGCGCTCGGCGAACGCGATGCGGGCGTTGTTGTAGACGACCGCGAACGTGATCGATCCGGCGAGCAGCAGCAGGATCCAGCGGATGATCAGCACCGTGTCGTCGATGTACTGGCGAAAGTTGCGCTCGGCCTGTGATACCAGCCCGATGCTGGCGATGCGCGGCACCTCCCACAGGCGCTCGAACAGCACGTGTTCCTGCGTCCGGTCGGTCAGCAGCCACGCGCCGGACACCGCCGGGCCCTCGCGCATCAGACGGTTCAGCGCGCGCCGCTCCATGTAGGCGCTGACCCCGATCGGCTCGTCGACGATGCCGGCGAGCGCGACCGTCAGGGTGCGCCGGTGTCCTTCCATGACCTCGACTTCGAGGCTGTCGCCGGGCGCGACGCCGAGATGCCTGGCGAGATGATTGGTCAGCAGCAGACCCTCCGGCGGCAGCCGGATCGGGCGGTAACTGCCGTCGATCAGCCTGTGCAGTTGGGGCTCGACGTCGAGGCCGAGGATCGCGGTGCGGTATTCGCGCAGGCCGTTGACCAGGCGCACCGGCACGCTGCGAAAGGTCTCGACGTAATGCACGCCCGGCTGGATCCGCAGCTCGGCGATCGCGCGCTCCGGCGTCGGCTCGGTGAACGTCAGTTGCACGTCCATGTTCAGCACCCGCCGGTACTGGGTGTCGATCAACTCGTCGATCGCGTCGAACTGGTAGCTGCCGACGACCAGCAGCCCGCCGGACAGCGCGATGCCGAGCACCGACAGCGACGCCTTGTACCGGTGCCGCAGCAGGTTGCGGACGATGATGCGGCTCGACTGGCTCAGCATCCGGCCGAGCGCCGAACGGTCGAAGCCGCCGTGCAGGAACGCGTCCGGCGCCGGCGGCCGCATCGCCTCGGCCGGCGGCAGGCTGACGGCGCCGCGCACCGCGCGCCAGGTGCCGAGCAGCGCCGCGCCGGCGGCGACCGCGATCGCAAGCAGGATCACGCGCGGCTGGAGCCGGAAGCTCATCTCGGGAAAGCGGAAGTATTCGGCGTAGAGCCCGGCCGCGCCCTCGGCCGCCCATGCGCCGAGCGCGATGCCGAACACGGCGCCGGCGATCACGATCAGCCCGGCCATCTGGCCGTAGTGCACGGCGATCGCGCCGTTGCCGTAGCCGAAGGCCTTCAGCACCGCGAGCTGCTGGCGCTGGGTGCGGACGATCCGCGCCATCAACACACTGAACAGGAACGCGGCGACACCGAGGAAGATCGCCGGCAGGATCACCGCCGTGACCCGCAGCGAATCCAGCTCCTGGGTCACGAAGCGATCCGAGAGCTGGTCCTCGCGGTCATACGCGCCGACGCCGCCGTACGGACCGAGGATGTGGTCGGCGGCCTCGATGACCGCCGCCGGCTCGACGCCGGCCTGGAGGGTCATGACGACGCTGTTGAACGCGCCGTCCATCGCGAACGCATCGGCGAGCGTGCGGCGGTTCATCCACAATATGCCGAAGCGCTCGTAGTCCGGCAGCAGGTCGCCGGGGCCGAGCTGGTAGATGAATTCGGGCGACAGCACGATACCGCTGACGGCGAGCGTCTCGAACCGGCCGTTGATGATCGCCCGCAGCCGGTCGCCGGCGCGCAAGCCGTGGGCCTCGGCGAACGGCTCGCTGATCGCGACCTGGTCCGAGCGGCCGGGGTCGGGCAGGCTGCCCTCTCTTATATAGAGTCGGTTCAGGTCGGGCTGGCGGCCGTCCGGAATCGACAGCAGCATCCCCCGGACCGGGTCGGCGAAGCCCTCGACCTCGATCCGCACCGGCGCGATGACGCGGGTCTCGACGATGTTGACGCCGGGGATTTCGCGCAGCCGGGCGGCGACGCCCTCCGGCGCGCGCTTGAGGTCGGCGAAGACCTCGGCGAAATGGCTGCCCTCGTAGAACCGGTCCTTCGACAGCGTGATCGCGTCGAGCGTCGTCACCGACAGGATCAGCACCATGACGCCGGAACCGATGACGGTGGCGATCGCGGCGACCTGCCCCTTCATCAGCGACAGGTCGCGCAGCAGCTTGCGATTCAGCGCACGCATCACCAGGCGAGTTCGTCCGGGCGCTTGCGCGTCGCGTTGACGTGGACCTCGGATACGCGGCCGTCGCTGATGCGGACGACCCGGTCGGCCATCTC
>CAYTGL010000052.1:0-17281 GCA_964437335.1 uncultured Chromatiales bacterium
TATCATGGGATTGGACTCTAAATCGATGTGCTACTCAATATGGGGGTGAGGTCGAGCTAACCACAGACGGCAACAAGGCTTACCTAGAGGCCGTTGAGCAGACGTTCGGGAAAGATATCGACTTACGCCATGCTGGTGAAGCTGTATGCCCGCCAGAAGGCAAGATGAGCGAGCGGCGCTACAGTCCGGCGCGGGTCAAGGGAACAATCCAAAGGACCGTTGGTGGGGTTGCATTCAAACTGAGACACTACCAAGTGGTCTGATACATCCAGACATATCAAATCTGGGCCTATACTGTAGGCCCTCGTTTTAATTTTTGGACAGTCCGAGATCCAAGTAGCGTACCTCGGCGCAGCGTACTGCGCCTGACCGGTTAACCGCGAGACGGGGCGGTACCCTTCAGCATGTGGTTATCCCAGTGCGCATCATGCGATGCCATGCCGGCGAGCGCCGTCATGACCGCGTTCAGCGCATCGTAACGATACAGCCCGCCTCCACCGCTGCTGAGCAGGAATTCTCCCGCCCGGGATCCTGCCGCGATACCACAGCCGTCCGGTACGCGGGCATGGGCCCTGTATTCCCCGCTTGCGGCCGACCAGAACGTTACGGTATTCCCCTGCGGCGACGACACGGCGATCCAGCGCCCGGATGAGTCGGCGCATACGCTGCCGCAATAATTCCGCATTCGGGCCAGCACCTCGGGCGGCACCTCCAGCAATCGGATCGCCTCCTCGCTGCCAACGTGCATCGCAACCAGCGGCGGCCGCTGGTCCGGCGACCCCTGATACTGCATGGCAATGTACACCCGGTCCGCCGCCGGCACGGCCAGGTGGCGAAGGCTGAGCAGGCGCAGCGCCTCCGGCAGACGATGTTCGGAGAGCAGGCGCCCCGATGCGGCTTCCAGATACATCAGCGACGACGACATGGTGTCGAGATTGAGCTTTGCACGCCCCGAATCCGGATGGGTGAGAATCCCGCCGTTGGCAACCACCAGGACCTCTCCGTTGCGGCACAGCTGGAGATCGTGCGGCTCGATGCCGCAGGCCCCGTACTCCTCTACCTGACGGTAGGCATCTGCGGCATCGCGCACACCGATGACGCCGCGCCCCTGTTCATAATCGATCTCACTGGTGTACAGCCAGCGGCCGTCCGGCGAGAACACGCCATGACCAGAGAAGTGGCATTCCGGACGGCTGTCGAGACTGTGCAGCACTTCGCCCGTTTCCGTATCGAAGACCACCAGGAAGCGACCCGGACGGCGGGCAACCAGAACTGCCTGTTCGGCGTCCGGCCGCACCGCGATCCCGTGACCGCGCCCGGGCAGCAGCACATCGTAGGCAAGCTTTCCCCTGGCATCGAACGCGCTGAGGAAATATTGCTCCATACCCCCGGCGCGGGCGCTGAAATAATACTCATCGGCAACCACTTGATCGGCGTCAATGGCGGCCATGATGCGTGACGTCATCGGCAACAACAGGCTTCCTGCCAGTGTCGTCAGAAAGGTGCGCCGTCTCATCGCGACTAATCCCCGTCGAGGCTGTTGAATCCGAGCGTCAAGCCCAGCGCGGTCGGCAAGGGGCCGCCAAGCAGGCGCTTCAGTTCGCTCGCCGCGGCCAGCAGGCGGTCCAGCGCCGGGCGTTGCTCTGGTGATTGCAGCGCATGGAACAGGGGCTGCTCGATATCTCGGGCCGCCTGCAGCGTCAGTGCAAAGGAACGCCGGATCTCCAGATCCAGCGACACCACCTTCTGGTCGGCTTTGAGTATCGGTGAATATCCATTCATATAGAGCGCTTCGGCCGCCTCGAGATTCAGCACGATGTTGCGCAGCGAACGCCGGCTGCGCCAGGACTCGGTGCGCCGAGGATTCGCCTCGGCGGGGCTGGCGCCCAAAGGCGACATCAGTTTCTGATCGACGATGAACTGCAGCGCAGTGTACAAATTGTTCAGCATGCGGGCACTGAATTCATCGCTGGACACGAAATAGCTGTTGCCCTGCTCGGCCCCCAGCACGATATCCCGGTAGGACGGTTTTGCCGTCGTCCATTCCCGCAGGATATCCGCCGACATCCGGTCCAGATTATGCGCGATCGCTGCAAGCAAGCGGCAGGGGTAAGCCGCCTGCTCCGCATCGCCGAAGCGCGCGATATCGTCGCTGTCATCGTATATCAGGCGCTCATACGCGCTCAGTCCCTGCAACGCGACGCTCGCATAGGGAAATTTGTCCTCCGACAACTGGGCGACATCCTGCTCCGCCAGCGCCTTGCGCAACTGCCGTTCGGCGGTGTTGTGCTTGTCCGGCCAGAGCTGGAAGCGGCTGTAGCGCAGATCAAGTTCCACCGGACCAAAGCGCATATGCTGGATACCCATCCAGGCATCCATCGTCCGCTGAAAGGCAGCGCGCACATCGTCAAGACCGGCCTGGTCCGGCTTCGCGCAGAACGCCTGACTGCGTTCATCGAGCTGCGCCGCGGCGGAGGCAAGATGCTGATAACGGGGAACGATGTGCTCATCGACAAGCGTGCGGTTGACCGCCGGCCACGGGGATGCGGCGTACGCGATGGCGGGGATCAGCAACAACAGCGCAGCGCAGTGCAGCACCGATTTTAATGTTGCAACCATGGACGGTCTCACAGTGATCCTACGAAACGGATCAGGCGGTCGCGCTGCACGCGCGACAGTCCGGCCACGGCATCGCGTGAACGCTGCGCCTCACCGCCATGCCAGAGTATCGCCTCCAGCAGGGTACGCGCGCGGCCGTCATGCAGATAGTTGCCCTGCTCGCTGACCACCGTGGTCAATCCGACTCCCCACAACGGTGCCGTGCGCCACTCACGGCCGTCGGCCTCGCCTTCAGGACGGTGGTCCGCCAGTCCTTCGCCCATGTCGTGAAGCAACATATCGGTATAGGGCCAAATCAACTGGTTCGACTGCTCGGGGAAGGCGGCATCGGTCCTCGTTATGAAACGAGGACGATGACAGGCCGCACATCCGCTTTGGTGAAACAAGCGCTTGCCCTCCAGCACCTCGGGATCGTCATGATCACGCCGCGCGGGCACAGCCAGGTTGCGCGAATAAAACGCGACCAGGTCCGTGACCTGGCGGCCGGCCTCCAGATCATCGTACTGCGGACTGTTGCCATTTGGCGCCGCCAGACACGCGGTCTGGCTCACGGTGCATTCACCCGCGCCGGCCGGGAACAAGGGCACCGAGATGCCAATATCGCCATTGAAGGCGGCCTGGCCCTGTTCGTTGACGGTCGCGACCCCCGCCTTCCAGCCGAAACGCCCGAGCATCACCCTCCCATGCTCGACGCTCCACACCCGGTTCGGCCGGCCCGAGATGCCGTCGCCGTCGCTGTCCGCGGGATCGGCGGCGGCGAGGATGTCACGCTCGTCGATCATCTCGAGCAATCCCAGTCCGATCATCTGCGGCGCCACCCGGGGCGAGAGCATCGTGTCCGGATGGAGCGGGCCATACGCGGGATCGAGGATGTCATAGGTCGGTTTGCGCAGCTTGACCACCGTCCCATCGGCCAGCTTGACCTGGATTTCATCATAAGTGATGAGCATCTGTCCCTCGGCTGGTACCCCCTGGATGGCAAAATTCTGCAGCTGGGCGCCGTAAATCGGCTCAGGTGCGACATTGATGCGTCGCTCAGCCAGCAGGCGCAGGTCTTCCGCCGTCTGCGGCGGGATGCTCAGGCGCAAAAACATGGAAACGGCGGTCTCGTCGTGACCGTTAGGCGGATGGCCGCGCCCATCCTTTATATGGCAGTTCTGGCATGCGCGCGCGTTGAACAAGGGACCCAAGCCGTCGGCCGCCTGCGTGGACGACGGCGCCGTCACCCAAAAACGCCGGAAGAATCCGTTGCCGATCCTGAAGTCGAGCTGCCGTTCGAAACTCATGTTGGCCGAAGGGTGCGAGAACACATCGCGGTTGATCACCTTGCGATGGGTAGCCTGACCCGCTGGCATGTCTTCACCCGGCTCCACGCCCGTGTAATCCGCAACGGGAACGGCGCGCCCGTCATCGGCCGCAACGACTGAGCCCAGGATCAACAACACGGCCAACAGACAATAATTGACGTTATTCATCGCTTATCCCCACGCCAAAACGGCATGGGCCGGCCTGTGGGCCGGCCCATGCGCGGATGGAGAATATTACTGCCCGACTCGTTCCGGATAGTCCAGACTATCGGATCCCTCGAACTCGAGCGGCGCGAGCTGCAGGCTGTCTACCGCCTTCTCGATAAGCCTGGTCTGGTCCAGCAGGGCATCTATCGCGGCCATCACCATCGCGTTGCCTTCCTTGTTGCCCTCGCCGATCAGCTGATCGTAATGCACGCCCTTCTTCTCGGCGCTGTCCACCAGGGCCTGCATCTTCGCCAGAGTGGTGTCCAGCCCCTTGCGCAGCGCCTTGTCAGCCTCTGGATTCTTGACCGCTACCAGCTCGGCAACACTGGGGCCGGTCAGCTTGGAGCCGTTGGCACGGACGTAGGTGCCGGTGTACACGTTCCGGATCCCGAGTGCATCATAATAATGCGAATGATGGGTGTTGTCGCTGAAGCAGTCGTGCTCCTCTTCGGGATCGTGCAGCATCAGGCCAAGCTTCATGCGCTCGCCGGCCAGCTCGCCGTACGACAGGCTTCCCATGCCGGTAAAGATGGCGGCCAGGCCTTGGGCGCCGCCATCAACCACCGCCGCTCGCGCCTCGCCATCCTTGGCCCACTGTTTCACCATCCAGTCCAGATCGTCCACCAGCAGATCCGTCGACGCCTTGAGGTAAGCGGCACGGCGATCGCAATTTCCGTGAGTGCAGTTCCTGCTATCGAAATCCGTGGCGGGACGCGCGCCGGCTCCGGGCCCGGTGCCGTTCAGGTCCTGACCCCACAACAGAAACTCGATGGCGTGATACCCGATCGCCACGTTGGCCTCGATGCCTCCGGCTTCCTGGAGGCTAGCGATTACTTCCTTGGTGATCTTGCTGGCGTCGATGCGCTCACCGCCCACCATCAGTATCTTGTTGGCAACCACGTTCGCGGTATAGAACGGATTCTCGTCCGAATCCTTGCCGTAACTTGCATCCACGTAGTCAATCAGGCCTTCATCCAGCGGCCAGGCATTCACCCTGCCTTCCCAGTCGTCGACGATGGCATTTCCGAAGCGATAGGCCTCGGTCTGCTGGTAGGGCACCCGGGCCGCCTTCCAGGCAACGCGCGCGGCGGTCAGATTCTTCTCGGTCGGCTGTTCAATCAACCGCCCCACCTCCTTCTGCAGCACCTTGGCCGTAGAGAGCGAATCCTGATACATGGCCTGCGCCAGATCAGCGTAATGTTCCAGAACCGCCTGCTGTGTCGGCGCGGCCGACACGTATCCGGCAACACACATACCGGCGAGCAATATCATCGCTTTCTTCATATAGGATCCTCTAGATTCGACCGCAATAATAATACGAATGATTATCAAATACAAAATTTTCGGGCCGCCAAACGGGATATGTGGGGAATCAGGACGCGGCAAGCTGACAGCTTGCCGAAGGCATGGCTAAGGCATAGCTATGGAATCAGGCCATGTGCCGATACTGCGCGTACACCAGTACCACTCCCGCCAGTAGCACCAGCAGGACGAGGGACAGAATCCTCCGGATCCGTACCCAGCGCTGCATCCGGACGACAAGGTCAAGTTTTTGACGGTTATCCATCGGCATCACAGCGGGCTCAGGCATGCATCCCCGACGAACCGAACTCCTCTTCGAGCGTCTTCTCGTCCTTGTCGAGGTCGGACGCGTCGATTGCGGACAGAAAGGCCTGATAGGCATCACGGCGGCCGTAGATCATCCTGACCGCAACGAATGCGACCCGCTTCAGCGTAAACAGTACGACGACGAACAGCACGCTGGTGACCGCCTGGAAATAAACGACCGCCATGTAACCCCGATCGAAGAACTGGGCGAAGCTGAAGAAGTAGATAATCAGCAGAACGCCGATCAGCACGCCGGTGATGACCATGATATTCTCATGGGCCTTCTTCACGGTCCTGATGATGTCGATCGTGATTTGGTCCGACACTGCGCAAACTTTCCGGGGCTTGATGTCCTGAAACTACCCGTTGACCGACATGCAGTCAAGACAGGCACGATCCGGGCTGATGGCGGCGCCGGCAACCGCCTGCCCGCGCCCCCCTTGGCGGCGCGATCGGCATCTGTTTCAATGGCGCCATGTCCAGCCATCAACGCGGATCGCAACTTCCTGTCTCGCGCATCGCCAGTGTGTTTCCTGCGGTGGCATTCATTCTGTTGCTCACCGCAATGACGACAGCCTGCGACAGCGGCAGTGATCCCGCCGCGGAGGAATGGCTGCACGGCACCTGGGAACTGACCTTCAATCCCGAACGCGACAGCGAAGACGCTCTGGTCTTCAACAGGAACGGTTTCGTCCAGGTACATACCGCGAACAAGCGTGTCATTGACGGGAGTTATCAGATGTCCAGCAACACGCTTCTGATCGTTCTCGTCGTCAATGACCAGCCGGTCGATGTCCGTTTCGAGATCTCGCCGGACAAGTCGCGGCTGGTATACGAGAATGGGGCATACTACACGAAAAAAGGGGCATCGGCGCCCTGATACGCATCCGACCGCCCCCGATTATTCAGGCCCGACGCGGGTCGGGCTCACGGCGATGCCTTACCGAAGGCAGGTCATGCATGATGCCGCTCAGTAACTCCTCAGATCGCCGAACAGTAACTCGAAGCCGATGTACAGCCGGAGTTGGGTGCGGAATAAATTTTCTCGTTCGCGCATTGCCTGGGGACGCAACTCCATGATCAGCCAGTCGCGGTACAACACGCCGCGCCAGCGCACCTGGGCATAATAGCGGCTCACGCGATAGTTCGGTTCGCGCTCGGCCTGCGCGACAATCTGCCACAACAGGTCGCGGCGCCTGCCGACCGGTTGAAGCAGAGAAAATGCCTGGTCATAGTATACCTGCACGTCGCGCTCGAACCAGGTGGCGCTGCTGTCACTGCGCAACAGCATCGATGCGCCCAGCGGGTGCTGGAGACGCAGGTCCGTCGAACCGCCGGTGCCGCGCTCGTTATACCAGAAAACCGAAAACTTCGGACGAATACCCAGGTCTCCGGCTGAGAAGTCCCGCCAGACAGAGAATCGGGTCAACAGGTCAATCGGATTGGCGCGCAGACCGACTGATACATCGGTCCTCCAACGCTTCACCGGCTGCAGCAGGCGCAGTGCCAGCGACTGCCGCGTCTGCTCCTCGACGAGTACAGGATCAGTGCCGCGTTCGCGATCCAACGGATCATCGAAGTCGTCGGTGAGGAAGACGAGACTGAGCCGTTTCTGGGTGCTCGGCAGACTCAGCTTGCCACCAGCCCTGAACTCCAGTTGACCGTCACCGCCTTGGTCGAAACGCTGAAAGATGCCCAGGCGCAGCACAGAATCATAGGCCTCGTCCGGAAAGGTTTCGAGCGTGCCGAACTTCAGGTCCATGCGCCGTGACATGCCCGTAACCGTGCGCGAGATCGCCCCTTGAGTGTCATCGATCGACCGCATGAAACCGCCGGGTTCCTCGCTGTCTTCCAGTTCCTGGAGATCGCCGGGCACCTCGCTGTCTTCCGGTTCCTGGAGCTCACCGGGACCCTCGCTGTCTTCAGGCTCCCGGAGATCGCCGGGTTCCTCACCGTCTTCAGACTCCCTGAGATCACCTGATTCCGCCGCGGTCTCGACCGATTCCGGAACAACCTCCTCCGGCGGCTCCTCGGCTAAAACCGGAACAACCATCACTACGGCCAGCAACGCCAGCACGCACAGGCACAGACCGCTTGTCAGGGACCGGGTCACGGGCGTTAAACAATTCACTTTCTCTGAGCTACTCAGCGTTACCTGCAAACCTGGTGACCAGACCGCCCGACCCGCGCCGAACTGCGACAGAAACCACCGATTTCCGCTGCCCTGCCGGCAGAGGTGTTTCGACGCGTCACCTGACTCGCCGCATCATATAGACAGATCCCGCGAACAGCAGCGTGGTCGGCAATACCGCGCAGACTACGGGATTCAATCCATAGAGCAGGCCGAGGTAAGCGACAATCTGATTCAGCAGGTAAAACCCGAGCCCGACCAGGATGCCGACCAGCATGCGATGCCCGATGCCGACAGACCGCAGCGGTCCGAACACGAACGGCAGCGCCGCGAACACCATGGCGCAGGTCGCGATCGGCAGAATGATTTTAGTCCAAAATTCGATCTCATAACGAGCAGCGCTCAGGTTGTTATGCTTGAGGTACTGTAAATATTGCCACAGGCCCGAGATCGACATGCTGGCAGGCTTGATCGCGATGATATCGAGCAGCTCCGGGGTCAGGCGCGACTCCCAGCGCGTCTCGTCCAGGTATTCGATGCGCGTTTCCCGCGCGCCGATTTCGCTGCGCGATACCTCGTTCAGCCACCATTGCCCATCACGATATACGGCGCGCTTCGCGGTCGAGATGCGGCGCAATTGCCGACCCTCACCGAACTCATAGATGTCGACGCCGGTCAGCTCGCTCGCATGCAGCACTGCACGCACGTTGATGAAAGTAGCGCCGTCCCGAGTCCAGAAGCCGTCCCGCGTCCGCAGGGAATCCTGGCTGGACAACGCGGTACTGCGCACCTGGGTCGCATATTCCTCGGCGGGGGCAACCACCCATTCCCCGAGCCAGGCCGCGAAGACCACGAGCAACAACCCGGCCTTGACTGCGGACCAGCTGATCCGCGCCGTTGAAATACCGGCGGCGCGCATGATGACCAGTTCGTTGTTGCTCGCCAGCAGTCCGAGCCCGATCAGGCTGCCGAGCAGGGCGGCGAGCGGCATCAGTTCGTAGGTAAGTCGCGGGACGCTGAACAGCACATATTGCAGCGCCTTCCACGCGGTATAGTCGCGCTGTCCGATTCGATCGATCTCGGAGATGAACTCGATGAAGATGAACAGCGCGAGCAGCACGCACATGACCAGCAATGCGCCGCCGACCACGGCCTTGCCGATGTGGAGATCGAGTATCCTCATCGCGGCGCCCTGGACCTGCGTCCGAATACCGCGTCGAGCGACCATGACAGGCCGTACTGCCGTACCAGCAGCAGCCATGCGCCGACCAGCATTCCGACATGCACCCACCACATGCCGAGAAGCGGCGGAATAGTCCCGCGCGCAACCCAGGTACTCGCCATGCCCATCAAATTGTTGTAGACCAGGTACACCAGCACCGCGACGAACAGCTTGGCGTACTTGCCCTGGCGCGGATTGGTGCGACTGAGCGGCACCGCGATCATCGCCAGCGCCAGCACCGACAGCGGCATCGATATCCGCCACTGCAGTTCTGCGATCCTGGTCAAATCCTTCGAGCCGAGCAGTACAAGCGTCGGCAGCGCGCGCTGCCTGCGGGACGACGCCGTGACATCGTGCGGCTCGATACGCACCGCATGCTCCTTGAACTCGATGACCCGGAAGTCGGCGGCGCCCGGCATGCCCTCGTAGCGGAAACCGTTCTCGAAGATCACGAACAGCCGCCCGTCACTGTCCTGCCGGCGATATCCACGCTCGGCGGTCAGTACGATCTGCCGCTGGCTGCCCTGATGCTGGACAAATACCTGCTCCATGCTCAAGCCGTCGTCCGCGATCCGCTCGAAGTAGAGCGCCCCACCGGTCCCGCTTAAAGTAAAGCGGCCGGGCACCAGCCCGCTGACCACCGGTCGCGCCTGGTACTCATCGCGAATCTGGTACATGCGCTCTTCACTCCACGGCGCGGCGTAGAATGCGATCGCCCCGACGCAGGCGGTGACGATCAGCGCCAGCACCATGACCGAGCGATAGACCCACCCCATGCTGATTCCGCAGGCAGCCATCGCGATCATTTCACTGTCCTTGTACAGACGGCTGAACGCGAGCAGGATCGCCATGAAGAACGCGATCGGCAGGATGATGGTCAGGGTGCTGAGCGTCTTCAGCGCGAGCATTGCCAGCACGACCTCGTTCGGTATGCTGCCCGTGCTCGCATCGGCAAGGTAGCGCACGAAGCGGTTGCTTACGAAAATCACCAGCAGCACGAACAGCACTGCGACCAGGGTCGAGAGAATCTCCCTGGCGATATAGCGATCAATGATCAATCCGGCACCTGACGCGACTGGTGGTGGAAAACCATGGCATTTGAGGTAAACTCTCCGGGAAAATTCGCGATCACGGGAGATGATATGCAATTCACGGTCACTAGCGCCTCCGTCACCCGGCAACGCGCCGCCTGCGCCATCGTCGGCGTGTTCGAATCACGCCGGCTGAGCCCCTCCGCCGCGGCCCTCGACCGGGTCTCGCGCGGGTATATTGTAAACATTTTGAAGCGCGGCGACATGAAAGCAGCGCCGGGTCACACCCTGATGCTGTACAATGTCCCGCGCGCACCTGCCGAACGGGTACTGCTGGTCGGCTGCGGCAAGGAGAAGGAACTCGACGCCGACCATTATCGCAAGGCCATTGCCGCCATGACCTCGGCCCTGCGGGCAGCAGGTGTCAAGGACGCCGCGTGCTTCCTGCCTGAACTCGAGGTCAAGGATCGCGACCTCGCATGGAATCTCCGCCAAACCGTCGAGACGGCCAGTGAAGGACTCTACCGCTTCGATCAGCTGAAAAGCAAAAAAGACGACGGACAGGCGCACCTCGGCCGGCTTCATCTCAATGTCCCGGACCCGTCACAAGTCAGCGCGGGCCGCGCCGCGGTGCGCATCGGCGAGGCCATTGCCGGAGGCGTCGCGCTCACCCGCGATCTTGGCAATCTGCCCGGCAATATCTGCACCCCGAACTACCTCGCCGGCCAGGCCCGTAAACTCGCACGCAGGCATCGCAAGTTCAGCGTCAAGGTACTGGACGAAAGGCAGATCACCGCGCTGAAGATGGGAGCCCTGCTCGCGGTCGCGCGCGGCAGCCGCGAGCCGCCGCGATTCATCGTGCTGAGGTGGAACGGCGGTTCAAAGGGTGAAAAAGCCCATGTGCTCGTCGGCAAAGGCATCACTTTCGATTCCGGCGGCATCTCGATCAAGCCGGCGGCGACGATGGACGAGATGAAATACGACATGTGCGGCGCGGCATCGGTGCTCGGCACTTTGTCCGCGGTTGCTGATATGGACCTGCCGCTCAATGTCATCGGCGTGATCCCGTCGTGCGAAAACCTGCCGGATGGCAACGCGGTCAAGCCCGGCGACATCGTGACCAGCATGTCCGGGCAGACCATCGAGATCCTGAATACCGACGCCGAGGGCCGCCTCATCCTGTGCGATGCACTGAGCTATTGCGAACGCTTCGAGCCGCGGGCGGTCGTCGACATCGCGACGCTGACTGGCGCCTGCGTGATCGCGCTCGGCAAGCATGCCAGCGGATTGCTTGGCAATGACGCAGACCTGATCAATGCGTTGCGCGCGGCGGGCAACGCCAGCGGCGATCGCGCCTGGGAGCTGCCGCTGTGGGAGGAGTACCAGGAACAGCTCAAGAGCAACTTCGCCGACATGGCGAACGTCGGCGGCCGCGAGGCCGGCACGATCACCGCGGCCAGTTTCCTGTCACGCTTCACCAAAAAGTATCCGTGGGCGCATCTCGATATCGCCGGCGTCGCCTGGCGCAGCGGCGGTGATAAAGGCGCTACCGGGCGGCCGGTCCCGCTGCTGACCCAATACCTGATCGACCAGGCCAGAGGTGAGCGCTAGGGTGCTTCCTGCATCGAAGCGGATCGACTTCTACGTCCTGTCCGACGATTCACCCAACGCCCGCGAGCGACTGTCCTGCCGCCTCGCGGAGAAGGCCTGGAAGCTGGGTCACACCGTCTACCTGCATGCCGGCTCCCCGGCGCTGGCCGCCGAGCTCGATGAATTGTTGTGGACCTTCCGTGACGGCAGTTTCGTGCCTCACGCCAGGGCGAGCAACCGGCCCGAACCCGCGCCTCCGGTACTGATCGGCAGCAGCGGCGAAGCGCCGAGCGGCGACATCGATGTACTGATCAATCTCGACGGTGAAGTTCCGGACTTCTACATCCGGTTCGCGCGCATTGCCGAGATCGTCGAACCACTGGAGCCTGCCCGCGCGGCCGGCCGCGCCCGGTTTCGTTTCTATCGCGAGCACGGCTTCGAGCCGCATTCGCACAACGTTTAGCGAATCTTTCAATGGACAAGAATTACGAACCGCGTGATATCGAGCAGCGCTGGTACACGGCCTGGGAGCAGAACGGCTGGTTCGCGCCGGCGGGCAGCGGCAACCCGTACTGCATCATGATTCCGCCGCCGAACGTCACCGGCACGCTGCACATGGGCCATGCGTTCCAGGACACGCTGATGGACGCGCTGACCCGCTATCACCGCATGCGTGGCGACAACACGCTGTGGCAGGCCGGCACCGACCACGCCGGCATCGCGACCCAGATGGTCGTCGAACGGCGGCTCGCCGCCGAGAAGCGCTCGCGCCACGACCTCGGCCGCGAGGCCTTCATCGACGAGGTCTGGCGCTGGAAGGAGCAGTCCGGCGACACGATCACGCGCCAGTTGCGCCGCCTCGGCGCGTCGCTCGACTGGTCGCGCGAGCGCTTCACGATGGACGACGAGCTGTCGGAAGCGGTGCGCGAGGTATTCGTCCAGCTCTATGAAGAAGGTTTGATCTATCGCGGCAAGCGTCTCGTCAACTGGGATCCGGTGCTGCACACGGCGCTGTCGGACCTCGAGGTGCTGTCGGAGGAGGAACAGGGGCACCTGTGGCATATCCGCTACCCGCTCGCCGACGGTTCCGGACACCTCGTCGTCGCGACGACGCGGCCCGAGACCCTGCTCGGCGACGCCGCGGTCGCGGTCCATCCGGGCGACGAGCGCTATCGCCACCTGATCGGCCAGCAGGTCGAACTGCCGCTGACCGGCCGGCGCATTCCGGTCATCGCCGACGACTACGTCGATCCGGAATTCGGCAGCGGCTGCGTGAAGATCACTCCGGCACACGACTTCAACGATTACCAGGTCTGGCAGCGCCATCGCGACGAGAGCGAGCTGATCGCGGTGCCGCACAACGGCCTGATCAACATCTTCACGATCGATGCGCACATCAAGAAATCCCCGGAGGACGACGGCGACGCCAATGGCAGCACGCCGATCTGTGAGCTGATCCCGCCCGACCTGCGCGGTCTCGACCGCTACGACGCGCGCAAACACATCGTGTCGGCGCTGAAGGCGCAGGGCCTGCTCGAACGTACCCAGGACCACAAGCTGATGGTCCCGCGCGGTGACCGCTCCGGCGCGGTCGTCGAGCCGCTGCTGACCGACCAGTGGTACGTGCGGGTCGCGCCGCTCGCCGGTCCGGCGATTGCGGCGGTCGAGTGCGGCGATATCCGCTTCGTGCCGGAGAACTGGAGCAAGACCTATTTCGAATGGATGCGCAACATCGAGGACTGGTGCATCAGCCGCCAGATCTGGTGGGGGCACCGCATCCCGGCGTGGTATGACGCGAATGGCGGCATCTACGTCGGCCGCTCCGAACGGGAGGTGCGCCTGAAGCACGGCCTCGGCGACGACGTCGTGCTGACGCAGGACGAGGACGTGCTCGACACGTGGTTCTCGTCGGCGCTGTGGCCGTTCTCGACGCTCGGCTGGCCGCGCGAGACCGCCGAACTCAGGACCTTCTACCCGACCAGCGTGCTGGTCACCGGCTTCGACATCATCTTCTTCTGGGTCGCGCGGATGATCATGATGGGCCTGAAGTTCATGGACGATGTCCCGTTCCGCGAGGTCTACATCCACGGCCTAGTCCGCGACGCCCATGGCCAGAAGATGTCGAAATCCAAGGGTAACGTGCTCGATCCGCTCGACCTGATCGACGGCATCGATCTCGATTCGCTGATAGAGAAGCGCACGCAGGGCCTGATGCAGCCGCAGATGTCGCGCCAGATCGAGGCTGCGACGCGCAAGGAATATCCCGACGGCATCCCGGCGTTCGGCGCCGACGCGCTGCGCTTCACGTTCGCCGCACTCGCGTCGACCGGCCGCGACATCAAGTTCGACCTGAACCGTATCCAGGGCTACCGCAACTTCTGCAACAAGCTGTGGAACGCCGCGCGCTACGTGCTGATGAATACCGAGGGACAGGACACCGGCCTCAACGGCGATCCGGTCGAACTCTCGCTCGCGGACCGCTGGATCCTGTCGCGCCTGCAGACGGTCAACCGCGAAATCGACGATGCGATCGGAAAATACCGCCTCGACCTCGCCGCCCAGACGCTTTACGAATTTGTATGGAACGAATACTGCGACTGGTATCTCGAACTGTCGAAGCCCGCGCTGAACGCCGGCGACAGCTCCGATGCCGTGCAGCGCGGCACGCGGCGCACGCTGGTGCAGGTGCTCGAGACGATCCTCCGGCTCGCGCACCCGCTGATCCCGTTCATCACCGAAGAGATCTGGCAGCGCATCGCCCCGCTCGCCGGGCGCGCCGGCATGACGGTCATGCAGCAGCCGTGGCCAACGCCGGACGCGTCGCTGCGCGACGAGGCCGTCGAGACCGAGGCCGCGTGGATCATGACTTTCGTCATGGGTGTGCGGCGCATCCGCAGTTCGATGAATATTGCGCCGTCAAAACCGCTGCCGGTGCTGCTGCAGCATGGCTCGGCGGACGACCGCGCCCGACTCGGGACGCACCGCACCGCGCTGGCGACGCTCGCGCGGCTCGAGTCGATCGACTGGCTCGACGGCGACGAGGCGCCGGAATCGGCGACGGCGCTGGTCGGCGAGATGAAGGTCCTGATCCCGCTCGCCGGCCTGATCGACAAGGACGCCGAGCTCGCCCGCCTCGGCAAGGAACTCGGCCGCCTCGCCGGGGACATCGAGCGCTGCGAGGGAAAGCTCGCGAACCGCAACTACGTCGAGCGCGCGCCTGCGCACGTCGTCGACAAGGAACGCGAGCGCCTTGCCGAGTTGCGGACATCGCACCGGGCGCTCGAGGAACAGTTGGGACGAATCCGGTCGATATAGAGCCGTAAGGCACGAACCAAAGGAGGCTACGCCCATGGTCAGAATACTTCTTCCCTGCATGCTCGCGCTGTCGCTCGCGATCGGGGCAGGCGCCGCGCTCGCCGACAATGTCGCCCGCGCCCAGTTCACCAGCGGGATCAGCGACCGCGAACCGGTCGACCGGCTCGACCCGATCCCCGGCGACCGTAGCGAGGTCACGTTCTTCACCGAGTTGCGCGATCTCGGCGGCCGCACGGTCACGCATCGCTGGATTCACGGCGGAGAGACGCACGCCGAGGTGCCATTCCGGGTCGGTGCGCCGCGCTGGCGGGTATGGTCCAGCAAGCAACTGTTGCCGGACTGGCACGGGGAATGGACTGTCGAGGTCGTCGACGAGGATGGTAGCGTGCTCGGGGGCTGGAAGGTGCGCTACGGCGACTGAGGCGCTGCGCTGGCCGGAGATCAGCGTTCGCGCGTTGCGAGGAAACTGATTTCCGGCCAGCGCTCCATCGTCAGTTCAAGTTCACAGCCATAAATGTCCAACGGCTTAGCTCAGTAGTGCGTCGCTTTCGGCGCGCCCATTTGGAAACCTCATATGTATTAGGTAACGCGCAGCTTGGCAAGAGCCTCTATCTTTGAAAGATATAGATTCATATTTTTCTTGCTTCCAGTAGGGTTTGTTGCATCATTATACAAGAATATTCTACCTGCCTTGCTCTCACCGCTCTCTGAAAGGCGCTTTGCCATAGGTTCTGTTATCTTCAGAGTCACTAGAATGGGGTAGTCGGCATACGTCACCCGCTCTCGCGTAAAGAATCCTACCGGTTTATATTCGCGATTAAGGACAACATAACGCCCATCACTCTGTTTCTCCAGACCATAGGGTAGGAAAACCGCTCGAAAATCGTCTAATGACATTACTTCTTCCACTATCTAATTAATTCTACCCATCAGGTAAAACCTCAAAGCGTTGCCCACAGCTACTGCATGTGACCATTAGATTCTTGCCGCTAGGTATTCGTAGTTTCTGTTTGCATTTAGGACATGCAACAATGCGCTTCTCAGCAATCGGCTCGTCATCAATGACGATGTTATCGTCAAAGTTTTCATCACCGATAAATTTATCATCACCAATTAAATTCTCGGTATCTGCTTCTGGAGATATTTCTTTAAGAATTTTATTACACGCAAAGACAAGAACTTCCGTAGACTCCGCTTCCTTAGAGAAAGAGCTAATGCCTCGTCCAGACATTGCCATCGCTAGCATCTGGCTTACTTTCTGGCCCAGAAACCAAGCTGTGCCAATTTGAGTTTTCTTGCAGACATCCACTGCGATTTGTACCGCATCGATTCCATGCGCGTATCCATTCAAGAGTAGATAGCGCGTTACTGTAACAACTTGGAATACCTTCTTTTTATCCAAGTCTAAGCTCGCGAACTGATAAGGTGTTACCAGTTGCATCACCAGAGATCTTACAAGATCGTTTTCAGATGAAATATCTGGCACTGATTTTCCTGTTCTTATGCTAGATAACTAAACTGACCATAATAGGCGCGCACAGTTCATGCGTCCTCGTTGATGGCATTATTAGCTCGCAGCTACACCCTCGGACTGCTACTCCTTTGGCGGAAGATCTTTAGGTACTTGATACCATGCGCCTTTCTTTCTCTTAACCATCCTTTGGATGGTTAGACTATCTGGATTTGATATATCAAAATCAACTTCTTCCTCAGAGAGAGCTGGTGCGTCTACAAACTTAATCACCTGTTTCACCAATTCATCATGCTTGATATTTTTATCTGTCAGATCAATTTCTTTTTTTTCTCTCCATCCAGGGTAATAGGAATCCCAAATTTTGGATACTATGAAATCCCCCTTCTTTGGCGGCGTACCAGCAAATGACATCACACCCTTCTCCTTCTCCTCATCGGGATACTTAGAGAAATAGTCATTAACCTCTTTTAGCCCCTCCTTCAGCCTTGGCCCCCACAAGAACTGTTGTTTCTTATTCAAGAAAAGAGGTGCACATTTCTTGTGAAGCTTGTCAGAAGAAACGAATGCCATAGAAAATGGCAGATAGAATAGATACCCTATATCTACCCGATTAGTGGGTCGCTCACTAGAAATTAAATTAGCCGCCAGCGAAATCTGAAAAAATAATTCGACAGTAAACACATATGAAACATAGGGCGCGTAACGAGGTAACGGCGGATAACCCGACCTCACCCCCATATTGAGTAGCACATCGATTTAGAGTCCAATCCCATGATA
>CAYTGL010000053.1:0-16566 GCA_964437335.1 uncultured Chromatiales bacterium
GCCAAAACCGACCTCCGAGTAAAGATCAATCCCGACGGGTTATTGAGCAGTCACCAAATTTCTTTGGCCGAGACTTTTCGGCGGCCCTTCGCCGACGAAAGGTACGCCTCTACCGACTCGTTTCCGTTTTTCGGCTGCGTAAACGCATGAAAAACAAAGGCTTGCGCAATGGCCGAATTTGAACGCCAGGAGCGTCTGGAATCCGATTTCTGCCGTTGTGATTCGGTTGAGGCGTACGTTCCAGGCTGACCGGCGACGATTTCGAGGTCGGATCGGGCCAGAAAAGAAAGAATTTTCGCCCGTCTGGAAGCCTCGATATCGGCCGTTCCCGGCGACGTAGTTTCACGACTTACGTCGATACCTACTGGCTAGATTCCGAATGTAAGCGAGGTTCTTCCGAGGATCGGAGGCGACATGACTCGCTTTTTACACTTGGAAATGCGCCAGTAGAATTTGTTTGGCGATGAGACGAGCGCTCTGATCTGTCGCAGCTTTGACCAGCAGCTTCGCCGGTCGCAGGGCTGATTTGGCCCTGATTCTCAAGTTTCCCACGCACGTTTGGCGCTCCCAATATGCGCCGACGTGCGCCCAACAGATTGGAGCGTCAACCATGACCACCGACATTACCAAGATCCTCGCCGACTACCCGCCCCAGAAAACCGGCAAGTACCAGGTTCTGGGTTGGGATGCCCACCAACGAGTACGCAGCGCCCAGGACGGTCGTGCTGTGGCTGGCAAGATCGGCCCGGCGAAGAAGCCGAAGACGAAGAGTGCCTGATCGGTGAGAGCGTGCCGGTACCGCACACATCCTGTTTGTCGGGGCTGTGTCAGCCTTGACGCTTCACCCCCAACTACTCCTTGCACTCCAACTGTGGAGAAGGTCTCCGCTCGGGGTGCGCAAATCAGAAGGAAGGTTCCATGAACATCCATGACCTCGCAAACGAGCTTCGACAGCGGATTCGACAAAAGCATCTTCTGTCGGAAGAGCAGATCGCAGGCGTGTCCGACATGGACGTAATCACATCGTATGCGAGATGCGCCATGTGCGGCAAAGTGCAGTACGAGGCCCACGAACTTGCGGAAAGCGTTGATTTGGCTGAAGACGCTGCCGACTTCCTGATGCTTGTGCAGCCGTTCGAATGCTGTGGGCAGCTAGTCGTTCCGCAGGAATTGACCGAGTTCGTAGAGGCTGCAATCGAGACCGAGATTCTCGAACACTTTGGCGAATGCACTGAGGCTGTCATCGCCAAGGTAGTCTACATCAAAGAGATAGATGGTGAGCGTGCGTTGGTCACTCCGAGCCCAGACGACGTCATCGACTGCGTCATCGACGCTGTCAAGGAGCTGCGGATGGAGACAGGTTCTGAACCGTCGCATGACGCTGTCATCCAAAGGGCTGCCAATCGGATCGAACAAGCTCGCCGCAAGAGTTCGAGCCCCGGCACCAGGATTCAAGTCAAGGACAATCCCAACGCCAAGGATGACCTGCTGCGCCTGCGTGAACGGCGTGAGAGTGACAAGCGACGGGCACGCAGAAAGCAACAGCGGCACGCCCGCAAACACAATCGCAAGAGGCAATGACGGTGCCCCAACATCGAGTTCCTGGCGTCGTAGTTTCACGATCTACATCGATTCCTACTGGCTCGATTCTGAATGTAAAGCGAGGTTCGTCCGAGAACCGGAAGCGACGTAGCTCGCTTTTTACACTTGGAAATCGACCAGTAACATCTGAGTACACGACAAGTCGAGCGCTCTGATCTGTCACAGTTTTGACTGGCACCGTCGCCGGTCGCAGAGATTAGGCACACGCCTACTTCATACCTCTAATTCCGACAGGAGTTACTGCCATGAGCAAAAAAGCAACAGCACTTTCGGCCAAACAGCGCACTCAGTTGGCCAAATGGGAGGCCATCGTCGATAAGCACATGGAGTCGTGGCAAGATGCGGCCAAAGCAATCTTCCAGATCTATCGCAATCGCTTTTACGGCCGCAGCCTGGAAAAGTATTGTCTCGACAAGTGGGGCTGGAAGTCCCCCAACCCGTACATTTATGCACATGCGGGAGCCGTGTTGCATGAACTCCCCAAGACTGCCGCTGTCAAGCGGCTCCTGCCTGCACACTGCGAAGAGCTTTACAAGGCGAAGGACCGCAAAAAGCTCTGGGAGGCCGTCAAGACTCTCTCGAAGATTACCGTGCAGGCGATCGCCGACAAGCGGAAGGAACTCTTTCCCGAAGAGGAGGTGGATGACAGCCAAAAGGAATCTCCTCTGGAGTCATACCAGCAAGACACCAAGCGGATGAGCAGGGTGGCCAAGAAGAGCCTGATCCACCTGATGGATCTGCGGCGAACCAAGGAAGGTGGCCTCCAGGAGATGCTGGTGACGCCGCCGATTGGCCTGGACGTCTTCGTTCTCTTGATTGATGGCGAGGCGTATCGAGTGCATCGCTACCACTGGGATGACGCCGAGGACAATGGGCGATGGCTTTGCAGCATGGCGGCTGAGCTTGATCTTGTCACCGCTGTGGCGACAATCGATAAGTACATGCCGCATGTGATGCCATCGCTCGAAGCCGTGGGCAGCGACTGGAACGAGGATAAGCCTTTGGTTCCTGCGGCGTAGCCCTTCCAACCACGCCCTTAGCGAGCCGCCGCCGGGGCGCAACCCGGCGGCGGCTTTGCCGGTGGTGCGGAGACCGATTTGCTCAAGTGATGGCGACCGCCGGTTCCGCATCTATGGCTCGATAGCTCTTTGGGGACATGAGCCGTCGAGTCTCCGGCTTCAGCGCAGTTGACATCGCCCTCACCTCCTTGATGGTCGTGTAGTCATTGGAGCCGACATTTTACCAAGCAAGTTCGAAAGCGACAGCCAAACATGCGGGGCTGCTATCAGGGCTCGTAAGAATTCGGGTGTTCGGATGCCGATTGGCAGGGGCAGTGGAAAACGTCGAGTCGGCGTGCCCGCCACGCCGAGGGCGTGGCGGGCCTGACCATCGAGGCTACTCCTCCGGAGGCACAAGCTTTCCCGAAGCGTCCCGAAGAAACTTGACGTCCGGATCACCGTCGCATAGTTGCATCGCCACGATCTGGTCGATATCTCGATCCTCGACATCGCCAAGTTGCCAAATGAGGTCAGCAGCTTCGCTGATTGCTCCTAGAAGCCAGTCGTCCAGACGTCAAGTTCGTGGTGCGGGTCGATCGTATTCACAAACCACGTTTCCCCACCGAAGTCGAACCGACCGTTGTAGTGGAAGAACTTGCCTTCGTGAGCGTTGCAACTGTGCGCATGCCCTTCGTCCGTGTTGATCTTTCGATGGTGGATTGCGCCGACGTGGTCCGATGCGAGCGTGAACGGCACGTCGAGCCACTCTTCGAGTCCGTCATCGTTCGGCTGGTTCCGCAGCGCTTGGAGCGTGTCGTGATCCATATCAACCTTGTTCGCCAATTCTCGCAGCGTCGTTGTCTCGCCTTCGATCTCGACTTGGTTCATGTCGTGCTTGTGGGTGAGCCAAACGGTGGTTTCGTCCGTCTCCTGTAGGTCGGAAAGGTGCTGCTCCATTTCGTCAATTTTCTGACGCCAGAAACCGATGCGGGCGTCCAGCGACCAGCAGATGCGGTCTTTGCAGTTTGGCGGTGGAATTTTCATGATTCATCACCTTCATTGTCGTCATCCTCGCCGAGCCACTTCGCAAGGCGGTCGGGATCAATCAAGACAGCCAGCCTCTCGTCCACAAGCCGCTGGACAAAGTCGCCAGGCCCTGTGATCGTGAGATCCTCGACGTCGAGTTTCAGATCCTCCTCACCAAAACGTTCGACTTCCTCGGCCAATTTTCGAAGCAAATCAACATTCCAATGGAGGAATGATGCTTGGTCTCGCAATGCCTCAGCAATAGGACGCCTGCCCTGGCGGTAGTAATCCCAGAGTCCATTGCAATACTCGTCGTAACAGACATCGATTTTGCATATTTTCCGATCTACCATACGGCAAACCCTCCGCAGTGCCGAAGGAATGCGATCCAATCCTTGGTTTTCGCCACGACCGTCTCTCGGTCGATCTTCAATTCCGACTGTACGATCGCATCTTCCACGCATTCCTCGCAGTCGAGCCACCCGTCGAGTCGGTCGGCCATCTCGATGCAGGTCTCTCTGTCTGCTCCCGCTCCATCGTTGCCGATCATCTGCTCCCAGGTGTCCTCGTTGAGGAGTTCCTTGCAGAGCACGTACGTCACCGCTCGCAAGAAACTCCACGTCCAAGTGCTAAGTCCAAGATGCTCGCCAGATTCACCATCTGGATTCAGTCCCGTTAGGCTCATCGCCATTTGTGCCTCCTTTTACTCAAGCTTGTCCCGCAGTTGCGCTTGCCTCGCCACGCATGGCTCCCAGCCAAGCGGCGTGGCAGGCGTTTTCCACTGCAATCACACGTTGGCGGCGTTCCAGGTCGTTGACGTGGCTGCCAGGATGTCCTTGATGAGCAGCCCTTCGTACCACTCGTCGAATTTCGTCAAGGCCGCAAAGACTGATGGATGGTCTTCCCATCCGTTCTTTTTCACGTCCCATTCTTCGTAGAGGAAGTCGGCGACCCAATCGACCAGGTCATCTCCATGTTCGTGTCGAAAAGGAAACTGCTCGACGGTCTCTTCGTGGAGAAAATCCATCACGCTTGCGGTCTCGCCGAAATCTTCGAGTCGGCAGACGAGTCCGAACTCAAAGGTGTTCACGATCTTCTTGAGGATGTGTTTTCGAAGAGTCGGTGTCAGTTCCTTGCCGGAGCAGTCCCAGACGTCGGTACCGACCAGTTTGTTCAAGATGTCTTCGTTGAAATCCTTGGTCTTCATTTGGAATTCCTCTTGGGCCGCCTATTCTCGCTAACGTTGCCGACGATCAAGCGGGGCGCTGCGGACAACTGCCGATTGTCCGACGAGAGCTTCCTGGATTCGGAAGTCGGTGAGAATGAACTGCCCAGTGAGAAAGAGGCACTGTCGGGTTTGCCCGAAGTGATCGACCGCCCGATCACGAATACGTCGTGTCAGGCGGGATCACTTGAGGAAAGAGTTGTGCCTCAAGGTGATGGTCGGATTGTAGCGCAACCGATGATGCAACTCAAGGCCGACTACACTGCAACAAAGTAGATCAAGCCCGGCAGTTGTTCTTGGCAAGCGTCCTGCTAACTGAGCATGCCAAATCCGCCAGCAGGTAGGCGATCACCAGGGTGAAGTCGCTATCGCCTAGCAATCCTTCAGGACTTGCCAATTCAGAATTAGCAATCACTATAGACACCTTCCCTCTTCGCCGCCCGCCTCCGGCGGGCGGCCTGCCAGTTGCGGTCTCACTGCGCCGGATCTCTTGATCAGCAAGGGACAGCCACACCGAACTCGGCGAAGACGTCTAGCCATACATCCCATTGAGACGTCGCCTCTTCTTCGCTGCCGAAGCAGAACGTGATCTTGTCCACGGTTCCTCGATAGATGAAGACGATCCCGGAAATCGCCTGTTCGTCGTAGGTGAACTGGTACAAGCCAGAGTTTCCGTTGATCCTCTTCAGTGCGATCGGAAGATGGATCTCGACGAGTTCCTTGATGTCATTGTCGTCCAGAAGCTCTTCGGCGTATTCGGTGCAGCGGCATTCGACCCAGTAGCCGTCGTCGTGCAGGTTGTTGTTTACTAATTTCATGATCTTACAATCGCTCGAAGCGTCCTTTCTCTTGAACGGATAATCCACATTTCTGTGGTGCTTTCCAATGTAGCGCAGATGAGAAGCGAGCGCAATAGCGACAGGTCGGCGAGGGGCGTCTGCGTCGGCCGCTGCCCTCAGTCGCCGCCCTCTGCGCCACCAATTGCATGCACACCAACTGCCCAGTGGTCCCTCTGGTCACCCTGGTCACCCTGTTTTCAACTTTTATCTGGATGACGAAGAATTGAGCCAAATCACGATTCTGAGTCTTCTGTATTTCTTTCAAAACTAAACTTGAAAAAGAGGGTGACCAGGGGGACCACTGCGTGAAAACCCCGTAAATCGTAGGCTCAAGTGGTACCGGGCAAAGTGACCACCGGGTGACCAGAGCGTGACCAGCAAGTGACCAAGATGGTGTTGGATGCAGTCGAATTGCCCTCCCCACGGAACGTGGGGAGGGCCTGAAGGCTTCGGCGGGTGACCAAGAGTGCCCAGTGGGTGACCATTAAGTGACCAAGCTGGTACCACTACGGGGTTACTTGTGCATCGGGAAACTGTCGAAGCCGCCGCTGGCCGAAAGACGAGAGGCTGATCCCAGAATAGCACTTTGGTCGAGTTCCATCTGGCCGCCGAGGTCGAGTGACGTCGATCTTGGGGACAATGGTCTGAAGCCGACAAAGGAAGTTGCCCTTGGCGACCGGGTGATGTCGTTCATTGAGGCACCAGTCCTCGTAGACACGGTACAAATGGCCGATCGGAATCTCGCTATTAGGCTGCACGACGCAGCACCGATCGACGAACTCGGCGATCGGGCTCATCGTGGTTCGCCAAGCTTCGTGTGCCTTCTGACTAATAGCCGGGATTAGCACCCCGTCCCGGCGCAGGGAGGCGAGTCCCTCCAAAGCCCAATTCGTCACGCCGACCACCTCTTGTCGGAGCCGGTGCTTCAGGCCGGGATCGGCTTTGTCCTTGAACGAGACCTGGTGCGGCAAGATGATCGCTCGATCGGCCAAAGCAGTTGAGTTGTCGTTGAAGCTGGGCAGATCGTTCGCCGAAATCACGATCCTCGTTATTAGCTTCACGTTATCAATCGACTGCTTGTGCTTTCTCTCAATGTCCACCGTGTCGTTGCCGGTTATCAGCTTCAGAACTTCGAGGACATCAGAGTTGTCGGACTTCGGGAGGTGGGCGTCGGGCACCAGTGCGACCAGCTTCCCCACCAGACTCCAGAGGCCGAATTCGCTGCCGAGCTTCTTGAGTCGAGGCGAAGCAACGTTGTGCTTCCCAAGTACGTCGTTGAGAACGGTCGTGATCGTACCTTTTCCCGATCGAGGTGGTCCGAACAGGATCAGGAAACGTTCCAGCGACATGTCGGACGTCAAGCAGTACCCGAACCATTGCTGAAGAAAACGAACTCGCTCTTCGTCTCCTTCGTAGACCTCGTTGAGGAAAGAGATCCACTGCGGACATGCCGCCTCGGGATCGAAGTCGTGAGGGAGACAGTGCAGCGAGTACCAGTTCGGCGAGTGTTCGATCATCGTTCGCTTGTCGCCGCCGAGGTACCGCTCGACGTCAAGGTGACCGTTGGCGAATGACACCATGTTCTCTGGTGCTGGTCCGACTCCTGAGATCCATGAAGGTGGTCGAACGCCCGGCGGCAGCGTCGTCAGGTTCTTGATTTCCTGAAGGGTCGCCGCCTCTCGGGAGGGTGTGGCTGCCAAAGGAATGACCTTTCCGTCCTTGTCCATCGTCCAAGACCGGTCAAGGAACTCCGACACTTCTGCACGTAGATGCTGTTCGTCGATTTCGACGTAGACTCGACCGTCCCAAACTCGCCAGACATCGGGACATTCGAACTTCAATGTCCCTTCAGGGTGGAACTCAGTGAGGAAGGTATGCGCCGTCTTCCTGGGAGTCTTGTCGGACAGCATCGGGTTCGCTGAGTTCGACGCTCGATACGTGGCCGAATCGAGAATCTCTTCGACGTTCAAACCCAGTCGTGTAGCATGAGCTTCGTGCGCCTCAGCGATGAGGCTTTCGGCGTTTTCCCAGGTGCGACTGAAGTAGCCATGTCCGGCGTCGGCGAACTTGCTGCGATCCCCAACCACGGGAAAGACATCGTCGGCATTCAGCCCTTCACGCACGGCGTAAGCAATCGTGCTGAAGTCGGCTCGACTGCGATCTCCGCTGGCTTCCGCTTCATCGCACATTTGGGTGAGCTTCGACCGGTGCTCATCGGTCAAGTGTGAGGCGAAGTGATGGCCGTTGATGCGGTTGGCCTCATTCGGCTCAACCGGCTTCTTCTCCGCTATCTTCTTGTGAGGTATTTCGACGGCGAATGCCTCGAAATTCAGAAAGCTGTAGCGACGGTCGGAATGGCACTCGATCAACTGGCAGGGCTGCGGAGCGGCCCCATTTCGAACGTTCTTGCGGTTCGGCGTGCCTGGACACCTCAGCAGCCGAGCCAGGTCAAAGGTGCTATCGCCGCCGATCTTCCGGGAGATTCCCAGAATGACCGACTGGACGTGGCGAGCTTGGGCCGTCAGCAAGTCATCGGGCACCACTTCGTCCCCCGACGCTCCGATAAACCGCCCTCCTTCCTTGGAGATTGGACCTTCGTAATCCAGACGAATTGTGATCGGCTCAGAGAGCATCCAGTACAGATGGGTGCCGTGGCCGCTGGACACGACGATCGACGGCTTCAGTAGCTCCGCCTTCTCGCAGCGCCCAACCGCTTCTACTGGCCCGCAGTCATCAAGATCGGCCCAGAGGCATCGGATGGTGCTGACCTGGCAGGCAAGGTCAAACTTCCACCTGCCTTGCCTTGGGCAGACTCCAAAGAAGTGATTAGCGTTGTGGTCTTCGCCAAACGTCAGCATTCCCTGCCAAACATCGGGATCACCGAGTTCCAACGCCGTCACGTAGTCCGTCTGATAAACATGGCTCCGCTTCTTGCCGTTCTCTTCCCAGGTCTCGATCCACCGCAGCAACACCAAGTCGCCGCTGTCGAAAATTGTGCTTACGAATTCTCGCCACTGGCCAAACGAGTCTCCATTGCGCTCGCCAGAATTGTCCTGTAAAATCGTCTCCATATTACTTACCTAAAGATGCAGCAACGCCCCATTGCGTTGCCGTACGCATGGCGCAAAGAGCCATGCAGATGAGGCCGTCGAACGGCCAAAGTCTCCCCCCACCGGATCGATTCACCCAAGCCGGACAGGGATCAGCAAGGCCCGGCCGCCGCCCAGGCGGCCGGGCCATTCCAGTTGCGTTCCCAACGCTGTCGAGACTCGAAGAATTGCCGCATCGCTTCCACTTCATCGTCGCCGAAGTACAAGCGCTTTCCACCGCCGAAACGAAAGCGAGGTGGAGGAAGGTGTTCTTGATCGAGATGGTAGCGAAGCAGGTGATGCTCCACACCGATCATGCGAGCAATCTCGCTGAGGTTCCACAGCCCTACATTCTGCCGCACTTCTCGGTCACTCGGTCTCGGTACATTGGTACGCATGCTCATGCTTCAAAGAGTAATACCAGAATGGGTTTCGCAAAAATAGGTCGAGATTGTGAGAGTTATTTGTCAGCGATGTTCAATATGTTCATAGGGTAGAAAATCGGTTCCCTGTAGACATCTACAATACGCAACTGATACATGATCAGTCGCCATTCCTTTTCAATTCGTCATTTGCTAAAGTGGTCGTCAGTGTGGAGAGGCAAGCGGCGACTGGGAGTCGTCAGGAGCCTCTCGATCGCACCTTCAGTCTCGAATCAGCAAAACTGACTCTCTACGGCTGCATGCTGGCAGCCCGAATGCGTGACGTTCGCATCCCATGTGCGTCCGCTTCACTTACGGTCTTTAGCAGCGCAGTCCTTGCGCACGCAGAGACGTTCTCGCAATGAGTGCGACTACTGAATAGAGTTCGCAGGCAGTCAGCGAGCTTGCCGCCCTGGAAGGGCGGCTAAAGATAAGACAGCCAAGGAAGGCAGATCAATGACGACCACAATATGCCGCCCCGAAGAACAGCAGTCTTCTCGGCGAAAGAGCAGGTTGTACAGGCCGTTTGCAGCAACACCAGCACGAATCACGGCCACGATCGAAGACTGGGCATCGACGGACCTAGACGCTCAGCAACTCACTTACATTAGGATTACACCAAGCCCCTGGGCGTTCCCATTGCGATGTCACGGCAACGTGGACATCGCCTTGCAAATGTTCGGTGGACGTCTGGCGATTGGTTGGACGATCTACGAAACGAAGGGCCTGTGGCTTTCAGCCGAACTTCACAGTGTATGGGAGCACAACGGAGAACTGCTGGACATCACACCAGACCATGATCCAACACTCGCACGTCGGCTCTTCGCTGATTCGGGGCGACGCATCGAGCATGGCGGCGAAGAATGGAAGAGTCTTGTCGAGGAACTCACCGACGTATCTATAAACGGTAACGGCGGGAGGGCGAAACTCCTGTCAACCTCAAGCACCGTGAAGGAAATTCTGGAGGCACATCGTCGCATCGACAAGACATTCACTATCGAACTCAATCGAGCGCTGGTGGAAGGCCGCAAAGTTGCGGCTTCGAGGTACGAAGCGTATTGGGGCGCAAAGGACCGGCTATCTGCTCGCTTGGAAGGCTGGCTTTCCGCTCGACAGCGACCTGATCGTAAAGCCTTGAGAGCCAAGAAAAAAGGAGATCGCAAACGCAGGAAGCTGGCAAGGAAGCGATCGTCATGAGCAAGGATAAGACGAAGTACGTCTACAAGACGACACTTTCGAAGAGATTCGGCTTGACGCCAAAGCTGATCAAGGAACTCGACCCGCCCGACAAGGAAGTGGTCAACCCTCACTGGAAATCCGGCCCACCGGCTTATCTCTACGACGTCGCCAGAGTCGAAGAATTCATTGCACAGAATGAGAAGCGTGTCGAGAAGGAACGGCGACTTCGAGAAAAGCTCTCTGCGGTTGGTCGGGCGAACTATCAACGGCGGCTGAAGAAAGAGGTAGCGGAGGCGAAGCAATGGGCCGAGTCGGTTCGCATCAACATCTACACCTTCCCGTCTGACCTCGACCGAGTTCGTACTCACAGTGGTGGCAAAGGACTCCGATCCCACATCCGGCACAGGTACACGAACTACGAGCTTGTTCTTCGGGATTTGTACGAGTACCGATCCGATACCCAAGGCGAGGTGTATCCTCTGCTGAAGGCGAGATTCGAGGAGGCTGTGGATACTGCGGTCCACGAATGGGAGTTAGAGCAGCATCGTAATCGTTTTCTGGCGCAAAATGACTCTCAAGAGGCACTGCCGGTGATTGCCCCGGCGGTTTGATTGGAAGGCAAGACTCCCTCGGCCGCAGGCGGCCGAGGGAGTTTGTCACACTGAAGCACATTGAAGCCGACTGAAGACGCCGAGTTCGCATTTTTCGGAAAGTTTTCGTAACGCCCTTTGCGTGCGAAAGTTATCGCACAATCACGGCCTCGGCCGAATTCACATGGGCATTTCACTGTAGCTGCTACTTCAATGCACTTCAGTCGTTCTTCAGAGCCCGTGATTGCCCGAACTGCTGCATTGAAGAACCGTGCCGAAGCTGCCTTTTTCAGCCTCGAAATCGAACAGGATTTCACTGAAGAGACTGAAGGCACATGGCATTTCCAGGCCGACGCAGACCGGTAGGATCGGCCGTGCTCAGGAAAGAGATTGGGCGGGTGAGATAAGTTCTTCGATAATTCCAGGCCGAACCGGCTGAACGACGAGGGGAAAGCGAGGTAGTCGGCCGTGCATGCAAGGAGCCCAAAAGAGACGGCGCTGTGAGCAGACTTAGTGCTGGTAGCCATTGATGGCCGCAAGTGCGTCGGATGAGGCGAACGACTTCCAGTTGCTGGAGTCTTTGATGTCGAGGACCGCCAGAGTGACTGCCTTGCCATCAGACGTGATCTCGGCCAACCAATGGCAAGAAACGAGTTTGCCCTGCTTGATCTCCAACTTCAGGAATCGGCGGCGAATCTCGCCACGGAAGACCAGTTGGAACGTGACGTGTTTGTGTTGATTCGTCCGTTCATCGACATGGTCGATTTGAAGGCGCTCAATCAGGGTTTGCAGGCGGACCTTGAGCTTCCGGCGTAGGGAGATCAGATTGTCGCCGGTTGCACCATCGAGCCGGGCGACTAGATCTTTGAGATCTGCAATTCGTTCCGTTGTGACGTTCTGCCGCTCACTCAACAATTCCGCAAGTCGCTCTTGCCCGTCTCTGATCTCTTCTTCGAGCCGTTGAGCCACTTTTGCCAGCGTTTTGGAATACGCTTCTGTCAGCCCTCTCTCCGTCTCTCGCAATTGCCTTTCATGCTGCGCAATCCTTCCAGAAATGACGTCGATCTGATCTTGATGCGATGCGGACTTGCCAATCAACTGTGCCGGATCAAGCTCCTGCAAGTGGAGAAGGACCGCCCGTTCAATGACGTGGTAAGGCAAGTGATAGCGTTTTTTCTTCCCCTTGTGTGGTCTGGTGCAAAAGATCGTGGTCTTCCCTTCTTTCGTGCTGTGCAGCTTCCACACCGATTCCTTTCCGTTCCAGACGGAAATGATTGAACCAGGGAAGAGGTTCCGTACCGTCTGCTTTCGAGGTTGTGTATTCGTGGATCGGATCGAAAGCTCGTACTGCAACCTGTCCCATGTTTGTTCGTCGAGCACGGCCGGGAAGTAGTCAGTGATCGGTTCCCCGTCAGGAACTTTCACTCGCCTTCCATCCACGGTATCAAACCGCATTGGCTGTTTACGACCAATCAGGGCTTCGTGGGTCAAGACATGTTTGATTTGACCAGCGTCCCATTGGCGACCGTGCCCAAGCGGTGCGTGTCCTCCGTTGTTCAACTTTTCGGCGATCAAGTGTGCTCCGAGACCGTCAAGGTAGAGTCGCACGATTTTTCGAACGGTCCTGACTTTGTCATTGACGAAAACGAACCCAGACCGATCAGGTTTCGACTTCAACCATCTCGGGCAGAGGTTGCCAACCGTCTTGCCTTCTCGCATCGCTTGACGACGAGCACGCCACTTTGCCTTGCCAAACTGGCTCTTGCGTTCACTTTCACCGTGCGCACGGGAGAGGATCACGATGGCGATGATCAATTGGACTTCGCTCAACGACTCCCAAGTGAAAACGTCGGGCTGAGCATCCGACAAAGTGACGATCGTAATCCCACGACGGAGGAGCGACAGAAAGAGTTCCAGGGCGATCGGAACTTGTTGGCGTGTTAGACGGTCCAGATTCTCGACGATCAATGCCGACCCTGGTCGAACTCGACCGTCATCGACTGCCTCGATGAATGCTGACAATTTACCAGTGGTGGCGTTTGCACCGGTCCAGCCACTGACGCCCTCGTCGGTCAGGATCAGGCTATTGTCGAGTTCGAAACCATTGGCCTCTGCCCACTGCGCCGGTCGCTCTGACTGCCTGCGCTTGCTGTCGCCCTTGGCCTGTGGGCCGGACGAGAATCGCAGATAACTGTACGCCTTCTTGCGTTTCATGGCTGGTCCCCCCCAAACACCGGTGTTCTTGGAGTCTCAACCAGCCTAGGCGTGCATTGTCTTCTCTGCAACCCTTCGTGAAGACCTGCACGCAATCACAACCCGCTATAGCGGCGGCGTCGGCGGCTTTATAATAGCCGCCAGCGATGGACATGTGGGCGCCGAGGATGGGACCTTTTTCTTTCACGCTCTGCTCCTCTTGTGCGGTGACCGATTAAGCTGATGGAAATTCTTCGCAAAATATCGCTTACGGAGCAAGAAGTCCGTGACTTGCTCAAGGACTCCAACGTCAACATTATCCCGATGCAGGGAGAGCACGGTGCCGCTCTCAGCATTTTTTTAGCATTGAGTTACTTTCCTCATGTCGCCCTAGGCATTGCCGATTTCAGCGAAGTCGATTTGTTCTACAACAAATACTACTGGCTCTTGAAGGCTGTGAGAGGATGGCAGCGAGACCATGGACTTGACGCTGGATTGGAACAACAGGCTTTCCAAATCTTGGAGCACGCTGGCATCGAAGTCGATTGGGACGTGGTGGAGAAGATCGAACAGCGTGTCGCCAGCGAGATCGACGCCAAAGCAGACTGAGTGCAGCAACCCGGCATTGTCTTATTCGCAACCCTTCGTGAAGACCTGATCTTACAGGGCCACGAACGAACCTTGGGTCGGAGTTTTGGAAGCTCCGCCCCCTGAGTTTGGACATCAGGGGCGCACCTAGTGCACCTGAGGGCACGCCCAAGGTTGCTCGAGGATTTCTAGCTAACGATGATCTTCAGCCTCGGTTTCCGCCTCTGCCGACCCTCACGCTCGTCCAGTTCTTGGCGAGCGTACGGCGTTGCCTTGTTGATGAGTCCTCGAAGATCGTATTCGTTCATCGACTGGCCGCCATGCTTGTCGTGCCGTTTCGCTCTCTTAATCAGCCCTGCTTTTTCCAGCTCGCGTACGTGCCTCTGGACAGTACTTGGGCTGATGTTCATGCAGCTGGCGATCTCCGCCTTCGAGGGGTACGGAAGGCGCTCGGCGGTCCACCAGTGCCGGACGAGGTGAAGGATGATGTTCAGATCCACAGCGTCCAGTTTGAGTTCGCGCTGGTACTTCAGTAGTACGACCGGAATGGCAGCCCAACCCGGCTCCCACAGCGTCCGACTCCACTTCTTTTCGCTCTCCTTCAGTCGTGCCTTGGACTTCGCGGTTTTCATTTGCTCAGGTCTCCGGTATTTGGTTCAGATACGAGCATCCTATCCGCAAAAAAGCGGCAAGGAAGAGCTTACCCGTATGCATGGCTAACCGGGAGCCATATGCACCAGTGCATGTACCCCGTAGTCACCTACGATGCCTCCCCCTGCGTGCCGACGCTCTCCGAAACAGACGCCACTAAGTACATTCACGTAAGGCAGGATAGGGAGACAGAATCAGATGAAGTGCCCCCGGCTACGGTTGCACAGGGGGTCTGCAGGTTTTTTGAAAAAGTTGTATTGAGCCCCTCACTTCGCCCCGGCTCCGTTGGAAGCCGCCGGCACATTTTGGCGGGGTAGACCGTCTGGCGGTTCTTTTCATTGTCACCCGGCGTCACTAATAGTTGTTCTTGGTGAAAACCTGAACGCAGTTACACCGGCGCACCCAGGCGTAGCGGCGGCGACAGCATCGTGAACGCTATACTACCGAGATGAAGCTCATCGTCAAAGTCGGCGATCTCCTCAACGAATCGGCCGACGTCATTGTCTGCACGGCCAATCCGCAGCTCAACATGTCTGGTGGTGTGAATGGGGCCATCTTGTTGCGCGGTGGTGAGGCGATTCAGGCCGAACTGCACGATTATTTGAAGCAGTCGGGTCAACGCACCGTCGCTCCGGGCACGGTGGTCCGCACGTCGCCCGGCCCTTTGGCGGCCAAGCACTTGCTGCACGCCGTGGCTGTGGATGTATTTTACGGCTCATCGGTGGATCTGGTGAAACAAACGCTCGACGGCGTATTCGAGCTTGCCGCGAAGCTTGAGGCAAATACACGAAGGCATTGAACAGTTCTTCGATGGAGCAGTTCGCCTTTTGCTGTCGAGCGTTCCACGCAATGTCTTGAATCACACCGATACCCAGCACGCAGATCATTCCGCGTGGAGCGAGAACCGCGAGCTCTTCTTCATCGTCGATTACCTCGTCCTGATCCCAAATCATGGCGGGCGATTCCAGGGGCCATGGCCCGTCCGCAGGCAAGCACAGCGATTCGTCCCAGGGAAGGTCGCTCGCGTTTTTCAGCACATCGGACAGGGTTAGTTCATCGTTCATGTCACGCCGGCCCATTCCGAGTTTGGAGTTCCCTGAAGGCATTCATTTCCGCCGGATCGATGGTCGCGTGTGGCGGTGATCTCCATGAGACGAATTGATTGCAAAATGACGAAGCTATTTTCGTCGAAAGCTGATGACGTGCCCAGTCGGTCGAGGTGGTTACGGCTCTGGGGTTCTGCGACCCCTGGCGGGGTCGGTCTTGTACTTTGTCTTGCTTTCCGGTGGTGTTCGCTGCGCTCGACCACCGGCTAAGGGCTATGACTCCTTCGGAGTCGAGTTGGTGCGCAGGCTGGTTGTCGAATTTCAGCTGCTTGCGTCAAGCGATCGTCGGCGCGGGTGGTACGCACGGGGTGCGATACCCTACTTGGTTAGGTGGCACGCACGGGGGTGCGTTACCCTACTTGGTTAGCTTGCTGATTGGCGTTAGTTCCACCTTGCGGAACTCGACTTCGGAGCCTTCGGCTTGCAGGGCGAGGTGGCCTTTGGTGGCTGTGCATTTGGAGCCGTGGTTGACGAGGTCGCCGTTGACCCAGACTTTGACTTCGTCGCCGAGGCATTCGATGGTCATGCGGTTCCAGTCGCCGGCTGGTTTCTCGGAGCCGTCGGTGAGGTTGAGGATACGACGTCCCTTGCCTTCGGTGATGCCCCAGTTTTCTTTAGGGCCGCGGCGTTTTTCCATGTCGGGAACTTGAATATCTTCGACGATGCACCAGAAATCGCCGGCGTTTTCGTGCATCATTTGCACTTCGACCGATTGCGGGAACATTTTATAGAGTGCCCTGAGTTTGGAGGCATGCACCAGCACGCCGCAATTGCCCGGCTTGGCGGCGAAACGATATTCCACTTCCAAGCGATAGTTCTCGTGTTCCTTGTCGGTGATCAGATGGCCGCGGGGATCGCCAAGGCTGACGAGCAGCCCATCGCGGACGATGAAGGCCGATTTATCGTCGGGCTTGTTGTCGAGGCTCGGAATATCGGCGTGCCAGCCGCTAAGGTCTTTGCCGTTGAACAGGCTTTTGGCTTGGCTATCGGCGGCGGGGGATGACAGGGCCATCGCGCACTTTAGGGTATCCTGGCAATTTAGGCGGAGTTGCGCCCTG
>CAYTGL010000054.1:0-15999 GCA_964437335.1 uncultured Chromatiales bacterium
CCGCCTAAAGTGCAGTTACCAAGATTACCTGGATTCCAATATTTTCATCAGGCCAGCCTGGACCACAGGGTGAACCTGGTCCGCAAGGCGACCCTGGAGAACCCGGTCCAGAGGGCGAACAAGGCCCGCAAGGTGAACAAGGTCCAGAGGGGCCTGAAGGGCCCCAAGGTCCACCGGGTGACCCAGGAGAGTCGGGCTCCCAGGGGCGAGCAAGGGGCAGAAGGCCCGCAAGGAGAACAAGGGCCAGAGGGGCCCCAAGGCCCGCTGGGAGACAAGATGGCGATCGTTCCCTGGCGGGATCAATTCGTCGGCCTCTTCTGCGTCGAATCCCCCGACGTCCGCTTCGAAGACGTGTTCCGCGTCCCGATTACTGGGGAGACAACCACCGCTCCGATCGATTCGGTCTTCCTCGAAGTCTGCGAACCGGGCAGCGTCGACATCGTGGGGATCAGCTCACCGATCCCGACGTTGGTTGGCGCTGAGATCATCGGAAATCAACTGCACTTCCGCATCGCCGGTGACCTGCCGCCATACGTCACCGTGAAACTCAGCGGTATCCGCCAAGGCCGCCACGGCGTGCGATTCCCGCGGCATACCCGTTCCGAAATGGAACACAACAACCGGTTCTGGAGCCAAGCGAGGCGAGGCTGAGAGTCGCTTGGTTCCCGCGACCATTGTGTGGCAACTCGGGTCCGGCTGTGGCAGTTCCGTCCGCCACTGGGCCGACGGCCAATGTCCGCCAATGCCCCCAGTGCAAGGCCGCATCGGCTACGTGCCCAGCAGCATTACCCATCTCTGCCACGGCAGCCGCGCCGACCGCCGTTACCTCGACCACACCCGCTACCTGGCCAACAACGCCTTCCCAGCCGCCGATCTCACCCTCGACGAGAGCGGCCTCGGGCATTGGGCGTCGGACAAGTTGGAGATGCATATGCCGATTGCAGAATATTTCTCGGTTCCACATCGTCCGCCACGTAGAGCAGCTTGCCAGTGTCCATGATCCAGGGTTCCAGCGATAGGCACCGGAACCAGTCCAGCACGGTCGGTATCCGCTATAGGTCTTTCCGCACGTGCTGTTCGTTACGAAGCAAAATAGCAGCGGCTCAATCCATTCTGAAGTAACTGGACCGCTCGGAGACGCCAATGGACGGACCCGACAGTGATGTCTAGGAAGCCAACCAGCTGATTCGGCCCATGCGGGCGACGCTGAAGTCGGCTCAGTCGGAAATCACGAGGATATTCGTGGAGGTGAACGAGCCAGAAGACAACGATTCCACCTGAGCCGCAGGCCCCGTCTTTTCACTCTTTTCACTCTTTTCACAGCTTTTCACAGCTTTTCACAGCTTTTCACAGCTTTTCCACAAAATTCTTGACAGATCCCTGTGAGTCGGTTATCGATACGTTCGATTTAATTGGATGAGTCGCCTTTCGCACACGATTTCTCGTAAGTTGGCGTAATGGGCTGAAACGGCTCACAGCATTTCGTGAGTCCAATACGCACAAATTCATCACCCGGGCATCGGGCTACCTCTTTTATATGGGCAGCGATATGACGCGACGTCCTCAGGGTGTGCGCTATCGTCCTTTCAATGGTTTCGCAGCTCCAACGCATAAGAACAATGCTCACCGCAAATCCGGCCGCGGCAAGCGAAAACAGAAGCAGCAGCGCGCAAAACCGTGCCGGCCGCAGCGCGAGCTGGCCGTCGAGGAATTGGAGCCCCGGCATTTGCTGACGGCCACACCCTGGGCCGAAGCAGACTTCTATCGGCTTAGCCACGATCAGGCGACGGCGATTGATGCTACGCACGGGGTGCTCGCGAACGACCAGGATGATGATCAGGATCCATTATCCGCAGTGCTCGTATCGGGACCGACCCACGGTGCCTTGACGCTCTCCGCCGACGGCTCCTTTGAATACACGCCAGACGCCGCCTATCTGGGCGACGACTCGTTCACGTATATTGCGCACGACGGAACGAATGACAGTTGGGAAACGCTGGTTCGCTTGGAGGTCGTGAACCATCGGCCGGTCGCGGCGGGAAATATCTACAGCATTTCGCACGATGCGCCGCTGGTGGTGGATGCGGCCGAAGGCGTGCTCGCGAATGATTTTGACTTGGAGGGCGATGTTCTGACCGCAACGCTGCTGAATACGGCCGCCAACGGTTCGCTGACGCTTAACGCTGACGGCTCATTCAGCTATACGCCAGACCCTGACTTTGTGGGGGTGGATCAGTTCACGTACCAAGTCAATGATGGCCTGGGCGACAGCCGGCCCACCACCGTCACTATTCTCGTGGGAAACGCCAAGCCCGTGGCGGTGGCGGACTCGTACCGGGTGAATCACGAGGGGTTTCTGGACGTCGCTGTCGGTGACGGCGTTCTGCAAAACGATCTTACGGAGGCGGGCGAGACGCTCGCCGCCGGCCTGACGACCGACGCCAGTTACGGCAATCTCACATTCAATCCCGATGGCTCATTCACCTACACGCCCGACGCCGGATATGTTGGGCTGGATTCATTCACCTACCGAGTAAGCGACGGCTTGACCGACAGCGAGTTGGTAACCGTCTCCATCGAAGTCACCAATGCGCAACCGCTCGCCTGGAGCGATGTCTACCACGTTGTGCATGACACCGTTCTGGAAGTGGATGCGGTCGAGGGGCTGCTGCAGAACGACGAAGGAGAACCGGGTGAAACGCTAACGGCAAGCCTGGTGAAGGACGTTGAGCACGGAACGCTCACGCTCAATGCGGACGGCTCCTTCGTCTACACGCCAGACCCTGGCTATAACGGGTCTGACTCTTTCCGCTATCGCACGAGCGATGGATTGCTGAATTCATGGTCGAGCTTGGTGACGCTCATCGTGGAGGATCCGATTGCGAAACCGCAAGATGATCGCTATTTCATGGCGGTCGACGATTCGCTTGCCGTTTCCGCTGCGAACGGCGTGCTTGCTAACGATGACGTCGACCCATCCGAGCCGTTGGAAGTGTTGCAGGTTCGAGGCGTTCATCACGGCACTCTGACGCTGAACTCCGATGGATCTTTCAGCTATACGCCGAATGCTGGCTTTGCGGGCGTCGATTCGTTTTTGTACGAAGTCTTCGATGGCGCCACCGGCAGTCACTCTACGGAAGTCTACTTGGAGGTGACCGCCGAAACGCTGCGAGCGCGGGATCGCCGCTTCGAGATAGTTCATGACCAGACGTTGGACGTAGCCAGCGCCGAGGGCGTGCTGAAAGGCGCCTGGCACGTGGATGGTTTGCCACTCAGCGCCGTCCTTGTGCAAGACGTACAGCATGGCACGCTTGTTTTGAACGCCGATGGAAGCTTCATCTACACGCCTGACGCGGGCTATGCCGGGAGCGACGGTTTTACGTATCGCGTTAACGACGGCACAGAAAGCAGCACGGAAGCGACCGTGAACCTGGAGGTGACCAACCAGGCTCCCCGCGCGTTTCGGGCCAATTACTTTGTCGTCACGAACACGCCCCTGGAGGTGGAACCGAGCCTGGGATTGCTGTTTACCGGCCGAGACGAAGACGAAGATGACTTGTCCGTATTGCTCGACACCGGTCCCAACCACGGGATTTTGGTGCTGAACGCTGATGGTTCATTTACATATACGCCGGATGAGAACTACGAAGGAAGCGATGGTTTTACGTTCCGCATCACGGACGGCATCGCCACCTCGGCCGCTTGGAAGGTGACGCTCACGGTCGACAATACCGCGCCGATTGGCAGCGCGGACACCTACCAGCTTTCTCATGGACGGACCTTGGAGATTAATGCGCCGCAGGGCGTGCTGCAGAACGATCGCGACAGTGAATTCCAGGAACTCGCGGCGGATCTCATCACCGGACCAGCCCACGGCGCGCTGCAACTCAACGCCGACGGTTCTTTCGCGTATACGCCCGATGCCGGCTATGTGGGAAACGATACCTTTGTGTATCGCGCCAACGACGGGCAGTTGCAGAGCCAAAACGTCACGGTGACCCTGCAGGTTGTCAACTCGCCGGCCATTGCCAAAGCAGATACTTATTACGTGTCCCATGGCCAAGCTCTCACTGTTTCGGCCGCCCGCGGCGTGCTGGCGAACGATTTTGATGCGGACGGTGATCCGCTCAGCGCGGTCCTTAACGGCAGTGTCAGCGGCTTGACGTTTCGCGAAGACGGATCGTTCACCTATTTGGCGCCCGCCAATGCGGAAGGTGAAGTCGTCTTTGGCTATCGCGCGAACGATGGCGGTCAATATTCCGACTATGTGTCGATCACCATCATCGTTCAGAATACTCCTCCAGTCGCCAGAAACGACCAGTTCCACGTCCATCAGGGGAATGCGCTGGTGGTGGGGCCGGACGAGGGATTGTTGTGGAACGACGGCGATATCGATGGCCACGATCTGTCAGCGACCGTACTTGAGGATGTCAGCAACGGATATCTTGTGCTGGGGAGCGACGGTTCGTTCAGCTACACGCCGGGAGAAGAGTTTGTCGGCACCGATCGCTTCACGTACACGATCAGTGACGGAGTAGCCACGGCAACCGCTGTGGTGTTGATCGATGTTCGCAACACCAATCCCTGGGCGATTGCGGATCGCTACTTCGTACACCAGGGCACGCCGCTGACGGTTACGGTCGCCGACGGGGTTCTGAACAACGATGATGACTTAGAGGACGATTTGGTCGCCGTTCTTCTCAGTGATGTAAGCAACGGGTATCTCGAATTGCAAGACGACGGTTCCTTTGTCTACACGCCAGGCGAAGGATTCGTAGGAGAAGACACGTTCCCTACCGCGCGTTTGATGGAGCCGCCGAGACCGAAGACATCACGGTGACCGTTACCGTGCAGAACTATGCGCCGCTCCCGCAGAATGATTTCTACTTCACCGATCATGACGAGCAATTAATTGTCTCTGCCGCCGATGGAATTCTAGCGAACGATTTCGACCCCGACGACGAAGACCCGCTCAGCTGGGTGCTGATCGACGATGTGCAGAACGGCATGCTTTCACTCGCCGCCGACGGATCGTTTACCTATACGCCCAACAGTGGCTTTTCGGGCGAGGACTCCTTCACGTATTCTCTGGATGATGGAACCGGGGAAACCGACCCCGTAACCGTGACCATTAAGGTCTTCAATGACGCGCCGGTTGGCCTGGAAGATTTCTTTACCGTGGCGCATGACCAGGTATTGACTGTCGCCGCGATCGATGGCGTGCTAGCCAATGATTGGGATGTTGACGAAGACGAGCTGACCGTAACCTTGGATGTGGGACCAAACTATGGTTACCTGGTGCTGGCCGCCGATGGCTCGTTTGAGTACGCGCCCGACGCCGGCTTTGATGGCATGGACGAGTTCACCTACACCATTGCCGACGGCGAGTTCATCTCGGATCCGATCAAGGTCATGATTGAAGTCCGCAATCAGGCGCCCGTGGTTGCCGGCGAAACGTATTCGACGCCGGAGGACACGACCTTGAATGTCATCGCGGCCAACGGTCTGCTGGCAAACGAACTGGATGGAGATGCCGATGTCCTGACCGTGCAGGTTGATCAAATGCCGAGCTACGGCATCCTGGACCTCAACGCCGACGGCTCTTTTTCCTACACGCCCGATACCAGCTTTACAGGCGTTGATACTTTCACTTACACGGTTTTTGACGGAGTTGTCACGACCACGCCCGTCACGGTGCGGATTGCCGTCACCAACACAGCGCTCACCGCCACCGACAACGCCTTTGGACTGAACCGAGGGGGCGCATTGGTGGTGGCCGCCGAAATGGGCGTGGTGGGCGACGATTGGGATCCGAACGGAAGTTCCACCACTCTGACGGCGACGCTGGTCAACGACGTACAACATGGCACGTTGACGTTTGCGGCCGACGGATCGTTTGACTACACCCCGGATACGGGATATGCCGGCACGGACAGTTTCACCTACACCGTCAGCGATGGCTCCAGCACCAGCAGCACGGCAACGGTTGTACTCAACGTCGTCAACGGCGCCCCGATCGCCCACAACGACACCTATCGCGTGCATCATGCCGGCAGCCTGGACATCCCGGCCAACTGGGGAGTGCTGGCGAACGATCTGGATGAACAGGGTGAGACGCTGCAAGCCATTCTCGGCAGCGGACCCTACCATGGTTATCTCACGCTCAACGCCGATGGGGGTTTTACCTATACCCCTTACTCGGGCTATGTCGGCGGCGATTCGTTCACTTATCGGGCCAACGACGGCTCGCTGAATAGCGGTTGGACGGCGGTGAGTATCGACGTGTGGAACGTGCGGCCAGTCGGGCGGGCGGATGAATACCGCTTACCGCACGGCCGAGAGTTTTCCGTGGACGCCAGCCTGGGCGTGTTGGCCAATGATTACCAACACGACAGCGACGCACTCATCATTACCGTTCAGAGCGATACGGACCATGGCGAGCTTTCCCTGCAAGCCGATGGCAGCTTTGTCTATGCGCCAGACCCCGGCTTTGTCGGAACCGACAGCTTCGTCTACTCGCTGAGCGACGGAGTCGGCAGTTGGTATACCAACGTGACGGTGACGCTGGAAGTATGGGACAATGCGCCCGTCGCGACCGAGAACAGTTATTTTGTGCGGCACGATCAACCGCTGAGCATTTCGGCATCGCTGGGAGTCCTCGCGGATGACTGGGATCCGGACGGCGATTCGATCGAACTTGCCAGCTACACCGATCCTAGTCACGGGGAACTGACGCTCAATTCCGATGGCTCGTTCGACTACACGCCCGACGCCGACTACGCGGGCATCGATAGCTTTACATACGCCATTAGTGACGGCTCAAAAACCGCCCAGGGAACGGTGTATATCGAGGTTTACAATACTGCGCCCTGGATTGTGGCCGACTCGTACCGGATGCGGTTCAACGATTATCTGATCGCCGGTGACGGATATGAGACGCCGCTACTGGCAAACGACCGGGATGCCGATGGAGATCCGCTTTCGGTAATCGAAGTTTCGTCCACGCAGAATGGATGGCTATCGTTAGCCTCGGACGGCGCCTTCGGTTATGTGCCGGACGCAGGTTTTTTTGGCATCGACACGTTTAAATACAAGATTACGGACGGCGTGACGGAAAGCGAGGTCGTCACGGTCACCATTGAGGTGCAGAACTATTTGCCAGTCGCCTACGACGACGAATACACCATGCACTTTCGAGCGCCGGGGGAGACGGCGTCGTTGAACGGGAACGTGGCAACTGACGACTGGGATAAGGACGGAGACGTCCTCACTTTCACGCTCGATCAAAACCACTTGCCGGCGCATGGAACAGTCGACCTGAACGAGAACGGCACCTTCACCTATACGCCAGATGAAGGGTACGTGGGACTTTATCTCCCGGGCGACGATGTCTACTCCGGAGACACGTTTTCCTACTTTGTCGACGATGGGTCAACGGTTCCCGAGGGCATGGAACGCACCCGGGCCACGGTGACGATCTACGTACTTAACCATGATCCCTTAGTGCCCGAAGTCGCGCGAACCGTGCTCCACGGCAAGAGCATTGACATCAATCTCGTTTCGTTTGGCTTTGACGCCGACGGCGACCCGCTCCAGGTGGAGGACGTGGAACTGGATGACAGTTCCGCCGGAACCATCGAGGAAAAGTCGGGCGAGCCGGGGGTCTACGTGTTCACGGCCGCCATGGAGTTCACCGGCACGGTAAAGCTGACGTACCGCCTGACGGATGGAGCTAGTGGAGATCCGGAGAATATGAACGAGGGCGGCACGGTGGGCGCCGTATCCATTCTGGTAACCAATACCGATCCGCTGGGATACGAGGACAGCTACACCGGATCGCGCAATACGCCGCTGGTTGTCAGCGCCGCCAACGGCGTGTTGGCAAACGACGTCGATCTTGACGAGGACGAACTGACGGTCACGGTCTCGGGAGAGCCGGAGCATGGCACGCTCATTCTGAATGAGGACGGCTCCTTCATGTACACGCCTAATCCCGGCATGTATGGCTTCGACACATTTAGTTACACGGTGGCGGACGGCGCAGGAACTTATGGGCCTGTCGTCGTCAACTTGCAGATTTCACACGATATGCAGTTCGCTTGGGACGATGAGTATCGCCTCGGATTGACCGACACCGCAAGTTCGTTGAATGTTTCCGCCGCGAACGGCGTGCTGGCGAACGACCGCCAAGGATTGAATCTCCAGGCCACGCTACTGGAGGGACCCGAGGATGGCACGCTGATCCTGAATGCCGACGGCTCGTTTGAGTATACGCCATCGGGGCTCTACGACCCCAACGATCCTGGTTTTTACTCGTCGGTTTCCTTCACCTACACGGTGGGCAACCCGGGCGACGAAGATCCTCTCGAACGTGCGACCGTCACCATCAATATTGTTCGCTTCACGGCGGAATCGCCCGAGTACGAATTCACCGTGATCCACGATCGCGTCTTGCGCCACGACGGCGGCGCCCTTTCGGCGGCGACGAGTTCGAGCGATTCGAGCAGACTCTATTTTGAAATTCAAGAGGGCCCTAGTCATGCGGCGACATTTGAGTTTTATGCCGACGGGTCGTTCTTGTATGTGGCGGAGGAAGGGACAACCGAAACGTCCGACTCCTTCACCTACAGCGTCAGCAATGGCCGTGAAGTCATCGAGGATTTGCAGGTTGACATCCTGATAAGTCATATCGAATTCACACACGGTTCGCCGTCGTTCAACGTGGAGCACGACGAGGTTTTGCACTTGTCAGCCAGAGACGGGCTCTTGTCTTACAACTCGGGGTCGATTGATTCTTATATCACAACCGAACTGGTCGACGGACCCACTCATGCCAGCAACTTCGCTCTTAACAGCGACGGTTCCTTCACCTACGCGCCCGAGGCTGGATACGTTGGGACCGACACCTTCACGTATCAGTACGTCGACGGCGCTGCCATCACGGGCCCCGTCACTATCCAGATCTTTGTCACGAATTCCGCCCCTACTCCCTACTACACCTCTTATTTACAAAAGTCATACTCTGCCTATGAAGGGCAGACACTTACCACATCCAATCACACTAGCCAATATTACTCATCATTGCTGGCTGGCTTTAACGATGCGAATGGAGACTACCTATGGGTGGAAGTTCCGAGCAGCGTTCCGGGGTTAACGCTGTGGGAAAACGGACACTTCACCTACGAGGCCACCACGCCAGGCACCGTGTCCTTTAACTATGAGGTGCATGACGGCATTACCAGCACCACCGGGACAGCAACGATTTATGTGTCTGCGGGCTCCGGCGGTGGGTCAGGATCGGGACCATCAGGCCCGTACTATACCGTTACAACCTCCGATACTGTTTATCAGTACGAAAGCTGGGAACACGGAAGTATATGGATCGACAATTCCGGGGATCAGATCAAGGTCGACGCGATAACCGGCGGCATCCGAGTGACCGCGGACGCAGGTAGTAATGGCTACTACAACTTCTCCGTACATGGCGGCGACGTGAAGTGGTCGGGCGATGCAGGTAGTCTTTATATCTATGCTACCGGAGACGTCGACGGAGTCGGGGGTGGAATCTCGATTGGCGGCTATGCGGATGTCCAGGCGCTGGGAGATATTGGCGATGTTTCAGCAGATACTATCTACATCAGCGGGCGAAACATTGGAGAAGTCGACGGTAATTCTGTCTCGATTTGGGCAACGGGCAACCTGACAGGCAATGTTACCGCCACGTACGACTTGAGCATCAATGCGGCAGGGGTCGATTCGAACGTCGAAATCAGCGCCGGAAATCTTAGCGGAATGAGCATCTTGGGAAATATGGCCGGAGATGTCGACGTTAACGGCGACATTGGCGACATCGGCTCGTGGATGTCGGGGATTCACGTCGGTGGCTCCATCACGGGCAATATCTCCGCGGACAGGGTCAATTGGATACAGGCCGAAGGGGATATCACGGGCGACATCGACGCCGCGTCGTCTGGTTTCGAGGTTAGGGCCGGCCGCGATCTCTCCGGAAATCTGAGCGCAAGCGGTGAACTTTACGTATACGCGGGCCGGCACGTGACTGGTAATTCGACAACGGACGGCCACCTTTCGATCCAGGCGGGTCTGGACCTGGACGGCAACGCTACGGGCCAGGAGGTCGATATCTATGTGGGACGCGATTTTGTAAATGGGAATGTTGCCTCGGCGACGGATGGCTATCTTAACGTCACCGTTCGTCGCAATCTGGCGGCTGACTTAACAGCCCTCGGCAGCGGAAATGGAAGCGTTACCGCTGGCTGCATCGTCGGATCCAGCATTTCCTATGCCGGTGAAGTGAGTCAGATTCAAGCGAACCGGGGCTTTGACGGTTCCATCGACGTGGGCGGGTTCCTGACGCAACTTGTCATTGGCGGCAACGCCAACGGCAGCATCGCGGCGGCGTCTCTGGGCAGCGTGGATATCAGCGGCTCCTTCGCGGGTTCATTGAATGTTAACGAGGGTGACCTTGGTTATTTCGATGTGGGTCTTGACCTGTCGGCCGACATTACCGTGGCCGGCGAAGTGATTAGCGTTACGGTCGGACGGCATCAATCCAGCGACATCGAAGCTCTTTCTATCGGCGGCTATTTTCTCGGCGGCGACCTTACGGGTTCAGTGTCGTCGACGGAAGACGGCATCGGCGTCATCCGGGCAGGATCGATCCATTCAACCGCCGCCGTCGCAATTTTGGCCGCAGGCGATGTCAGCAGCCTCGCGGTCTTGGGCGACCTTCACGGCAACGTGCAAATTGATGGAGCCTTAGGATCCTTCATCGTCGGGGAATATATCGTCTATCAGAATCCGTCCAACTATTGGAACTTCCGCCAAGGCGGCGATTTCAAGGGCGATCTGAGCGCCGACAGCATTGGCACCTTCAAGGTCGTGGCGGCTGGGCAGCACGGCGGCAACATCTTGGATGAATCCATGATTTCCGCCGACGACGGCGGCATCGGCAGCTTTCGGGCAGACGGTGGAGTATCTGCCGACATCTACTCGGCCGGATCCATTGCCACATTTGAAGTGGCCTTGCGACGCCCCGGCGACTTTGAGGGCAGCCTAGTTGTATGGGGACTCATCGAGCCTGCCAATGTCGATAGTCTGAAGATCGTGAACGGCGGTCTCCAAGCCGACATTTGGATCGAAGGCGGCCTGGGCCGTCTCGAAGTCTGGAATGGGGCCGAGGGGGAGATTTACGTCGGCGGAAGTTTGGGGTATGGTCTCAACAACACCGGCTTCACGGTTCGTCATGGCGACGTCGTGGGCAGTTTGGACGTTGGCGGAAGCCTCAGCCGATTGTATGTGGGCGGCAACCTGGACAGTTTCGTCGACGTGGGCGGGAATATTGGTCCGATCACCGTGGGCGGAGATGGACAAGGCAACATTACCCGCGACATCACCGTTGGCGGCAATGTGACCAGTATTCGCGTTTATGGTCGCACAAAAGACGCACTGAAGAATCCACCTCCCGTTCCTCTGGGCGCGAAGAACCGTCAGGTTGCCGATAACGGGGACGATTTCGAAGACGTCTTCGAACAGCCCCCCATGCCCGAGGGAATCGAGTATGTGGATGCGGAACAATCTTCTGGCAATATTCTCGGTAGCCTGATCATTGAAGGTAACCTAGGCTCGATGAAGGTCGACGGTTCCATCGCTGGCCGCAAAGTTCATGCCGCGGCTGCCACGGAGATTCTCGCGGGCGGCGACATCAAGTCGGAAATCAAAACCGAAGGCGTCCTCAATGTAAAGGCCTGGGGAAAAATCATTTCTGACATTGAAGGTGTTGAAATCAATGTCTTCAGCATGGGAGATGTCGTCGGTTCCATCAAGTCGGCCGAAGGTTCCGTCAAACTTACATCGTGGTCCGACGTCAAGCTTACCGAATTGCTGTCGTTCGATCCGGTGAGCATTTTTACCTTCGGACGCTTCGAATGCGAGACGTTTGAAGTGCGGGGCGAGCGCGATGCGAAAGCCGAGCCCAGCCTGTTCAGCAAGGTGTATTCCTGGACCGGAATCGGAATGGCGCACGCCGTCGTCAACTCGGCGATCGCGTTCGCGACCAACGGATCGTATTACACCGAGAAGGAAGAATTGACGGATAGCAAGCTGAACGATGTGATCAATGTTACCGCTAATTATTCCAAAAGTATTCTTGGCGAAAGAATCTATAACGCTCTGGGAACGGTTGTGTTCCTTAACCATTGGGTACTGGATTTAATCTCCTACGGCAGCGAGTTATATCGCGGACTTGAGAACAACGTCACGGTGTTTGCCTACAACGTCGTGATCATAGACACATTCTCCGTCATGGGCGACTTGACGTTGCACGTTCGCGACAACATTCAGGCTCCCACAGACAAGTCGATGCTGGCGATGAAAGATATCTCCATCACCGCCAACAACGTCCGAGGCAATTTTGTTGCCCGAGACGAGCTGACCGTGTCCGCCTACGGCACTGTTTCCGGCTCTTACTCTGGCGCTCAAAAAGCCACCGTCTCGACGTTCGGCAAGATCACTGCCGACACCATCCGATCGAACCAAGGGAGCGTGGTCGTCAGCGCCTTCGGTGGGATCTTCGACACCGATATTATGGGAAAGAAGGGCGTGGCGATCACGACCCACGGCTCATTCGACGGAAAAGCGATCTCCAGCGACGGTTCCGTCGTTCTCCATGCCTACAAAAGCATCGCAGGCGAAATCGAAGCCCATACCTATGCCGAGGTGCGCAGCAAGTCCAGCAATGTAACGGCCGAGATTTTTAGCGACGGCGATGCCAGCGTTACCGCGGCCGGCAATTTCACTGGAAAAGGCGTGAAGGCGGGCGCCTCGGTCGGCGTGGAAGTTTGGGGCGATCTGCTGGCGCCGGTCACCGCCGGCTGGTATTTCGCGGAAGATCCCTCCCCATCCGGCGCCTACGACAAGGTCGTGCCCAACGCAGAAATCATCGTGCATGGATCGTTGAACTCCACGATTTCCTCGGCCGGAGATGTGACCCTTACGGCGTACGGGCTGGCCGGCAACAAAGCCACGATCAATGTCAGCCATGGCAGCGTGGGCGCCGAGATTTGGGGCAAATTCGACGGCACGATCAACGCCTATCAGAATATCGATATCACCGGCTGGGATCAGCTTAATCTGAACGCAACCACGGAGCATGGCAGCGTTTCGGTATTCGGTTTCAAAGAGACCACGGTCGACATCACGGCAGGAAACAATGTCAGCGTCGAGGCATTTGGCGAAACCCAGGCCGAGATCGAGGCGGGCGGCTATCTGCCGGAATCGGCAAGCGAACCTGTCATTTCCGGGCTCGCTCTGCTGGTTGCCCATGCAGCCATTGCGGATGGCAGCTCAATCTCATCACGCGTGGGCAGCGCGATCGTCAAGTCCAAAGAGAATGTAAAGCACATTACCGTCTCGGCCGGTCGGGGAATTGATCCGGATGACGATGACGATCTCGTCGAACATCCTAAAGGCGCCATTTACACTTTGGGGGATATTGAAGGCGCGTACGTCTGGAGCAGTTTCCACGCCGAGGTCAGCGCCTGGGGCAAGGTCGACGCGACCGCCAACGCCAAGCACGGTCAGCTTTCTATTTCGGCTGGCAGCGGCGACGCCACCCCAGCCCAATTGACCGGCGACTTCACGGGCGGCGCAGGCATTACCGCGGCCGTACTGGGATCCGTCGAAAATGCTTCTTTCACCTCGGACAACGGCAGCGTCGAACTCACCACCACCGGCGCCGCCCAGAATGTAACACTCAATGCGGGTCATGCCGGAAAGAAGTTCCAGGGCGTCACGGCCAATGTGACTGCCGCCGGGAATATTTCCGGAGAAGTGACGTCCTTTGGCGGATCCACCGTCAACTCCGAAGGCAGCATCAGTGCCAGTATCAATGCCCAGCGGAATATCGTCATCGCGGCGCTGGGTGGGGGAATTTCTGGAAACGTCACCTCGCTACTCGGCTCCGTCGAACTCCTGGCGGCAGGCAATGTTAGCGGCGATGTTTACGCGCACACCGACATCGACATGACGGTTCGCGGCAATGTGACCGAGAATGTCGAAGCCGCCACCGGCTATCTGAATCTCAGTGCAACCGGGAACGTCTCCGACTCGCTCGTCGCCGGCAGCGATGTCACGATAAGGGTTAAGGGCGACGTCACCGGTTCTATCGAGGCGGGCAATGACCTCTCCCTTACCGTGGGCGGCAAGCTGGGGAACGCGCCGGAGCAGGGACAGCCGGCGAATGCTCCCATCACCGCCGTGGGCGACCTCTCCGCGCACGTCCTGGGTGCGATCAACACCGGGTTCATGGTCGGAAACAACCTGTACCTGTTCACGCCCGGCGATCTGACGGTCGGCGCCATGGCCTCCTTTGGCGACGCCACCGTTCACGTCGGAGGGCAAGTCGCGGGCAATCTGACGTCAATCACGGGCAGCATCTTCGTCACCACCGTGGGAGGCATGGCCTCGACAGCAAACTTCGCCGCCGGCCTCGACGTGGCAGTCACCTCCTGGGCAGACATTTCCGGAACCATCGCTTCGGGCCAGGATACGTCGGTTTGGGCCGCCGGCGAGGCCGGAGCGAGCATTCTTTCCGGGCGAGACGCCTTCGTGTGGGCGAATGGCGATCTCACCGCGACGGTCAACGCCGGCCGCCACGCCTCCATCATCCTCACAGGCGATGTCGCCGCCTCCGTCACCGCCGCGGCCAGCACTACCGTGATCGCCCTCGGGAATGTGAGCGCTTCCATCACCGCCACAACTGGCGATGCTTTCGTGGCCGTCGAAGGTGAAATCATCGGCTCCATTTCCGCCGGCAGCGATGCCTTCGTTACCGCCACCGGCGACATCAACGCCACGCTCAGCGCCGGCAATGATCTGGTCGCCGTCACCCTCAGCGATCTCTATTCCACGCTCACCGCCGGCAACGGCGCTTCCGTAATTTCCTACGGCGAAAGCGCCACCGTCACGCTCACCGCCGGCGGCTCGGTATTTCTGCACACGCACGGCGCCATCAACGGCTCGCTCGATGCCGGTCAGGACGCCTATGTTCTGGCGCTGGGCAACGCCTCGCTCGATGTCGACACCGTAGGCCACGCCTCGCTCACCACGCTGGGCGTTTACAGCGGCGCCGTCAACACCGGCGGCTCGCTCATCTTCACCGGTCTTAACGACGCCCAGCTCATCTCCAACGTGGGCGAACTGGCTGCGATCACGGTCGATGGCAACCTCCAGGCCACGATCACCGCTGTCGGCTCCGTCGTGCTCACCACCCTCAGCGGCAGCACCCAAGCCAGCATCACCACTGGCGAGAACGCCGTGCTGTTCGTGGCCGGTACGCTTACCGCTTCCGTCATCCAGGCCGGCGGTTTCGCCTCGCTCACGGTCCTGGGCGCCGCGGCCGACAACACGCTGGAAGGCGACGCAGGCGCCTTTGCCTGGGCCTTCGACAGCGTCACCGGGCTGCGCGTGCGTTCCTCTCAAGGCAATGCCGGCGCCGCCCTGTACGACGGCGGCCAGCTCATCGAGATCACCGCCGGGCTCGATGCCCAGCTTTACGCCCAGGGCGATGTCGGGGTGGGCCTCGTCGCCGGCCGCGACGTCTCGGCCAAGGTCTACGGCAACCTCTCGGGCTCGCTCGAAGCCGGACGCAATCTCGTCGAACTTTGGGTTTCCCGCGACGTCGCGGCCGACGTCACCGCCGAAAACGCCGCCGGCCGCATCACCATTTACGGCAGCCTGACCGGCGACCTGACCGTGGGCGACGGCGCCACCTCCGCCACCTCGGGCGATCTGTACCTCGCGCCCGGCAGCATTTACTCGCTTCGCGTTTGGAACAATATCGAAGGCGACATCACCGTCGATCAGACCATTGGCGCGCTCCAGGTGGGCGGTTCGATCAGCGGCGCGGTTTTATCCGCGGGCGTGATCGCCCTCCGCCACGACCGGCTCGGCTTCGATCCCTTCCCCGTCGATCCGCCCCAA
>CAYTGL010000055.1:0-15636 GCA_964437335.1 uncultured Chromatiales bacterium
CCTGGGCAGCCTGGCGGTGATCGACGGTGGGCGGCTCTACCGGAAATCGGCCGCAGTGCTGCACTTGCTGCGGGAAACCCGCTGGCCCTGGCGCCTGCTCGGAATCTTCGCGCTGGTGCCGCGCGCGCTGCGCGACGTGGCATATGACTATGTTGGCGCGCACCGCTATCGCTGGTGGGGCAGAGCAGAATCGTGCTTAGTCGCCGACCCCGCCTGGCACTCCCGGCTACTCGTTTCCCGGTCACCTTCACCTTAGTTATGACGCTCCGACACTCCGCGTCCGCTGTCCTGCTGTTCTCGCTCTCGGTGCCCGCGCTCGGCGCGGAGCCGGCGCCGTCCGGCGCGCCGGATGCGGCGGCCAGGCTCGATGACATCACTGTCACCGGCGGCATCCTGGGCGAACCTGATCGCGTGACGGGCTCCGCGCACCGTATCGAGGAGGAGGTGCTGGAGGCGTTCCAGTACGACGACATCAACCGGGTGCTCAACCTCGTCCCCGGTGTCTACTCCCGCGAGGAGGACGGCTACGGTCTGCGCCCCAACATCGGCCTGCGCGGCGGCAGCGCCGACCGCAGCCAGAAAGTGACGCTGATGGAAGACCGTGTGCTGATCGCGCCGGCGCCCTACTCGGCGCCGGCCGCCTACTTCTTTCCGCTCACCACTCGCATGGTCGGCGTCGAGGTGTTCAAGGGGCCGGCGTCCATCCAGCATGGCCCGCAGACGATTGGCGGCGCCATCAATCTGATTTCCGCGCCGATACCGCGCCATACCGAAATGCTGGCCGAAGTGGCGGGCGGCAGCGATGCCTACCGCCAGTTGCACCTGCGCGGCGGCACTCAGTATGCCGGGCTGGGCGTGCTGGGCGAATACGTGCACCTCGGCAGTGATGGCTTCAAGCAGCTCGACGGCGGCGGCGATACCGGCTTTGTAAAAAACGAACTGCTGTTCAAGGCTGCCCACAGCGTGGGGCCCGGCATGCTGGAACTGCGCCTGGGCTACGCCGACGAAGTGTCCAACGAAACCTATCTGGGCCTGACCGAGGAGGATGTCCGCGCCGACCACCTGCGTCGCTATCGCGCCAGCGCCCTCGATCGCATGGAATGGGAGTGGACCGGCGGCCGCGCCACCTGGAGCCAGCCCTGGCTGGGCGGCCAGCTGCAGGTCACCGGCTATGCGCAGTCTTTCGACCGCGCCTGGCGCAAGTTCAATAACTTCAATGGCGCCGATATCCATGACGTGGTCGAAAATCCTGACAGCCCCTTCAACCAGTTGTTCGTCTCCATCCTCCATGGCAGCGACACCGACGGGATCGGGGGCTCCCCCGACGACCTGCGCATCGGCACCAACGATCGCGCCTTCGTATCCGCCGGCATACAGGGCGGGATGCAATGGGCCTTCGGCGGCGACGTGGCCCATTTGCTGGAGTTCGGCGCGCGCTACCACTTCGATCGCATCCGCCGCCTGCACGACGAGTTCGGCTTCGAGCAGACCGATATTGAACTGGTGCAGAACAACCAGCCGCGCGCCATCGTGGCCGACAACACCGGATACACCGAGGCGCTGGCGCTCTGGCTGCGCGACGAGATCGTACGCGGCCGCTGGACCTTCGTGCCGGGCCTGCGGGTGGAAGCCATCGCCAACAGCTTCACCAATCAGCTCAACCACAGCAGCCTCGACAAAGATTACGTCGTCGTGCTGCCCGGCCTGGGCGCCAGCGTGGAAGTGCGCGACGGCTTCAGCCTGCTGGCCGGCGTGCACAAGGGTTTCTCGCCCGCCACCCCGTCGCTCAGCGGCGATGTGGAACCCGAAGAAGCCATCAACTACGAACTGGGCGGACGTTGGCGCAGTGCTTCTTACGGCCGGCTCGAATTGATCGGTTTCTACAACGACTACAGCAACCTTACCGCCACCTGCACCGTATCCTCGGGCTGCTCGGCGAGCGACCTGGACACCCAGACCAATGCCGGCAAAGTCCGCACCTACGGCCTGGAAGCCGGCTGGAACAACGTACTCACCTTGAAATCCTCGCTCACGCTTCCGGTGGCGCTGACCTACACCTACACCAATGCCGCGTTCCAGGAATCCTTCACCTCCACCGACCCGCAGTTCGGCGACGTCCAGGCCGGTTTCGAATTGCCTTACATCCCCCCGCACCGCGCCAATGCAAGCGTCGGGCTCGCTGGCCTGTTCTGGAGCGTCCAACTCTCCGCCAGCTACGTCGCGCGTATGCGCGACCAGGCCGGCAGCGGTTCCTTTGACGCAAGCGAAGGATCGGACGCCTACACCGTGCTTGATCTGGCAGGATACTACGACCTGGCGCCGCAATGGACCCTGTCGGGTCGGATCGACAACCTGCTCGACGAGCAATACGTCGTCTCGCGTCGGCCCTACGGCGCCCGCCCCGGAAAACCGCTCGGCATCCAGTTGGGGCTGGCGTACCGCTATTGATATTGATGCGGGCGCGGGCGGACGAAGCCGGATACGTGCTTAGTAAAGAAATCGCAAAATCCGCGTCACGTATTTCGACACTCCCGAACGTCAATGCGCCGCGTAATGTTCTTCAACGCGTGATCAACGTCCAGCCGTCGATGCATCGGTCACTTGTCGCGGCATCGATGAATCGCTATCATTAGCTTCTTTTTGGCGCCAGTCCTTTCTCTGAATCAAATGGCTATGTAGCTCAGTTGGTTAGAGCACGGCATTCATAATGCCGGTGTCCCTGGTTCGAGTCCAGGCATAGCCACCATTAATCAGATCCCTTTAAACTCAGCCGCAGCGCGATCTGCGCAACGCGGCGCCCGAGCGCGCGGCACAGGCGTTTTTCTTCGTCGGTCACCGCTTCGTCGCTGTTCGCGCCGGCTGTGTGACTCGGACCGTACGGCGTTCCGCCGCTGCGGGTGCTCATCAGGTCAGGCTCGTTGTAGGGCAGGCCGACGATCAACAGGCCGTGATGCAGCAACGGCAGCATCATCGACAGCAGCGTGCTTTCCTGGCCGCCGTGCAGGCTCGCGCTCGATGTGAACACCCCGGCCGGCTTGCCGATCAGTGCGCCGGACAACCACAGGTCGCCGGTCCCGTCGATAAAATACTTGAGCGCCGCCGCCATGTTGCCGAAGCGCGTCGGACTGCCGAGCACGAGTCCCGCGCATTCCTTCAGATCCTCGTGGGTCGCATATGGCGGCCCTTTCGCGGGGATGCTGTCCTCGACGGCCTCGCAGACCGCGGACACGGCCGGCACGGTGCGCACCCGCGCCGCGCAACCGGAGACCTCGCCGACGCCGCGCGCGACGTAGTCCGCCATGCTTGCGACGCCGCCATGCCGGCTGTAGTACAGCACGAGTATTTCGGCCATGTCAGAGGATCTCGAGGACATTCTCGGGGGGGCGGCCGATAGCGGCCTTTTTTCCTGCAACGACGATCGGACGTTCGATCAGGATCGGGTGTTTCAGCATCGCTTCGATCAATTCGTTCCTGCCGATCGCCGGATTGTCGAGACCCAGTTGCTTCCACGGCGCCTCGTTGCGCCGCATCAATTCGCGCGGCCCGATCCCGAGCATGGCGAGGATCCCGATCAAGGTCTTTTTGTCGGGGGGTGTCTGCAGGTACTCGACGATCTCGGGTTCAATACCGTTATCCCGCAGCAGTTGCAGGGTCTGGCGGGATTTCGTGCAGCGTGGATTGTGATAGATTATGACTTTCAAGGCGCGTCTCCTGACGGGAGGATCGGGTTTTTACTCATTCCAGCGCGGGGCTGCCTGATTAGCCGATGATAACAAATATCAGAACAACAATCGCCGCCGTACCGGTCTTACTCTGCCTGTTACTGCTGACCGCATGCGCGACGACTGCGCCGACGCAGGAGATGAGCGATGCGCGCCAGTCGGTGCAGGCGGCCTTCGAGGTTGGCGCCGAAGAGTTCGCGGCGCAGAATCTCAACGCAGCCCGCGACTATCTGGAGCGCGCCGAACGCGAACTCGAGTTGCGCTTTTTCACTCGCGCCCGTTATGACGCAATGATTGCGAAGAATGAAGCAATCAAGGCGCATAACGTCAGTATCGCCATCCGTGACGCGAAGACGTCGATCGACGAATCCAGAGTCGCCGATGATGAACTCGATGAAGCCAGAGAGATGCTCGGCAAGGCCGAGGCCGCTGCTGCGCAGGGACGGGACAGGACGGCAATACGGTTTGCCGAGGACGCCAGGCGCCTAGCGCAAGGCGAGTCGGGGCATCGTTGAACGGACGCCGGCCAGGCATCCAGCCGGTAGTGGAAATTCTCGGTACGCTCTGGCGTTTTTTACTTTTCCTTTCCCTGCGCGTCCGCGAGGACCAGTGGCTCACGGCTGCGGGCGCGATGAGCTATACGACACTGTTCTCGCTGGTGCCGCTGCTCGCGGTGCTGTTCTCGCTCATCGCCATATTCCCGGTGTTCGACGCCGCGGTTGAGCGGGTGCAGCAGTTCATCTTCGACAATTTCGTCCCGGCCGCCGGCGACCATGTGCGGGCCTATATCGAGAACTTCGTCGAGCATGCAAGGCAGCTGACCGGAGTCGGCATCGCTTTTCTGGTACTGACCGCATTGCTGCTGATGGAGTCCATCGACAGCGCGATCAACCGCATCTGGAGAGTCGGTCGACACCGCGTGCTGTTGGCCAAGTTCGCGATGTACCTGGCGGTGCTGACGCTGGGGCCGATGCTGATCGCGGTCAGCATCATCATGACGTCGTATCTTGTCTCGTTTCCGCTGATCGGTGAGTCCGGTGTCTCGGCCCCGGTGCTGGTCAGACTGATGCCGTTCGTCTTGACCATGCTCGCCTTGTCTTTGCTCTATATCATTGTCCCGAACTGCCGGGTCCCGGTCCGCCATGGCATGATCTGCGCCGGGGTAGCCGCGCTGATGTTCGAAATCGCAAAGGTGGGGTTCGCCATTTATGTCGCGAACGTGCCATCCTACGCGACGATCTACGGCGCGCTGGCCGTAATCCCGCTGTTCCTGCTCTGGGTCTACATCTCCTGGGCGATCGTGCTTTTTGGCGCCGAACTGACTTACTGCCTGACGAACTTCGAGGCGGAAAAGGAGAGAACGGGATAGCGTCGTCTACGAGATCCTGCCGTCGCGCGCGGCCTGCAATACCAGCGCATCGAATTCTTCCGCCGACAGCAGTCCGCGCTCCGCGACGATGTCGCGGACCGGACGGCCGCTCCTCTCCGAGACCTGCGCAATCTCGGCGGCCTTCGCATAACCGATGCGGGTATTCAGCAGCGTTGCGAGCCCGACGCTCGCATGCAGAAACTCGCCGCAGCGTTGCCGGTCTACCTCGAGCCCCCTGAGATTGCGTGCCGTCGCGGCGTCGACGGCATTGCCCAGCCAGTCCATTGCGTCGAACAGCGCCGAGCCCATCGCCGGCATCATCACATTGAGCTCGAGTTGACCGGCCTGGGTCATGGCGGCGATCGCCGCGTCCTGGCCGAGCACCTGGTAACAGACCTGGTTCAGCATCTCGAACATCACCGGGTTGACCTTGCCCGGCATGATGCTCGATCCGGGCTGGACCGGCGGCAGCAGGATCTCGCCGAGGCCGGTGCGCGGCCCGGACGCGAGCAGGCGCATGTCATTCGAGATACGAATCAGCTCAAGCGTCAGGTCACGAATCGCGGACGACAGACGCTGGATATCATGCATCGACTGCATCTGCGCGGCGAGGTCAGCCGCCGGCCGGATGTTCTCGCCGGTCAGACGCGCAAGTTCGCGGGCGGCGTTTTCGGCATAGCCGGGCGCGGTATTGAGCCCGGTGCCCGCCGCGCTGCCCCCGAGACCAATTTCACACAGCGGATCGCGCGTCGCCTCGAGTCCGGCGGCCGCGCGCCGCAGCGTCCACGCATAGGCGTTGAACTCCCGGCCGAGCGTCGTCGGCACCGCATCCTGCAAATGAGTGCGGCCGCTCTTGACGGTGTCCGTCTCTCGTGCGCCGATACGCGCATATTCGTCGGCCATCGCCCGCACCGAGGCGCACAGGCGCGGCAGTTTCGCGAGCGCCGCGAGCCGGATCGCGGTCGGTATCGTGTCATTGGTGCTCTGTCCCATGTTGACATGGTCGTTGGGATGCACCGGCGCGTAATCGCCGCGCTTGCCGCCGAGCGCGACATTCGCGAGGTTTGCGATGACCTCGTTGCTGTTCATGTTGTGGCTGGTGCCGGCGCCGGCCTGGAAGCGATCGACAACGAACTGGTCGAGATACTCGCCGCCGAGGATGCGATCGGCCGCCGCAATGATCGCGTCCGCGAGCCGTCCTTCGAGCCAGTCGGCCGCGCTGTTTGCAGTTGCGGCCGCGCGCTTGATGCGGACATGGGCCAGCACGAAATCCCGGTCGGGCGCCCGGCCGCTGACCGGAAAGTTTGCGACGGCGCGTGCGGTCTGAATGCCGTACCAGGCGCCGGCCGGGACCTCGAGTTTGCCGAGGCTGTCTTTTTCGATGCGGAATTCCTGGTTACTCACGGTGCTTGCTTGTCACATTCAGGATCGGGAAAATGCGAAGGATCGCCGTCGATATTAACTTGCCGGCAGATCATATGGAAGGAGGCCCCGATGGGCGGGAGCATGCATTTCAAGGTGTCGGGGCGTGTCCAGGGCGTGTTTTTCCGCGCTTCGACCAGTCACCGGGCCGCTGAACTCGGGCTCAGCGGCTGGGTCCGCAATATGCCGGACGGGACCGTAGAGGTACTGGCCCGCGGCGATGAAGCGGCGCTCGAGGCGCTGCGGGAATGGCTGCACGAGGGGCCGCCGATGGCGCGGGTGACCGCTGTACTATGTACGCGGGTGGAGGATGCAGGCGGCCATGACGGCTTTGTAATGATCTAGCCTGGTTGAGACCGATGCGGTTCCTTCGTCGCCGCATCAAACAAACCGCAGCAGACCAGCCGCCTATTTAAGGCAGACCGTCCGCACCGTATGCGCGTCGGTCAAGCCCTGCATGACCTTCTCGAGGCCATCCTGCTTCAGGGTGCGCATGCCTTCCGAGATCCCGAGCAGGAGGAGTTCCGAGACCGTCGCCTGTTCGAGGATCTTCTTCTTCAATGGATCGGTCGCCGGCAGCAATTCATGGATGCCAAGGCGCCCGCTGTATCCGGTATTGTCGCATGTGCGGCAGCCCTTGGGGTGGTACAGCGTGAATTTCCCGTCCTCACCGGTGAAGGTCTTGCGCCAGTCCTGCAGCGTTTCTTCATGGAGCTTGTTCTTATCCTCGTCCGACGCATTTCTCGGGAGCAGTTCGAAGCAATATTCGGCAATCAGCTCGTGGAGTTCTTCGTTCGAAGGCTCATAGGCTTCCTTGCATGCGCTGCATAGCCGTTTCGCGAGGCGCTGCGCCAGGATGCCGATCAGTGCATCGGCGAAGTTGAACGGATCCATGCCCATGTCCAGCAGGCGTGTCACCGTCTCCGGCGCGGAGTTGGTGTGCAGCGTCGAAAGCACGAGGTGACCGGTCAGCGAGGCCTCGATGCCCATGCTGGTCGTTTCCTTGTCGCGCATTTCGCCGACCATGATGATATCGGGGTCGGCGCGCAAAAAGGCACGCATCGCCGCCGCAAAGTTGAACCCGATCTTCGGCTTGACCTCGACCTGGCGCAGGCCACGCTGGGTGATTTCGACCGGGTCTTCCGCTGTCCAGATCTTGCGGTCCGGGGTATTCAGGTGCCCGAGCACCGAGTGCAGCGTCGTCGTTTTACCGGAACCGGTCGGGCCGCAGACGAAAAACAGCCCGTAGGGCTTGCTGACCAGTTTGCGCAGCAGCATCGCATTGCGCTGCGACAGGCCGAGTTTTTCGAGAAGCACCGGCTCGCCGCTCGCAAGGAGCCGCAGTACGACGTCTTCCATGTCGTTTGTCGTCGGGATCGTCGCAACACGCAATTCGATCTTGAGCGGGCCGAATTTCTTGAAATCGATCTTGCCGTCCTGGGGCTTTCTCCTCTCCGAGATATCGAGGTCGGCCATGACCTTTATGCGCGCGACCAGGGCGGCGCGCATCTTGCTTGGGACTTCGTAATAGCCCTTCAGAGAACCGTCCTTGCGGATCCTGACGACCGTCTTGTTTTTTCCCGGATACGGTTCGATATGGATGTCCGAAGCGCGTTGCTGGTAGGCGTCGATGATGATCTTGTTGACCAGCTTGACGATGACGTTGTCCTGTACCGAAGATTCATCAAATTCTCTGTTCCTGCCGCTGCCGGCGTCCGCATCATCATCGTCGAGATCGATATAGTCATCGATCATCGATTCCTCTATTTCCGGTCCGGAGTAGAGCAGGCTGATCATCTGCGTGATCGATTCGCGCGAGGCCATCACCGGTTCAATATGCAACTTGGAATGGAAGCGCACCGCGTCCAGCGCCTCCCAATCCATCGGATTTTCGAGAGCGATGACGAGCTTGTTTGAATAATGATGGATGGGGAGCAGATTATGCTTCTTGATCAGGTCCTCCGAAACGAAGCGTATCGACTCCGGGTTCATCTTGAATTCGGTGATGTCGATGAACGGGATACCGAGTTTTTCCGACAGCGCCGACAGCACATCAGCCATATTGATGACGCCGGTGTCGACGAGGATCTGCCCGAGCTGGGACTTCTTTCCCTGTTCGCGGTACTGCGCCTGTAATGCCAGCGCCTCGTTCAGCTGATCCTCGGTGATCATATTTTCCTTGACCAGGATCTCTCCGAACTTCATTTTTACAGCGTGCTTGTTATTTTTCAGCGCATCCTCGAGGACCTCGATCGACGTGATTTCACGGAGTCTGTCCGGCTGGGGCGCGGAACTGTCGGCAGCCGGATCGTCCTGGCCCGCAACCGGCGCGGTCGGCGCCTCCGGCGGCGTCAGTTCGCAGGGGTCGAAGCGGTATTGTTCGAGCGTGCTGTGGGGAACGAACAGATAGGTGTAGCAGCCATTGTCCTGCACCGGGTACAGAAACAACCCGATCGCATCGCGACGGTAACCGAGTGTGCTGCCTTCGAGGATTTCACCGTCCTTGATCACGAGGCGGTAGCGCTGCGGGCCGGGGTCGGCGTTCGCCTGAGCGGCTTCATGAGTCAGCTGAGCGGCGGTCCAGTAACGTGGCCGGAGGAGCCGCATCAGCTTGAGATTCTGAAACGGCAGGTCTTGCGGTTTGCCGCCGTCGACGGTGATCGAAACCCGCCGCTCGTTGCGCAGGAATCGCTGCAAAGCGCCCTTGAAGCGGACGCCGTCGTGGAGTCGTACCTCTACCAGTTCTCCGACCGAAATCGCGTCCTCGACCTCGGTGTGGATGGCCGGTGAGGGCAGGATCGGGACGATATTCCCCGGTTTGAGCTTTTTCGCGGGCGACGGCGACATCGCGGTATTCCTGTGTTCAAGGGGTGATACACAGGTTATCGGTCAATCTGGAATCGCATTGAGAGGTCGATAGCTTGCACATCCTTGGTGAGGGCGCCGATCGAGATGCGATCGACGCCGGTTGCGGCGATTGCGCGCACAGTTTCCAGCGTGATGCCGCCGGAAGCCTCCAGGCGCGCCCGGCCCCCACGCCGGTCTCCGTCTGGAGTGTGGTTCAGTGCGACGGCCTGGCGCAGCGCCTCCTGGTCGAAGTTATCGAGCAGCAGAATGTCGGCGCCGGCTCCGATCGCCTCGGCCATCTGCTCCATATTCTCGACCTCGATCTCGACCGGCAGCCCCGGATACGTGGATCTTGCTGTTTCCACAGCCTTTTTTATCGACCCACGGGCAGTGATATGGTTTTCCTTGATCAGGAGGGCGTCATACAGCCCCATGCGATGATTGTGGCAACCGCCGCGGCGCACCGCGTATTTCTGGGCCGTGCGCAGGCCCGGCAGGGTCTTGCGGGTATCGAGCAGGACGACCGGCAGGCCGGCGACGCGTTCCCGGTAGCACCGCGCCAGGGTCGCGGTACCGGACAGGGTCTGGAGGAAATTCAGCGCGGTGCGCTCGCCGCTGAGCAGCGCGCGCGCCGGGCCGGACAGGGTGCAGAGCACCTGCCCCGCGTCGACCGCGTCGCCGTCACCGACCTGCCAGTCCGTCCTGACGGCGGGATCGATCGCCCGGAAGGTCTGGTCGAACCAGGCCGCCCCGCAGATCACCGCGGCCTCCCGGGTGAGCACCGTTGCCTGCGCCCGGACGCCGGGATCGATCAGCGCTGCGGTGCGGTCGCCGTCACCCAGGTCCTCGGCGAGCGCGCGCGCGACATCCTCGCGCACGATGTGTTCGGGCACAGCTTCGAGTTCCGGGGCGGGTTGCTTCAAGATGCCGGTCCGTCCACGTCGCCCGGGAGCAACTCGGTATCGTCATGGTCGTAGGGCGGAGAGGAACAGCACAACAGCCGGAGTTCCTCATCGCCGCTGTTGACGAGCGCATGCGGCGTGCCTGGCGCGATATGGACCGTGTCGCCGGGTCGGACCTCGAAGCGTTCACCGCCGAGTTCCATCCAGCCGCTGCCGGCGGTGAAGTGATACAGCTCCTCGGAGCAGTGATGCCGGTGCCGGATCGTGCGTGCGCCGGGCGGGACGATCGCCTCGGCGAGGCTTTGCTGCCGGTTGCCATGGGCGACCGGGTGCATCAGCTCACGGATGATCGAGCCGTCCTTCGTGACAAAAGACGGGATATCCTGGTAGCGGGTCTTCCGGGGATTCATGATGGCCCGATTATAAGGGTTCGGCCGGCCCGGTACATAACGGCGCCGGCCTTGTCCGTGTCGCGGGGATGATCCGGTCGATGATACCGTCGTCCGGGTTCTGTATGATTAGCAGCCTGTTTCAGCCTATAATTCCCCGCGCCCGTTTTTCATTGCTTCCAGTCGCCGGAACGAGCGGTTCGTTCGCGAGTACGCCAACTCACTGAAGAGGAATCTCGTTCATGGAACATCTTGAAGCCGTGCTCGGGGCGGTAAATGGCTTCGTCTGGGGTCCGTTCCTGCTGATCCCGCTGCTGCTGCTGACCGGCCTGTACCTGACCATCCGCCTGCGCGCATTGCAGTTCCGGGTGCTGTTCCACGGATACTGGCTCGCCTACGTCAAGCGCAAGGAGAAGGGCGACGTGCCCGGCGACGTGTCGCACTACCAGGCGCTGGCGACGGCGCTCGCGGCGACGATCGGCGTCGGCAACATCGCCGGCGTCGCGACCGCGATCGGCATCGGCGGACCCGGCGCATTGTTCTGGATGTGGATGACCGGCCTCGTCGGCATGGCAACCAAGTATTCCGAGGCGCTGCTCGGCGTCAAGTACCGGCGTACCGACGCGCGCGGCGAGCAGACCGGCGGCCCGATGGAATATCTGCGCCACGGCGTCGGCGGCCGGCTCGGCTACGTGCTCGGCGTCGCGTTCGCGCTGTTCGGCGTGATCGCGTCGTTCGGCATCGGCAACATGGTGCAGGCCAATACGACCGCCGACCAGCTCGCGTCGACCTGGGACATCGACCGGACACACACCGGACTGTTCCTGATGATCGCGGCCGGCGCCGTGATCATCGGCGGCATCCGCAGCATCGCGCGTTTCGCGTCGGCGATCGTGCCGGTCATGATCGTGCTCTATATGATGACTAACATCGCGGTGCTCGTCGTGTTCGCGGACCGCCTGCCCGACGCGCTGCTGCTGGTGTTCACCGATGCGTTCTCCGGCACCGCGGCGGCGGGCGGCTTCCTCGGCGCCAGCGTCATCCTCGCCGTGCAGATGGGCGTCGCGCGCGGCATCTTCTCGAACGAGTCCGGGCTCGGCACCGGCGGTATCGCGGCCGCCTGCGCGAAGACCGGCAAACCGGTGCGCCAGGCGATGGTGTCGATGACGCAGACGTTCACCGACACGCTGATCCTCGTGACCTTCACCGCGCTCGCGATCATCGTCACCGACGCGTGGACGGTCGAGGGCCTGCGCGGCGCGCCGATGACCGCATGGGCGCTGGAGCAGGGGCTCGGCGGCGGCTGGGGCATCCATGTCGTGACGATCGCGGTACTGGTCTATGCGTTCACGACGCTGGTCGGCTGGTGCTATTACGGCGAACGCTGCTCGGAGAGCTTGTGGGGCCGCGGCGCGGTGACGCCTTACCGGATCGTGTTCACGATGATGGTCTATGTCGGCGCGGTCATGTCGCTGGACCTGGTGTGGACCTTCTCGGACATCGCGAACGGTCTGATGGCGCTGCCGAACCTGATCGGCCTGCTGCTGCTGTCCGGTATCGTCGTCAGGGAGACGCGCACCTATATGAGTAATCCCGACTGGAAGAATATGGAGTGATGACGCGCCGGGTGTTCAGCGCGCGAACGATTGAGCCGTCATTCGTGGCGAAGGCGGCGATATGCTGCGGGCAGAACCGAGTGCAGCTGGGCGAGCCCGTCCTCTCTAGAACTCCAGCAGCAGGCCCCCGAGATACGATGTTCCGCCGAGTTCGCTGCCATCGACTTCGGCCTCGCTCTCGCGCGCTTCGATGAACAGGTAGGTATTATCGATGCCGTAGTGGCGCCGCATCCCGGTCGCGGCACTCCGGTCGAGGCGATCGAGCAGCAGTTGCAGCCCGGCGCGGACAAAAGTCCCGTTGGTTGCGCCTGAGCTGCTATCCTGGCCCTCGATCGTGATGCGATAGAAGTAGCGGCCTACCGCTGCGCCGACGTACGGCACGAGCCATTGGTCCTCGTAAAAGATTCCGCGCAGCGTCGCCGATACATGGACCGGCAGCAACTCGTAGGTGACATCGCCGGTGAGGATTCCATGGGCTGGCGCGAAACCCTGTCCCTGGTCTTTCCGAAAGCCGGCCTCGATGCCGACCTCGAGCGGGCGCAGCAGCTTGTATCCAGCGGCAAATCCGTAATGTTTCAGCCGACTGTCCTCATAGTAAGTGCCCCATTCGTCGAGATCGCTATGGAAGGTTCCGCCCTTGATCTCGATCGACCACTTCGGCTGCTCTTCGGCAAGCCCGTCGCCAGCCAGCAGCAGGAGCATCGGGAGCAGCCACAGCCCGTATCGATTCACCGCAGGCCTCCCCTGTCTTTCATCATTTTTCTCCGCGCACCCGCCGCAAACAAGACCACCAGGCAGGTCATTACCCATATCAGGGCCGGCGGCGACCGCTCTGCAAGCTTGGCGATGACGATCATCGGCAGCAGCGCGAGCCGGACCAGTGGTTTCATTGCGGGATGTTCGTGCAGTGCCGCGGCCCAGCCCGGGCTGTGGCGATAGTACCACGCGACGAACGCGCGTCCCGGCGCATGGGTCATCAGGTACTCGTCGCGGAAGCGGCGCAGGGTCCGCACCTCCGCCGCGCCGTAAAAGCCGAACGCGGCGGTCGCGATGAAGCAGCCATTGTCGTCCGGCAGGTTCGGGAACGCGATGATCGCTTCGGGGAAGTCGACGACCTCATTCGACGGCAGGCTTCCGGCCTGCGGTCCGATGTCGGCTGTCACCTGTGCGGAAAACGCGCTTTGCGTAGCGGTATTGAAATCCGCATAGGCGGTGACTGCGAACGCATAGCTGCGCTGGATATATGCGGTGACATTGACGCGGTAGTCCGTGCCGTTCTCGAGACCGGTCAGCGAATATTGCGTGACATTGCCGACGTCGACCGCGGATTCATCATCGGTACCGTCGATCCGGTAATGGACGACGTAACCGGTCGCGCCAGGGCTCGCCGACCAGCGCAGGTCGAGCCTGCGATCGCCCGGTTCGGGCGGCGCGAGCACGGGCGGTACGATGGCGTCGGCGTCGGCGGCGGTGAGCCCGCTGACCGTGAAGACCGTCGCGTCACCGGGACCGATCCCGGTATTGATCGGGGAATCGCCCTGGTCGATGCCTGTCCCCGTATACGGTGCGCCGCTGTCGGTATCGTAATATAGCCGGTATCCGCCGAGCTGGTACCAGGGATTCGCTGACCATTCCAGCGTGATGCTGTTCTCGAGTCCGTCGCTGTCGATCGATACGATATTGAGACCCTGCACCGGATACGGCAGCCCTTCGGCATTAGCGCCGCCATAGGCGCCGATGTCGCTCGTCGTACCGTCGAGGTTGTCGATACCGTTACCGGTGTCGATCAGCGGTGAGTCCGTACGCAGATGAAAATCGCCGAGATCCGGGTCGACGAACAGCGGATCGCCGATGACGACCTCTTCACCGAAGACCGCTGTGCCGAAGAAGGCATTGTGCGTGATGACCGAGCCAGGACCTTCGTTAGTCAGCGCCTCGCCGTTCTGGACAAAGACGTTGTTCTCCAGGGTCATCGCGTTCCCGCCGGCGTCGATCGCAACGGCGCCGCGATAGAAAACATTATTGAGGATATCCGGCACTAATGCCGTAATCGTAATCGCCGCCGTACCACCCACGAGCTGAAATACGTTGTTCGAGATCGTCGCGCTGCCGCCGGCGATCTGCACGGCCGGTCCGCCGCCGGTGAAGCGGAGATTGCTGATGCGGACATTGACGGCGCCGTTGATCGATACGGTGCCGTTGAGCACGGTTCGCGCCGTCTCCCGGCCCCTGAGGACGATACCGGATGGTAACGTGTCCGCGAGGGTGACCGACTCTATATAGGTACCCGGTTCGAGGGTGATGACCCGCTCCGCCGTCACGCCGGACTCGATCGCGGCAAGGGCGGCGGTGATCGTGTTGTAATCGTCGGGCACGATGATGTCGGCCAATGCCGCCGGCGTGGTCAGCGCCCAGGCCAGGACCATGATCCCGAGCCTGCCGAGATATTCGATATGCTCGCGCAACCTGTCCGCGAGCCCGCTGCCCTGTCCGTGTTCCATGCCCCAGTATAACCTTTGATTCACGGTTGAATCCCGCGGGACAGGCCCTATATCTTGATAGGACAATAATCAGCCAGATTCGGCGACAGGAGCACCCCGCATGCGCATGGACAAACTAACCAGCAAATTTCAGCTGGCCCTGGGCGAGGCCCAGTCGCTCGCGGTCGGCCGCGACCACCAGTTTCTCGAGCCGGTACACCTGATGGTCGCGCTGCTCGACCAGGACGGCGGCTCCGCCCGCCCGCTGCTGAGCCAGGCCGAGGTCAACGTCACCCAGCTGCGGTCCAAGCTCGGCGAGGCGCTCGACCGCCTGCCGCGCGTCGAGGGCGCCGGCGGCGACGTGCATCCATCCAATGATCTGATCCGCCTGCTGAACCTGACCGACAAGTACGCCCAGCAGCGCAAGGATCAGTACATATCATCCGAGCTGTTCGTGCTCGCCGCGCTCGAGGACAAGGGCCTGCTCGGCGAGTTGCTGCGCAAGGCCGGCGCCAGCAAGGGCATGATCGAGCAGGCGATCGAGAAGATGCGCGGCGGCCGGAAGGTCGACGACGCGAATGCCGAGGAGCAGCGCCAGGCGCTCGAGAAATACACGATCGACCTGACCGCGCGCGTCGAGCAGGGCAAGCTCGACCCGGTGATCGGCCGCGACGACGAGATCCGCCGCACGATCCAGGTCCTGCAGCGCCGCACGAAGAACAACCCGGTGCTGATCGGCGAGCCCGGCGTCGGCAAGACCGCGATCGTCGAGGGTCTCGCGCAGCGCATCGTCAACGGCGAAGTGCCGGAAGGGCTCAAGGGCCGGCGCGTGCTGTCGCTCGACATGGGCTCGCTGCTCGCCGGCGCGAAATTCCGCGGCGAATTCGAG
>CAYTGL010000056.1:0-13597 GCA_964437335.1 uncultured Chromatiales bacterium
GGGCGTGGCCTCGCGACTGTCGGCGTGTGCCTGAAAGTGCCGGGTAGCAAGCACGCGACTGGTCCGTAAATCAACCAGCCGACCCCGAAGATGGATCCGCGCCACCCCTTGCTCGCGGCCACTGAAGTCCTGCACCATCTCCAGCAGATCCGACTCCAGGCGATAGTGCGCCGGTGCGGAGGTGGCCGCCGACAGGATAGTTTCGAATACGCCGACTTGCTCGAGCGCTGTGACGAGGTGAGGATGTATCAGTCGTACCGGCTCGTCCGCCCAGCGGTTACTGGCGTAGTAGCGTCGCTCGAACCGCTGCTGCCGGTAGGCCATATTGGTGGTGGCCAGCGCCGCTACCGAGGTCGGTCGTGCGACATGCAGCGTTGCGGCAACCGGCGGCCCGGCACTGCGAGGTAACGCAGCGGGATCCAGCTCCCAGGTCGTCCCGGTGTCGTCACTGGGCGCCTGAAAGGTCGTACACGCCGCCAGCAACGCGGCGGCCAGGAGGATGAACCCGAAATTTCTTGTCACGGCGCTTTCCCCCCGATCAACTTAAATTCGGTCGCCTTCAATTCAGTCATCTTCACCGGGCCCAGGCGCGCGGCGCGGCGCGCCGAAGATCAGTCTGTTGGGGTGTTCGGAAAGTTCGGTGCCCAGCCGCTCAAGAGTATGCGTCAGACCCTGGATATCCAGCAGCAGCTGGTTTACCTGCGGCAGTGTCTCCCGATCCATGCGCTCAAGCGTACGATTACTGATAGCACCGGTCTGCTTCAGCGCTTCCGCGGCCGCAGCCACACGCCCTGCCGCGTCGTCGAAGCTGACGAGCGTTGCCTGCACGCGCGCGATAGTCTCCGGGGCCTCCTCCAGCACCTGCCGCGCCTCCTGCGCCAGCGACCCAGCCTCCTTGAGCGTCACGGCGATATCATCGACATTTTCCGCAAGCGTTCCACTGATACGCTCCAGGTGATCCATGGTGGCATTGATGGTCGCGATATTCTCATCTGAAAGCAGCGCTTCCAGTTGTTGCGCGAGGAGGTTCACGCTGGCCAGCCCTTCATCCACTGCGCTTTCCAGTCGCGTTCGCAAAGACGGCGCGTTAGGCAGGACCGGATAGGGATGACCGCCGTTGACCGGGGGGCCGGCGGCGGCGGTTCCTGGCAACAACTCCAGGTGGCCGAGACCGGTCAGACCCTGGCTCGCCAGTCTCGCCCGCGTGTCGGCGCGAACCGGCACGTTGCGCTGTACGCTGATGAGGATCCGCACTTCGCCATCGTCGTCCAGGCCGAGTTCGCGAACCCGGCCCACGTCGACGCCCTGATACTTCACCGCGGAGTTGTAACTGAGACCGGTCATGGGTTCATCGGGCAGGACCAGGTAGCGTTTCTCGTCGTTGCCGGACATATCCGCCGAAAACCACAATCCGGCAGCCAACAGAGCGATGCTCAGGATGACCACGAACAGGCCGACCACCGTATAATTCGCATGACTGTACATAGCCCTATCCGTCAATCCGCATCTGCGCGCGAACCGTGAAAATACTCCCGTGTCAGCGGGTCCGCGCTCGCCGCCAGTTCGGCCATAGGGCCAAGCGCCCAGACACGTCCATTGGCCAGGAACGCGACACGATCGGTGGAGCGCCGCAGCGACTCGGGATCGTGCGTCACCATGATCACCGTCAGGCCCAGCAGGTCGCGGAGCTCAACAATCAGCGCATCGAATTCGCTGGTGCTGAGGGGGTCCAGACCGGACGTGGGCTCGTCCAGGAACAGCAACTCCGGATCGAGGGCGAGTGCGCGCGCCAGCGCGGCACGCTTGATCATGCCGCCGCTGAGCGCCTCCGGATACTTGTCGGCTGCGCTCTCCGGCAGACCGGCCAGCGCAATCTTGATGCCGGCCAGATCCTCGCAGACGTCGCGATGGAGGTGCGCATGCTCCCGGATCACCAGGCTGACGTTCTCGCGCACGGTCAGCCCGGTGAACAGCGCGCCATGCTGGAACAACACACCCATTCGCTGCCTGAGCAGGCGCAGCTTATCGCTGTCGAGCGTTCCCGCATCGAAGCCGAGAATCTCGATGTGTCCTTCGGTCGGCTCCTGCAGCAACATCATTTCATGTAGCAGAACCGTCTTGCCCGCACCACTGCCTCCCACCACGCCCAGAATCTCGCCCCGCCTGACTTCCAGGTTCAGGCCATCGTGAATGGTCGTATCGCCAAAACGCGTTACCAGGCCGGTGACTCGCAGAACGCACTCCGCCGAGGTGGCAGGGTCGCTGGCGAGGGCCTGGTTCATAGATCGAGCTCATTAAAAATCACCGAGAAGATGGCGTCCGCGACGATGACCAGGAAGATGCCGTGGACCACGCTGCGCGTCGTGGCGTAGCCAACGCTCTCGGTACTGCCTCGCACCTGGAAACCCTGGTAGCAGGCCACCAACACGATGAGCACCGCGAAGACCGGCGCCTTGATAATGCCCACCCAGAAGCTGCTGGGCACCACCGCCTCGGGGATACGCTGGATGAACGCCCAGAGGCCTACGTCGAACAAGGTCGCGGCAACAACAATGCCCCCGAGCATGCCAAAGAAAACGGCGAAGATGGTCAAGAGCGGCATCACGATCAGCATCGCGATCAGTTTCGGCAGCACCAGCATTTCGTAAGGGGTAATGCCGATGACACGCAGCGCGTCCACTTCCTCGGTGATATGCATCGTGCCGATCTGGGCGGTATAGGCAGAGCCCGTGCGACCGGCGACGATGATCGCGGTCATCAGCGGGGCCATCTCCCGCAGCATCGTGAGCGTCAACAGATCCACCAGGAAAATATTGGCGCCATACTGCTGCAACGGAGCGCCGCCCTGATAGGCGATCACCACCCCGGTGAGAAAAAGTAGCAGACCGAGAATCGGCAACGCTCGAACGCCGCCGTGGTCGATCTCGGCAACCACCTGCCGCCAGCGGATGTCCTGCAGTCGCAGGAGCCGCGGCAGACCGTCGCTGGTGACGGCCCCGACGAAAGTGAAAAAGGCCATGAAGCGGCCGATGGCCGCGACGCTCCACTCTCCGATCAGGGACAGCAGGCCGGAACGCGACAACGGCGCAGCAGGAATGGGTAATTGACGTTGCGTGACCAGATCCAGTAACGCCTGATGCGGCGGCAGGATCCTGTCTCCCGACATGATACCGCCCTGCTGCTGCAACGCGGTCAATTGTCGGCGGAGACATACCGCCCCGGCGGTGTCCAGGCGCCTGACGCCGGTGGTGTCCAACTCGAACCGCCCCTGCAGGCCACGGGGCGCCGACGGTGATCGAAGGGACAGCGCGGCCAGGGTCCAGTCGCCCGAGCAGGCAAGTACCCGGCTGGCCTCATCCCAGTCCAGTGAGGGCGGCATCACGGCGTCGTTGGACGTCATCCGGAACCCTGACAAGTAGTGCGGCAAGCGGAGGCATAACGATTATTGTGCATTGATCTGCATAGAGTAAAGAAAGAATAATAGCCCTTTCCCTCGAAGTCTACGAGTTGTTCACGGTGTCATCGCGACAATTTCCGCCCCAGGTCCCCGCATTAATCTTCCTGAACCGGATCTTGAGCACAAACCGTACAAGGGATAGGGGAAACTGGAGGGGGGACCGATTACCGCTATTGGCAACATAACCAGGGAGCCCGCTGGTTATACAATTTCTTGATACTACGGTTTGGTATCAGGCTAACGGCCTGTTTGGCTTCTTATGGAATGCATCAAACCTGATACTGCTTTATCGAATAATGGCACTTCCTCGATCAGTTGAGCCGTACCACTTCTGAACTCACTTGCAAGCTCATGCAACCGTTTTTCAGAGGTTTTCTTTCCCTGGCGGTTGGTAAACAAATACACTCCGGTTACCTGGCTAATCCAACTCAGGCGCTCACGAACACGGGCGCCATCACTCTGGGTAAACTCGACCCATGTTCCCAAGGACATTTCTTGCACCATCTTCGTATGCAAGTCATTTGCCTGATGGTTTATGATTTCCTCATCGCCACTCAACGTTATCTCCTCGACATCGAGGTGTCCACTCGCCACCAATTTCAATATCTCTTCATGACTGCCGGAGGAAAGATCCAGCAGCACATTTTCTGATGTGGCATCCTCCTGGATTGCCTCATCCACCAGCAATTCTTCAACAGGAGGAATACCCGACTGACCTGATGACTGCATTTGCTCCTGACCGGGTTCCTTTGCTACAAATAAAATATGTTCCTCCGATCCCTGCTTGACGATTTCCTGCTCCATTAATTCTTCCGCATGCCTTGAATCTTCGTTGATTGCCTTTCCATGATAACTGGCAAGCCTCGTCAGGAATTGTTCCTGGATATCATCCGGCAAGGAGAGCATGGCCATGCCGGCACTCAGACGGCTCAGCATATCTGGAAGCATGTTTAACAAGATTGCTTTATCTTCCTTGGTTTTCTTGGGAAGAACACTCCAGATCAGGTCGTCCATAGTGCTCAAATCCCGCTTCCAGGCCTGACTTTCCTCGCCTTCTGTCACATGCACAACAAGCAACAGGTTTTTCCATTGATGCAATATAAATACGCGTACCAGCTTGTTGATTTCATCATTGTTGATGCGGCGGTCTATTTCGTTCTGTACCGCGGCCTTGGAAAGCATCAGCTTTTCGCGACCTTTCAGCAGCCTGGCTGATTCCTCTACATTTTCCTCGGTTTTTTTATCGAGATCTTCCAGGTACTGCTTGAACTCCTCATGTAACCGGGCAAAAAGATCCACATCGTCCTCAAATTCCCTTTGAATCCTTCCGACGATATCCTGGATTCTGTTGTACAGCTCATCCTCCTGACAATTTTCCGCATGCCAACCGATAGTCGAGCGCGCCAGCTCATTGACGAGCCTTCTTGCCGGATGTGATTTTTTGGCGAACAATGATCTGTCGATCAACGCCACTTTTAATACCGGTATTTGTAATTGCCCAATCAGCACTTTCATTGCAACAGGCACATCCTTGTCTTCGAAAATATAGTCGAATAACATGGCAACGATTTCGATTGTCATGTCATCCAGATGGCCCAGATTGTCGGCATAACCACCGGCTTTTACATTGCGCAATATATTGGCGCTACCCTGCCTGATCGATGACGCATCCAGCGTAACCTCGGTATCGCCAATTCCCATGTATTGCTGCTGTTGTATCATCGTCAGCGCATTCAATAGATCAGCGCTGACCACTGCTTGGCCGCTAGATGCCGGCACGCCAGAATTCGCGTTTCCTGTTGAGTAAAATTGCCGGAAAACACTAAAGAGATCCTGTTCATCGGCGGGCAACCCATGGGCGCCGTAATAGTTTTCCTGTGATGCCTGCGTAGTTACGCTCGGACCTATCCAGCCAGCCATACCGGCGCCACTGATGGGGTTTCTTTTTGCCCGAAGCGTGATTTTCGGGAGGACATTGTTATTAATAAGATATTGATTTATATCATGATAAATCGGCTGCAGTCCCTCTATCACCTTTTTCTCAAATAATTTCAGGACGATGAGTTTGACCTTGATATCAACCTCGAGCACTTCACAGGATTTCCTGAAACTATTGGCGACGACAACCGGACCAAGCGGGCTTCCTTCGTTCTTGAGATCTGCGTTATCCAGCAGAATGCCAATCCTTTGATTCAAATGCGACAACTCCTCCCTGCAATAGTTGTTGGCCTTCAGCACCATATTTGTGACCGCGAGCGACTCTTCCATTTCATCGTGGTCGATGAGGCTCATGCCAATATCCTGGTCATTCAACGAGAGCTGCATATGGGTCCTGGCAGAATCACGTTGTATTATGTTATTGCATTCGTTCAGAAAGTGGCTTTTAAAGCGATCTTCCATTTCCTTTCGCTTGATACGTACTTCCCTCATCGCATCAAAATAGGTGGATTGTATCGCATTGCTTTCCGCCTTCTCGGCCATGCTGAACAAGGTGTCATCGGTTCTTTCCATCATGGCGTGCAGCGAGCGCGCCAGATGTTCGGCCATCCTGTCGCGACATACGTACAGTAATTCATATGGCCTGGAGGGCGCGTTCATAGCATCCCCTTTCGCATATTTCTCCATATTAATCACTTTCCCAGAGGTATTCTCAGTCATGGAATGTTACATCGCTGCGTGAGTGTTGAATGTGACCCGGAGCCGTTTCACTCCGATTCGAGTCAAGATCACCTAATATATCGCCATATCTTCCGATCAGATATTTGAACCTATCCACATATTCAATATTCGGTGATGTTAAATGCCCTGGATTGGCTTCATTGCGATTGCGATCTGACGATAACAGGATCATGGAGTCCGCTAATAGAATTGCTGAAGTATTTCCTGATGAAATCGCAACCCGATGGGTTAGCGAGGTCACCGGCCTGGTCTCTCCGCCTGATGTCTGTAGCAGGATATTTGATCTGGTGCAGTCGCCTGATACATCAGCCAATGAAATTGGCGAGATGATTAGCCATGATCCCAACCTGACTGCCCGATTGCTCAAGCTTGTCAACAGCGCGCTTTATAACTTTCCGAATAAAATTGATACGGTATCGAGAGCTGTTTCTATAGTAGGCACCAGGGAGTTATATGGCCTGGTAATTGCGGTTTCCGCGATAAAATCCTTTTCCAATATCCCGTCCGGCCTCGTTAATATGGATACTTTCTGGAGGCACAGTATCTTTTGCGGAATCATCGCCCGTAATCTCGGACAGCGCTGCAACATTCTTCACCCGGAGCGCATGTTTGTAGCAGGCCTTCTGCATGACATCGGGAGTCTTGTATGCTTTTATCAGGCGCCGGACGTATCCAGTGAACTCATCATGATTGCACAGGGTGATGAAGATACTCTCCATATGGCAGAGCGTGCAGAGTTTGGATTCAGCCACGCTGATCTGGGCAGCAAGCTGCTAAATTCATGGAAGATGCCGGAAACAGTCATAAGCGCAGTTTTACATCACCATTCCCCGGCCGGCTCTGAAATCATGCAAAACGAGGCGTGGATATTACACCTCGCGGACAGCCTGGCAAATCGTTCTCATATGGGAGCACTGCTCGAACAAGCTGGGGGAAAATCAGATGCAGGTATATCAGCCTGGGATGCCTTGGGACTATCGCTGCGACCCGGAATGGAAGACAAGATAATTGGCGATGCAGGCATACAATTCACTGACATCGTCAGCACCTTGCTGCCGCGCAACAATCGCAGACAGATCTCTCATTCCTGCTAAGTTGCAATTCCCTATCGATCCAGGCATGGGGACGCGCTGCAGCAATTGTTGCTAATCCTCATAGGGCGTCACTTCCAAGGCACTCAGGGTGTAGCCTGCCTCGCCGAGGTCACTCGCGGTGTGCTCCACCTTCATCACTCCGGTGACCCACACGGTGGCGAACAGGCGACGGACCTGGACGTTGCGTCCCTGCGCCTTGACATACACGATCTGGTTTGCGGGCGGCGGCGGCACGTGGATGCAGGCGCCATAGTACGGCACCAGCAGAAACTCCTTCACTACCCGGCCGTCGCCCTCCAGTGGCACGACGAAGCCGGGCAGCTTCACGATCTGACCGTCCAACGCGGTCACCACCGGCGCCTCCTTCCACATGGCCTGGAGTTTTTCCATCAACTCTTTCGCACGCGGGTCGTCGTCGCTCAGGTTCTGCACGTCGTAACCCTCCATCAGCTTGTCCGGGCGAAAATCGTCAGGCAGCAAGTCGTCCCAGCCAAGCGTCCTGGCTTTCTCTGCGTCGGTCCTGGCGGCCACGGCGGTGGTGTTGTCCAGGGCCACGGTCGGCTTGGGTAGATTCACCACCTTATGGGCGGTGCCGGTCATGGATCCGCTGTCACATCCGGCCAACAACCCGGCGATACCCAGGGCGGCAGCTATTATCATTTTGTTCATGACATATCCCTCACAATCGAACCGTCAGCCCGTCGGCGAGCGAATGATGGTATGCCAGCCACGCTGGCAACAGACCGCTCAGCAGGCCGACGGCGAATACCGCGCCGAGCAGACCGCACTCGCGCAGCGTAAGCATCTCCAGACCGAGGTAGATCCCCCAGTGTGCTTCCAGTACCGGGCGCAGGATCAGGATCAGTCCGTAGAGCAGGATGACTCCGAGGACAATCCCGGCGAACGTCATGGCCGCGGTCTCGCCCAGGATCAAGGCGAGAATCTGTCGCGGGCGCGCACCGACCGAACGCAGCACCGCCATCTCGCGACGTCGCGCCTCCAGCCCGGCCAGCAGCACCGTCAGCATGCCCGCCATACCGACGATCACCACGAAGGCCGAGACCGCGAGCAGCATGCGCTCGCCCACGCCTACCAGATCCCACAGTTCCTGCAGTGTTGCGCCGGGCAGAATGGCAAGCAGGGGCTCGCCGCGATAGTCATTGATATACCGCTGCACCTGGAATGTCGCGATTCTGGAACTCAATCCGATCAACATCGCGGTGAGGGTCTTGGGCGTCAGATTCATGCGCTCCGCGTCTTGCGGGCTCACATGCAGCCCGGGCATCGGGACACCCGCCTCCCACCCGATGTGAATTGCGGTGATACCCTCCAGGCTGACCAGGATCGAACGGTCGAGCGGCGTGCCGGTGCGCGCCAGGATGCCAGCAACGTGGAACGGCATATTGGTATGCTGCATCAGGCTCACCTCGCCTTCGCCGTGGGCGAGTACGATCTCCTGGCCGAGGCGGTAACCCAGACTCCGGGCGACATCGACGCCGAGTACCGCCTCGAACGGGGCGTTGAATGCCCGCCCTGCGGCAAAGACCAGCGCACGATTACCCGCGAAGTGGTAGTGCTGAAAAAATGTTCCGTCCGTGCCCACCACGCGGTAACCGCGATGGGAATCGCCAAGCGAGATCGGCACCACCCAGCTCGTCTTGGGGTGGCGTGCGATGTCCTGGTAGCTCTGCCAATCGATATTATTGGTCGCGCTGCCGATGTGAAACACCGAGTAGAGCAGCAATTGCACACCGCCGCTGCGTGCGCCCACGATCAGATCCACCCCCGCAATGGTGTTGGCGAAGCCGGTGCGGGCCTCGGTGCGCAGGCGTTCCACGCCGAGCAGCAGTGTCACGCTGAAGGCGATTGCGCACAGGGTGAAGACCGCGGCCAGGCGGCGGTTCCACAGGCTTTTCACCGCCAGATCAAGCATCGGCATGGGATATCCTCCCGATCGTCGCATCGGCACGATTGATTGCGCTTAAATTCAGCCCGCGGTCGAACAGCGGCTCCAGCGACGCATCGTGACTGACAAACACCAGTGTCGCGGCCTGTCCGGCGCACTCGTTCAGTAACAGCCGGATAAAGATTTCTCGCGTATCGGCGTCCAGCGCCGAGGTCGGCTCGTCGGCGATCACCAGTTCCGGACCGCCGATGAGCGCGCGCGCCGCCGCGACCCGCTGCTGCTGGCCGACGCTCAAGCCCGTAGCCGGGCGATCGAGCAGTCCGGGATGCAGGCCAAGATGCGTGATCAGCCGCTCCGCCTCGGCGCGCATGCCGCCGCGGGCGTCAGTGCGCTCGCTCCGTATGCGAGAAAAGCGCAGCGGCAGCAGTACATTGTCCAGCACCGTCAGATACGGCACCAGGTTGAACAGTTGAAAGATGAAGCCGACGTGGTCGGCACGGAAACGGTCGCGTTGCGCGCCGCTCAGTGCCGTGAGACTCTGACCAAGCACCATCACGCTGCCGTGCTGAGGCACGGTCACCCCGCCGAGCAGATTGAGTAGCGTGCTCTTGCCGCTACCGCTGGGTCCTTTGAGAAACAGTCGTTCGCCTTTGGCAACGGTCAGGCGCTCAATGTTCAGTACCGCCGGACCGTGGCGCGACCAGGCAAACCCGGCATCGCGCACATCGATGAGAGAATCGTTCATGCTGAAAAGCCCCTTGGAGACCGAGCAAGGTCAAACTTCGCTCCGTCTCATCCACGATTACATCTTCAGTTTCGCCGCGGCAGGTGTCAGCTCTACGGCCGTCTGCCCGCCCGGCAGTGCAGCCTGTATTCGCAACTGTCGGGTACCCGGGAAGCGCTGGAACAGGCCCTTGAAATCGATCTCGTGCAGAGCCTCCGCATGGGCGCAACTGAACTCCCAGAACGCCATGATGTCCGCGTGCTCATCGGCATTGTCTTCATGTTCCGCCTCATCCTCATGGTGATGTTCCTCTTCGGCGTCATGATCATGGTCGTCATCCATCTCACCCGCGTGGTCGAGCAGCCCGCTCTTCACCAGGACCTTCTTCTGCGTACACTGCGCGGCTGGGGTGAACGCCATCAGTTTGTTTCCCTGCTTCAGATTGGCGACGGCCTGTTCCAGAATCGCACTCTCCTTCGAGTCGACAGGCGCGTGCTCAAAACCGATAAGATTGCTAGCCGGACTGGCCAGATCCAGCTGCACGGTGCCGTTCTCCACGGCAATATCCAGGCGTGCGATGCCGTGCGCGTGGGCGCCATGTTCACGTCCTTCTTCATGCGCCTGGGCTACTGCAATACTGGCCAGGAAAATCCAGGATAACCTGATATAAGGTTGATTCATGCTTGCGTCCTCCAGATTGAATTCCGACGGCGCAGTGACGACACTCGCCTTCGGATGAAAAACAGCTTTTGAAACTTCAGGCTGGGAGGCTGACCGGGGGACCGCGTGCGGACGGTGCGTGGTATTGTTGCGGAATCAGAAAGGGAAAAGCTGCCTCGGCAGGATCAAGCGCTGCTGGAAGTATCGCGGGCTGGTTCGTCGCAGCGAGACCATGCTGCATATGATCTGCTGCCTGGCACAGCAGACAGATCTCATCCGGCTCGCTCAGGCTGTGTTCGACCTGATGATATATCAGGCAGAACTGCCAATACAGCAGCACCATCCCCAACAGCAAGGGTAAGATACGGAACTGTAATGATCTCATAACATCCATAGGAGCTGACGTATCCCTCGCTGGTTCAATGGTATCGAACGAGGCGCCCGAAACATAGAACATTCTGCCAAATCGACATCAGCGGTTGGCATGATCCAAACTTTGGGTAACCGGTGACCTGTTGGACGACCCAGAGATCAGCTGATCAGCTGATCAATCTGCCCCATCCTTGCTATTTCATAATTAATCACCAGCTTTTCATAGGGTTCATCCATCAGCGGGCTCGATATAACAAAATCCGCGGTGGCTCGGTCGCATGCCAAAACAATATTGTATACGGTGGCAATGCGTTGCAAGGCATGAATATCGGGTTCGTGCGGATGGGACTGCAACGGATCCCACAAGAAAATTACGATGTCTATTTCGTGATCGGCGATTTTAGCGCCGATCTGCTGGTCCCCTCCCAACGGGCCACTTTTGAACTTGTGGATGCTCAGCCCCAGCTCGTTCTCCAATATTGTGCCGGTGGTCCCGGTGGCATAAAGCTCACGCTGCACTAACAGTTCCTTGTTATAGCGCGCCCACTCAAGCATGTCCCTTTTACGCGAATCATGCGATATCAACCCGATCCTTTTTTTCCTTGGAAAACGGATTTTAATTAAAGGTTCATCGTGCATATGGGCATCCTATGTTTGGCAGACGATTTCCCCTCAATAAGGCAAGCAAATCGTGGAGGGTTTTACTCCGGTTAACGGGGAATTTCAACAATGACCATTATTTCTGTTGGCAATTGTATCATCCGCATCTAAATAGTGCCCAGATTCATCGTATCGAATGTCGGCATGGATGCTGAAATGTCTCATGATTTTGTAGGCGGTGCGCCCTAAGTGCCAAGTGGCGCATGATCGATACAGTGCCAGTCGACGGGCCGCTCGCTATCCGCACGAATCAGTTGGATCGAGCCAACCGGAAAGCTGGTCTTCGCTTGCGCAGGTACCGCCGCCAATATAGTTGCACGGCGTTCCGGAGATGCGTCGCCATAGTACAAGCTCAGATGCGGCATGTAGTTATCGGCCGGCAGCGCGAATGCTTGGCAAGCGGCCTGTCGGGCTTGCGATAGCGATGGATTTTCGGCCACGCGCATGTAGACGCACTGTAAGAAGGTCGTCCCGGCTTCAGGCGCCGTCAAATTTAGGATGAATGGTTCGAGTCCGGCGGCGAGCCTGCGATTGGTCTCGATCAGAGACGCTTCGTCCGCGTCCAGGCCGGAAAGCAGCGTGACATGTGGTGTGAATATCGGGCCGTCGTGCACTTCAGCAAGGTGGTCAATGATACCTTGCAGGCGACGCAATGGGTTCTCCACGGGCACCATCCACAGGTGGTAACCGAACGCAGCATGCCCAACGGTCATTGGCTTCGAAGCTTCTCCGCCATGCGCAGCAGACTACGAGGGTTGCCCACGTCTGTCCAGTGCTGGCCCTCGAAAGGAAGACCGACCACTTTCAATCCGGCCGAGACCGCCTGTTTGAACACCTGTCCCATCGGCAGATCGCCGCCCGCATCAATGGTGCCGAAGCTACCGGCGGTGCTGTCCCGATGCTCTTGAACCGCGTCGTGCATGAATTCGGTGAACGCGGGGCCCCAAACGGCGCACCCCCAGCAATGGGGCAGGGTCGACGTTGCGTCTTTCAAATGAATGTCAAGTACGTGGTATTCCTCATCGAGCTCCACAAAGTCACTCTGATGAGGATCAGCCACGTCGTACAAACCCAGCACCACATCCACGTCACCATCATGCATGCGCCTCAACAGTCGGTCAAAAACGTCCGGCGGGCCCAGTATGATGTCCGGGAATCCAAAAGCAATCACGTTGTGTCGAACGAAGGCGTAGGCCCGATCCAGCGTGTCGGGTGGCCCGAGTGTTTGGCCAACCACCACGTAGCACAGTTTCATGCCGGCCGGTTCACCATCGCCGAAGTAGGCCGGAATGTCCCACTTGCCGTCACGCAGGACGATAATGCCCTGGCCGACACCGCCGGCGACCATGCGGTCGAAAAGGTACTGGCTGACCACCTTGACCTGGGGTTTGTCGCCCTCGACGTTGGCGAAGCCAATCGGGAACACTTCCTTGCTGCCCGGAATGGGCGCGATACGCGTGCCGCTGCCGGCGGCGGGAATCAAGGCGACTACGTCGCGGCCGGTGCACTGTCGCGTAGTAGATGGTTTGTGAGGCATGGCCCTGGGATTCTAATCCTTCGCGATGAAAGCAGCAGTCATGTGACGGGATCTCCGGCCAATCTAAGGATACCAAACTCTCACGCTTGCCACAGGTCGCCCGCAGCGATAGCGACCATTGCTCAAACGATACACTCGGGCGTGGCCACAACCGTGACAAAAAACCCGGCCATTTTTGTAACGCATGTGCCATACCTTCGGATGGCGTCTGCGCGGGGCCGGTGTTCTGCTGGAAACCCGCAAGGCGTTGCTAGGTCATGCCAACAGTGACACACGACACACTACTCGGCGGCAGAGCTGCGTGAGCTGCTCGATGCGGTCGAGAAGACCGTGGATCGGGGCATCGCACAGGCACCGACTCTGCCCGTGGTAAAGCGGCAAAATAAGCTTGTCGGAAAAGTGTAGGAAACTCAGAATGAGTTCGCGTGACGTGCTTTGTAACCCTATGAATTTATGGCGCGCCCGGAGAGATTCGAACTCCCGACCGCCTGGTTCGTAGCCAGGTACT
>CAYTGL010000057.1:0-13531 GCA_964437335.1 uncultured Chromatiales bacterium
GTGTCGGCCCCAGCCTCTCCCTCCAGCGTATCGTTGCCCTCATCGCCGTTGAGCACGTCATCGCCCGCGTTGCCGTTGAGCGAGTCCGCGCCGAGGCCGCCGTTCAGCGTGTCGTTGTCCAGGCCGCCGCTCAGCGTATCGTTGCCCGCCCCACCGGTGAGGATGTCGTCACCGGCCTCGCCATTGAGCGTGACATCGTGCGTCACGGTGCTGGCCACGGTGATCGCGTCGTTGCCCAGGCCGCCGTTGATGATGATCGGGACGGCGCCGAGTGTGCTGTCCAAAGAATTCACATGGAAGGTGGCATTGTCGTCGCCCAGGTTGATCGTCAGCGAAGCCGTCGGCACGCTGAAATTGGTCAACGCAAACTCCTCATTCACCTTGTTGCTTAAGATTTGGAGCATGCCATTGTCCGAGGCGCCATCCGCCAGTACGCCCTGATCATCGGCGGTGCCCGGCAAGTTGAACGTGATGTTGCTTGCACTGCTCAAATACGTAAGCGGGGTCAACCCGGTGTACGAGATCAGCGAAGTCCCATTGGCATTGACCTGGCTGATATTGCCCGATTGCTTTTCGGTGAGATTGGCGGCTGCCGAGTCGTAATTGAAGGTCAGATCGCTGAACATATCACCGATGACGGTGAGCGAATTGTCTCCAATTCCGCCGTAGAAGATCACGTTGGCGGCAAAGAAGCCATCGTAACTCGCACTAATATCGTCAGTGTAGTTGACCAGCAGGTTGTCGTTTCCGTCGCCGGCGTCGATGGTCCAGGATTCCACGGCTGCGGTCGGCCGCGAATCGACGATGACTCCACCGCGAAGCAATTGCAGCAAGTCCAAGTCGCCATCCACAATCCGCCGCAACTCAAAATCGTCATCGGCAGCCGTGCCGTCGGATTCCACCCCGCCGGCTACCATGATTACAAAATCGTTGCCGTCTGCGCCACCCTGGTAGGTGGCGTAGGCCGTGTGCGAGGAGCCGAGGAAGTTGGTGAAGGCTTGCCCTTCGGCCACGTTGCTGAACCGGCCCACGATGGCGTCGTCGCCATCGTTGTTAATGAGCACATAGGCATGGCCCGCCTGCGGTGCGTAGATGGTGAAAGCATCCCAGTTGAACTCCACCGAGTCGCCGATGGTCACCGTGCCGGTTACATTGAGTTGATCGTGGTTGGTCGCGGCATGGCCCGGCTCGACGCCGCCAATCTCGACATGGAACGAAGAACCCGCGTTAAAGACGGTGTTGCCCGCATCCAAGACACCAGGGCTGTTGCCGGGAGCAATGGCGCCATTGACGAAGACCTCGCCGTTGATCGTGCCGTTGCCACCGAGGACAGCGCCCGCATTCACAGTCACCGTGCTGACGGCGTGAGTGGAGCCGTTCACGAGCAAAGTTCCGCCTTCAATGTTCGTGTTGCCCGTGTAGGTGTTTGCAGCGCTGAGCGTCAGGATGCCCGCGCCTTGCTTGGTTAGACTTCCGCTACCGCCACCGACGATACCATTGAGAACAATATTGCCAGGGCCATCGGTCGAGAGGTTGACCGCTGTCAGGGGAATCGGTTCGTCAATGGTTAGCGTGCCATCGAGCGAAGCCAGTCGCAATTCCGTGGCGCCAGCCCCAATTGCCAGAACAATTGAGGCCGCGATTGTGTTGTCGCCGGAGAAGTTCTGGATTGCACCGAGCTGACCCGCGCCCCCGAGGCCGGTCACCGTAATCAACTCATTGGTACTGATCGTGATACCGCCCTGCAGACCGAGCGTGGCGCCGTTGGCAATCGTGGTGCCGTTGGCAGCGACTCCCGTACCGGTGCCCAGTGCATTCGCATGCCCGGCGATTAAGGTGCCGGCATTGACGGCGAGCGTGCTCGTAAAGCCGGAGTTGTCGCCGTTAAAGGCCAGCATGCCGGCGCCATTCTTAGTCAAACCCGTCGATCCGGAAATAGCTCCATTTAGATTGACGGTGGACTCCTGGTTGGCCACGAAAAGGGTTCTGGCGGCTGGTACCGCGTAATTCTGTGTGAATGTGATGTCGTTCGTGCCGGTGAAGCTAGCCAGAGTACCGGTGATTAGGAACGGAAGCTCGATAGTGCGATCATCACCAACCGCACGAAGAGCACCACCTGCAAAGGACAGCGTACCGGTGGTTCCCAATGCGTCATCGCTGGCCAGGAAGAGCTGGCCGGCGGTAATCTGAGTGTCACCAATGGTGTTGCTGCCAGAAAGCTGCAGGCTACCGGTGCCAGCCTTGTTAATAGAACCATTGGCGACATCGGCTGAGATAATGAGCTCGGCAATTTCCCTGCCGTTTTGGCGCGTGAGCACATACGCTTCCGCGGGTACGCCGGGGGCAACGGTGAGCAGGCTAGCGTCAATTGTGATCTGCGGAACATCGGTCTTGCCGAGATTGTCGCGGAAGAACACGTAGAACTTATCGACCGCAACGGCTGTTACGATAATATCGGAGCCGGTAGTTCCGGTGACGAATAGGTTTCGTAGAGCCGTCTGAATGTCGGCGCTAGTCGCGGTAGAGAGAAGGGACCCCGTTGTTTTGCCGCCGTAGCTGAGGGTAAAGGTTCCAGCTGTGGCGCCCGCCAAGTCAATCAACTGAATCTCGTCGATGACATTCAGGGTTGTAACCTGAGGGTTTACGGTAACAATGCGCGTAGTGCCACCTAGATCCACATGGCCTTCGATCAGCGCGCTGGTGGCGGCGGTGCCTGTAGGAGCGGTGACACCCACGGTGGAAGTGAGCACCAGCATGCCGTCGCCGGTGGCAATATGCCCACCCGAGGTGGTGTTGGCCAAGATGGTAAGTGCGCCAACTGAGTTGTCGACGCCAACCGTATGCACGGTGGCCGTAAAACCGCCGGCGAGCAGCGTACTGTCAATCGTGATTTGCGCAACATTTCGCCCGCCCAAGGCGCTTACGAAGGCAACTTGGAAACGGCCGGCGGACAGTTGCTGAACGACAACATTGCCGCTGCCGATGTTCGGGAGGGATTCGAGCGCCGATTGTATGGCGGCAGCGTTGGAACTGAAGGCCAACGCTTCCGTGGTCTCTCCTTCAAACGTCAGGGTGAAGGTACCGCTCGATGCGCCTTTGAGGTCGATTCGCTGAAGTTCGTTGGTTCGCAAGCCTTGCTGTAGCGTGCTGACGGCCGCGCCCCCGAGGAGCGCAGAACTATTGATTGTGACCTGTTCCACATTTTGCGCGGCCAATGCGTTTCGGAACGTGATGGTGAAACGACCCGATGCGGATCGCTGCACGAGGACGTTACCGACGCCGACGCCCGTGAGAGATTCGAGCGATCCTTGAATCGTGGCAGCGCTGGCGTCGAAGGCTAAAGCGGCTGTGGTGTCGCCGTCAAACGTCAGGGTGAAGGTGCCACCAACCGCATTGTTAGGGTCGACAAGTTGCAACTCATCGGCGGATTCACCTTGTACCAGAATTTGTACCGACGCGGATCCGCCAGTAGCACCGCCAGTCAGCAATGCCGCGTTGATCGATAGCTTCGCCACATCGGAACCGGCCAAACTACCGTGGAAGGTAACGTCGAAGTCACCGCCAGCCGCCTGCACGGAGACGTTTCCGACTCCGATGCTCGGTAGGGCTTCGAGCGCGGCTTGAATCGCGACAGCGTCGGCATCGAAAGCCAACGCGCCGGTTGTATGGGCTCCAAAGGTGAGGGTATAGGTACCGCCGGTTGCGCCGTTGAGCCGAACCCGCTGGACCTCGTTGATGACCCCGCCCTGTCGCAAGGTGGAAGCCGAGACGTCGAAGTCGAGAAGGCTGCCATCAATCGTGAGCTGGCCGACGTCGATGCGATCGAACGTGTTCCGGAACGTAACCTGAAAGCTGCCGGAACCCAAAAGTTCAACCAGCACGTTGCCAGTTCCGATGCTTAATAAGTCTTCGAGCTCTGCCTGAATCGTGGCTGCATCCGCATCGTGGGCAATTGGATCCGTGGTTTGGCCGTTGAAAGTGAGGGTATAGGTTCCATCGATGGCGCCGTTGAGATCAATACGCTGGATTTCACTAGGCAGCTGGGTGAGGTCTAAATAGCCGGTCGAGCTGACGAGCAACGTGTTGACCGCAATCTGATTGCTGTAGAGCGAAACCACACGATCAGCATCTTGTTCGCCGGTGTTGTTGCCGATAGTCAAGGCGCCGCCAATGGCGATAACGCCATCGCCTTTCGCCAGCGTGAGCGTTCCCACGCTGACCGTGGTGGCTCCGGTGTAGGTGTTGGCATCCGATCCGGTGAAGAGCATTCCGCCGAAGCCAGTCTTGGTAAGACCTACCGCAGCGGTGGCGGAAATGTTCCCATTCATGACGAGATCGTGCTCGGCAGCACTATTGCCGACGAGGAATGTCCTGGCAGCACCCCCGAGTGAATAGCTGCCGTTGACCTGGGCGCCGGTCAGGCTGCTGGCGCCACCCTCGACCAATACCGACAAGCCGCCGTTCACTGTTATCCTGCTGTCAGCATGGGGTGCATTTACTTGGCTGGCATGAGTGCCGATGCCGAGCACCATGCTGGCCACCGTTTCAGTGACTGGATTCGTAGCGTTGCCTAGATTTAACACGCCTGAACTAACGATATTCAAGACGAAGTTGTCAGGGATCTGATGTGAATTGCGAAGTTCCAGCGTGTCCGTACCAATTCCATCACCCAAAAATATTGTGTTGTTGCCAGTCCCGGCTTGATTGCCGTATGCGCGAGTTCCTTCTGATTTGTTGAAGATTGTAGTGCCCTGCAGCAACGATAGCGGCCCGCTAAACTCATTACTTTCAGTACCTGCTAAGATTAGGGTGCCTAGGCCCAGCTTATTGAAGCCTGCCGAGGTGGTTGGCGCAGCTGTACTGCAACCCCAAAGCGTCGCGTTGAGGGTAAGGGAACTACCATCGGCCACGTAAGCATCACTTCCGAAGAGGTTATTTGCGAGATAAATCCTTGTAGCTCCCGTTCCCCAAATGTTGTCTCCGTCCACGCTGCGGAGTGCGCCGATGCCCCGCGTCGTCGCAGCGCCAATGGTGCCGACGCTATCGGGCGCGAACGTGCCAGTCGTTATGTTGAGAGTAAGGACTTCGTCGCCGACGCTAATGCCTCCGCTCAACTCAAGTGCGGCATTAGCGGAAACCGTGGTGCCAGAATCTGTAGTACCGAGCGCCTTGCCGTTCGTGATTCGCAGAATTCCGGTACTCACGGATGTTAGGCCTGTATGGCTGTTCGTTCCTCCCAGGATCAAACGGCCCGTGCCATTTGAGGTCAGGTTGACCACTCCACCGATATCGCCATTGAAGGTGGTGGTGATTCCGGCATTGCCATTGTGAAAAAACAGTGTCGCGGTGTCGCCCCCGGTGAAACTACTGGCCTTGGTGAATTCGGTGTTGGCGTAGGAAGTCAACGTGCGGGTGAAGGCGCCGGTACTGATGATATCGCCCGTAACCGTGATATCTGCACCGCCGCGATATCCGCCGAAGGTGTGGTTGCTCGCCGCTATATTTGTGAGAAAAATGTTGTTGGTGATGGTCACGGCAGTGGCGGCGCGAATGATACCGGTGGTGCCAGTCAATTCCAGATTGCCGGTGCCTAACGCTCCGCTGTGACCCATAATGAGCGTGCCGGCGGAGAGATTGGCATTGGTCAATCCCGTATTGTCCGCATTTAGCGTTAGGTTGCCGGTGCCGAGCTTTTGCAGGTTGCCGACGAGATTCGCGTTGATAATCAGTTCGCTATTTGCGGACGTGGCTCCGACGCTGATTTGACGCGTGCCATCCAGTGAAACTTGGCCTGTGCCGTTAATCGTGGCGCCTGGCGTCCAGGTGCCGTGCGGATTGTTTGCCTGGAGAGCGCTGGTAATGGTCCCGGCCGTTGGCGTATTGACGCCAGTGACAGTGCCCGTGACGGTAAGCGTGCCGCCGCCCAATTCCAAGTCGCCGCTATACAGGCTGCCGGTGTTGAGGGTGAGCGCTGCGCCCGCGGCGGAGCGCGAGAGCGTTTCCGAGTAGCTATTCAAATTCCACTGGCCCGAAGAAGCGATCGTAACGACAAAATTGGCCTCTGAGATCTGATCGCTCTGCAGCGACACCAAGCGGTCGGCATTGTCGCCGCCGAGGCCGTCGCCGACGGTGATCGTTGACAATACAGCATTCTGTCCGGGGGTCTTGTTAAGTTCGAGCGTGCCTTGGGCAATGGTGATGGCGCCGGTGTGCAGATTGGCGATTCCCCCGGAATAGCGGAGTGTGCCGTCACCTATCTTGGTCAGGGCACCCGTGCCGTTCATAACCGCATTTATGTCGAGTAGCGCACCGCCATGTCGCAACGTGCTGCTGGCCCCCGGTCCTCCGCCGGTAAGCGAGGTACCGTCGATCGTCAACTGAACAACATCCGTTTCGCCTAAAGCGTTCTGGAAGAGCAAATTGAATCTGCCAACCGCGACTTCTTGAACAGAGACATTGCCCGCACCGATCGTGGCTAGAGCCTCTAAGGCTGCCTGGATTTGCGCGGCATTGGCATTGAACGCCAGCGACGTCGTGGTATGGCCATTGAAGGTGAGCGTGTAGGTTCCGCCCGTGGCGCCATCGAGATAAAATTGCTGAAGCTCGTGGACGCCTCTGACGCCGATCATGGATGTGCCGGAAATCTGGACGGTGCCTTCTCCCGTTCCCCATTTGCTGTTGCCCATGGCCTGGAGGGAACCGTTCTGGTCGCCCATGAAACCGGTGCCAGACAGGGTGAGGACCTCGTTGCCAATGTTGCGGTTGCCATCGAGCAGGAGGAAAGCTCGATTCATGACCACCGTGCCAGTAGCATTGCCGGTTGCCAGGCCGAGCGCCTTGTCATGCGCGACGATCAGACCGCCCTGGCCCACACGAATGAATCCAGCTACTGAACTGTTATCGCCACTAAACGTGAGGTTACCGAGCCCCGTTTTGACAAGGGTAGTGGCTGCCGCGCCGGAAATAGCCGCCGAAATCTCCAAGTCGCTGTTATCCGTGACGATCACACCTGCGTTTGCGCCAAAGGCAACGGTTCCGTTCTTTATCAGTGCAGTGCCGATGCTGCTGGGAAGGATCGATTCAGAAAGAATATACGCGCCGTTTACGGTCAGTGTGTTTCCAGCCAAGTCGAGCGTGGCGCCGTCCTCCATAATCAACCCTACGATTGCTGTAGAGTTGGTGAGGGTATGACTGCCAGCCGCCAGTTTGACCAATCCGCCATCATTGATATTGGAGTTGGCTGTCGCCACGACGATGTTGGAACCGACTTTCGTGAGAAAATTCAGACCACGCGAATCGACAATCCGGGCACGGTACACCCCGTTCGTGGGGCTGAAGGTGCCAGTGGACACAAATTTGGTCTCGTTGGTATCGGTGCCAATATCGGCACCGGTGCCGCGCACTTCGAGCGAGGTGCCCGCGCTAATGGTGATGGTGCCGGCGGCGGTGAAGGTGCTTCCTTGCCCTGTGCGATTGACAAAGTGGATGAAACTGTCATGCGTGTTTGTGGTAGAACCGATCGTGATCGCGCCGACCGTTTCGGTAAGACCGGCTTTGCCGGCCATGAACTCGAGTCGAGCCGCGTTGAGAGTGATCGTGGCGGTGGACAGGCGATCGATCTCGCCAGGAGCGGCGCCTTGTCGCAGCGTGCTGTTAGAAGCGGCTCCTCCGCCGGTGAGCAGGGTGCCGTCGATGGTCAACTGGTGGACAACATCGGTTACGCCCAAGGCGTTCTGGAAGAGGACATTGAACCTGCCGGCCGCGACTTCTTGAACAAAGACGTTGCCGGCACCGATGGTGCTTAGGGCCTCTAACGCTAACTGGATTTCCGCGGCGGTGGCATTGAACGCTATCGCCGCCGTGGTATCGACATCGAAGGTAAGCGTGTAGGATCCGTCCGTGGCGTCGCCTAGATCGAATTGTTGGATCTCATTAATCGCGCCGGCGGGAGCGGTGCGGCCTTGTCGCAGCGTGCTGCTGGAAACAGGTCCTCCGCCGGTGAGCGAGGCGCCGTCAACCGTCAACTGGAAGGCATCCGTTTCGCCCAAGACATTTTGAAAGAGGACATTGAATCTGCCCGCCGCGATTTCTTGAACGAATACGTTGCCGGCACCGATGGTGCTTAGGTTCTCTAACTTTGTTTGGATTTCCGCGGCGGTGGCATTATGCAACAGCATCGTTGTGGGTTCGCCATTGTAGGTAAGCGTGTATTCACCGCTCGTGGCGCCGCCTAGATAGAATTGTTGCAGTTCGTTGTCGGTTAGGATTGTGGCGTTATCGATTTGGAGCGTGCCGAAATAATTGACGGTGGTTGTGCCGGCACCGCTGAAGCTGCCGGCGCCGCGGAGCAGAAGCGTGCTGAAGTCATGCACGGTTTTTGTGCCCGTGGTGGAATGCACGCCTTCGAGAATGAGCACGCCGCCGGGAACATTAGCCGCACCCACAATGATCGTGCCAGTGGCCGCGCTGTCGCCTTGAAGGACTAGAACGCCACGGCCAGACTTCGTGATGTTTATGGCACTGCTGGTGATATCACTGGCCAGGGTCACCACGGCGCCCGCGTTGGTGACCGTATACGTCTGGGCGCCCGTACGATCGATGCTAAGCGTGTCATTGGTGAAGGTCAGGTCGTTGAAGGTTGCCGAATTGAAATTTATATTCAGCTGAAATGGGTTGGTGATCGTGCGGGCGCCGCCATAGGCGCTCACGGCGGGTAGGGTGGCGGCGGCGAGCGTATAGACACCCGTGCCCAGGGCGTTGTCATGACCGAGCAGCAGTGTGCCGTTGGCTTGTGTCAACGAATCGAAAGTATTGCACCCCGTGATCGCCAGGGTGCCGTTGCTGGACGATGTGGTCTGTCCAATGATGAGGCTTCCATTGCCGATGTTCGCGGAGAAAAAGGCGTGAATCGGCAAGAGACTCGCGGGTGTCGTCACATTGAATGTTCGCGTGCCGCCACCGAGGTCAATGTTGCCCTTGATTGTGGTTTGGCGGTTGGATACCTGGACGAGGAGGTTGTCGTTGAGGCGGAGCACGCCCGTCGCGTTGGTATCGATCTGGGCGCCGGTGAGGGTAACAGCGCCCGAGAATTCCAGCTTGGAGCCGTCGTCCACATTCACTTGCCCGAGAACCGCACCGGTGGTGAAACCGGCATTGCCCTCGAAGGTGGCGCAGCCCGTGGAGTTCACGATGAGCGCTTTCGTGATATCAAACTGATTGTCTCGCAGGACCTCAAGCTTGTCGACGCCCACGCCGAACGTCGAGGTGCTAACAGGCGTGGTGAAACGGGCTTCGCCGACGGTGACCGGACCCCCGACAGCCTGGAGACCGATGATTTCATCATCGTTTTCGTCTTCGAGGTCATTGAGGTTGATTGTGAACTTATTCAGGCGCAGGGTGCCGTCGGTGACCGTGGTGGCGCCGGAAAACGTGTTGGCCGTGCTGCCGCTCAGTTCGAGCGTGCCGAGCCCTTGCTTATCGAGTCCGCCGGCGCCGGAAATAGTTGCGGAGATGTTTAAGTCAAGATCGGCGGCCGAGTCGGCGACCGTGAAGATACGAGTCGCGCCAAGCTCAAGTTTGCCGCTGATGGTGGCGGTGGCGTCGGCGTTGTTGAGAACTTCGACGTTCAAATTGCCGCCGAGAGTGATCGTGCCGATTCCGGTGGTGATACTTGCCGCAGTTCCTTCGCCGATGCGCATATTCACGGCGCCAATTACGTCGGAATAGTTGTTCAGGTCTAGCCAGCCGGTGCTGTTGATGGTGACGGCTGAGGCATCAGCGATTTGATTGTCGAACATTAATCGAACGACATCGGCCTTTGAGCCACCGACATCGTTTCCGGCGATGAGCGCGCCAGCGATGGCCACGAGGCCGATGACTTGGTCGTCCTCCTCATCTTCGGGGTCATTGATATTGACCACAAACTTATTCAGACGAAGCGTGCCTTCGTTAATGTAGGTGTTGCCCAAAAGTGTGTTCGCACTCGAGCCGGAAAGGGTCATTTCACCTTGACCAGCTTTGATCCAATGGATGGTGTTGGCGCCGGCTAGAACTCCACTGTAGTTAAATGTGCCTGAGTCGACATTGATGGTGTTAATTGTGCTCGCAACGAACAAGATGGTTCCGTCCCAGAAGACCGTGCCAATGGTCTTTAAGGCGCCGGTATTGTCGAACCCAGAGCCAATGAGAGTTACCGTTTCGCCTGTAATGGCGACATCGATCAATTCAAGCGTGCCGCCGGTGCGCACAAAGGTTTGCCCCAGCGCATCACCAAGGGCGAAATTGTGGGAAACCTGCAGCACGCCCGCGACAACGTCGGTGGAGCCGGTGTAGGTGTTCTGCTTGGAGAGCACGAGCGTGCCATCGCCCGCCTTGGTGACGGCGCCTGCTCCGGTGATCTGGACGTCAATTTCCAGTGTTGAACCAGCCGAGGTAACGATATTGAAGGCTGCGGTGCCCCCCGTGGATAGGCTGCCTGCTCCGGTAATTTTGACGGCATGGTCACCTAGAACAACGATATTTCCGGAAGTGATATTGAGGATACCACCTTCGTTGATCGTGATCTCGATATCGTTGTTTCTTGCATCCAGCACCAGAGAGTTAATGGTGGTGGCGCCGACGGGCACTACGATGTCTCCTGTCAACTTGACGTTGGTCGTTGCACCGGAGGTGAGATTGCTGGAATAATCCTTAAAGGCAACAATGCCGCTGTCGCTGAAGTAAGTTGCCAGGTTGCTTCCGGATGAGTCCGTAACGTAGATCCGATTCATCGTTGAATTGGTGATGGTGGCGAGAGCGCTCAGATAGAACTTTGCCTTGTCCCCAAGTTCACCGCCGGTAGTTTCAATTTCGAGCGTTGACGAGCCGGCAGTGGTGCCCGCGGTTACGCCAACCGAGGGGACGACAAACTCAACCGTGCCTCCCGCCCCTGGCGTCAAAATCACCTTGCTATGTATGGAAACCGATGAGGTGAGGGCCCCCGTGACCTCTTGGGTTAGAGCATTTGCGTGACCGATGACTTCGAGAGTGCCGCCGGTGAGGGCTAAAGTACCATCGCCGAGACGGCGGCGATTGTGCGTTGTGTTGTCGAGAGTGAGGGTCGCGCCTTGCCGGACGGTAACGGAAGCAACGCCCTGGAGGCTGCCGTCGCCGACGACAATGACATTCCCTCCGGCTAATATGCCGGACACGGTCGCGCTAGTCGCTAGCGGACTAATCGTTTCATTGGCAGTCCCAACGGTGAATGCGCCGCTGGTGGTGACCGCACTTGAAATAACCGCCGTGCCGGCGCCTTGAATCGTAAGGGTGCGGCTGCCAGTGATTTCGCCGATGCCGCCGGCAAATTCGGTTGTCTGGCCAGCGTTAGTGAGCTGAATGATGCGATTGGTGGACGTGGTCACTCCGCCGGAAATTCTCAAGTTATCGTCGCCGAGAATGGTCATGGTGCCGTTCAGGGTGAAGTCGTTGGCGATATCACGGGCGCCCTCGGCAATCAGGTAGTTCGCACCGCTGAGGAAGACGGTGCCGCTGCCCAGCGCTGTATCGGAACCGATACCGATCACACCAAGAGTATGGTAGAGATTGCCTTGCATGGCGGAATTGTCGCCGCGCAGGGCGAGATAACCTCCTTGCGCTTTGAACAGGTTGACACCTTCGCCGCCGGTAATATCCGCCGAGATGATCAAGTCCGGCGACAGTGTTGCATTCGCCGCCAGGCTGGCGGTTTCGTTGACGGTGATGGTGCGCGAGAGGGTGCCAAGATTGAGTTTGCCTTCAATCTTGGCGGCAGGTGATGCGCCAGAAGTGCCTGCCAGGCTGTTGTTGAGGAGAACATTGCCGCCCAGCGTGAGCGTGCCAAGGACGGTATCGTCTTCGTTGGCCGTCTTGACGAGAGCCGCGGCGGTCTGCGCTCTTTCGAGCGTGAGGTTGCCAATCAGTTCATCGTTGCCGTTGAGATTGAAGACGCCCGAGCTCCTGACCAGGACCAGGCGATTGACCGTGTTGAGGAAATCGCGATTGGCGATCTGTTCGCCCTGCTCCAGGCGAACGGTATCGACGCCGAAATTATCGCCGATGTACAAGTCGCCAGCGATGGCGGTGGCATTGGTCTTGTTGAGGACGAGCGTGCCTTCGTTGACGTAGGTGATACCGATGTACGTGTTGGACTCACTGCCGCTGTACTCGAGCTCGCCGGCGCCTACCTTGGAAACGCCAATGGCAGTGACCGTCGTGCCACTGATAATGCCCTGTAGATCGAGATTGCCCGCATCGACACCAATCACGGAATTGGTCGCGAGCACGATGTTGCCAGCCCAGGAATTCTGTCCGCCGAGACTGCGGAGGGCGCCCTTGCTACCAAATTGATCGGCGAATCCTTCGTAGCCACGGCCGGTGAGTTGGAGGACCTCGCCGCCCACATGGACGCCGTCGACGGTGTTGCCAATGTGTAAGGCGGCGCCAACGTTTTGCACAATGGTGGCCGCGGTGGTGGAACCGAGCGCATTGTTGCTGCGGATTTCGATCACGCCCTGCTGGATTAGGGTGACGCCTTCGTAGCTGTTGTCGCCGGAGAGAATCAAGGTCCCCGCCCCAACCTTGGTAATGCCGCCCGTGCCGCTAAGGACGTCGTTGACGTGGACAATGCCGTCGCCAGCGAAGGTGAGCGTGAATAGGTTGCCGGTGTCGATCTTGCCGAGCGTGAGCGTGCTATTGGGGTTGGCCGAGGCAAAGGTTTGGTTGTTAATAATACGGAGGTCGGCGAGGAAACTTGCGTCGCCGACGCCGTTGTAGGTGAGTCCGCCCGTCACGACTACCGAGTTGCCCCCGATGGTGTAGCCAGCATCTTGAATGGTGATGCTGGTGAAGATCGTGTCGGGGGCAAAGTTGTTGTTTGAATCCTTGAGATCTGCCGCGAGGCCATCTTGGAAAACGAGCTCGTCGTTCATGGCAGGCGCTACGTCGCCGACCCAGTTCACGGCGTTCGACCAGTTGTTGTCGGCGCCGCCTTCGCCGTCCCAAATCCGCACCGCCAGCAGCAAACGTTCTTCCAACGGCTCAAATCGAAGTTGCCTGCGACGGCTGGCCTGACCCTTTTGCCCACGTGACACCGACTGCTTGCGACCTTTTTTGGACGACTTGCGCATGCGATTGACCTTGCCTAAGACCCAACGGTTGCGACGCCGTGGAAGAATAAGGAGATGGAACTCTACCCGGGAAACTGGTCACAATAGGGGGAGAGCAGATTACTCATAAACTCCGGATATGCGGGTTGTCCAGCTACGTCGAACAAAATAGGGGGAAATACCCCTTAATATTCCGCGTAAACTAAAAAACTACAAAAAACACAAAAAGGCATAAGCCCATATAATTGAATGTGATGCGACGAAACATGCAAAATCCAAAGAATATCCTAACCAACCCCGCGGGGTGGTTGAACCGGGTTTAGCAGGCGTGCCATTGCCCTACCTGCAGGCGGCAGGTAACTGCTCAATAACCCCTCTGCGGCTGTGCGCAGTGGTGGGTGTGGCGGTGG
>CAYTGL010000058.1:0-13147 GCA_964437335.1 uncultured Chromatiales bacterium
CCGGCGCCGCGCCGAACCAGCAGGCGATCCCGGCGGTCGATTACCTGATGAACGACATCGGCGTGAAGCGCTGGGTGCTTGCCGGCACCGATTATGTCTATCCGCGCACCACCAACAAGATTCTCGAAGCCTATCTCAAAGCCAAGGGCGTCAGTGATGCGGACATCATGATTAACTATACGCCGTTCGGACATTCCGACTGGCAGAGCATCGTCGCCGACATCAAGCGCTTCGGTTCGCAGGGCAAGATGACCGCGGTGGTCTCGACGATCAACGGCGATGCCAATGTGCCTTTCTACAAGGAGCTCGGTAACCAGGGTATTTCAGCCGAGCAGATCCCGGTGGTCGCGTTCTCGGTCGGTGAGGAGGAACTTTCCGGCATCGACACCGCGCCGCTGGTCGGTCATATGGCCGCATGGAACTACTTCATGAGCATTGACGCGCCCGAGAATGACGCCTTCATCAAGTCCTGGCAAAAGTTCATCAAGGATACGAAGCGCGTGACCAACGACCCGATGGAGGCCCATGTGATCGGCTTCAATATGTGGGTCAAGGCGGTCGAGAAGGTGAAGACGACCGACGTCGACAAGGTTATCGATGCGATGATCGGTATTGAGGCGCCCAACCTCACCGGCGGAGTCGCAAAGATGCTGCCGAACCACCACCTGACCAAGCCGGTATTCATCGGCGAGATCCAGGACAACGGCCAGTTCGAGGTCGTCTGGAAGACCGACGGCCTGGTGCCCGGCGACGCCTGGTCGGACTATCTGCCCGGCAGCAAGGACATCGAAGCCGACTGGGTCGCGCTGAAATGCGGTAACTACAACACCAAGACCAAAAAATGCTCCGGACAGAATTTCTGAAACGGGGATAGCATACCGGTTTTCGGCAGTTCCGGTCCGGAAGCCGCCTGCGCATTGACGATCGCCCCCTCTCCCCCCGTTTGCAAAAAACGGGGGGAGAGGACAAGGTGAGGGGACCAAATCACATGTATTGTTTCAATCTTGCAGTCATGCTGCGATCCCTGCATATTGCCCTGTTGTCAGCGGGCATCCTGCTTGCCAGTACGTCAGGCCTTGCCGCCGCCCCGGATGCGGGCATCGTTACCGACATTGATACGGAGTTCGCGGCGGCCGTCAGTAATCTCGCCACGGGTGGCTTTGCCGACAAGGAGCAGGCGGCCGCCCGTCTCGTCGAACTCGGCCATCCTCGTGCGATCGCCGTATTGCAGGCCATGCTGAACGGCGAGCTGTATACCGCTGCCGCCGACCGTACCGTTATCGGTCTCGTCGAAGGCGACGGCTTCCGGCTCTTCGATGCGGTTTCCGGCGACGGGCTGGGAACCGCCCGCAAGGACGATATTCGAAAGATCACGCTCAATAACCGCCTGCGCGTCTATCTGCGCGGCGCGATTGCGCGCCTCAGTATCGCCGATGACGACCCGGCGGTGCGGCTGAATGCGGTCAGGGAGATGACCCGGGATCTCGATGAAGGCACCCTGGCGCTGATGCGCGACGCGATGACCCGCGAGGACAGCGAGCAGGTATTGGAACAGATGCGTACGGCGCTCGCCCTGGTCGATGTTCAGAGTCCCGATCGACAGGTCCGGCTGGACGCGATCGCCAGGCTTGGCAATAGCCTGGTCCCGGAGGCGCGCGGGCGGCTGACCGAGATCCTGAGAACGGGCGAGGACGGGCAGTGGCTCGAGCCGGACGCCGGTATCCGCCGCGCGGTCGAACAGGCGATCGGGCGTATCGACGCCAACGTCCGCTATTACAAGGTGATCGAGAACATATTTTTCGGCATCAGCCTCGGCTCGGTACTGCTGCTGGTCGCAATCGGGCTGGCGATTACCTTCGGCGTCATGGGCGTGATCAACATGGCGCATGGCGAACTGATGATGATCGGCGCCTATACCACTTACGTGGTGCAGTTACTGATGCCGGGATATATCGATTACTCGCTGTTCGTCGCGGTTCCGCTGGCCTTTGCAGTCGCGGGCCTGTTCGGTATCGCTATCGAGCGCGGCGTGATCCGGTTTTTGTACGGGCGCCCGCTGGAGACCTTGCTCGCGACCTTTGGCATCAGCCTGATCCTGCAGCAACTGGTGCGCACGGTCTTCTCTCCGCTGAACCGCTCGGTGTCGACTCCATCGTGGATGAGTGGTTCGCTGGAGATCAACGCCGCATTGTCGTTGACCTGGAACCGGCTCTACATCATTGCCTTCAGCCTGATGGTGTTTTTTGCATTGATGCTGATCCTGAAGAAGACTTCGCTCGGTTTGAAGGTGCGCGCGGTCGCCCAGAATCGCGCGATGGCGCGGGCCATGGGAGTACGCTCACAATGGATCGATGCGCTGACCTTCGGCCTCGGCTCGGGCATCGCCGGCGTCGCCGGCGTCGCGCTCAGTCAGCTGACAAACGTCGGCCCGAACCTCGGCCAGTCCTATATCATCGACTCGTTCCTGGTGGTGGTGTTCGGAGGCGTCGGCAACCTGTGGGGGACGCTGGTCGCGGCGCTGACACTCGGTGTCGTCAACAAGTTTCTCGAGCCATGGACGGGCGCGGTGCTGGCCAAGATCCTGGTGCTGGTCTTCATCATCCTGTTCAGCCAGAAGCGTCCGCGCGGGCTGTTCCCGCAGCGGGGACGCGCCGCGGAACACTGAGCAATGCTGTCGCGCGGAGTCGTCAGAAGCCTGCTCGAGAGCGATCGTGGCGGACGGATTTTCCTGCTGATCCTGCTGGCGGTGGGCGTCGCCGTACCGGTACTGCATCTGCTGGTGCCGGAGTCCTCGGCGTTTCATGTGTCGTCCTATACCGTCTCACTGATCGGCAAGTACCTGTGCTTCGCGCTGCTTGCGCTGGCGCTCGACCTGATCTGGGGTTATTGCGGCATCCTCAGCCTTGGTCATGGCGCATTCTTTGCGCTCGGCGGATATGCGATGGGTATGTACCTGATGCGGCAGATCGGTGAGCGCGGCGTCTACGCGCACCCGGTACTGCCCGATTTCATGGTGTTTCTGAACTGGCAGGAGCTGCCCTGGTACTGGTATGGATTCGACCAGTTCTGGTTCGCGGCACTGATGGTGGTACTTGCGCCCGGACTGCTCGCATTCATATTCGGCTGGCTGGCGTTCCGTTCGCGCGTCACGGGCGTCTATCTGTCGATCATGACCCAGGCGCTGACCTTCGCGCTGATGCTGGCTTTTTTCCGCAACGAAATGGGCTTCGGCGGCAACAACGGCCTCACCGATTTCAAGGATATCCTTGGCTTCAGCCTGCAGGCGAATGGCACCCGGGTCGCCCTGTTTATGGCGTCGGCGGTGCTGCTCGCGCTGAGCTATCTCGTCGCGCGCTATATCGTTACCTCAAAGCTCGGCCGCGTCGTGGTCGCGGTTCGTGACGCCGAGGACCGCGCACGCTTCATCGGTTACCGGGTCGAGAGCTACAAGCTCTGGATATTCGTATTCTCGGCGGTGATGGCCGGGATCGCCGGCGCGCTGTACGTGCCGCAGGTCGGCATCATCAATCCGGGCGAGTTCTCGCCGCTCAACTCGATCGAACTCGCGGTATGGGTCGCGATCGGCGGACGCGGCACGCTCTACGGCGCGGTACTCGGTGCGATCCTGGTCAATTACGCCAAGACCTGGTTCACGACACAGATGCCCGAGGTCTGGCTGTTCGCGCTCGGCGGCCTGTTCGTGCTGGTAACGATCCTGATGCCGAGCGGCCTGGTCGGCCTGTACGAGCAATTACGGTCGCGCCTCCGGCGTGAGCGCACCGCCAGAACCGGCCAGCCAACATGAGCGTTCTGAGCCGCCACCGGGAATTCATGCGCCGCGACCGGACCTTCGATTTTGTCGCAGGTCGGCAGGGCGTAGTCCCGTTCCGGGTCGATGTCAGCCACGGGCCGATTCTCTACCTCGAGGACGTTACGGTCAGCTTCGACGGCTTCCGGGCCCTGAACCGGCTGAACCTGTACATCGATGATGGCGAACTGCGCTGCATCATCGGACCGAACGGCGCCGGCAAGACCACGATGATGGATGTCATCACCGGCAAGACCCGACCTGACTCCGGCACGGTCTTTTTCGGCCAGACCCTTGATCTGATGCGCATGAGCGAGTATCAGATCGCGTCCTCGGGCATCGGTCGGAAATTCCAGAAACCGACCATTTTCCCGGTGCACACGGTGTTTGAGAATCTTGAGCTTGCGATGCAGGGAGACAAACGGGTGTGGCCCGCGCTGTGGCAGCGGCTCAGCGGCGAGCAGCGCGATCGTATCGACGAAGTGCTGGAAACCATCGGCCTCACCGCGCAGCGCGGTCTGCGCGCGCAATCGTTGTCGCACGGCCAGAAGCAGTGGCTGGAGATCGGCATATTGCTGATGCAGAACCCGCGCGTGTTGCTGGTCGACGAACCGGTCGCCGGCATGACGCATCAGGAGATGGATCGTACGGCCGAGCTGTTGACCGGTCTCGCCGGCCGCCACTCGGTAGTCGTCGTGGAGCACGACATGGACTTCGTGCGGTCGATCGCGCGCAAGGTTACAGTGCTGCATGAGGGCAGTGTGCTCGCCGAAGGCACGATGGATCAGGTGCAGAATGACCCGCGCGTGATTGAGGTCTATCTCGGTGCCTGAGATGCTTGAGATCAGCGGCCTCAACCAGTTCTATGGTGAAAGCCACACGCTGTGGGATATCGATCTGACGCTGCCGCAGGGCGGCTGTCTGTGCCTGATGGGACGTAACGGCGTCGGCAAGACCACGCTGCTCAAGGTGATCATGGGGCTGCTGGCAGCGAGCGGTGGTGTGATCCGCTTTGGCGGCGAGGATCTGATCAAACGTGCTGCGGACCTGCGCGCGCGGCTCGGTATAGGTTATGTGCCGCAGGGCCGCGAGATCTTTCCGCTGCTCACCGTCGAGGAAAACCTGCGCATCGGCCTCGGCGCGCGCCGTGACCGCCGGCGCGAGATCCCTGATACGGTCTTCGAGCTGTTTCCGGTGCTGAAGCAGATGCTGCGCCGCCGCGGCGGCGACCTCTCGGGCGGGCAGCAGCAGCAGCTCGCGATTGGCCGCGCGCTGGTGCTGGAGCCGCGGCTGCTGATTCTCGACGAGCCGACCGAAGGCATCCAGCCGAACATCGTGCAGGAGATCGGCGATATCATTCAGCGTCTCAACGAGGAACAGGGGCTCGGCATCCTGCTCGTCGAGCAGAAGCTGCCGTTCGCGCGTCGCGTCGCGAAGCGGTTCTGCCTGATGGACCGCGGCCGGGTGGTCGCCAATGGCGATATCGGGCAGCTCGACGAGGGGTTGATCGATCGGTATCTGAAGGTCTGAATTCCCCGCGTTGCAATAATAGGCGGGATGCCGCGAAAACGCGGCCTGTCCATGATTTCTGCCGCCTCCGGTTTGATGTTTTATTGATAATTCCCTGACGTCTGCCTGACGTCGTTCCCGTTACCATTCCTGCTGATGATCGCCGGCCGTCACGGCCGCCGCCTGATCGATACCCCGGCGATCGACCCATTATCCGGTAATACCGATGACTGATCGCATCATCAAAACCGCTGCCTGCCCGGCGCGGGCGGCCGATACCGGCGCGCGTGGCCGGCAGCCGCTGAGATTCCTCGTGGCCGGCGGGCTCGCCACCGCCGTGCACTGGGGCGTCATGTGGCTGCTGGTCGTTGCGGGTCAGGCGCCGTTTCACGCGACGGCCGCCGGCGGTCTGGCCGGGGGCGTCGTGAACTATGGCCTGCAACGCCGGCTGACCTTCGATTACCGGGGTTCCCATACCGGCGTGATGCCGCGCTATCTGTTGTCCTGCGCGGCGGCATGGCTGGTCAATCTGCTGGTGTTTCAGTTGTTGCACGTGCCGGCCGGTTTGCCGACCGGCATCGCGCAGTTCGCAACGACGGCGCTCGTTTCGCTGATGAATTACCTGGTCTACAGGAGGCTGGTATTCCATGACTGACTTCCATCCCGAACGGATGCGGGGCAGGGGACGCAAGACGCTGAGCGTCGTGGTCCCGGTCTATAACGAACGGGCGGCGCTGCCCGTCTGCCTGGAGAGGCTGGGCCGCGTCCTCAACACGCTTGATCTGGACAGCGAGATCGTGTTCGTCGACGACGGCAGCCGGGACGGCAGCGCGGATTATCTGATGGAAGTGCAGCAGCTCAGAAGGAACCTCCGGCTGGTTCGCCTGAGCCGCAACTTCGGCAAGGAAGCGGCGATGACCGCAGGGCTGGAACATGCGCTCGGCGACGCTGTGGTCGTCATCGATGCCGACCTCCAGGATCCGCCGGAACTGATTCCCGCGATGGTCGATCGCTGGCGCGAGGGGGCCGACGTGGTGCTGATGAAGCGGCGCTCACGCAGGGGCGAGACCTGGTTCAAGCGCGTCAGCGCCTGGGGGTTCTATCGCCTGCTGCAGCGGGCCAGCCGCTTCCAGATCCCGGTCGACGCCGGCGACTTCCGCTTGCTGAGCCGCAATGCCGTCGATGCGTTGCTGCGTCTCAACGAACGCAATCGTTACATGAAGGGGCTGTTCGCGTGGATCGGCCTGCCGACCGAGGTCATCGAGTACGATCGCGACGCCCGCGCCGCCGGCGCGTCGAAATGGGATTATCTGGGACTGCTGCATCTGGGTTTCGAGGGTATCACCTCGTTCTCGGTGACGCCGCTGCGCTGGGCCGCCTTCGCGGGGATGGTCGCGGCGCTGCTCGGCGGACTGTTCGGCGTCTGGATCATCGTCAAGGCGCTGCTTCTGGGCGACGTCACGCAAGGTTATCCGTCGCTGATCGCGGTGATCACCTTCCTCGGCGGCATCCAGTTACTCGGCATCGGCATCGTCGGGGAATACGTCGGCAAGACCTATATCGAAAGCAAGCAGCGCCCGGTCTATGTGCTCAGGGACGTGGTCGAGCCTCCGGGCGCGGCCCGGATGGACGTCGATCATTCTTCCGTCGGTCATGCCCCGCGGCGACGGGGCGATCATGCCTAGATCACTGTGGCCGTGGTTCTCGCTGCTGGCGCTCGTGATCCTGAGCCGGCTGTCGAGCATGGCGTTCTTTCCGCTGATCGAAACGACCGAGCCGCGCTACGCCGAGATCGCACGACTGATGGCCTCCAGCGGCGACTGGATCACGCCGTGGTTCGAACCGGGGGTGCCGTTCTGGGGTAAACCGCCGCTGTCGTTCTGGGCCCAGGCCGCGTCGATAGGATTGTTCGGGCCGGCGGAGTTCGCGGCCCGGTTGCCGTCCTGGCTTGCGATGCTGCTGGTCGTTGCGCTGATCTGGCGCTACGCGAGTCATATCGGCGGGGCTACGCTCGGGGTCTGGTCGACACTGATCTTCGCGACGATGGCGCTGAGCTATGTCAGCGCCGGTGCGGTGATGACGGACCCGTTCCTTGCCGCCGGCGTCACGCTGAGCCTCGTGAGTTTCGGCATGATCCTCACCGGCCGGGCGGGGGCTTGGCGCTGGCTGTTTTTCGTCGGGCTCGCGCTCGGCCTGCTGGCGAAGGGTCCGGTCGCACTGGTGCTGACCGGCATCCCGATCGCGCTCTGGGCGGTGACAGGCGGGCACGCCGGAAAGCTGCCGGGAACGCTGCCCTGGTTGCGCGGCAGTCTGCTCGTCGCGGCGCTGGTCGTACCGTGGTACGTCGCGGCCGAACTGAAGACACCGGGGTTTCTTGATTATTTTATCGTCGGCGAACACCTCCGCCGCTTCACCGACCCCGGCTGGGCCGGTGATCTCTATGGCAGCGCGCACGACGAGCCGAGGGGGATGATATGGGTCTTCTGGACCTGGGCATCCTTCCCGTGGGGGTTGCTTGCACTCGGCTATCTCGCGATCAACCTGCTGCGCCGCCGCCGCATCGATCTTGCCCCGGTACAGGGCCGGGACAGCGGAAGCTTTCTGCTGTTCTCGGCGCTGTCGCCGATGCTGTTCTTCACGCTGTCCGGCAACATCCTGTGGACCTATGTGCTGCCGGCGCTGCCGATGACCGCGATCCTGATCGCGCGGGGTTTGGCCGCGCGCATCGGCGACTCTCCGCGGCCCCATCCCTTGCTGCTCGCAGTGCTGTTGTCCATACCCGTACTGGTCACTGTCGGCGGCGCGGCCGTCACTGCGTCCGATATCGCAGGTGTGAAGACCCAGCGCGGACTCGTGGACGCGTATCGTTCGCTGTACCGGCCCGGCGACAGTCCGCTGATCTATATCGGCAAGCTGCCGTTCTCGGCGCGTTTCTATTCCGGAGGACAGGCCCGCACGCTGACGCCGGATCAAGTCAGCGAGCTGATTCTGGGCAACACTCATCCGCGTTATTTTCTGGCGCTCGCGCGCAAGGATGGAACCGCACTTGCGGACAAGGTGAACGGCGAGCTGGAACTGCGGGCGGAGAGCCGCGGCTATCTGCTGATGATGTATACTCGGCGTGTCGGGCCATGACCAGGCCCGGGTGCAGCGATCTTGTCAGCCGGTACCGTGAACCCGCCGAAAGTGAAACTCCTGATCGTCGAAAACCAGATCGATCTCGCCGAGAATCTGGCCGAATTTTTTGAAGGCTCCCGCTACGAACTCGACTTCGCCACTGACGGGCTCACCGCGTTGCACCTGCTCGCGACGCACGACTACGATGTCGTGGCCCTCGACCTGATGCTGCCCGGCGTGTCCGGCCTGGAGATCTGCAAGCGCATACGCGAGGATCTGAACAGCCGGGTTCCGGTCATCATCATGACCGCGAAGGGCGCATTGTCGGACAAGGAGCGCGGTTTCGGCTACGGCGCCGATGACTATCTGGTCAAGCCGTTTGACCTGCTCGAGCTCCAGTTGCGGGTCGACGCGCTGCTGCGCCGGCATCTCCCCCCGCTGCGAGGGCTGAGGGCGGGATCGATACACTTTGATCCGGACACGCTGCGCGTCGATCTCGGCGAGGGCGGATCCGCGCAACTGAGCGGCACCCCCGCGCGGCTGTTCGAGACGCTGATCCGGGCCTATCCCCGTTATGTCGATCACGAAGCGCTCGCCGACGCGATCTGGGGCGGCGGCGACGTCGAGGCCGGCGCATTGCGGACCCACATCTATTCGTTACGCCAGACCCTGCAGAAATCGCTGGGTCATATGCTGGTCAAGACGCTCCACGGACGCGGCTACCGGCTGGTCGCGCCCGAGGACGAGCAGGGCGCGCCGCCTTGAGGACCTCGTTATCGACGAGAATCTACCGCGCGATATTCCTGATCGGTTTCGGGATGATCGTTCTGGCGCTGGTGGTGGTAGAGGGCATTTATGATGATATGGAAGATACGATTCTCGATACCCAGTTTGCCCGGGAGCGGGAGTTTTACCAGCGGCAGATCGACCGGCCGGACTATCAGCAATGGCAGACTGCTCACCTGACAGTGGCGTTTCTCGGCAGCGGTCAGCCGGAGTCCCGACTCCCGGCGATCTTTCACGGCCGGCCGCCGCCTTTCTCGGCGGAGATCGATCTGATGGAAGAGACGTACCTGGTCTCGGCCGAGCGGGTCAGCGGTCACGAAGGCGTACTCTATCTGGCCCAGAACATCACGGAGATCGAGGGCCGTGAATTTCTGGTCCAGATCACGGCCATCGTCGTCGGCCTGCTGATAACCGTTGCGCTCCTGATCTTCTCCCGGCTCGCGGCCCGCAGGCTGGTTCAGCCGCTGCAGCGCCTGACCGACGAGATCCAGCGAACCTCACCGGGGAAGGCTATGCGTCGCCTGTCGACCGATTATGCGGAGGCCGAGTACATCGACATCGCAGGCGCGTTCAACCGTTTCCTCAACGCCCTCGAAAGCTTTGTCGAACGCGAGAAGACTTTTGTCGATCTGGCGAGCCATGAGCTGCAGACGCCGGTCGCCGTGATCTCCGGCGCCCTGGACGTCATCGAGCGGCGGGATCGTTTATCGCCGGAGGATCGCCGCACGCTGGCCCGGATCCGCCGGACGGCGACCGAGATGCAGGCCGATATCGAGGTGCTGCTGAAGCTGGCGCGCAACGCGCCCGAGGCCGATGCATTCGGAACGGTAAACGTCGCCGAGGCCGTCCTTGATGTCATCGCGGACCTGGAAGACTCGCACCCGACCCGTTCCGACAGGGTATTTCTGATGCCGCAATCGACGCCGCTGATCATCCACACCGATCCGGCCCTGCTGCGCATGCTGTTGCGCAACCTGATCCAGAACGCGCTGAAACATACCCGTTCGCAGGTGCAGATCCTGGTCGGCGAAGACGGCATCCGGGTGACCGATTTCGGAAGCGGCCTGCCGGATGCGGTCGCGCAGCGTCTGCAGCGGCCGGCGCAGCAGCGATTCGAGGGCATGCGCGAAAACAGTTTTGGCCTGCTGATCGCACAGCTCATCTGCGAGCGCCTGCACTGGATGCTGGTCATCGCCCGCTCGGACCGTACCGGCACAGAACTGATGATCCGTTTCGACAACGGGGAGTAAACGACGTATTCCCGGCCCCTGAGGCCGCCCGCCACTTGTTCCGCAGCAACTTATGGACGATTGGGGACAGGTTACGGTTTCTGAATAGAGTCGGGGGTGATTGCAATGAACGCGGGGTCTGTTTTTTTGCGGCTAGCGGGCATCCAGGATCAACTGCGCTCGCGTGCCTTCTCCGGTCCTGCCAATCTCTCCCCGTCGTACGAAGATGCGTTCGGCTTCGACGCCGCCGTTCCGGACCAGGCTGTCCATTACCTGCTCGCCGCGCGCATACGCGAGTGTAATCAGCTCTTCATCGGTGACGACTTGGCCGGCGAGCAGACGTTGGTGCATTTCGCGCTCGAATAGCAGCGCCGGGTCTGTTTCGGGGATATCGGTCTGATGATCGGATCCCTTTGTCTCTGCCGCGGCCAGTTCATCGCGCAGCGCAGCGGCGGCGCCTGCGTCGAAATGCGCATCATAAGCTGCCTCAAGCGTGGGCCAGGCTGCCAGCAGTGCGTCGATCTTGTGCTGTCGCAGCGCGCTGTCGTCATTGACGGGGTCGGACCAGCCCTGGATCTCGACGATGAGCTGCGGACGTTCGGCGAGCGCCGTAGACAACGGTGCGAACTTGTTGCGTTCGGCCGCGGACAGCCCCGCGCTGCCCGCGTCGAACTGCGCATACTCCATCTCCGGACCGCCGCCGAACAGGCCGGCGATGAAGCTGAACGGCGAGGTCACGATCTTCGTCAGCATGTTGATCAGGGCCTGCGTGATCAAATGACCGAAGCGGAATCCCGGATCGTTGACGTCGCCCTCGACTGGCAGCGAGATATCGATGCGGCCCTGGCGGTCGCGCAGCAGCGACAACGCGAACTTGACCGGCAGCGAGGTTGCATCCTCGCTGTCGACGCGCTTGCCGAGCTCGAACTGGTCGAGTAGCGCCCGGTTCTCGCCCTTGATCCGCGTGCCGGCCAGGGTGTATTGCAGGTCGAGGAACAGCTTGCCCTTCAGGATTTCGTAGCCGGCGAACTTGCCGGAGTAGGGCGAGAAGTCCGTCATCTCGATATTCGCGAACGAGATCTTCGCGTCGAGATCGGCGTCCGGGGCGAACAGCGCGGCGACCCCGCTGATGTCGGCACGGCCATGTCCGCCGACGGTACCCTCGATCCGCGTCGTCAGGCGCGACTCGGGCGCGGAGTCGAGTCCGGTGAACTCGCCGCCGAGTTCGTCGATCCTGACGGTGATAGGGGGCTGGATCTGTTCGTCGCTGAACATCAACGTCGAGCCGTCGACGACGATGCGCTCGATCGTGAACGGAAACGCGTCCGCGGTATCGCCGGGTTCCACGGCGGCATCCGGCGCGGATTCCTCATCGCCGGTCGACGCGCTGCGCAGCACCTTGCCGACATTGGTGTCGCCGTCGTCATAGATCCGGAACGAGGAGTCGAGGCCCTGGATCACGATCTCCTTGATGACCAGCCGGTCCGGTTGCAGATCCAGCGCGATATCCCTGAGCGCGACCTCGTGCCAGGCCAGCACCGGCTCGTCGCGTCCGCTGACCTCGACCGTGAATCCGGTAATCGCCGCTGCGCCCTGCAGGGACATCAGGGTCGCCTGGCCGGGCTGTCCATGCCGGGCGCTGAGATCGAAGGAAAGCCGGCCCTCGGCAATCTTGGCGGCGAGCGTTTCGGGGACATAGGGCTGCAGTCTGGACAAGGGCAGGTCGCTCGCGACCAGCCGGATATCGAAACCGGCCGGCACCGCGGACAGCGAACCCGACAAGGCGATCTGTCCGCCCTGCGCGATACTGATCAGCAGGCTCGTCAGTTCCGACGTATACTCCGGTCGGGTCGTAAACGCTCTGAGCTGAAGATTGAGCGGGGTGAAGTGTTGGTCAAAGCCACGACTGTTTTGGTCGTCGGTCAGGCGGAGTTCGCCGTTGGCCAGCATAAACGCTTCGATGACCACGGCCAGTGGCGGACTCGGCTCGCCTGTCGGTTCCGGGCTCGATTCCGGCGCTTGCGTGCCGGCATCTCCCCCGGTAAATGCCGCCACCAGATTCAGGGTGCCATCTTCGCGGAGATGGACATGGATGAACGGTTCCGTCAGCTCGATCGAACGGAAAACAATCGCCCGCTCGATCAGGGATCGCCATTGCAGGTTCACGACCAGATGCCTGAACGCGACCAGGCGTTCGCCGTCGCTCGCGTGCAGCGTGACATCGTCGATACGGGCGACCAGGGTATAGGGGTTGAAACGCAGCTTGCCGATCGCCAGATCGACGCCGAAGGTCTCGTTCAGAGTGCTGATCGCCTGGGATCGGGCGACGGCGGGGATGATCAGGAAGCCGGCGATGGTGTAGAACAGCAGCAGACCGCCGGCCACTGCTGCCAGGACTCTGTATCTGCGGGGCATGAAGCGATGCTTCCTGTCAGACGATTGCCTGGCCTGTGCCGGGGGATTACTTGTCCCGCAGTAACTCGTTGATCCCGACCTTCGACCGCGTCTTCTCGTCGACCTGCTTGATGATCACCGCGCAGTACAGACTGTGGCTGCCATCCCTTGCCGGCAGGCTGCCCGGCACGACGACCGCGCCCGGCGGCACCTGACCGTAGCTGACCTCGCCGGTCATCCGGTTGTAGATCTTCGTGCTCTGTCCGATGTAGACGCCCATCGACACGACCGCGCCCTGGCCGAC
>CAYTGL010000059.1:0-9223 GCA_964437335.1 uncultured Chromatiales bacterium
CCAGCAGCCAAATACGACGTCGACCTTGTCCTTCTGCAGCAGCTCGCGCGCCTTCTCGGCGAACAGCGGCCAGTTCGACGCCGGGTCGACGACGACCGCCTCGAGTTTCTTGCCGAGTATTCCGCCCTTTTTGTTCTGCTCGTCGACCAGCATCAGGACCGTGTCCTTGAGGGTCGTTTCGCTGATCGCCATCGTGCCCGACAACGAATGCAATACGCCAACCTTGATCGTGTCGGCCGCCTGCGCGGACAGCATGCCGGCGGCCAGGGTCGCGGCGGCGAGCGCCCCGACCCACTTTTTCCCAGGATGTTTATACATGGTCATGCCCTCTCTCTTTCATTATTTTGGAACGAAGAAACATGCCGGGAAGCGGCACCGTTGATACGATGCCGCCCCACCGGATACCCTGAACAGCGTTCCTCGACATCCCCCCTTACAGGTCAAAGGTCCACGTATAGGAAACTTGGAACAAAGGGTCTTCCTCCAACAGGCCATCAGCGTTATCACCCGCGAAGGCCTTGCTCAGCTTGAAGGTAAGCGAATCGACTGGGGTATAGCTCAGGGTGAGATGGCTGTAATCCAGCCCCCCCTCATCGTAGAGGATGTCAGTTATATCGCCGGTCCAGATGCCGTAGGCCGCTCCGAACTGGCCCCAGTCCAAGCCGACGGTGAAATAGATCCCGTCGGGCGCATCGCTGTCGGCGATCATGTAGGCTGCAGCGTAGAACATGTCATAACCGATGCTGATAACGAAATCAGAGGTATCAGTGTCAGTCAGGCTGCTGTCTATATCCGCGGTCGGATACAGATACTCCCAGAACGAGATGTCGAACGTGAAGTTGCCGACAGAACCACCGTAACCGGCATACAGGTCGAGCTCGTATCCGAGGCCTTCCCAGACGCTGGAAGCCCAAGTGCCGGCGTAAAAACCGCTCTCGTGCTTATAGTCCAGCCCGCCGCTGACCTGCGCGTCTGATCCGCTGACATTCAGTCCGCGCCACAGATACATGTTGGCGATGCCCACGTTGGCGCTCACTTCGGCCTGCGCGCTGCTCAACGGCAATGCAAACGCGGGTACGGCAAGCGCTACAGCTGCGGCCAGTTTGCTTAATTTTTTAATCTGCATTTTTGTGGTCTCCCTCACTCTTGCTGGTTAATGTTTAATAAAAAAATGCGGTAACACCTGTCCCAGTGCAGACTTCGTGCCACACATTAATTTACATTCAAAATCATAGTGATATGTCTAGTCTGTGTTATTTTAGCCACAACCTTGGGCCTGGAAATGCACCATTAGGAAACCATCGACCCACGGTTATGCATCAAGCTGGGGCGAATGCGCGGATGATCGAGCGGTGCGCGCCCATCTTGCCGTGCGCCACCAAGGTACCGAGCACGTCGACGATTGCGCGCGTCGCCATCAGCGACGTGATGTCCGAGACGTCGTACGGCGGCGAGACCTCGACGACTTCCATGCCGCAGATGCCCTCGCGCGCAACGAGCCCCAATAGATACAGAATCTCGCGCGGCAGGAAGCCGCCCGGCTCCGGCCAGCCGGTGCCCGGCACGAAGCCGGCGTCGACGCAATCGATGTCGAAGCTCAGATACACCGCATCCGCATCCTTCCACGCCATTTCGAGCGCGATCTCGGCGACCTTGTCGAGGCCGAGCTGCTCGACGTCGTGCATCGTGATGATCGTCGTGTCGCGCTTGCGCGCCTCTTTCACCGCCTGGCGCGGCACCTGCCAGCCGCCGATGCCGACCTGCACCAGATTGGACGCCGGCACGTTCGGCAGATTGGTCGCATGAAACCACGGCGTCGTGTGCATGCGCTCGTCGAGGTCCTTCTCCTGGATGTCCGCATGGCGGTCGAAATGCACGATGCCGATGCGCTTGTCGGTCTGTTGCGCGATGCCGCGCACGGTCGCGAAGCCGATCGAATGATCACCGCCGAGGATGACCGGCATCGCGCCGCTCGCGAACACATGGCCGACCGCACGGCTGATCTGGTCGAAGGTCTTTTCGATATTGGCCGGGATCGTGAATACGTCGCCGGCGTCGCACAGGTTCATCTGCTCGCGCAGGTCGACGCCGAGTTCGTAGTTATAAGGGGTATACAGCGCCGAGATGCGGCGGATGCCCTGCGGCCCGAAACGCGTGCCCGGCCGATAGGTCGTGCCGCCATCGAAAGGGACGCCGATGATCGCGGCGTCATATTTGCCGACCTTGTGGATGTCCTCGCAATACGGCGCCTTCATGAAGGTATTGATGCCGGCGTAGTGCGGCAGCTCGCCGCGCGCGAAGGTCGGGATCGACTTGTCCGTGATGCTGTCGGCGCCCGGCAGGCCGAGTTCGAGGCAGCGCTGCTCCTCGGCGTCCCAGCCGTCGTGCGGCAGTTCGGCCTCGCGATGCATCGCCTTCCAGCCTTGCAGTTCGGTCTTGTCGAACGAGGGGTGATGCCGGCACAGCGGCAGGCCTGATAACAGAGATTGCTTGCGCCCGGTCAGGCGGGTGTATTCGCTCATATATCCTCCAGTCGTGGTCAGGGTTTGACGGGGCGTCCATGCCTGGATGCTGTCTCCCGGGCTTTTATCCCGCCGTGTAACCCCCGACCGGAGGTCGACGACCCTCGGTCCAGCCATCCGCACCATGAATCGGTACGGACCGGAACCCTAGTCATCCTGTTAGCCTGTCTCGGCGGTATTGACCGCTCGATGGCATGATTGCAATTGACGTACCAGTGAATGTGGCGTCGTGATCGCCGCCGTCACATCCTGCGCATGTTTCGGTATCAAACCGGTGCAAGGCGAGTAAATCCTTCACCATTATGGGGCACGATTGCGTTCGCGATATCTCGTTCATCGAGGGACGAGACGCTACGAGGAATCAGAACTGTTTCGTGAATACAAGCCTGCTCAGTCTGTTAGCGAAGCATCGATCAGCCGCCACGGCGGCATCGCGGCTCGCGGCATACTCCTTGCAATTTCACGATCAGAGCATCTAGGGTTCCGGTCCTTGCAAGGCAGTTGTGCAGCGATGCTGGTCCGAGGGATGCAGTCCGGTACGACTCCGGATACACGGCGGGACAAAAGCCCGGGAGGCACAGGCCGCGGATCTGCGACAGGCATCCGACAGGCGCCACCGGTAGCCGTCCATGTCCGAGCGCAGTTCCCGGCGATTTGGGTGAACACTCGAAACTCTCGAATCAAGGGGAACATCATGCACGTATTCTTATCCAAACACCTCCTGCCACTGGTCGCCGTTCTGGCGATCGCTTTATGCGTCTCAACCGGCGCAACCGCCGCGGAAAAAGACAAGTTCCGCGTCGCCTGGAGCATCTATGTCGGCTGGATGCCGTGGGATTACGCCGCCGAGAAAGGTATCGTCAAGAAGTGGGCCGACAAATACGGCATCGAGATCGAGGTCGTGCAGATCAACGACTATATCGAGTCGATCAATCAGTACACCGCCGGCGCCTTCGACGGCTGCGTGATGACGAACATGGACGCGCTGACGATCCCGGCCGCCGGCGGTGTCGACTCGACCGCGCTGATCGCCGGCAGCGCGTCCAACGGCAATGACGGCATCGTGCTCAAGGACGGCAAGGCGCTGAAGGATATCAAGGGCCGCCGCGTCAACCTCGTCGAGCTCTCGGTGTCACACTACCTCCTCGCCCGCGGCCTGGAGTCGATCGGCCTCAGCGAACGTGACATCACCGTCGTCAACACCTCCGACGCGGATATCGTCGCTGCCTTTTCCTCGCGCGACGTCAACGCCGTGGTCGCGTGGAATCCGCAACTGAGCGAGATCGCCGCAATGCCGGGCGCGAGCGGCGTCTTCGACTCCGCGAGTATTCCCGGCGAGATCATCGACATGATGGTCGTCAATTCCGAAACCCTGAAGGCGAATCCGAAGTTCGGCAAGGCGCTGGCCGGGGCGTGGTACGAGACGATGGCGATCATGTCGGCCGACGACAAGGCCGGCAGCGAGGCGCGCGCGTTCATGGGCAAGGCCGCGGGCACCGATCTCACCGGATACGAGAGCCAGCTCGCGACAACGCAGATGTTCTACAAGCCGGCCGACGCGGTCGCGTTCGTGAACAGCCCGGGTCTGATCACGACGATGGACCACGTGCGCCGGTTCTCGTTCGATCACGGCATCCTCGGCGAGGGCGCGCGCAGCATCGACGCGGTCGGCATCGGCTTTCCCGGCGGCAAGACGCTCGGCGACACCGGCAACATCAAGCTGCGCTTCACGTCGGAGTACAGCAAGATGGCGGCGGACGGGAAACTGTAAATCAAATCATGAGTCCATCAGTCGGCCGGTGTCCTGTTACAGGACCGTCGGCCGCAGGGATGCGGCCGTCGAGCGTACAGGGACGTATTCACAGCGTGTCCTGTAACAGGACACCGGCCGACTGATGGACACCTTCTTTCGAACGAGCTGATTTCGATCTCATGCGCCGCCTCCTGAACCAGCACCCCGGAAGAATCAGCGCCTTCTCGCTGGGGATGCTGCCCTTTCTCCTGATCGTGGCGGTCTATCTGGTCGCGTCAGATGCGCGGCTGGCCGAGAATCCGAACGACAAGCTGCTCCCTTCGCTGTCGTCGTTCGCCGACGCGATCAAGTCGGTCGCGATCGAGCCGAACCCGCGGACCGGCGAACGCGTACTGTGGAGCGACACGGCGAGCAGCCTGCGGCGTCTCGGGCTCGGACTCGGAATCAGCGCGCTGATCGGGCTGGCATTCGGCATCGCGATCGGGACGATCCCGAAGGCACGGGCAATGCTGGCGCCGCTGGTGACGGTGATCTGCCTGATCCCGCCGCTTGCGGTCCTGCCGATCCTGTTCATCGTGTTCGGGCTGGGCGAGCTTTCCAAGGTGGTGCTGATCGTCATCGGCGTTGCGCCGTTCATCGTACGGGATCTGGCGCTGCGAGTCGCCGAGATTCCCGGAGAGCAGTTGATCAAGGCCCAGACGCTCGGCGGGTCGACGTGGCTGATCATGATACGGGTCGTGTTGCCGCAGATCCTGCCGCGGCTGATCGATGCATTGCGCCTGTCGCTCGGGGCGGCGTGGTTGTTCCTGATCGCATCGGAGGCAATCGCTGCGACCGATGGGCTCGGTTACCGGATCTTTCTGGTGCGGCGTTATATGTCGATGGACCTGATCCTGCCCTATGTCGTCTGGATCACGCTACTCGCCTTCGCGCTCGACTGGCTGCTGCAACGGGTGTCGCGGAAAGCCTTTCCGTGGTATCACGCCGGCAAGGGCGGGACATGAGTCTGCTGTCGGTTGAGAATCTGTGGAAGCAGTATGGCGAACAGGTCGTGCTGGAGGGGCTCCAGCTCGAGGTCGCGGAGCGGGAGTTCTGCACGATCGTCGGCGCCTCGGGGTGCGGAAAGACGACGTTCCTGCGGCTGCTCCTTGGTCAAGAGCGGCCCAGCCGCGGCCGCCTGATGCTGGACGGAAAACTCCTTCAGGATGAACCGGGACCGGATCGCGGCGTCGTGTTCCAGCGCTATTCGGTGTTTCCGCATCTGTCGGTGCGCCGGAATGTGCTGCTTGGACTCGAGTTCGGCAACTCAATATTGTTCGGGCGGCTGTTCGGGCCGGCGAAGCGGGCGGCGCTCGCGCAGGTCGATACGATCCTCGAGGCGGTCGGCCTGCACGGGGCGGCGAACAAGTACCCGGCCGCGCTGTCCGGTGGCATGCAGCAGCGCCTCGCGATCGCCCAGGCGCTGGTCAAGCGTCCGAAGATCCTGCTGCTCGATGAGCCTTTCGGGGCGCTCGACCCCGGCATTCGCAACGACATGCATGAGCTGCTGCTGGCGCTGTGGCGACAGTTCGAAATGACGATCTTCATGGTCACGCATGACATGAAAGAGGCGTTCGCGCTCGGCACGCGGGTGCTGGTGTTCGACAAGATACGGAATGATCCGCACGCGCCGGAGCGCTTTGGCGCGACGATCACCTATGATATCCCGCTGGGGCGCAAGGATACCGCTGTCGGGCACAGGATGATTGAAACGCCGACCCCGCACAGCCGAGTGCGCGACTCAGGTTCTCCATCAATACCGGCATTGAAACCGTTGTGATCGCACTGACTCGATTCGATAACGGCGTCTCGATCCTGAGTCGCTCGATGCCGGGCCGGCGCAGTGCGTCACTCGGCATCTGGATCGCCCGGGGTTCCCGCGACGATGCGCCGGACGAGGCCGGTTATGTCCACCTGCTCGAACATCTGATCTGTCGCGGCATCGATCGCCACGACGGCCTCATCGAACGGGTCGATATCGACGTCAACGCCTGCACGTCGCGAGAATTGATGGTCTTTCATGGGATGACGCCCGGCGACCGGCTGAACACGCTGGCGTCGGTGCTGTCGAATTGCTTGCTCCGGCCAGTCCTTGACGGCCAGGATCAGATCGGGGATCTGTCCAGCGAACAGTGCGCAGTCCTGCACGAGATCGCCGGGAAACAGGGATCGTTACAGGGGCTGCAGGACGGGATCCTCGCGCGCGTCTGGCCGGGACATCCGATCACACGACCGGTCGCCGGCGATCCCGCCATGATCCGTCACGCGACGGCGCAGTCCCTGAGGGCCTGCCACGACAGGATTCTGTGTGGTCCGAATATTTGCGTCGTCGCCTCCGGCGCGGTCCATCATGACGCGCTGGTCGAAGCCTGTCGCGCACTCGCGGTGCTGCCTCCCGCGAAGTCTCCAGTCGCGCCCGCGCTGGTGCGCACTGCGCCGGCGTTCACGCCGGTCGAAGAGCACCGGCAGATCGCGGCGGAACGCAGCACGCTGATCTGGGTCATGCCGGTCGCTCCGTACGGCATCGCTGACGCGCAGATAACCCTCGCGGAACGCATCATGGCCGGAGATTCAGGCGCCGGCCGCCTGCCGTATCAATTGCGCGAAACGCTCGGGCTGGTCTACGGCATCGATTCGCGGCTGGAGCGGTATTCCGACTGCGGGCTGTGGTGGCTGCATCTCGAGTGCGAACCCGGGCAGGCCGGCGCCTGCCGGCGCGCGGTCGAAGCAGTCTTCCGCGATCTGATCAACGATGGTCCGGCCCCTGGAGAAATCGAGCGCGCGCAGGCCGGCCTTCACGCCCGCTGGATCATCGAGGACGACGATCCGGAGGCCGTCATGGAACGCCTCGCGCGCGATTTTATCGGGCTCGGACACATCCGCTCCCTCGACGAACGCCATGCCGCACTCGCCAAGGCCGATCCGGAGGCCGTGCGCGCGGTCATTGCCGCCGCATGGAAAAGACGCGCACTGTTTGGCGCCGGACCGGGCGCCGGTGTACCCCGGCAATCGATCTACGCATGAAATCCGCCTGACCGCGCCCTTCTGTTCAGAATGACCGGATTACGGGTATAGTGTCCGGCAGACAGTCTGGGGGGGCAGCCGTGAACAAGATCGAGAAAACACTGGAAACACTGTTGTTCAGTAGCCGCTGGCTGCTGGCGCCGTTCTATATCGGACTGGTTTTCGCGGTCATTCTGCTGCTGGTCAAATTCTTCGAAGAACTGCTGCACATCATGCCGCTGGCCTGGAGCGGCAGCACCAGCGACGCGATTGTCGGGATTCTGTCACTGGTCGACCTCGCGCTGGTCGCAAACCTGCTGCTGGTCATCATCCTGGCGGGTTACGAGAATTTCGTGTCGAAGATCCAGACCGGCGACCACGAGGATCGTCCGCCGTGGATGGGCCATGTCAATTTTTCGGATCTGAAGGTCAAGCTGATCGGTTCGATCATCGCGATCTCGGCGATCGAACTGCTGAAGTCCTTCGTCCACGTCGAGGAACTGACCAACGAGCAGCTCGCATGGAAGGTCGGCATTCACCTGACCTTCGTGTTCTCGGGAGTCATGTTCGTCATCATGGACCGCCTCGGCGATAAAAATTACAACGCATCGGACAAAAAGCCCGCAAACGGCGGCTGACGGTTCGGCCCGGCTGTCCGAACGGTCAATCCGCGGGATGCGGCGAGCGCAGCGAACCGCCTCGATCGAAACAGGTCACACCGAGGTGCCTCATGTCGATACATCGAAGTCCCGGTTTCCTGTTGCTGACCCTGGTCCTTGCCCCGCTGCTCTGCCAACCCGCCCTGGCCGCCGGCAGCGCCATTCACGCCAGCAAATATCACCAGTTCACCATCGAGACCCTGCTGACCGGCCTCGAGCATCCGTGGAGCCTGGCCTTCCTTCCAGACGGCCGGATGCTGATCACCGAGCGGCCGGGCCGGCTCAATCTGTTCGACCCGCGCGACGGCAGCAGGAAACAGATCCGCGGCGTCCCGGAAGTTGCAGCGCGCGGCCAGGGCGGCCTGCTCGACGTTGCGCTGCATCCGGCGTTCGCGGACAACGGCTGGGTATATCTGAGCTATTCGGCGGCCCACGGCAGCGGCCTCGCAACGCATGTCGGGCGCGGCCGGCTCGTCGATGACCGGCTCGAGGGCTTCGAGGTGCTGTTCCGCGCCGATCCGCCGCTCGGCAGCGGCCAGCATTTTGGCTCGCGGCTCGTATTCGACCGCAACGGTTATCTGTTCATCACGGTCGGCGATCATGGCGAACGCGACAGCGCGCAGGATCGCAACACGCACATGGGCACGGTCGTGCGGCTGAACGCGGATGGCGCCGTGCCTGGCGACAATCCCTTCGTCGCCGACAGGAATGCGCGGCCCGAGATCTTCAGCTTTGGTCATCGCAACCCGCAGGGCATGACGCTGCACCCGCGGACCGGGGCCGTCTGGCTGCACGAGCACGGTCCGCGCGGCGGCGACGAGATCAATATCCCGAAGGCGGGCCGGAACTATGGCTGGCCGAAGGTCACGCATGGCCGGGAGTACTTCGGGCCGCGCATCGGCCCCGCGCCGCCGCAGGCGGGCTTCGAGTCGCCGCTGCATCACTGGACGCCGTCGATCGCGCCATCGGGCATGGCCTTCTATGACGGCGAACGCTTCGGTAAATGGCGCGGCGACCTGTTTGTCGGCGCGCTCGTGGGGCAGCACCTCGCGCGTTTGCGTTTCGACGCCGACGACAAGGTCATTGAAGAAGAACGCCTGCTCGAGAACCTCGGCTGGCGTATCCGCGACGTGCGTAACGGGCCGGATGATGGGTATCTCTACCTGCTGCCGGATCAGCCCGACGCACCGCTGGTCCGGCTGGTACCGGCGGATTAGCCGAGTCAGACCCCGAGATTAAATTCGCAA
>CAYTGL010000059.1:9323-12449 GCA_964437335.1 uncultured Chromatiales bacterium
CAACTGCTGAAACCGCCGTTTCAGAATTTGTGCACGAAGCCCAGCGAGAACAAGTCGACGTCATATACGTCGTATACATTAATATAGCGTTCCCATTCGAGACGTAACGCGCTCTGGTCTGTAATGTTCAGGCCCAGGCCACCACCGAACAACATATCAGAGCCATCGTCACCGATCGGGCGGCTGTCTACCGCATTGAATACATATTCGTCGACGTCCCACCAATACATGCCGGCCTTTCCATAGATATCCAGATATCGGCCAAGGGGTAGTTTTGCGGACGCGGAAAAACCGTATCCCTTATTCTTGGTATATCCGCTGACATTACCGCTTTCCCAGAAGTTATCGCCACCTGTGGCGACTCCGGACGAGACTCCTTCGAACGCCGTCTCACCGAGATTGACGTAGAACAACTCAAGTCCGAAATTATTGGAGAAATTGTAACCCCAGTAGAACTTGACGCCGACATCGCTGTCGTCGACGCTGCCGCTGGTCAGGGAGCCGTCGGCGTCCCAGTTCCCGAGTTCGAGGTCATAGACCGAGACGCCGACCGCAAACCCGACATACGGCCCCTCACCATAATAATAGTTGGTCTGCGCCGCACCCGCCGGCGCCGCCAGCACCAGCGCCAGCGCCAAGATCGTCACCCTGAATACGGTCATCCCGAATCTCCTGCCGGGCCTGCGCTGCATATGGACGATAACAAGTCAGTAAATGCATGATACACCTTTGTGGCAGGCGTAGCAGCCGCAGCGGGAAATCGCGGATTCCGCGGTATTTTCACGGAATTTTCGCTTCAGGCCGGGATGCGGTCGAGCAGTCCTGCCTCACGAATGAAGGACTCGATCATGTCGAGCCCTGCGCCGGTCTTCAGGTTCGTGAACACGAACGGCCGTGCGCCGCGCATCTTGCGGGCGTCCCGTTCCATGACCTCGAGCGAGGCGCCGACATGCGGGGCGAGGTCGGTCTTGTTGATGACGAGCAGATCCGAACGGGTGATGCCGGGACCGCCCTTTCGCGGGATCTTGTCGCCGGCTGCGACGTCGATCACGTAGATCGTCAGGTCCGACAGCTCCGGGCTGAAGGTCGCGCTGAGATTGTCGCCGCCGCTCTCGACCAGTACAAAGTCAAGGTTCGGAAATCGCGTGCACAGGCGGTCGACTGCGACCAGGTTGATAGATGCGTCCTCGCGGATGGCGGTATGCGGGCAACCGCCGGTCTCGACGCCGATGATACGGTCGGGATCGAGCGCGCCGCTGCGCGTCAGGAACTGCGCATCCTCCTGGGTATAGATATCATTGGTGACGACGGCGATCTGAAAGCGATCGCGCATGCGCTTGCACAAGGCATCAACCAGCGCGGTCTTGCCTGAACCGACCGGCCCGCCGACGCCGATGCGCAGGATTTGTGCGCCCTTGTTCTTCATGACAGGAATAACCTCGTATATTGATGTTCATGCCGGGCGCTCGCAATCGCAAGACCGGGCGCCGTAAAACCAATTTCCGCATCGTCGAGTCCGAGGCCGCGTTCGATCTGCGCCGGGATCGCCTCGATCAATCGTGCGAGGATGCGCTGGCCCGCGGTCTGACCGAGCGGGACCAGCCGGATCGCGGCGGCGACCTGATTGTGGCACCACGACCACAGCAAACCGCCTGCCGCGTCCGGCAGCGCAATGTCCCAGCGCACCGCGGCGCAGGCAAACGCCGAGAGATAACCGTGACCCTGCAGATCCGGTTCGGTCATGCCGAGATCGATCAGCAGCCGCGCAAGCGAGGCGCCGGTGTTTCGTTCCTCGGCGCGCAGCTCGGCGGTCTCCCGCAAGGCAAGGACGCGACTGTTCCAGTCCGCGACCCGCGCCGCATCGCCATCGGCCCAGGCGCGATACAGGCGCGCGAACAGCGGCACTTCCTGGCAGGGCTGCACATGACTGAGCAGACCAAGCAGCCAGTCGGCAGTCGAGGTCTCATCGGTGATCCAGCCGAGCTCGATCGCCTGTTCGAGACCCTGGGAATACGCGAACGAGCCGATCGGGAGCGTCGGGCTCGCGAGGCGCAGCAGTTGCAGGCGCGTCGAATCAAACGGGGCAGCGTCGTTTGATTCAGCACGGTGGTCCCGATGATCGACAACGATTCGGGAATCAAACGACTCTGACTCCTTTGATTCGTTTGAGTGATAGGCGCCACGCTCGGGTTCGAACGGGGCCTGCTCGTGGCGAGGGTCAAGGCCATGCTCGTGCAGCATTGCGTCGAGCACATGATCCCGGCGATAGCGCAGCCAGCCGTCGCCAAGTTGCACCGGTTCGTGACGATTGCCGAGGTGATATGCGGCGCGCGCGAGCAGGATCGGGTCGGTGATCGCGACCGTCGACACTGCTTCCGGCGCGGCCTGCACCCTGACGACGCGCCCGTCGCTGCCGCGCAGGCAATCGCCGTGCTGCAACATCGTCCCGCGCGGCAGCATCAGCGCCGCAACGCGGCCGTCATCGAGCCGGACACGCAGGCGGCTGCGCTGGCGATGCTCGTAGTCGAGCGTCAGTCCGGTCGCCGGGCCATGGTAGTCCTTCAGTATCCTTGTCAACTCCATCCTGACCCCTACCCCTTACAAAAGGGTCAGACCCTATTAATAGGGTCTGACCCTTTTGATGTATCAAAACAGGAAGTAGCGCTGCGTGAGTGGCAATGTCGTTGCCGGCTCGCAGGTCAGCAATTCGCCGTCGGCGCGCACTTCGTAGGTCTGGGCGTCGACCTCGATCCGCGGCTGCCAGGCGTTATGAATCATGTCCGCCTTGCCGATCGCGCGGGTATTGCCGACCGCGACAAGCCGCTTGTTCAACCTCAGTCGCTTGCCGATGCCGGCCTCGAGCGCCGCGCGCGACACAAAGGTCACCGAGGTCGCTGCGCACGCACCGCCGAAGGCCGCGAACATCGGCCGATAATGGACCGGTTGCGGCGTCGGGATCGACGCGTTCGGGTCACCCATCGGCGCCGCGGCGATCAGCCCGCCCTTCAGGATCAGCGCCGGCTTTGCGCCGAAGAACGCCGGCTTCCACAGTACGAGGTCGGCGAGCTTGCCGGTCTCTATCGAGCCGACCTCGGACGAGATGCCATGCGTGATCGCCGGGTTGAT
>CAYTGL010000060.1:0-11844 GCA_964437335.1 uncultured Chromatiales bacterium
TACAGTGACAGGCGGACTCTAAACGGGAACGCTACTCAGAATGGGGTGACGTCGGTACCATTGCCGCCGCCACCACCACAAGCTGTCAGTACCATTATTAAAATTAAGCTAAATACAAGTGATGTTTGTCTTTGCATTTCTTCATCACATACTGATAATTTAAGTTAATTGGTAAATAGCATTTATTCACAATACCGTCAATTATTCGACGGTAGTAGACTGGCTCACAACACGTCTACTACTTCAGACTGATTTCGTCGAGCACATCCCGGATCATCCTGTCCGCGATGTCGATCAAATCCTGAGCATCATATTCTCCGACCTGTAGATGCTCGGCCATTGCCGCCTGAGCACCGGTATCGTCCCGCAATTTCTTGGCCGCCTGCTCGATCACCCGCGCGAGCACATCCTGCGCGTCGCCGCTGGCGATAAGTACTAGGGTGCCGTCATCGTCGATCTCAAAGATATTCATAAGCGGATGATGCCTGGAGCCGATGGCGGCCTAGGGATCTGAGGATGTCTGATTCGGCGTAATGAACCCCGAAAATCATGGTGGGAACAAACCGGAAAGAAAATACCTTCGAGATAGCAAAGAATATACAGCGAGGGATGTGTAAAAAGGCGGATTTAATCTAGACAAAATATAGACACGATAGCGTCAATAAATTGAAAGTTATTGATTTAATTGGCGCTCCCTAGGGGAATCGAACCCCTGTTCCCGCCGTGAGAGGGCGGTGTCCTAGGCCGCTAGACGAAGGGAGCGAGCGGTGAACCGGCGTGGTGAAGCAGTAGGATGTCCGCAAAATTTCGGCTATTATACGGCTCTTCCAGGAATGTACAAGGGAATCCACAGGCGCCACGGCGCCAGTCAAGCCCTTGATAATAATTCAAGAATCTCTCAGGAAGGACCCCCGACATCAGCACTCCGGTCGTTATCCCGCGTTCCGGGCACAATATCTCGCGCAAGGATATCAGCGAGAACGCCCTCAAGGTCTTGCACCGCCTCAAGGAGGCCGGTTACGGCGCCTATCTGGTAGGCGGCTGCGTGCGCGACATGCTGCTCGGCCGCGAGCCGAAGGATTTCGACGTGTCGACCGACGCGAAGCCGGAGGAGGTCAAACAGGTCTTTCGCAACTGTCGATTGATCGGGCGGCGCTTCCGCCTCGCGCATGTCCATTTCGGCCGCGAGATCATCGAGCTGGCAACCTTTCGTGCGCTGCATGTCGACGAGGAAGAAGAGGGCCGGCTGATCGAGAACGGCCGCATCATCCGCGACAACGTCTATGGAACGATCGAGGAGGATGCCTGGCGCCGCGACTTCACGGTCAACGCGCTGTACTACAACATCAGCGACTTCAGCGTCGTCGATTACGTCGGCGGCGTCGAGGACATCCGGGCAGGGGTACTGCGCCTGATCGGCGATCCGGCGGTGCGCCTCCAGGAAGATCCGGTGCGGATGCTGCGCGCGGTGCGCTTCGCGGTCAAGCTCGGTTTCCGCATCGATCCGGCGGCCGAGGCCGCGATCCATGAGCACGCGGCACTGCTCGGCGGAATCTCTCCTGCCCGACTCTATGAAGAGGTGCTCAAGCTGTTTCAGGGCGGCAGTGCGGAGCAGACGCTCGAGATGCTGCGGCACTATCATCTGTTTGAGCACCTGTTCCCGGCAACCGAGCGATGTCTGGATGATGCCGATCAGGGCGATTTCCGCGCGCTGCTGACGCGCGCGCTCGCCAATACCGATGCCCGGGTTGCCGAGGGCAAGCCGGTGACCCCCGCCTTTCTCTATGCCGCGCTGTTGTGGGGGCCGATGCGTGCCGAGGCGCGGCGCCTGCAGGCGTCCGGCATGCCGGAGATCCTGTCGCTGCAACAGGCCTCGCGCGATGTCATGCAAGCGCAAAGTCGGCATGCCATCCTGCCACGCCGGTTCTCGTCCCAGATGCGCGAGATCTGGATTCTTCAGCCGCGCCTGCAGCGCAATTCGACGAAGCGCGCGCTGCGCCTGCTGCAGCACCCGCGTTTTCGCGCCGCGTATGATTTCCTGCTGTTGCGCGCCGAGACCGGCGAGGACCTGACGGAGCTTGCCGAGTGGTGGACCCGTTTCCAGGAGACCGACGAGGCCAGGAGCGAACCCCTGCCGCCGCATCCCGGGGAAGAAAAGGAGGCCCCGTCGCCGCGACGCAGGCGTCGACGCAGGCGGCGCAGCGCCGCGCAGTCCTGAGCGACAGGCTGGGCTATACTAAGGGCATGACTGGGCATATGAGCGACGGACCATGAGCGGTCCGGTTTCCGAGGTTGTCACCCGTTGAATCCGGTGCAGGCACAGGACAGGGCATTGCAGCCACAGGACGTTGGCAGGCGGGTGCGGGCCTATATCGGTCTCGGCAGCAATCTGGAGCGGCCGGCCGAGCAGTTATCGCGCGCCTTCGCCGCGCTGGCCCGCCTGCCTGAAAGCCGCGTCATCGCTCGTTCCTCGGTGTATCGCAGCCGGCCGCTGGGTGGTCTCGATCAGCCGGACTATCTGAACGCAGTCGCTGTCATGGACACCGGTCTCGATGCGCTCGCGTTGCTTGACGGGATGCAGGCGATCGAGGCGACACAGGGGCGGGTGCGGGGGGGCGAGCGCTGGGCCTCGCGCACGCTCGATCTCGACCTGCTGGTGTTCGGCGACGAACGCCACGAAGGGCCCCGTTTGTCGGTGCCGCATCCGGGTCTGCCACAGCGTGACTTCGTGCTGTACCCATTGTTCGAAGTCGAACCGGAATTGAGGATTCCGGGCGTCGGTATGCTGCGCGAATGTCTTGCTGCCTGTCCGCTGCGCGGGGTTGAGCGCGTCATCACTGCCGGAGGATCGCTTGCATGAGCACCGGCAGGCGCCGCGACTATATCGTGATTGAGGGGCCGATCGGCGTCGGCAAGACCAGCCTCGCGCGCCGACTCGCGCAGACCTTTGAGTCTGACTTGCTGCTCGAGGGCGCGGCGGAGAATCCGTTTCTCGAGCGATTCTATCGCAATCCGCGCGAGGCGGCGTTGCCGGCCCAGCTGTTCTTCCTGTTCCAGCGCGCGCGCCAGATGCAGGCGCTGCGCCAGGGCGATATCTTCAACCCGGTACGCGTGTCCGATTTCCTGATGGAGAAGGACCGGTTGTTCGCCAAGCTTACGCTTGACGATGAGGAACTCAAACTCTATGAGCAGGTCTATACCCGGTTGACGATCGATGACCTGGTGCCTGATCTGGTCGTTTACCTGCAGGCGCCGGCCGACATACTGATGAAGCGTATCCGCGGTCGCGGTATCGCATACGAGCAACTGATCGATCAGGAATACCTCGAGCGTATCGTCGATGCGTATGCCCGGATGTTTCATTACTATGACGCGTCGCCGCTGCTGATCGTCAACGCGGCCGGGATCGATCTGGTCAACAGCGAACAGGATTATGAGGCCCTCGTCGATCGCATCGTCGGGATTCACAGTGGTCGCCACTATTTCAATCCAATGTCGCTGGCCCTGTAGCCGGCGCGTCACCCTGCGGTGATGTCCATGAGTTCAAGTCTTCCCGATGCACCCGAGATCACGATACAGACACTGCGCGCGATGAAGCAGCGTGGCGAGAAGTTCGCGTGCCTGACCGCCTATGACGCGAGCTTTGCCCGCGTTCTGGAAACGGCCGGCGTTGAGGTCCTGCTGGTCGGCGACTCGCTGGGCATGGTGATCCAGGGACGAGAGACGACGCTGCCGGTATCGCTTGCCGACATGATCTACCATACGCGCTGCGTCGCCCGCGCGCGGCAGCGTGCCCTGATCATGACTGACATGCCCTATATGAGCGCGGCATCGCCCGCACGCGCGCTCGGCAACGCCGCTCGCCTGCTGCAGGAGGGCGGCGCGCATATGGTCAAGATCGAGGGTGGGCGCATTGTCGAGGAAACCGTTGCGCTTCTCGGCCGCCACGGCATCCCTGTCTGCGCGCATCTTGGATTGCTGCCGCAGTCGGTGCACAAGAGCGGCGGTTACCGCGTGCAGGGACGCGAGCCTGAATCCGCGGCCGAATTGCTCGATGATGCGAAGCGACTCGTGCAGGCCGGCGCTGACTGTGTATTACTCGAATGCGTCCCCGCATCGCTCGCCGATGCGATCGTGCAGGCCGTCGCCGTGCCGGTCATCGGCATTGGCGCGGGTGCGGGCTGCGACGGGCAGGTGCTGGTGCTGTATGACATGCTCGGCATCACGCCGGGACGACGCCCGCGCTTTTCCCGCGACTTTCTCCCCGGCGCCGCGAGCGTGCAAGCCGCTGTCGAGGCCTATGTGCGTGCGGTGAAACAGGGCGATTTTCCCGCCGCCGAACATACGTTCACCTGATGCTGACAGTAACGACGCGCCGCGAAGTCGAGGCGATTGTCCAGCGCTGGCAGGGCGCCGGCGAGACCGTCGCCTTCGTGCCGACGATGGGCAATCTGCACGCGGGCCACCTGCAACTCGTCGATGTGGCGCGCAGCAAGGCCGGGCGTGTGGCGGTCAGCATCTTCGTCAATCCGCTGCAGTTCAATGATCCGGCCGATCTCGCGCGTTATCCACGTACGCCCGACGAAGACAGCGCGTTGTTGGAGGAGCGCGGCGCCGATCTGCTGTACCTGCCCGCGATCGACGAAATCTATCCGCATGGAATGAAGGCGGGTGCGAAGGTGCAGGTGCCGGTCCTGTCGGATATCCTCTGCGGCGAACATCGCCCCGGTCACTTCACCGGCGTTGCGACCGTCGTTGCGACGCTGTTCAACATCATCAGGCCCGACAGGGCACTGTTCGGTATGAAGGATTATCAGCAACTGCTGGTGATACGGCGCATGGTCGAGGATCTCGCGTTCCCGATCGCGATCGACGCGGTCGATACTGTGCGCGAGCCGGACGGACTTGCGCTGAGTTCACGCAACCGGTATCTGTCCGCCGCCGAACGCGCGCGCGCCCCGGAACTCTGGCGTACCCTCGTCATGGTGAGGGACCGGCTGCTGGCTGGCGGGCAGGATCATGCGGCGCTCGAGGCGCTCGGCTTGCTGCGGCTTGAAAAGGCGGGTTTCCGCCCTGAATATATCAGTATCAGGCGCTTGCCCGACCTCGCCGCGCCAAAACCCGGAGACGAGCACCTGATCGCGCTCGCAGCCGCCTGGATCGGCGACACGCGGCTGATTGATAACCTGCCTGTGCGCAGGGCGTAGTACCCCGGATGCGGGTTTTTCTCCGGGTTCCGGGATGGTAGAATCCGGGATTCCGGATGTCGGGCGGCTTCCGGGTTCCAGGCGGTTTCTGGTGCCTCGAACCGGAAAGCCGGATCAGGCGTTACAACTGGATGAAAAGCGATATGCAGCGCACCATGCTGAAGGCCAAACTCCACCGCGCGCGAGTCACGCATGCGGAGCTCGAGTACGAAGGTTCAATGGCAATCGACGAGAACCTGCTCGAGGCTGCCGGTATCCTGGAGTTTGAGCAGATTCACGTCTACAACATCGCCAATGGCGAGCGTTTCGTGACCTACGCAATCCCGGCCCAACGCGGGTCGGGCATCGTCTCTGTCAACGGCGCGGCGGCCCACAAGGCCAGTCCGGGCGATCGCGTCATCGTCTGCATCTATGCGGCGATGAGCCAGCAGGAAGCCGCGACGCACAAGCCTTCCCTCGTCTATGTCGACGAAGACAACCGTATCACCCACCGCCGCAACCACATCCCGCGCCAGGTCGCCTGACCCTTTAATCTAGCCGGTGTTCCGCATACCCGCTGCGATCGCGTTGATCGTGCGCAGCAGCGGGTCGAGCCAGGCGTTGCGCTGCTCATCGTCGAGTTCGGCATCGCGATAACGCTGCAGCAAGGTGATCTGGATATGGCTCAGCGGGTCCAGGTAGGGATTGCGCCGGCTCAACGACAGCGCCAGCACCGGATTTTCCTCGATCAGGCGCCGGGCTCCGGCGGCCTTCAGCGTCTGCTGCACGGTCCAGTGATATTCACTGTGGATCCTTCCAAAGATCTGCGTTGCCAGCGCAGGGTCAGTGCACAACTCGGCGTATTCACGCGCAATGTTCATGTCGGCCTTGAACAGTGACATCTGGGTATTGCTGAGCAGCGAACGGAAGAACGGCCAGTGCCGGTACATGTTGCGCAGTTCGTTCAGGCGTTTCGGGTCATTGCCGCACCACGCGTGCAGCGCGGAGCCGATGCCGTACCAGGCCGGAATCGTATGGCGCGACTGGGCCCAACCGAATACCCACGGGATCGCGCGGATAGAGTTCTTGGTGCGGTCGGCCTTTCTGCGATGGCTCGGACGCGAGCCGATATTAAGCAGGCCGATCTCGCTGACCGGCGTCGCCTCGTAGAAATAGTCGAGGAAACCGGGCGTCTCGTCGACCAGGCTGCGATAGGCGGCTTCCCCGGTGTCCGCGATCTGTTGCATCGTCTCCATGTGACGGGGATCGATTCGCGGTGTTTCGGCGACCAGTCCTTTGCTGGCCTTCATCAGTCCGGTGATGCCGACGCCGAGTTCATAGATCGCGGTCTCCTTGTGGCTGTACTTGTAGGAGACCATCTCGCCCTGCTCGGTGAACTTGATCTGGCCCTGCACGGTGCCGGGAGGCTGCGCCAGTATCGCCTCGTGAGTCGGGCCGCCGCCGCGACCGATCGTGCCGCCGCGGCCGTGAAACAGGCAGTAGCCAACGCCTCGTTTCGCAGTCAGCGAAGCGATGGCAAGTTGCGCCTTGTACAGCGACCAGGACGAAGCCAGTATGCCGCCGTCCTTGCAGGAATCGGAATAGCCGAGCATGATTTCCTGCTGGTTTCCGGAGGCCTCGAGCAGGCCGAGGTAGACCTCGGAATCCAGCAGGTCGCTCACCACTGGTTCGATGCGGTTCAGGTCGTCGATGGTCTCGAACAGCGGCGATACGCGCAGGTGACAGTACCACTCGCCTGACGATCTCCTGCCGAGCAGCCCCGCCAGATGGGCGAGAAAGATGACCTCCATGACGTGGCTGGCATTGTGCGTCATCGAGATCACATAGCTGCCGAAGGCGTCGCGGCTGATCTCCTTGTGCATCTTTGCCATGACCTCGAACACCGCCAGCGTTTCGCGCGTCGGCTCCGACAACAGTGAGGGATCGCGGGGCAGCGGCGCCCGCCCGATATGCTCGCACAGCACCTCGATACGCTGCGCCTCGTCGAGCGCGAGGTAATCGATGCCGCCGGCCGAGGAGGCGAGCACCTCGGCGACCGCATCGGTGTGGCGTGTCGATTCCTGGCGCACATCGAGATGCGCGAGGAAGAAGCCGAAGGTCTCGACCAGACGGATCAGGTCTTTGAGCCCGAAGTCAGCTACCTTGCCGTCGCCATGTGATACGAGTGAGTCACGGATCAGATAGAGCTCGCGCAGAAATTCATCCGCTGAGCGGAGGGCGGACTCGGGAAGCGCCGACTTGTGATCGCCCTGCAACCGTCGGCGCTGGTGATCAAGCATCTGCTGCATGCGCCAGCGCATGATGTAGAGCTTGCGCCGGTAGGGCTCGTGCCGGAAGCGATCGGCGCCGTAATCGAGGGCGTCCTCGGCATAGCTGTCGTCCTGCTGCAGACTGGCCATGAAGGCGTCCGAGGGCGTGCACAGCAGCTTCGACTGGGTCAGTTCGTGCCCGAGCGCGGTGATGCGCGGCAGGTATTCCTTCAGGGCCGCAACGGCGTGCATGCGCACCGCCATTTCGGTGATTTCAGGCGTGACGTTCGGATTGCCGTCGCGGTCGCCGCCGACCCAGGATCCGAAGCGCAGGAAGCTCGGCACCGTGATCGACTGCCCGGGCGCGAGATGCGGCCCGTAGACCTTGTCGATCGCCTTCTCGAACTCGCGGTACATCGCCGGCACGGCCTGGAACAGGCTGTCCTGGAAATAATAGATGCAGTGACGAATCTCGCCGGCGACGTTGGGCCGCTGGACCCGGACCTCGTCGGTTTTCCACAAGGTCTGGATCCAGACTTCGAGCAACTCGTGGACCTCTTCCCGCTCTTCCTTGGAGAGCTGGGCGTCGTCGAGCTGCTGGCTGGCGACGAAAATCCTGCGCAGGGCCTCCATGATGGTGTGGCGCTTGGCCTCGGTCGGATGCGCGGTGATGACCGGGTTGTACATCAGCCGGTCGAGTACGGTCTGCAAATGCCCGGGACTGATGTCCTCAGCGCGAAATTCGAGCAGCGCCTCCTCGAACGAGCCGGTCCACAGCGCCGTGCCGGCGCGGCGCTGGCGGTGGCGCAACTGGTGCTGATGGGCCTCCTCGGCGAGATTGACAAGGCTGAAATAAGTGCTGAAGGCGCGCACGACATGGGTCATGATCTCGGGGTCGAGTCCGCGGATCAGCCGCCCGAGCCGCTCGCGCAGGCTCGGCGAGTCTTCCTGGTGCAGGCGGATATAGCCCTTGCGCAGCGTCTCGACGGCGACGAACACGCGGCCGCCGGCCTGTGAATGCAGGACGTTGCCGAGGAGGTTGCCGAACAGCTTGACGCGCGCGCGCAGTTTCTTGTCGTTGGCGGCGGTGAATTTCTCCTGCTCGGTGAGCTTCGCCGCCGCCTTTCTGGCGCTGGTCTTTTTCATGGTCGGGGGAATTATAGCCGATCAGCGAGCGTTTACCCCGCCGCATGTACAGCGGCCCGGCGATACAGCTCGAGGTAATGGCGGGCGCTTTGGCGCCAGCTGAAATCCTGCTGCATTCCCTGAAATATCAATCGCTTCCATATCTTCGGCTGGTGGTAGCAGGCAAGCGCCCGCTGCAGGGCTGCGCGCAGCTGTTCCGGCAAGGGGTCATTGAACACGAATCCGGTCGCGATTCCGGTCTTGAATGCCTGCGCATCGGCATCGATGACGGTATCTGCCAGGCCGCCGGTGCGGCAGACCACTGGAACGGCGCCATAGCGCAGGCTGTAAATCTGGTTCAGCCCGCACGGTTCGAAACGGGAAGGCATCACGAACATGTCCGCGCCGGCCTCGATCCAGTGGGCGAGGACCTCGTCGTAACCGATGTGGACGGCGATTTGATGCGGAAACTTTGCACCCGCCGCCTGCAGGCGATGCTCCAGTTTCCGCTCGCCGCTGCCGAGCACAACGAGTTGTGCGCCCTGTTCCATCAGCCAGGGCAGGATGTCGAGCACCAGGTCGATGCCTTTCTGCTCCACGAGGCGCCCGATCATTCCGATCAGTGGAATGGTCTTGCCCTGCTGCAGGCCGAAGCGGGCCTGCAGCGCCGCCTTGTTGACGAGCTTTCCGGACGGCGTCCAGGCATTGTAGCTGCGTGTGATATGCGGATCGCGGGCCGGATTCCACTGCCGATAGTCGACGCCGTTCAGGATGCCGACGAGCCGGTCGGCGCGATGGCGCAGCAAGGTGTCGAGTCCATAGCCGAAGGCGGGCGTCTGGATCTCGCCCGCATAGCGCGGGCTCACCGTGCTCAACATGTCCGCAAAGGCGATCCCCCCCTTGATGAATGACAGGCGGCCGAAGAATTCCATGCCGTGCATCGTCCGCAGGACATCGGGCAGGTCGAGGCTCTGAAACGTCTCGAATGGAAACAATCCCTGATACGAGAGATTGTGTATCGTGAAGACGGTTGCGGGGTGTGCCGGCGCGAGTGACAGCAGTGCAGGGACCAGACCGCATTGCCAGTCATTGCAATGCACGAGGTCGGGCTGCCAGTCGAGACCTGCTCTCCCGAGTGCGACAGCTTCGATCGCGCGCGCATACAGCGCGAAGCGTTCGGCATTGTCGGGCCAGTCGCCGAGTTCCGGCGTGCCGTAGGGTCCGCCATCGCGAGCGAAATGCGCAGGTGAATCGACCAGCCAGACCTTGACCGAGCTGCCGGGCAGGCGCGTCTCGAGCAGGCGTACCTTGTCGTCACCGGCGAGCCGCAGTACCGAGATCTCCTCGACGTCGTCCAGCACGTCCAGCGCAGGTTTGTACGCCGGCATGATGACGCGGACATCGCGTCGCAGATTCTTGAGCGCAATCGGCAGGCTGCCGGAAACATCCGCGAGTCCGCCGGTCTTGATCAGCGGATGGACCTCGCTGCTTGCAAACAGGATCCTGTCAACGCTCATCGATGGTGTGACCGGAAAGGCGCCGGATTGTCCGGATATGGTGTAGGCTTAATAATATCCAGCAAGAGTCGATATGCCCCAAGAGCCGTTTCTATTATTCCCGGATTGCAGGTAACATACGAACGCACTGGAATAAGGCGTGGACGAATCGATCCGGGACGATCGCGAGTATGGATTCAGTTATCCCATATATCGATAGAGAGTTCAATTGCCGGGGATTTCATCCGGCATAAATTAATCAGAGGTATCCGATTCATGAAAGTGGGAATGATAGGGCTCGGCAAGATGGGTGCCAACATGGTGCGCCGTCTGCGGCGTGCCGGCGTCGATGTCGTCGGCCACAGTCCGTCTGCTGAATCCAGGCAGGCGCTTGCCGAAGAGACCGGAATGGTTGCGGCGCCGACCGTCGTCGGTCTGATCAAGAAGCTCAATTCGCCGCGTGTCGTCTGGGTCATGGTGCCAAGCGGTGATGCGACTGAACGGGTGATCAAGGATCTCGAGAATCGGCTGTCCTCCGGCGACATCGTCATCGACGGCGGCAATTCCAATTACAGGGATACCCAGCGACGCGGCGCGATGCTGGCCCAGTCCGGCATCGGCCTGGTCGATGTCGGAACATCCGGCGGCATCTGGGGCCTCGACAACGGCTATTGCATGATGGTCGGTGGTGAAAAGGAACACGTCAAGCCCGTACAGCCGCTGCTCGAGGTGCTGGCGCCGGCGCCGGATCGCGGCTGGGCCCATCTCGGTCCGCGCGGCGCCGGGCACTTCACGAAGATGATTCATAACGGCATCGAATACGGTGCGATGCAGGCCTATGCCGAGGGATTCGCATTGCTGCGCGGAAAGAAAGAGTTCTCGCTCGATCTCGCGAAAATCTCCGAGTTGTGGCGTCATGGTTCGGTGGTACGCAGCTGGCTGCTCGATCTGACCGCCGATGCGCTTGCGAAGGACCAGAAGCTCGAAGGCGTACCGTCCTATGTCGCCGATTCCGGTGAAGGACGCTGGACCGTCATCGAGGCCGTGAATCAGGGCGTGCCCGCGCCGGTGATCAGCATGGCGCTGCAAATGCGCTTCGCGAGCCAGGACGACAAGAGTTATACCAACAGGATTCTGGCCGTGATGCGCAACGCCTTTGGCGGTCATGCGCTGGATGGAGACAGGGACAAGGGTTGACTCGGATGGATCCCTGCACGCTGGTGATTTTCGGTGCGACGGGCAACCTGACCCGCGTCAAACTGATGCCGTCGCTGTTCTCCCTGGAGGTCGGTGGGCGCCTGCCCGAGAAGATGAAGATCGTGTCGTTCGCGCGGCGCGATTGGAACACCGGGCAATGGCTCGACGAGGTCGCCGCGATGCTTGCCGAAAAGTTTCCGCACGGCCTGGACGAGGGCGCCTTCGAGCGGTTCCGCGCGCGCCAGCACTACCTTCATGGCGATCTCGACGATCCCGGCGCGTACGCCAGGCTGCAGGCTCTGCTTGCAGACAGCGCGACCTTCCCGCCGAACATGATCTTCTACACCGCGATCCCGCCGGCCGATTTCGGTCCGGCAATCGAGCGGCTCAGTGCAGCCGGGTTGCTGAAGGAGGCGGGGAGCTGGCGCCGCGTCGTCATTGAGAAGCCGTTCGGCTATGACCTGCTGAGCGCCCAGGTACTGCAACAGGGCCTCCTGCGTCATCTCGGTGAAGATCAGATCTATCGCATCGATCACTACCTCGGCAAGGGCACGGTGCAGAACATCCTGG
>CAYTGL010000061.1:0-11393 GCA_964437335.1 uncultured Chromatiales bacterium
GCGCCAAAGAGACGGGATTTCGTAGGGATTGATGGCGATCGGTCCGAGCCCGCTTCAGGCGCGCAGACGTTGATGCACGCTGTCGCCAGGGCACACGCTTGGCTTCGGCTGTTGGCTGATGGCACCTACGATTCGATCGAGCGTCTGGCGGCATCGGTCGAACTGAATCCGAAAGTGATCCGCAGCACCATCCGGCTGGCGTTCCTGCCGCCGTCGATCACAGCTCGAATTCTAAAGGGTGGATTGAACGCTACACCCGTCAACGAACTCGCCAACTCTGCCGATCTTTGCTGGAGTTAGACGGACGCAGAACGTCCATTATGGAACGCTCTCAATCCCTAGCAGCGATGAGATTTTAGTCTGGAAGCTGCACACTTTGCGCGCGAGCTCGATCGAGTTGCGCAACGCTCACGCCAGCCTGCACAACATCCACGGCGCCATGTCGCAGCTAAGGCCGGGGCGGCGAATTTAACGACGAACGACCGCTACGTCGCCGCCGAACTCAGGCGATCGGGCGAGTTGCTATGGAGTGCACAAGAAGATCGGCTCGGGAACATTCTGCCCAAAGAGCTTTTTTAGCCGTTTGTCGTGCCAATTCTTGATGCGGGATTCCATCCGGTCTTCGATAGTCAGGAAAAACAACTCAAAAGGCCTAGCGGGCGCACCAAACTCATTGCGCCAGAGCGCATAGCGCCCATCAACGAGCTTGGCGAATAACACTGCGAACCGCCAGAACTCCTCTGGGATCTGGGCCGACTTCATTTTTTCAAACCAGTGACGGGCCCAATTATTCCGGTCGTAGGCGTAGCGGGCCGCTTTGTATGCTTGCCCGATAAACCCCGTGTAGCCAGCAAACTGTTTCAGAACGTCCGTTGCTTCTGCATTGCAATCGGAAAATCCGGAAACCATGAGCGCGCGGGCGGTTGCTATGGGCTCCCTGATCGCCAGCTTTAGTCTGACGTATTCGTTGATTTCGGCGTGTTTTTTCTCAGACAGAGCGGCAAGCACCTCAACTGCAAGATCAGCGTCGTTGGCTGCGCGGTCTAGTCGCTCAAAACAAAGCTGCTTGATTTCCGGCACGCTGGCCTGCGACCACACTGCAATCGCTTCGGCGGGTATCTTGCTCGGCCCTACCACCCGGTTGACCAAAGCCGCTTCAGTAGAAAGCCGGCGGAACAGCGAGGCTGAGCCAGCAGCATCAATTTTTGCTGTGGCGGCGGCGAGCCCCAGGGCGAAGAAATGCAACGAAGAAAGAGTGCTACCGCTCACATTGCTGAGCAATGCGAGCCATGACTTCGCAAGAGCTGGCTTGGAAGCAACGATGGCGTCAAATCCATCCCACGCCACGTCGTCCAGGATGAGCCGCGCATCGGCGGCCGTCAGCTCATTGCTAAAGCGGTCGAACGTTTGCCAATCCTGCTTTTGGCGCTCCTGATATGCCGCATCGGTTTCACTCAATCGATCGAAAACATGCCGGATGTCCGAAGACACCGGCTTATCAACGAGCGATAGCAACGGAGGCGTCCGGTCCTGGTCGCTGGACACCGGTTGTTCGACGAGCGGTAATTCAGGAATGGCCTTTACATTTGCTGCCGTTTTCAATGCGTCATCGATGCGAGCCATTGCTGTCGCGGCACCGTCTGCACTCAGACGCCGAACAGCAAAATTGTAAAATCCGATCGCAAGACGGCCGACGATGCTGGCGGGGTCGACGATGCCGGCTTCCGCGGCTGCAAGAAGCGCGGAAGACCCGTACCAAAGCTCATAGTAATTTTCTTTTTGATCAAGCCTCGTTGCGTCCCAACCGCTATCGACGATCTGCTTTAGCAACACGCCATCCCGGAGGTCGACAGATATTGCAAGAGCCTGGCTCCGTACCATTCGATCCGCGGACTGTAGAAGTTGAGCGAGAATTTGCCGCCCGCGAGCGGATACCGGCGACCGGCTGTAGTGAACAAAGCTAAGCACGCGCGACTGAGCGGCCGGGTCACCAGACTGCAATACCCGCTCCAGGTGGGCCTCGACGGCAGGTTCGTCAGCAGGACTTACCTGCTCTAGCAGCGACAGCAACAATGACCGGCCAGGCAGCGCGGCAATAATCGCAAGTTGTTCATTGCCGCTCTTGTGCGGTAATGCCGCACGAAGTGCATATTGAGCCGTGAGCCAGAGGTCGCGTTCATCTGAACTTGCGTCGTAAGCAGTCGCATTTTCCGATTGAGCAAATGCGATGAGCCGATCTACGACGTCAGTTTCAAGGATCGCGGCGCTAGGCAGTAACGCCAGCATTCCCTGGCGCTTCGAAAATCCATCCCTTTCTGTAACTTGCCGCGCGAATTTCCGCTGAACGGCTATCGCGGTCCCAGGATGAAACCGGACCAGACCGGGGCGCGCGTCGGAAAAGAAATGATCCTGTACGGTATTTCCCATCCCCAATCGCAACTTCGAAACATCCAGCGCTTCGTAGTCTTTTGCCGTCCCGTCGATATTTCCCGGCTTCGCCGATCCCGGATCGCAAGGATCGGTCTCCGAATATTTTTCTACCAACCGCCATGCCCCAAACCGCTCGCGGTCCTTCGTTAGCCGCTCGACAAGGGCTTCGGCACGCGCAGCATCGTCGGGATGGCCTGTTGCACGCAGCACCGCAACAAGGGCCCATTCACCCGTGCGGGATATCCCTTCTGTTGTTAGCGCTTCAGATGACTTGAGAAGCGCTTCTCTCGTTTTCTGCCAATCAACCGTGTTGAACCGGATTAGATGCTCAAACTGCGAATTCGGAGCATGCAGACTTGTGTTCAGCGCGTCTGAGAACGCCCAGTTGACGAGCGCATCCGAAAACCCTGAGAGCGGCATTCCCGCTAGAAGTTCAAACGCGAGAAAGTGAAGGTTGGAAAGTCCCTTGGCGTCATTCCTTATAAGGCGCGTTTCGATAAACGCCTTCTCATTACTGGACAGTTCCGAGAGCTTCTTGTCGAGCTCGGCCTTACGCTTGGCGCGCTCGGCTTCCACTTTTTCACGCGGATCACGGTTCGCGTGCACGAACATGAGCCGCTCGGGCGAAAGGGAATAGAAGCTGAGCCAACTCGTAACCGGCGTGAAAATATTCGCCTTATTGGCTTGTAGAGCACGCGCTCCTAGCAATGCGAAAGTCAGCCATTTCATGTTCGCGAGATGGCTGCCGGACAGGGCTGCATCACTTGCAGCCTGCGTGAATGCTGCCGGCGCTGCTTTCACGAGCGATTCAAACGCGGGCCACAAAGCTTCATCAAGGTTTTGCAAACTGACGTAGTACCGGGCCAGGGCCGCCGTTACGGCGACAGGACAGTCCGGATCGAGAGACGCCACTAGCAAGGCGGAAAAAATCACTTCCGACGTTTTCGCGAGCGCAAGGATCGGCTCTACAATCTCGGAAAGACGATCGGCCGGGTTTCGCTTGTTTCGCTCTTCTTTGAGCAAGGCGTTGAGCAAGGAAAGCCCTAGCGCCAAGGGCAGCCCTTCATCTCTTATGGCATAGAGGCCTGCATCGCCCGGCACAGTTTCAAAAAAGCGGCTCTGAGAAACCGCTTTGAGCCGGTCGTCCAGCGGCACATCGAACAATTTGATGTCATCGCGCTGCTGGCTGGAAAGGCGGCCAACAATCTCGTCGGCGTGTGACCGGAGTGCGCGTGCAAAGTCCAGTGCAGGGATGTCCGTCGTGCCGTCGCGCTCGCAGCGCCGGATGTGCTCGAAGAGCAATCGGCCCACGGTCAATTGTTCGAAACGTTCGATATCCTTGCGATCGAGCAGCTCAACAGCGATCCAAAGAATGCGCGGGTTGCGCAAAAAATTGAAAACTTCGCCGCTGAGCTTGTCTGAATCGATGCCCTTTCCCGCGAGAATAGTTCTCAATTCTGCCTCGGACCACTCCGAGACATTCACTCTTCGAAGTTGAGACACGACAATGCCGCGAAGCCGCTGTGCGAAGTGCCGTAGATTTGTCGTTATGATCAAACGTCCGCCGAGCTCAGCAAGAACTTTTGCGGTGGCGTCGATCCATCGGGGCCAGGGAAAGTCTTGCGCTTGGTTGAGACCGTCGACCCACACGGCAAGCCTGATGTTGGCCGGATTTGGATTTGCGCGCCAACCTTTGAGCCGCCGCTGCCAACGCAACTTCGCCGCATCGGTCAAAGTGTCCCCGGTTTGCTGCGCCAGCTTCTCTATCAGGAGGCCTTCGATGTCGTGCATCGCCATCGGCATCTTGAGCTCGTCTGCGGTAAAGACGACAAGAAGCGGCTGCGGACTGGCGACGCTCCATCCCTTGGCGACAAGCCACGACTTTCCTGTCCCTTCATCACCAATAACCAGATAAACGGCTTCACCTGGCGCACCGGAAAACGCGCCGGCAAGCTCGCCAACCAGCGCTGTCCTTTCAGCCCACGCCAGCCCCGTGGCATCAAGTGGCGCAAGCGGCTGGCCAAAGAATTGGCGCGCTCGCTTGCGATCAGAAAATGCGCTTAGCAGCCAAGCTTTGTTCGCCGCCTTGGCAAGGCCCAATCCCAGGAGCGGCTCATTCAGGACGCCGCGTAGACTGTCACTGTTGCTTGGGAACTGACTGTCGGCGGCAATGCCGTCCAAGTGACGCCGAACATCCGCTACTTTAGGCTTGACTGTGCTGTGATCCTTGAGGAATTGCTCCGTCGTGGCTGGTGCCATCGCCAAGAGGGTCGCAAGCGTCGGCAAAGTGTGATCCGGCCAGTCGAGAATTAGGCAGCCGATCCCGGATTTTGTGAGCGAGTCTCTATATAGGACTGCATGTTGGGCACTGATCGCCGATGTAGCGCATAGCGCCCACGTATCGACCTGGCCTTTGTCATCGATCGACAGTTCCAGCAGTTTGTTCGATACCGTCGAACGCGGAACGTCGCCTTGATAGAGCTTCGCTTCAAAATAAGTCGAGCCTGAATCAAACGCCGAATCGCCGTCACGGCCGCGCTGCGAGCCGCTCGATGCAAGCCGAAATGGCTGGCCGCAGATTTCGGACAGTACTGCTGCCAGTAGGCCTTCGAAGCCATCCGCACCGCTATCCTTCAGCGTGTGCAACGCCTCTTTCAGGCCTGCCAGATGTATCCCGGTGCCGGCATCCATTTTGCAGTTCTCACAAGGCTCTAATTTCCCCAGCCGCGTTTCTGCTTGAGGAAAATCATTGCGTCGAACGCAGCAAGTTTGGCGTGGTCGCTACTTTCATAGCGCCTGCGGGACAATATGAAATCCCCGCTGGCGCGATCTTCGAGCTTTCCTCCCCAGCTTCCATCCGGCTTACGGAAGACCGTGATGTTGAACCCGTCCGTGTTCAGATAGGGATTGCCCCGCTCGGAAACCTGCCACCTGCGCGAAAGCCACCGCTTCCGCCGGCCGGAAGCACGCTTCAGCGCTTTCTCGCGCTCGCGGGGCCGGACGTAGTCATCCTCCATCTTCTCGGCGCAGACGCAGCCGCATCCCAGGATGGCGGCGTAGTCGGGATGCTGCATGTAGTGCACGTAGCGGATTTCCTGCGTGCCGCACATTTCGCAAATCTCGTCGGGCGCACCGAGGTCCTCAACGCTGGTGCAGGACCAGCCCTTTTTGGGCACGCCTGCTTCCGACCATTTGCCATGCGAGGTCATATGAAGAACCGCCGCTAGATACGGGGCAATCACCCTTCCAACGCAGTGATCAACTTACTCGTCTACATCTCGAAACAGGTTCGCTAAAGGGGCCGAATTCGGCGTGGGCACTGTCGGCGCTGATGAACTAGGCGACCCTGGATCGAAATTCTCGTTCATTCGGTCAATCGCGCGGCTGACAGCGACTTTCGCAGAAGCTAGGGCCGGATTGTGGTCTGCTCTCCATGAGACCGCATCAGCAAACAACTTCACGAAACTCTGAAATTGATCGAAATAGTCTTCAGGGGGATATTCTGAATCCCACTCTCCTTCCAATCGAGCAATATGAAGCGGTATCAGCTTGAGAACTTTCTCCTCGGCCTCACCAAGGATGTCGTCTTTCTCAGCTTCCGTGAGAACATCGCCAATCGTGTAATCGTCCAAGAAACTCGCGTCCGCTAGTTCGACGGCGGCTTGCTTCACGTAGGCGACAAACTTCAGTCGCCGTTCTTCGGATAACAAGCCTTGTGAGTGCAACTTTCCCAGGAGACTAGCGTCGGTGTCGTCTTTCATTGGAAACGAGAAATAATCTAATCGGTCCCAGATGTCCGGCCGGCGCTCCAGCATCACTGCCGAGAAATTTCGATTTGACCGATAAGACAGAAAGCTGGCCAGACTATGACTGTCTAACTTATCAATCCGATCGGCTAGGAGCTGGTGCAAACTATCCGGCACGACAACGGGCGCTCCATGCACATGAGCTCCCGCGCACACAACTTCGTACGCGATCGAATCCGGCTTGGCTCCTCGCAGGTAGACTTCGACCAATTCAGGGCTTCTGGCGACATATCGCGCAAAAGCGTCACTGACGGTTGGGTGCTTATAGGTCCAGTAAGCACTGACTTCGTCCTTCGCCAGCAACAGCAGGCTTCCGTTCAACGCATCCAGTTGCTGACGGACGGCGCCACCGCTGGTACCGAAGCTTCCGGCCGCCGGGTCCAGTTCGGCTGCCGACACGGGCGAGCGCACCTTACCTCCGTTCATGAACACAACCGCAATTGCAGCCCGGCAGTCGGGAGCGAGATTGCTAATCGTGTCCAGCAAGAACGACTCTGGCTTTTCGAAGAACGCGGTCACGCGTGCCCGCGTTCGCGAAAGGTCTCCGGCGAAAAACGTACTCGCAAAGCGCCGAGCGGTTTCAGGCAGAAAGTCTTTACGCTCTGCTATCTCCGGCAGATATGGCTTCACTTCGTTCTTGAACGCCGTGGGCTGATCGCCAAGCTTCAAATGATTGTAGAGAATCTGCGCCTTTTCCTGAGTGGATAGGGCCTGAACGTTTATGATCACTTGGCTGCGGCCCAGGATAGGCAACGCCTGAATTTTCAGGTCTTCGCGTGCCGCGCGCCAGATGTAGTCGCGCGACGTAATCAGAAACCGCGTGCCGGCCTTGATCGCTCCCTGCATGAGTGGAAACACCTGATTCCAGGACTCCGCCCGCTGTCGTTGGTATTGCGTATTGCCCCACGCATCGTCGATCCAGAAGAACTGCGGCGTTTTCGGTTTGAGATGCCGCTGGATGTCTTCTGGAGACGTGGCTCTAATTGTCCCGCACTGCCAGATATCGGCCGCTCCAATTGCCAAGCTCGCACCGATCGTCGATTTGCCTGCCGCCGGAGCGCCTAGAAGCAGAACGAGATTGTGGGCGCTGATGGCGCGAACGCTGTTGCGATGTGCATCTGTGATGACCAAGCGCTTTAGGTCATCGCCCATCGCGCTAAGAATGATTTGGGCTTGTTCATATGCCCTTTCGTCCAGCAAGTCGCTCAAGTCACCAAGCCCGTACAGCCTGGGTGCCAGCATGCGAAGTCGCGCGGACGACCGTATTTGCCGAACGATCCAATCGTAGGCAAATACCCGGCAGCGACCAACGCCAGCCGCTTCAAAGGCTGCCTTGATGCTTAGTTCGCTAGCACCTGTAATCGGATGGTTCGTGAGAATTATGTAGTCGGCGGCAAGCCCATTGGCCGCTAGCGCTCGCGCCTTCTCAATTTCATCGGCAAGTTTAGACAACGACAAATTCTCGTGAGGACGCGATGTGAACTTGCACTGAATTGTGGATTCCCCTGCCGCGAGGTCCGCGGCATCCCAACGGCCCACAAACGCCCCATCGCGCCCCGCATCATTCGTAGGAAGAAAGTTCTGGACAGGCCGCTTTAGGCATTCCTCTGCAACTGCGATGCAGAGGTCCTGAAACGACTTCCAGCCAAGCAAATGCAATGGGTAATCTGCACTTGCTGCCAAGATCGTCGGGGCTGAAACAGGCGCGTCGGTCATCAATTCTCACTACTGGCCTGCGCGCAAATACTTAGAGCCGCGGTTGTCGAATGCTGGCCGCGTACCTTCCAGCACATCCACGACAAATCTGTTGGTCTGAGGAGCTTCGATCGAGCCGGTTGTGTAGATGACGCGATTGCCGTCGCCGCGGTCAATCGAGGAATGAATGATTTGTTCAGCGTCACAGACGACAGCGATGTTTGGACTGTGAGTCACCATGATGATCTGCCGCCGCTTTTTGGTGTCTTTGATGACCGGGATCAGGAGGCTGTAGACCGTGTGGTTATCGAGATTTTCCTCCGGCTGATCCACAATGATCGGGCGATGGCTCTTGTCGACCAGCAAATAGAACACCAGGAGCAAGGTACCCCGTTCGCCAGGGGAAAGAAGGCTTAGGTCTTTGCCGTCAAGCTTGAGCGAATATTCAGGCTCCAGATAGCTGAAGGACCAAAGAAAGTCGTAGAGCTGCTTTAGCTCGACATGCTTCCGGAGCTGCGACGAGATTTCCATCTTCAAATGCTGATCCGTCCGCATATCGCGCTGAAGGTGATCGGTAATCTCATCGACAAACGCCAGCGCATCGTCCGCTTTGTTGAAGTCGTATTCCGCCCGGATTTCCTCCAGAACGGCCGCGCCCTTCTCTTTGCCGCAGAACGAGCCGGCAACGCCCTGCACGACGTATGACTCAAAGAAATCATGCTGAAACGAACGCTCGATGATGCTGCTGTCGAATGTGAGTTTGAAACCTTCTTTGATGATGACGCTATTTTGAATGAGCTGCTGCACCGAAGCGAATAGCTCCCGGTAGACATCCCTGATCTGGGCGATCCCCTCATGAATTTGCGCGGCGAGCGCCCGGCGTTGAGACCGGAGTGCTTCGATCTCTTTCGGCAATTCTTCTTTGATGTGCTTGTGCTGCGCTTCGTAGTCCTTGATGGTGTCTACCTTCCCGGAAGCCCCTTCGATTGCATCCTTCTGCTGCTGCCAAACCTTCAGGGCCCCTTGATAGGCCTGGTATCGCTTATTGGGCGCATCGAGCCGTTCTTGCAGCGCCTTAATGCGTTCAAGGCATGCCGCCCGTTGAGCCGGCAGTGCGGTATCAACGGCGGGAGAGAGGTCGGCGTCCACCTTGGTCTTTTCTGCCAGAAATCCTTCCCGCGCCTGGATAAGCGGCTCCTTGTCCACGGTAAGGGAAATGATCTTCTCTATATCAAGGGACAGCTTTTGGAATTCATCCGAGCACTCCTGGGTCAGGCGTCCAAAGTCCGCTTGGAAATTGTCGATCCGCCCTTCCAGCTTTCTGGCCAATGCAATGTGCTCGGTTAGCGTTCTCTGCCGTTGTTGTTGACCCGCGATTTGCGTCTCAAGAGCCGAAAGCGCGGCGCGCTCCTTATCAAGATCACCCGCCACCTGTGCGTACGCAGCCTGCTGCTCGGCCGTAGGATTTGCCGGCTGCTCCACCAAGGCCGGCTTGTTGACGATATGAGCCTCAAGCTCTTTGCGCTTGAGCTGAAGTTTGGAAGAAAGCTGGGTGACAAACTCCAGCGATGCTTTCGCCTCAAGCTTCACAAGGTCGGCGTTGAAACGCGCAATGCCTTGCCGCTGAGTCTCAAGCCGCCGCGTAAGCTCAGCAGTCTTGTACTCAATGAGATCATCAAGCGACTCCTGGCCAAGGCGCTCCGCTTCATCGATATGCGAGAAAATGACTTTGCGCAGCTCGCGTTGGAATTCACTTTGCTGCCCAGGTTCCGTTTCCGTGCAGATTTTTTCGAGATAGGTCTGTGGAATATATTTGACCAGCTCAACCTTGTTGAAGTCAGGCTTCGCGTTCAATGATGTTGTTACCTTCGTCCCGTCCTCCCAGGTCGTCTCAATCTCAAACTGCTTCGCAATGCGACCATTGCGTTCGCAAAATCGGTCTTTCGTCAGGAACGAAAAATATTGAGGATCGCAGTGAGCGTTTCCGGCCAACGCCAGAACGTCCGCGAGCGCGCTCTTACCGGTACCTTTGTTACCGATGATGGCGACCATGTCGAAATTGAGCTCGAATTTGCAGTCAAACCAGACCTCTGATGTATCGGCACCAAACGCTTTACCGATATTGACCCTCTGAATGTAACGCGTGGGATTGCGCTGCACCTCTTCCAGCTTCGGCGGGATGCGGCCGATATAAATACGGTCTTCCGGCTCGTTGATGATCTGGCGCAAGCCGTTGAACGTGGGATCGGCCTTGATCCAACAGTACTTATCGATCGGCTTTGAATTGTGGTCTTTGAGCTTTCCCAGCTCGTCATTGACGTTGTGAGAGTCGCTGCCCTTGATGCAGGGCTTCTTGCGTCCGAACCACGTTTCATATTGCTCTGGCGTAAATCTGTCCTCTTTCCAAAGGAAGAATTCGGCCTGCGACCGATTCGACGAGCCGAGAATGTCGGCGGCGTATACAAGTCCTTCCTTGAAGGATGCATCAGTAGCTGGATTGATCGGATCAATTCCACCGTATTCGTCGTACGGAAGCCAGATCAAAAAGCGGTCGGCGAAGGTCCGATCACGACCCAAGTCTCCGCACACCTCCTGAAAGTTTATAGAGACTTCTTCGAGCAGGAATTTTGGATCGCTGTATCGGCTACCGATAGACGCGTTCTTGACTTGAAGGCCCTTGATAAATGTCTCGATGTCGTCAGCAGCCACCTCCGGGCTGAAAACGAGGTGGAAGTTGATACGAGGACCCGAGCCCTTCTTTGTGATGAGTAGGTTATTCATCCGGCACTCGACGACCGGGAGCAGCGTTTTTCTGCTCAACTTTTCGAGCGCTTCTCGATAGGGCTTGTTGCCTTCGGCGGCCGCGGGATTGTTCAGCCGATTCCGGATTTCCTTGTATCCGGCCACGGAGAAATAATCGTTGATGCCGATGACATCGCAATCGGCGTTTCCGAGCTGAATGACGAACTGATTCCAATCGCCTGCAAAGCCGTGAGAGGCCGGGCTATGAACGTGCAGGTCCCATTTTCGCCACTTCGATCCCTTGGGCCAATTCATCGCTTCCTACCGGCTTGCGCTTTTTATAAAAACAGAAATGCGGACTTTTCCTTTTCAGTACATTCTAAGCATTGGTGCGGACGGAGGGACTCGAATCCTCACAAGGATTTCTCCTTTTCGTGCCGCTACGGCTTTCGCCGCCCTCACCACCCAGTGGAAGATCGAACCAGTCTCCACTTTTTGACTCCGCAAAACCGCCATTTCCTAGGAAAACGCGAGAGACTTTCTGCACCAAAAGGGAATTTTGGTTCGAATCTCGGAATCTCAGAGACTAAAGGACTCGCGAAAAGCCCCGTATTTGCGGGCTTTCTCGCACACTGTGCCGAAAAAAATCGAGAGACCGGACTGGTTGGCTGGGGCGCCTGGATTCGAACCAGGGAATGCCGGAATCAAAATCCGGTGCCT
>CAYTGL010000062.1:0-11075 GCA_964437335.1 uncultured Chromatiales bacterium
GCAGCTGCGCGAGTGCGGCGAGGCGCCGTTCTATACGCTCGGCCCGCTGACGACCGACATCGCGCCCGGCTACGACCACATCACCTCGGGGATCGGCGCGGCGATGATCGGCTGGTACGGCACCGCGATGCTGTGCTACGTGACGCCGAAGGAACACCTCGGCCTGCCGGACCGCGACGACGTTCGCGAGGGCATCATCACCTACAAGATCGCCGCGCACGCGGCCGATCTCGCGAAGGGGCATCCGGGCGCGCAATACCGCGATAACGCGCTGTCAAAAGCGCGCTTCGAGTTCCGCTGGGAGGATCAGTTCAACCTCGGCCTCGACCCCGAGCGAGCGCGCGAGTTTCACGACGAGACCCTGCCGAAGGAAGGCCACAAGGAGGCGCACTTCTGCTCGATGTGCGGCCCGCACTTCTGCTCGATGAAGATCACGCAGGAAGTGCGGGATTACGCGCGCGCCAACGGCATCGGCGACATCGAGATCGCCGTCGAACAGGGGCTTGCCGACAAGGCCGCCGAGTTCAAGCGCGGCGGGATCGTTTAAAGACCAAAAGGGTCAGACCCTTTTGACCCCTTCGATCTAGCGCTCGCGGACCAGCACCAGGTGGGCGCCGTTGTCGGGGCCGTCGTACAGATCATAGAGCACGTCGATCTCTCCGCTATGACGGCGGTTCGGCTCGCCGCCGAGTACGTACAGCCCGGTGAACATCGACTTCACTATCGCGCAGAAATCATCCCTGCCCATGCCCGAGCGGCGCAGGCCGTAAGGCCAGAATTCCATCATCAGCGGCAGTCGCGGGTGGTCGGCGAAGAAGCGGGCCGCGCCTTTCAGGAACTTCCCTTCATGCCCCTGGATATCCATCCAGACCAGCCGGCTGTCGCGGAAAAGTTCCGGCTCGGCGGCGTAGAGCCCGTCGAGCGGCATCGCCGGGATCTCTATCGTCCTGCGCCGCGATTCTTCGAAGTGATCGGGCTCGCGGTGGTCACGCGAGCGGATGCGATGATCGCCGAAGTTCTTGCCGCTGAGTTCCATGACCCGCGTCGCGCTCTCGTCCGATGCAGCGATATTGCGGGCGTCGAGTGCGGCGGCCACGCCGTTCTGTTCGGCGTTGCGCAGCAGCAGCGCGAAACTGTCGGGGTTGGGTTCAAGGGCGAGGGCGCTGTCGAAGGTGCCCTCGCGCAGGAAGCTAATCGAGATCATGCCAATGTATCCGCCGACGTCTATGATGCGCCCGCCGTTCCGGGCAGGCAGTAGACCGAGCTTCCTGAGATCGCGGACGACCTCCTGCATGAAGTCGTATTCGAAATCCCCGGACACGCACAGCTGCCGGCCGAGCGACCGATCCCGGCTGTCGAACGAAAGCCGGCCGTTCGCGGTATCGACGGTCGCGACATGACGCGGTCGCAGGTAAACACCGAACAGCCATTTCCAGCGCCGCCAGGCCCGCGCCCGCTTGCCCTGGTCGAGCCGGAACGGGCGGTTCATTACGCCGCGATGCCGCTGTGGCGCAGCAGCGCGTCGATCTGCGGTTCGCGGCCGCGGAATTCCACGAACAACTCCATCGGGTCGCGCGAGCCGCCCTGTTCGAGGATCGTCGACAGGAAGCGGCGCGCGGTGTCGCGGTCGAACAGGCCCTTTTCCTCGAACAGCGAGAACGCGTCGCTCGACAGCACCTCCGCCCACTTGTAGCTGTAATACCCCGCCGCGTAGCCGCCGGCGAAGATGTGCGAGAAGCTGTGCGGAAAGCGGTTGAATGACGGCGGCTGGATCACTGCGACGCGGTCGCGCACCTCGCGCAGGATTTCGTAGACGCGCCCGCCGCGCGCCGGGTCGTATTCGAGGTGCAGGCGGAAGTCGAACAGCGCGAACTCGATCTGGCGCAGCATCTTCATGCCGGACTGGAAATTGCGGGCAGCGAGCAGGCGCTCGAACAGCTCGGGCGGCAATGCCGCGCCGGTCCGGTAGTGACCCGAGATCAGCGGCAGGCTCTCGCGCTGCCAGCACCAGTTTTCCATGAACTGGCTCGGCAGCTCGACCGCATCCCACGGCACGCCCTGGATGCCGGCGACGCCGGGGTCGTCGACGCGGGTCAGCAGGTGATGCAGTCCGTGGCCAAACTCGTGGAACAGGGTCACCACCTCGTCGTGGGTCAGCAGCGCCGGGTCGTCGCCGACCGGCGGCGTGAAATTGCACACCAGGTAGGCGACGGGAATCTCGAGTCCTTCCGGTGAATTCCTGCGGATGACGCATTCATCCATCCAGGCGCCGCCGCGCTTGTTGGGCCGCGCATACAAATCGATATAGAACTGTCCGCACAGTTTCTGATCGGCGTCAAAGACTTCAAAGAACTGCACGTCCGGATGCCAGGCCTGCACGCCATGGCGCTGTCGAATCGAGATGCCGTAGAGCCGCCGCACGACATCGAACATGCCGGCGACCACGCGCGGCTGCGGAAACCAGGCCCGCAGTTCCTCCTGCGACAGATCCCAGGTATGCCGGCGCAGCTTCTCCGAGACATAAAACAGGTCCCAGGCCTCGACGCGCTCGAGGCCGTGATGCGCGCGCGCGAAGGCGGCCAGCTCCTCGTATTCCTTCCGCGCGACCGGCAGCGTGCGCTCGGCAAGACCGTACAGAAAGTCCAGCACTTGCGTCGTGCTGCCGGCCATCCGGGTCTCGAGCGAGCGTTCGGCATAGTTCGCGAAGCCGAGCAGCCGCGCCTGCTCATGGCGCAGCGCGAGGATATCCTCCATCAGCGGGCCGTTATCCCAGCGCCCCGCGCACGGGCCTTCGTCCGATGCGCGCGTCACGAAGGCCTCGTACATCGTACGGCGCAGCGCGCGGTCGTCGGCATGGGTCATCACGCCGAGATAGGACGGGAATTCCAGCGTGAACATCCAGCCCTCGGCCCCTCTCTGGCTGCGCGCCGCGGTCTGACGCGCCGACGCGCGCACTGATTCCGGCAGTCCGGCAAGTTCGGATTCTTCGGTGACGAGCCGGGTCCAGCCATTGGTCGCGTCGAGGAGGTTCTGCTCGAATTTCGCGTTCAGCATCGCGAGTTGCTGGACGATCTCGCGGAAGCGTGTCTTGTCGCTGTCGGCGAGCGCGATGCCGGACAGGCGAAAATCGCGCAGCGCGTTCTCGACGATCTTGCGCCGCGACTGGCCGAGCCGCGCGAAGTCGTCGCGCCGACGTATCGCCTCATAGGCACGATACAGGCGGTCGTTCTGGCCGAGTTCCGCGAGATAGGCGCTGAGGAGCGGGAGGCAGGTGTTGTAGGCGTCGCGCAGCTCCGGATTATTGATGACGGCATTCAGGTGGCCGACCAGCGACCAGACACGGCTCAGGCGATGCCCGAGCGCCTCGAGCGGCTGCGCGAGATTGTCCCAGTCGAATCCGCCAGCGCGATCGAGCAGGGTCTCGATGCGCGCGCGACTGTCCGCGAGTATCCATTCCATTGCCGGCTGCGCGTGTCCGGGACGGATTTCCTTGAAACGCGGGAGTCCGCTCAGGTCGATCAGGGGATTACCTTCGGGAGGAGTCGTTTGCATGCTGGGAGCCTTCTATCGCAGCGGAAAGATCATGCCGGGGATTCATGATACGCCATCGCACCGGGGTCGGACCTGAATTTTCGCGGATCCGCGAAAATTCAGGTCCGACCCCGGTGAAATCAGCCGTATAATTCATGGCATGGAACTGGAAAACGGGATCATCGATGGCTGCAAACCCTGATCTTGTCGTCATCGGCGGCGGCAGCGGCGGCATTGCGACTGCGATTCGCGCGGCGCGGCACGGGGCGCGCGTCGCGTTGATCGAGGCTGCCCGGCTCGGCGGCACCTGCGTCAATCGAGGTTGTGTCCCGAAAAAGGTCATGTGGCATGCCGCCGGGATCGCCGAAGCGCTGCACGACGCACCCGACTACGGCTTCGACGCCGCGCTGAGCGCGGTCGACTGGGCGCAGCTCACGGGCTCGCGCGACCGCTTTATCGAACGCCTCAACGGCATCTATCGCGACAATCTCGTCGATGCCGGCGTCACGCTCATCGAAGAACGGGCCCGCTTCGTCACGCCACATCGCGTCACGACCGGCGAGCGGATGCTGGAGGCGGATCATATCGTTATCGCGACCGGCGGCCGGCCCAATGTGCCGGCGATGCCCGGCGCGGAGTTCGGCATCACTTCGGATGGATTTTTCGAACTCGAGCGCCAGCCGCGCCATGTCGCGATCGTTGGCTCGGGTTATATCGCATGCGAACTGGCCGGTATCTTTCGTTCACTCGGCAGCGAGGTCACGGTGCTGTTGCGCGGCCCGCACCTGCTCGGCAACTTTGATACCATGCTGCGCGAGGCGCTGCGCGAGGCAATGACCGCGAGCGGTATCGCCATCGTCACCGACACACTGATCCGCTCGGTCGTACGCGGCGCCGATGGTCGGCTGAGCCTCGATTGCAACGACGGCCTTCGCGTTGGCGGCTTTGACACGCTGGTCTGGGCCATCGGCCGCAGCGCAAACACCGCGTCACTCGACCTCGCTGCCGCCGGCCTTGAGGCTGACGCTTCCGGCCATCTGCGGACCGACGCCTGGCAGAACACCCGCGTACCCGGTATTTATGCGGTCGGCGACGTCACCGGCCGCGCCGCGCTGACCCCGGTTGCGATCGCCGCCGGCCGCCGTCTCGCTGACCGCCTGTTCGGCAACCGACCGGACAGCCGCCTCGACTATGAACATATTCCGACCGTGCTCTTCAGCCACCCGCCGATCGCGACGATAGGCCTCACCGAAGACGAGGCCCGCGCGCGCTATGGCGACGCGGTGCAGGTCTGGCAATCGCGTTTCACGCCGCTCTATCATGCACTGACGACACGCAAGTCGCGTTCGGCCGTCAAGCTGATCACGATCGGACCGGAACAGAAAATCGTAGGCTGCCACATCTTCGGCCAGGGCGCGGACGAGATGCTGCAGGGTTTTGCCGTCGCGATACGGATGGGCGCGACGAAAAAGGAATTCGACGATACCGTCGCGATTCATCCGAGCGGGGCGGAAGAGTTGATAGGTTTGCGCTGAGGACAACAGAGGATTCCGGCATGACCATACGCGACTTCGAAGGCGATTCACCCGTCATCGGTGACCGCGTCTACATCGACGACTGCGCACTGGTCATCGGCAACGTGACGATCGGCGACGACGCGTCGCTATGGCCGATGGCGGTCGCGCGCGGTGACGTGCACCGGATCACGATCGGCGCCGGCACCAACATCCAGGACGGGTCGGTGCTGCACGTCACCGCCGACAACCGCTTCAACCCGGGCGGCCATGCCCTGAGCGTCGGCGCGAATGTCACCGTCGGGCACGGCGTCATCCTGCACGCGTGCACCGTCGAAGACCTCGTGCTGGTCGGCATGGGTTCGACGATCCTCGACGGCGCGATCATCAGGAGCCGTACGATGATTGGCGCCGGGAGCCTGGTCGCGCCGGGCAAGATCCTCGAAAGCGGCTATCTCTATCTGGGCAGCCCGGCAAAGCAGGCGCGCAGGCTCAGCGACCGCGAGCTCGAATACCTCGAATTCTCGGCGCGGCATTATATCGAACTCAAGGATCGGCACCTGGGGTCTGACGCCATCCGTTCAATAGGGTCAGACCCTGTTAATAGGGTCTGACCCTATTGAACGGGCTCTGACTCCTTACGAAGGTAACGTTCGTAGAACGCGGCGAGTCCCTCATAGTAATTCCGTCCGCTCGCGACATGGCCGTCGTAGTGTTTTCCTGCGATATCCATGAAGGCCTTCGGCTCGTTCGCGGCCTCGAACAGCGCCTGTCCATGACGATACGGAATCAGTTCGTCCTCGCGCCCGTGGACCACCAGTACCGGGCAATGTACCTGCTTCAGATGTTCGCGCACCGGATAGCGATGCCGCACCAGCAGACGCGTGGGCAGCAGCGGATACAACTCCGCGGCGACCTCGGGCATCGACGTGAATGTCGACTCGATGACCAGCGCGGCCGGCGATTGCCTGGCCGCGAGCCGGGTCGCAATCGCCGCGCCGAGCGAGCGACCATGCAGCACGATCCTGTCCGGATGTATCCCGCGCGTCTCGACCAGCCAGCGCCACGCGGCTTCGGCATCGAGATGGATGCCCTGCTCGGTCGGCCTGCCCCCGCTGCGGCCATATCCGCGATAGTCGAACAGAAAGATGCTGAATCCGAGTTCGTGGTACAACGCCACCGAATTGATGCAATACGAGATGTTGCGGGTATTGCCATGAAAGAACAGCAGGACATAAGCGGCGTCCGGATGCGGGACGAACCAGCCATGCAATCCGACGCCGTCGATGCTGTCGAAACTGACGTCTTCGAAGGCGAAGCCGTGGGCAACCGGTGTATCGATGTGTTCGCGCAGCGGCCGGTAAATGCGGCGCGACTGGCTGATATAGACGCGCAACACGATCAGCGCATAGACAATGACGAGCGCGGCGAGCGCCATCAGCAGCACATTCAAAACCATGCGCGATGCTCCATCGCCGGCCGCTGCCGCTTGATCATGCCTGCCATTCCATGTCTAATGAAAGATCATCAGCACCGTCACCATTGAATCGACGCATGCAATGTCCGACCTGATCCAGGCCAAGATCCTCGGCGCGCTGACCGGCGGCGCCCTCGGCGACGCCATCGGCGAACTCGCCTGCCGCCAGCCCGAGCGCGATGCCGTGCTCGCGCAGATCGAAGCGGTCGAGCAGTTGCGCTACACCGATGACACCGTCATGGCGATTGCGGTCGCCGAGACGCTGATCGAGTTTGGCGATGTCGAGCCGCAGATACTCGGCAATCTGTTCCAGGAACGCTATCACAAGGAGCCCTGGCGCGGTTACAGCGAAAGCATCCAGAATATCTACGCACTGGTCAAGAACGAGGGCATCGGTTATGTCGACGCGGCGAGCCGTCTTTATGGCGGTGACGGATCGTTCGGCAACGGCGCGGCGATGCGGATCGCGCCGGTCGCGTTGTACTTTCGCAATTCCGAGCGGCTCGATGACCGTATCGCGGCGGCCTCCCGGATTACGCATGGACACCCGGTCGCGATCGACGGCGCGCGCGTGCAGGCAAACGCGCTTCTGCAGGCGCTTGCGATCAATCCGCAACGCCCGTTCTCGCCGCATGCATTTCTCGAGACGCTGATCGACGCCGCCGGCAGCGAATCAATCAGGTCGAAACTCGCGCTGCTGCGCGTCATCCTCGACCGCGGTACGCTGCCCGCGGAGGCCGCGTCCGTGCTCGGTCACGGCACCGCTGTCCATGAATCGCTCCCGTACGCACTGTACAGCTTTCTGATTCATCCGCATGAATTCATCGAATGCCAGCTCTGCGCGATCCTGAATGGCGGCGACCGGGGGACGCTCGGGACGATGGCGGGAACGCTCAGCGGGGCCTTTCTCGGCGTCGACGCGCTGCCTGCGGAGTGGCGCCGCAAGCTCGAAAACGAGCAGCACATCGAAACGCTCGCGCGCGAGATCGCCGCGCGCAGTCAGTGACCGAGCGTTGAACGCAACTGCGCCCGCACCGGCACGGTGTCCGGGCGTACGCCGCGCCACAACAGAAAGGATTCCGCAGCCTGTTCGACCAGCATGCCGAGCCCGTCGGCGCGATGCGGCGCCCCCTGCGCCTCCGCCCAGCGCAGAAACGGAGTCGGCGCCCGGCCGTACATCATGTCGTAACACCAGCAGCCGGGCGCGAGAATCGACGGCGGCAACGGCAGCGTCTCGCCGTGCAGGCTTGCCGAGGTGCCGTTGATGATTACATCGAAATCCCGGTCATCCAGCTCATCGAAGCCGCAACCTGCGAGCTTCACACCACGGTCCTTAAATATGCCCGCCAGCTCGATCGCGCGATCGACGGTGCGGTTGACGATCACGAGTTCAGCCGGTTGCTGTTCGAGCAGCGGTCCGAGCACGCCGCGCGCGGCGCCGCCGGCGCCGACGACGAGCACCCGTCGGTCGCCGATCTCAACGCCCAGGTTCGCGGTCAAGTCGCGCACGAGGCCGATGCCGTCGGTATTGTCACCATGGATGCGTCCATCGATGAACAGCATCGTATTGACCGCGCCGGCCAGCTCGGCGCGCGGGCTGCGGCTGTCGGCAAGTCGCCAGGCCTCGCGCTTGAACGGCAACGTGATGTTGAGCCCCTTGCCGCCGGCGCCCTGAAAGTTGCCGACCGCCTGCGGGAAACCGCCCTCGTCGACCTGGATCGCGTCATAGACCATGCGCTGGCCGGTCTGGCGCGCGAACACGGCGTGAATTTCAGGTGACAGGCTGTGGGACACCGGGTTACCGATGACCGCGTAGCGGTCGGGCGGGGCATCAAAATCGAACGGCGAGGACATGGCTTAAAGGGATCCGACCCCGCGGCGGCCGTGGCTGACGGCTAGTTTTTCAGCCATCCGGCGACATCTTTGGCGAAATACGTCAGCACCGCGTCTGCGCCGGCGCGCTTGATCGAGACCAGGCTTTCGAGGACGGCGGCGCGTTCGTCGAGCCAGCCGCGCTCGGCCGCGGCCTTCAACATCGCGTACTCGCCGCTGACCTGGTAGACGAAGGTCGGCACGCCGTAGCGTTGCTTGACGCGATGGACGATGTCGAGATACGGCAGGCCCGGCTTGATCATGACGATATCCGCGCCCTCGTCGATGTCGAGCGCAACCTCGCGCAGCGCCTCGTCGGAATTCGCGGGATCCATCTGATAGGTGTACTTGTCACCGGCGCCGAGATTCGCGGCGGAGCCGACCGCGTCGCGGAACGGGCCGTAGAAGCTCGACGCGTATTTCGCGGCATAGGCGAGGATCCGCGTGTTGCGCTGGCCGGCCGATTCCAGCGCCGCGCGGATCGCGCCGATGCGGCCGTCCATCATGTCGGAAGGGGCGACGATGTCTGCGCCGGCCTCGGCATGCGACAGCGCCTGGCGCACCAGCGCATCAATGGTCTCGTCGTTGACGACATATCCGGCGTCATCGATCAGTCCGTCCTGGCCGTGGGTCGTGAACGGGTCGAGCGCGACATCCGTGATCACGCCGAGCTCCGGGAAGGCCTGTTTCAGCGCGCGCACCGCGCGCTGGGCGATGCCTTCGGGATTCCAGGCCTCGCGCGCGTCGATGGTCTTGTGCTCGGACGGGGTCACCGGGAACAGCGCGACCGCCGGCACACCGAGCGCGACCAGGCCCTCGGCCTCGCGCAGCAATTCGTCAATGCTGAGGCGCTCGATACCCGGCATCGACTCGACCGCCTGGCGTCGCGTTCTGCCATCGAGGACGAACAGCGGACAGATCAGGTCATCGACGCCGAGCACGGTCTCGCGCATCAGGCGCCGGCTGAACGCATCGCGCCGCATCCGGCGCATGCGCCGGCGCGGGAAGGCCCCGCGGCTGTCGTGACGGCTGTCGCTCATGCCCCGGGCTATTTCTTGCGAGCCGGCGCGCGCTTTCTTTTCGCGGCCGCCGCCTTCTTCCTGCTGACTGCCTTGACCGTCTTGCGGACCGCGTTCTTCACGGCTTTTCTGGCCGCCGTGGCCTTTTTCTTGATGGATTTCCGGCTCACCGACTTTTTCACGGCGGCCTTCTTCTTCGACACCGCCTTCCTCGCGGCCGCCGTCTTCTTCTTCACCGCCTTGACCGTCTTGCTGACCGCTTTTCTGACCGCCTTGTTGGCCGCGGCCGCCTTTTTCTTTATGGCCTTTTTCACGGTGTTCTTGCGGGCAGCGGCCTTCTTCACCGTCTTCTTCGCTGTCTTCTTCACCGACTTCTTCGCCGCCGCCGCGGCCTTGCTCACGGTCGCGGCGGCCTTGTTCTTCGACGCCGTCAGTTTCGCAGTGACGGATGGCTTCGTGGCCGCGGGTTTAGCCGCCTTCTTCGACTTCGCGGCGATCGCCCCGAGCACCCGTGCCGCCTCGGCCGGTGATGCGCCGCCCGGCGCTGCGGCGGATGCCTGCGGATTCACGCGCGGCCGTTTGCGCGCGGCATCGACGACCTTGCGGATCCCGGCGAAGATATGCGGGATCTCGCCGATCCCCTGCACGGTCTCGAGCCGGCCGGCGTCGCGGTAATAGGTGACCACCGGCGAGGTCTGGCTCTCGTAGACCCGCAGCCGGTTGCCGATCGTTTCCTCGTTGTCGTCGGCCCGATGGCGCAGATTGCCGCCACACTTGTCGCAGCGGTCGTCGAGCTTGGATGGCGAGGTGTAGACGTTGTAAGTCTGGCCGCAGGATTCGCAGGTGCGGCGGCCGGTCATGCGCTGCATCAGGATATCCGGATCGACGTCGATCAGCAGCGCGATATCGAGCGGCTGACCGAGCCGCTCGAGCATCACGTCAAGCGCCTGGGCCTGGGCGATATTGCGGGGAAACCCGTCGAGGATGAAGCCGTTCCCGGCGTCGGGCCAGGTCAGTCGTTCGCGGATCATCGCGAGCACGAGGTCGTCAGACACCAGCCGGCCGGCATCCATCGCCGCCTTGGCCTGGAGGCCGAGGGCGGAGCCGGACTTGACAGCGGCCCGCAGCAGATCGCCGGTCGAGATCTGCGGGACATGATAACTCTCGGTCAGCAGCTTGGCCTGCGTCCCCTTGCCTGACCCCGGAGCTCCGAGCAATACAATTCTCATTTCGCTTGACCCCCTGTCTGGTTCGTCAGTGTTTATTTGATAATTATTATATTTTTCAGAAGCTTGTGCTTGTTCTAGGCAGGTGTGATATCGTCCGTGAAAGCGAGTCCGGGCGCAGCCATTTCGTGTTGTATTGCTTATACAGTTTTTTCGCAGCGCTGCAAAGGGCAGGGGCCCGATTCGGCGGCTGACCATAATATCCACCGGGGGAGGAATCGATGGGTCGGAAAAACGCTTTCTATGCCCAGTCCGGCGGCGTCACCGCTGTCATCAATGCGAGCGCCTGCGGCGTCATCGAGACCGCGCGCGCGGAGCGCAAGCGGATCGGCCGGGTCTACGCCGGCCGCAACGGGATCATCGGCGCGCTGACCGAGGACCTGATCGACACCGGCAAGGAGAGCGCCCGCGCGATCGCCGCGCTGCGCCACACCCC
>CAYTGL010000063.1:0-2511 GCA_964437335.1 uncultured Chromatiales bacterium
CCTTCTCGACATCGTAGTCGCACTTCTGCAGCAACTTCTGGATGATGTTCTCGACGTCCTCGCCGACGTAGCCCGCCTCGGTCAGCGTCGTCGCGTCTGCGATCGTGAACGGGACGTTCAGCAACCGGGCGAGCGTCTCGGCCAGTAGAGTCTTGCCGGAGCCGGTGGGACCAATCAGCAGGATGTTGCTTTTCGACAGCTCGACGTCGTCCTTGCGGATTCCGAGCTCGAGGCGCTTGTAGTGATTGTAGACAGCGACTGACAGGATCCTTTTGGCGCGATTCTGTCCAATCACATAGTCGTCGAGGATGCGGTTGATATCGCGCGGCAGCGGCAGCTTAGCGCCCTTGATGCCCGGCGACTTCTCCTGGACCTCTTCGCGGATGATGTCGTTGCACAGTTCGACGCACTCATCGCAGACAAAAACCGACGGGCCGGCAATCAGCTTGCGCACCTCATGCTGACTCTTGCCGCAAAAAGAGCAATAGAGGAGCTTGTCCCCGTCTTCGCCCTTGCCGTGTCTGTCGTCGCTCATAGACTACCCCGCTCGATGCTCCTGGTCCGGATCTGTCCGCGCGCGTACTAGGCCGCAGTCTGCCTGCGTTCCATGACCCTGTCTATCAGACCATATTCGACGGCCTCCGTTGCAGTCATGAACCGGTCACGGTCGGTATCCTCGCGGATCCGGTCCAGAGGCTGGCCGGTGTGCTGCGCCAGGACGTCATTCAGACGATCCCGCACCCGCAGGATCTCACGGGCGTGGATGTCGATGTCGCTGGCCTGGCCCTGGAAGCCGCCGAGCGGCTGATGGATCATCATGCGGGCATGCGGCAGGCAGAAGCGCTTGCCCGCGGCACCGCCGGCAAGCAGCAGCGCGCCCATGCTCGCGGCCTGGCCGAGGCACATTGTGCTGATGTCCGGCTTGACGAACTGCATCGTGTCGTAGATCGACATGCCGGCGCTGACCGAACCGCCGGGGGAATTGATATATAGATGGATATCCTTGTCCGGGTTCTCGGACTCGAGAAACAGTATCTGGGCGACGACCAGATTCGCGATATGATCCTCGATCGGTCCGACGAGGAAGATTACCCGCTCCTTCAACAACCTGGAGTAGATGTCATAGGCGCGTTCACCGCGCGCTGACTGCTCGACCACCATCGGGACCAGATTCATACTTGTCATTTGCCGTGTATCCTGTTGTCGAGCAACTCTTGAATTTATCGGTCGTGGCCCGAGGGTGCTTTAAGGCTAATTGTACCCGAGCACGCTCGCGAATGTCAGACGTATGAGGGACAAATCCTCGCTGAATTACCGCCCCCGGCGCTCCTTCAGCAAGGCCTCGAACGTGGTGGGCTCGTCCCGCAGTCTGACACGTGACACGACCCAGTCGACAACTTGATCCTCGAGCACCAGTTGCTCGATGTTGGCGAGACGATCACGATCAGCGTAATACCAGCGGATTGCCTCTTCAGTGTTTTCGTAGCTCGACGCGATGAATTCGACGCGCTCCCGGATCTGCTGCGGATCGGCCCTGAAACCCTGCTGCCTGACGATCTCGCGGATCAGCAATCCGAGGATGACGCGGCGCCGCGCCTGTTCCTCGAACGGTGCGCGGTCGAGCGAGATCTCCGTCTCCGGCTTCCCCTGGCGCAGCAGCATGTCGCGGGCCTGCGCCATCAGCGCCTCGGTCTGTGCCTCAACCTGCGACCGCGGCGCCTCGATTGTACGGTGCTCGCGATAGAGCGCATCGAGTACCTGTCGCCTGAGCTGGTCCCGGATCGCGTCCTGCATCTCGTCGGTCATCGTCCTGCGCAGTTCGACTCGCATAGCCTCGATCGTTCCTTCGGGGACGTCGAAGCTCCTGATGAAGGCCTCATTGATCTCGGGCAGATGCGGCTCGGAAACCGTATGCACCTTGAGCGTGAACACGGCCGTTTTGCCGGCCACGTCCTTGACATGATAATCGTCCGGGAACCGGGCCTCCACACTGCGTTCCTCGCCGGGCGATATGCCGTAAAAACCCTGCTCGACTTCCGGAATCAGGCGCTTGGAGCCAAGCAGGATCGGCACCCGCTCGCCGCGGTTGCCGGGAAACTCCTCGCCATCGATTCTCCCGACGAAATCAGCGATAACTTGATGGCCTTCCCCCGCCGGTTGTTCGATCTCGCGCCATTCGCCGCGCTGATTGCGCAGGGTTTCGAGCATGTTGTCGACATCCGGATCGGTGATCTCCGCAACCGGGCGCACGATCTCGACCTGATCCAGCGATGCCAGTTCGATCTGGGCCATGACCTCGAACAGTGCCTCGTATTCGAGATTCTGCCCCGCCTCCACGCTCCTTGGTTTGAAGCGCGGCATGCCGGCGATCTGCAGGTTTTCCTGGTTGATCGCCTCGAAGAAGGTGTCGCGGGTAACTTCGTTGACGACTTCCTGCCGCACCATCGGGCCATAGCGGCTTTCGATGACCTTGAGCGGCACCTTGCCGGGGCGGAAGCCCTTGATCCGTGC
>CAYTGL010000063.1:2521-10201 GCA_964437335.1 uncultured Chromatiales bacterium
CGCGAGAGATTCCTGAGCCGGTTCGCGACCTCGCTGTCAATCCGTTCTGCGGGGACGGAAACTGTCATCCGGCGCTCGAGCCCCTGGGTTGTCTCTACCGAAACCTGCATGCGCTACCTCACAGTATTATGAAGATAACAGTATCTCTTCATACATTGACATCGAACCATCAGCCGCCTCGTCCCGGGCGATCCTGAATAGTGCTGATTATACTATAGCGACACGATCAACCACAGGCGGGACCGGGGCATGCCGCCCGGAATTTGGTGGGCCGTGTAGGGATCGAACCTACGACCCGCTGATTAAGAGTCAGCTGCTCTACCAACTGAGCTAACGGCCCGGGTCAAAATGGGGTGAACGATGGGACTCGAACCCACGACAACCGGAATCACAATCCGGGGCTCTACCAACTGAGCTACGCTCACCACTGATTAATAAAACCAGCACGTCACAAGTGGCGCGCCCGGCAGGACTCGAACCTGCTACCCTCGGCTTAGAAGGCCGATGCTCTATCCAATTGAGCTACGGGCGCAGGCTGCTAAGTCGAAATCGCTGCCTTATCAGTTCGGATGGTCGGGGTAGAGGGATTTGAACCCCCGACATCCAGCTCCCAAAGCTGGCGCGCTACCAGGCTGCGCTATACCCCGTCAAGGCAGCGGATAGAGCGATAATGCCCGATCCCGACGCAAGGATGGGAATGATACGCCGCGGTTTCTGGCCCGTCAAACTCCCCCACCCGGAAGCCTTGCCCCGCAGATACAATCACCAGCAGTCACTCACCCCGCAACTATGGATGTGGATGACTCGCGGGAATGGCGCGCAGAGCGATGACGAATGCAAGTGCGCTGACCAGCGCCGCGATAAGGAATGTGAACGTCGCGCCGGCGCTGTCCCAGAGGTAGCCGGCGTAGAGACTGCCGAGCGCGCCGCCGGCGCCGAAGGATAGGCTGCTGTACAAGGCCTGGCCTCTGCCCTGGTGGCTGCCGGTGAAGTAGTGATGGATCAGCCCGATCGCGACGGCGTGATAGATGCCGAAACTCGCCGCATGCAGAAACTGCGCGAACAGCATGACCGATAGCGAGTCGACGAAGACCGCGATCAGCAGCCAGCGCAGCGTGGCGAGCGCGAGGCTTGCGAGCAGCAGGTTCCTGACGCCGAAGCGTGGCAGCATCCTGTGCATCAGCAGGAACACACCGATCTCGGCGAGTACGCCAAGCGCCCACAATTGTCCGATCAGCCAACCGGGATAACCGTTGGCCTCGAGATGGATTGAGAAAAAACTGTAATAGGGTCCGTGGCTGGCCTGCATCAGGAAGCAGACGACCAGAAGCGTGATGACATCGCTGCGACGCAGCACCTGCATAAGCGGCGGGCGCGCGTCCTGGTGCTCGATCGAGGGCGGGCGGTCGGCAACCGTGAGCGTCGAACACCAGATCGCGAAGAACAGGCCGAACAGCACCGCGGGCAGCAGTGCGATGCCATGGCGGTCGATCGTCGCGCCAAGTGCGACAACAGCGACGATGAAACCGATCGAGCCCCACAGGCGGATCCGGCTGTACCGGTCGGTGCGGTCCCCGAGGTGGCTCATCGTGACGGCCTCGAACTGCGGCAAGGCGGCATTCCAGAAAAAACTGAAGGTCGCGACGACGAGGGCCAGCCACCCGTAACCATTGCCGAGAAACACGCCGGCGAAGGCCACTGCCGCGAGTAAAGAGGCGATCCGGACGATGCGCATGCGCCGGCCGCTGCGGTCGGCGATCCAGCCCCAGATGTTCGGAGCGATGATCTTGGTTGCCATCATGATCGCGATCAATTCGCCGATCTCGACGGCCGAATAACCGAGCGACTTCAGATACAGGCCCCAATACGGCAGCATGGCGCCAAGCGCGGCGAAGTACCACAGATAAAAGCTCGACAGGCGGAGATACATCAGCAGGGATGTATCTCAATCATCCGCTGCGGCTGGAACGATCGGGGTTCCGGACTGGACATCGAGGTTTTGCGCGCGGTGACGCAGTGCGTGATCCATCAATACAATCGCGAGCATCGCCTCGGCGATCGGCGTCGCGCGGATGCCGACACAGGGGTCATGGCGGCCCTTGGTCACGATCTCGACTGGCTCACCTTTGAGATTGATCGTGCGCGCCGACAGGCGGATGCTCGATGTCGGCTTGAGCGCGATGCTCGCGATGATGTCCTGGCCGGTCGAGATGCCGCCGAGGATGCCGCCAGCCTGGTTGCCGAGAAAGCCTCTGGGCGTGATCTCGTCGCGGTGTTCACTGCCTTTCTGCTCGACTGACGCGAAGCCGGCCCCTATCTCGACGCCTTTGACCGCGTTGATGCTCATCAGCGCGTGCGCGATGTCGGCGTCGAGGCGATCAAAAATCGGCTCGCCGAGCCCCGGCATCATGCCGCTCGCGACGACATTGATGCGCGCGCCGACCGAATCGCCCGACTTGCGCAGCGCGTCCATGAAGGCCTCCATTTCCGCGACCTTCGCCGCATCCGGGCAGAAGAACGGATTGCGCTCGACCTCGTCCCAGTCGAAGGCCTCGGCGCGGATTGGCCCGAGCTGCGCGAGATAACCGCGGATCGTGATGCCGGAACGGCTCGCAAGAAATTTCTTCGCGATCGCACCGGCGGCAACGCGCATCGCCGTCTCGCGCGCCGAGGAGCGTCCGCCGCCGCGGTAGTCGCGCCGGCCGTACTTCTGCTGGTAAGTGTAATCGGCATGGCCGGGGCGAAAGCGGTCCATGATGTTCGAATAATCGTGGGGGCGCTGGTCGGTGTTGCGGATCAGCAACCCGATCGGCGTCCCGGTGGTTTGGCCCTCGAACACCCCGGACAGGATCTCGACCTCATCGGCCTCGCGGCGCTGCGTCACATGGCGCGACTTCCCGGGTTTACGCCGGTCGAGGTCATGCTGCAGGTCGGCCGCGGAAAGTTCGAGCCCGGGCGGGCAACCATCGACGATACAGCCGAGCGCCGGCCCGTGGCTCTCGCCGAAGCTCGTGACGGTGAACAGCTTGCCAAAGGTGTTGCCGGACATGCGGGTTATTGTAGCGGGCAAAGCGGGGACAGACCATTACTATCGAAATGCACAGGGGTCAGATCCCTGTGAATGCTAGATCACTTTGGAAAACCGCCGTTCCCCACCGGCGCGCAGGCGGCGGTCGAAGACCATGCAGATGTTGCGCACCAGCAAGCGACCGAGCGTGGTGATGCGGATCACGCCCCGTTCGAACGTCAGCAGGCCATCCTCCGCAAGGCGATCGAGGGCTTCGATCTCCGATCCGAAGTACTGCGCGAAGTCGATCGCAAATTCGCGCTCGATCGGCGCCGGATCGAGCGCGAAATCGCAGATCAACCGGGTAATGACCTCGCGGCGCAGACGATCGTCGGCGTCAAGTTCGATGCCGCGCCAGATTGGCAGGCGCCCGCTGTCGAGCAGCGCGCGATACTCATCGATACGCTTGAAATTCTGCGCATAGGTGTCGCCGACTTTGCCAATCGCACTGACCCCGAGGCCGACAAGGTCGCAATCGGCGTGCGTCGAATAACCCTGGAAGTTGCGATACAGCGTACCGTTTCGTTGCGCGACGGCGAGCTCGTCATCCGGCAGCGCGAAATGGTCCATCCCGATGTAGACATAGCCGGCGCCGGTCAGGCGCTCGATAGTCGAGCGAAGGATCTCGAGTTTCTCCTCCGAAGCAGGCAGATCGGCCTCGCGGATGCGGCGCTGCGGCATGAACAGCGACGGCAGATGTGCATAGTTGAAAACCGACAGTCGATCGGGACGGGCATCGATGACCGTGTCGAGCGTCCGCATGAAACTTGCGACGCCTTGCAGCGGCAAGCCGTAGATCAGATCGAGACTGACCGAATGAAAGCCCTCGGTGCGCGCCTGGTCAAGCACCGCGAAGGTCTGTTCCTCGCCCTGGATACGATTGACCGCGCGCTGCACTGCCGGATCGAAGTCCTGCACTCCCATGCTGAGCCGGTTGAAGCCGAGGCCACGCAGCAGCTTCAGCGTGTCCGGGCGGGTCTCACGCGGGTCGATCTCGATCGAGTATTCGCCGCGATCGTCCTTGCGCAGGCTGAAATGCGTGCGCGTCATGCGCATCAACTCCTCCATCTGGGCATGACTGATGAAGGTCGGGGTTCCGCCGCCCCAGTGCAGTTGCTCGACGACCCGCTCGCGTCCGAATAGCGCGCCCTGCAATGCGAGTTCACGATGCAGCGCCGCAAGGTACGGCGCTGCATGGGCGCGATTCTTCGTCGCGATCTTGTTGCAGGCGCAGTAGAAACACAGCGTGTCGCAGAAAGGGATATGAAAATACAGCGACAGCGGCCCCGGTGCCGGCCCGGTCTGGATCCGGGCTGCGGCCGCCCGGTAATCCTGCTCGCCGAAACCATCGTGAAACCGGTCCGCCGTGGGATAGGAGGTATAACGCGGGCCGCTGCGGTCGTGACGGCGCATCAAGACGGGATCGAATTGCAGGGCCTGGTCCATAATTCCCTTAATTAAAACAGGGCTATGATAACCGATCCCGGGACTCTCCGCCCGTTCAATCGCCGCCAGATCCGGTGAAATAGCCGTCAGCGGCCGCCAGTTCGTCGGCAGTCAGCAGGAAGACCCCCTGTCCGCCATGGGCGAACTCCAGCCACAAAAACGGTACCTCGGGAAAGCGCCGTATTAGCGCATCTTCGGAAGCCCCGACTTCAACCACCAGCACCCCGTTCGGCACCAGATGCCGACCCGCCTCGCGCAGGATACGCACGACGATATCGAGACCATCACGCCCACCGGCGAGTCCGAGCGCCGGCTCCCGGCGAAACTCCTCGGGCAACGCCGCCATCTCGGCCTCGTCGACATAAGGCGGATTGCCGACGATCAGGTCATAGACCCGTCCCTCGAGCGCCGCGAACAGGTCGGAACGGATCGCGTGCACACGTCCGGCAAACCCATGCTCCCCGATATTCCTGCGCGCAATCGCCAGCGCCTCCTCCGATACGTCGATGGCGTCGATCTCCGCCTCCGGGAACTTGCAGGCGCAGGCAATCGCGATACAGCCGCTGCCGGTGCCGATATCGAGGATGCGACGCACGGTACGATCCGGCGCGATCCAGGGCGCAAAACCGGCATCGATCAGTTCGGCGATTGGAGACCGCGGGATCAGCACATGCGGGTCGACATGAAAACGCAACCCGCAGAACCAGGCAATGCCGGTCAGATAGGCCGTCGGCATTCGTTCGTCGATCCGGCGCGCGACCAGCTTTGCGATGGCTTCACGCTCCTGACCGGTCAGTACGGTCGTCAGTACTACAGGCGGCACCACCGGCGGCAGCCGCAGCGCCGCGAGCACCAGCCACGCGGCCTCGTCGAACGGATTGTCGGTGCCGTGGCCGTGGCTCAACCCGGCCAGTTCGAACGCCCCCGCGACCCGCCGTATCGCCTGTTCGATCGTCTCGCTGTCCTCGTCGGTCATCGGCGTAAGCCTCTTTCTATCTGCGCGGGTTCGCGATGGCCATATGCCCGGCATCAATAGGGTCTGACCCTATTGACGCCCTTGCATGAGAATGCCCATTCACGCAATCATGCGCGTTAATGATACGACCCACTCCTCGAGCTGCACAGAGAATCCACGCCGGCTGGCGCGAATGGCTCGCGCTGCCGGAACTCGGCATCCCGGCCATCAAGGCCAAGATTGACACCGGCGCCCGCACATCAGCGCTGCATAGCTACCGGGTCACGCCGTTCCGCAAGCGTGGCAAATTTATGGTCCGTTTTGACATCCATCCACTGCAGGCCCGCACCGATGTCTCGTTGACTTGCAATGCCGAGCTCGTCGACCGGCGCTGGGTCAGCGACTCCGGCGGGCACCGCGAGCTGCGCTTCGTCATCAGCACTCTGCTGCGCCTCGGCGACGATGAATGGCCTATCGAAGTCAGTCTGACCAACCGCGACCCGATGCGCTTTCGCATGTTGCTCGGGCGCACCGCAATGCACGGGCGGATCAACGTGATACCGGATGCCTCATATCTGTTGGGAAAGCTGTAGTGGTCAGGAGTGAAACTGCGTATCCGGTGCTCCGTAGCTTATTTGAATACCACTACCCCTTCCCTCGCGTCCGGGTCCGATTCGCCCTCGCGTTCTTCTCGGCGAATTCGATGATCATGCCGGCGATGTCGCAGTTCGTCGTCTCCTCGATGCCCTCGAGTCCCGGCGACGAGTTGACTTCCATGACCACCGGTCCGTGATTCGACCGCAAGATATCGACACCAGCGACGTTGAGACCGATCACGCGCGCTGCGCGCACCGCAGTCGAACGCTCCTCCGGCGTCAAGCGCGCCTTGGTCGCAGTGCCGCCGCGATGCAGATTCGAACGGAACTCCCCCTCCTTCGCCTGCCGCTTCATCGCCGCGACGACCTTGCCGCCAATCACGAAGCAGCGGATATCGGAACCGCGCGCCTCGCGAATATATTCCTGCACCAGGATATTCGCCTTGAGTCCGAGAAACGCGTCAATAACGCTCTCCGCTGCCTTAGGCGTCTCGGCGAGCACTACCCCGATGCCCTGGGTTCCCTCGATCAGCTTGATCACCAGCGGCGCCCCGCCGACCATCGAGATCACATGCCGGATGTCATCCGGTGAATGCGCGAGTCCCGTCACCGGCAGACTGATACCCTTGCGTGCAAGCAACTGTAATGAACGCAGCTTGTCGCGCGCGCGCGTGATCGCAACCGACTCGTTGACCGGGTACACCCCCATCATCTCGAACTGCCGCAGCACCGCGGTCCCATAGAATGTGATCGACGCTCCGATCCGCGGAATCACCGCGTCGAAACCGGTCAGTTCCTCGCCTTTGTAGTAGATGGCCGATCCGGGAGTGGTGACGTTGATGTAGCAGTGCAGCGGATCGATGATACGTACCTGATGCCCCCGCTCCTTCGCCGCTTGGGCAAGGCGGCGCGTGGAATAGAGGCCCGACTTTCTGGAAAGGATCGCGAATTTCATTGGAGGGCGGAAGGGGGTCGAATGGCGCCCACTATAACATAACGCGGGTGTGCGACTGCGATAGCCGGCGACATGAAGGTAGCGGGCGGGATCAAGGCACAGTGCCCGCCCCATGTGTTATCATCCGGCACACATTATTCCACCTGCATCATGACAATCCCGGGACTCCCATGGCGCAATATATCTTTACAATGAACCGCGTCGGCAAGGTCGTGCCGCCGAAGCGCGAAATCCTCAAAGACATCTCGCTCTCCTTCTTCCCCGGCGCGAAGATCGGCGTGCTCGGCCTGAACGGCTCCGGTAAATCGACGCTGCTGCGCATCATGGCCGGCGTCGACCAGGAGCACCTGGGCGAGGCGCGCCCCCAGCCCGGCATTCACATCGGCTACCTGTCCCAGGAACCGCAACTCGACCCCGACAAGGACGTACGCGGCAATGTCGAGGAAGGCGTCGCCGGCACCAAAGCCCTGCTCGATCGTTTCAACGAAATCAGCATGAAATTCGCCGAACCGATGAGCGACGACGAGATGAACACGCTGCTCGAGGAACAGGCCAAACTGCAGGACGCGATCGACGCTGCCGGCGCCTGGGAGCTCGATCGCAAACTCGAGATCGCCGCCGACGCGCTGCGCCTGCCGCCGTGGGACGCAGACGTCACCCG
>CAYTGL010000063.1:10211-10410 GCA_964437335.1 uncultured Chromatiales bacterium
CGCCGCGTCGCGCTGTGCAAGCTGCTGCTGTCGAATCCCGACATGCTGCTGCTCGACGAGCCGACCAACCACCTCGACGCCGAATCGGTCGCGTGGCTCGAGCGCTTCCTGCATGACTTCCCGGGCACCGTCGTCGCCATCACGCACGACCGCTACTTCCTCGACAACGTCGCCGGCTGGATTCTCGAGCTCGACCGCG
>CAYTGL010000064.1:0-9757 GCA_964437335.1 uncultured Chromatiales bacterium
GCCGGCGAGCGCCGCGGCGCCGAGCGGCATGACGTTGACCCGGCGGCGGCAGTCCATGAGCCGCGCGGCGTCGCGCTCGAGCGATTCGAACCAGGCCATCATGTGATGGCCGAACGTGACCGGCTGCGCGACCTGCAGGTGCGTGAAGCCGGGCATGATCGTCTCGGCCTCGCGTTCGGCGATGTCGAGCAGTACGTCCTGCAGACGCGCCAGCGCCGCGCCGATCGCGTCGATCTCGTCACGCAGGTACAGCCGCATATCGGTTGCGACCTGGTCGTTGCGCGAACGCCCGGTATGCAGCTTCTTGCCGGCCTCGCCGATGCGCTCGGTCAGCCGCGCCTCGATATTCATGTGCACGTCCTCGAGCTCGACCAGCCATGCAAACTCGCCGCGCTCGATGTCCGTCTGTATACCCTTCAGCCCCTTCTCGATCGCATCGAATTCGGACTGCTTCAGCACGCCGGCGCGCACGAGCATCCGGGCGTGCGCGATCGAACCCTGGATGTCGTATTTGTACAGTCGCTGGTCAAAATCGACCGATGCGCCAAAGCGCTCGACGATGCTGTCTGTCGCCTCGGTGAAGCGTCCTGACCAGAGCTTGTCGGTGATCCTTTCCATTCGAATAAGGCAGGGCGTTGTTTTGAGAGGAGTATAACGAATGCCGGCAGGGCCTGACAGCAAAGCGTGACCAACATGGCGGTGACGGCTGCTTTTTATTGGGAACCCCGTTCACAAGTTTTGGTGGCGGCTCGCCGATAAGCATCTATCCGGATTCAACTTCTCCATGTCTTCTGCGCCATGACGACCAGAATTGCGACAAGCCCCGTCGACCGCCGCGACCCCGGCGCCACCGGTTTTCTGCCCAACTTCTGCAACATCCGCGTCGTCTTCATCATCGTCGTCAGCGCCGAGCTGCTCGCATTCATCCTCGCGCTCGGGGTCGCCGGCGGAACCGCCGAGCGTTGGCATGCGCTGAGCCTGTTGTCGCTGTTCATCCAGTGGATCGCGCTGTCATGCACCGCGCTGCTGTGCGCCAGCCGGCGCTGGCTGAACCGGCTTGGTCCGGTCGGCACCGGGTCCGGGGCCTGGGGGCTGGTGCTGGTCGTGACTGTGCTGATGAGCGAGATCGTTTTCCAGCTCGGGCGCGGCAGTGGATTCGCGCAATTGATGCCCGCGTTTCAGCATGGCGAATTCCTGATGCGGAATCTCGCCGTCGCCGCAATATTCGGCGCGGTGGTCCTGCGCTATTTCTATGTCCAGCGCCGCACGCGCCAGACCATCGAGGCCGAGGCGCGCGCCCGCTTCCAGGCCCTGCAGGCGCGCATCCGGCCGCATTTCATGTTCAACAGCATGAACACGATCGCGAGCCTGACCCGCAGCGATCCGGCGCTGGCCGAGGCGGTCGTCGAGGACCTCGCCGAACTGTTTCGCTGCAGCCTGTCCGATGTGCAGCGCCCCGGCACGCTGGGCGGGGAGATCGCACTCGTCAGGCGCTACCTGCGCATCGAGGCGCTGCGCCTCGGCGAGCGCCTGCAGGTCGAGGAAAGCTTCGGGGACCTGCCGATGGAGGCGCGTGTTCCCGCGCTGTTGTTGCAGCCGCTGGTCGAGAACGCGGTCTACCATGGCATCGAGCCGCTGCCGGGTGGCGGATTGATACGGATCGAGGGAAGGCGCCGCAACGGGCTCATCATTCTGACCGTGACGAATCCGCTGCCGCCGCCGCGCACCGACGTCACGGCAGGTCGACGCGAGGGCCAGCACATGGCGCTCGACAACACCCGTGAGCGCTTGCGCCTGAATTACGGCCAGCGCGGACGACTGGAGATATCGACCGATAACGGCGGGTTCACGGCCCGCGTCGAGTTCCCGCAACTGATGGATACGGAGGCGGAGGCGTCATGAAGGTGCTGATCACCGATGACGAGACCCTGGCGCGCGACCGCCTGCGCCGATTGATCGATGAACTCGACGGCATCACCGTCGTCGGCGAGGCCGCGGACGGCCGCCAGGCGCTGGAACAGTGCAGCCGCCTGCAGCCCGATGTCGTGTTGCTGGATATCCGCATGCCCGGCATCGATGGCCTCGAGGCCGCGACGCACCTCGCCGGCTGGGAGCAGCCGCCGGCGGTGATCTTCACGACCGCGTATGGCGACCACGCGCTTGCGGCTTTCGAGGCCCATGCCGTCGATTATCTGCTGAAGCCGATCCGTCGCGAGCGCCTGCAGCATGCGCTCGAACGTGCGCAAGGTCTCAGTCGTGTGCGTCTCGATGCCGCGCGACAGATGAGCGCCGCGGCGGCGCGCACGCACATCTGCGCGCGCAGCGGGACGCAGATCCGCCTGATTCCACTCGACGAGGTGCTGTATTTCCGCGCCGATCACAAGTACGTGACAGTGCGTCACGACGGCGGCGAGGTCCTGATCGAGGAGTCGCTGAAGGGCCTCGAACAGGAATTCGGCGCGAGATTCGTGCGCATTCATCGCAATTGCCTGGTCGCGCGTTCCCGAATCTCGGCGCTGGAGCGTGCCCGGGACGGCCTGTGGCTCGCACTCCTGCAAGGCAGCGATGAACGCATCGAGATCAGCCGGCGTCACCTGGGCCCGTTGCGCGATGAGTTCAAACGCTACGCCTGAGCCTGACGGACCGCCCCGCTCCCTGATTTAGCATTTGCCTCGCCGTCGATGAGTCCTTAGCATAAGGACTTCATCATGGCCGTTCACCGCATCCGTATCGCAACCCGCAAGAGCCCGCTCGCGCTATGGCAGGCCGAACATGTCAGGAACCGGCTGCAGCAGGCCCACCCGGATCTCGAAGTCGAACTGATCGGCATGACGACCCAGGGCGACCGGATTCTCGATACGCCGCTCGCGAAGGTCGGTGGCAAGGGGCTGTTCGTCAAGGAGCTCGAGCAGAGCCTGCTCGAAGGCCGCGCCGACATCGCGGTGCACTCGATGAAGGATGTCCCGGTCGAGCTGCCGGCGGGCCTTCACCTGTCGGTGATCCTCGTGCGCGAGGAACCCCGCGATGCGTACATATCCAATAAATACAATAACTTCAATAGCCTGCCGTATAACGCGCGACTGGGTACCTCGAGCCTGCGGCGCCAGTTGCAGTTGCAGGCGCGGCGTCCGGATCTCGAGATCGTAAGCCTGCGCGGCAACGTCGGCACCCGGCTGAAGCGGCTCGACGACGGTGACTACGACGCCATCATTCTTGCCAGCGCCGGACTGATCCGTCTCGGGCTGTCGGCCCGGATCACCGAGATGCTCGGCGTCGAGGTATGCCTGCCGGCGATCGGCCAGGGCGCGATCGGCATCGAATGCCGCGAGGACGATCCTGTGGTCAATGCGCTGCTCGCGGTGCTCGACGACGCCGACACCCACACCTGCGTCCGCGCCGAGCGCGCGCTGAACACGCGCCTCGAGGGCGGTTGCCAGGTTCCGATCGCCGCGCATGCAGTACTCGAACGCGGGACGATCCATCTCGACGCGCTGGTCGGCCGGCCCGACGGTAGCGAGATCATCCGCGGCCATTCGAGCGGTCCTGGTCGCGATGCCGAGGCGCTCGGACTCGCGCTCGCGGAGGATCTGCTGGCGCGGGGCGCCGACGCGGTGCTGAAAAGCGTCTATGCGAGACGATGAACAGGCCGGCGCGCTGGCCGGGGTGCATGTCCTGGTGACGCGCCCCGCGCATCAGGCCGGTGACCTGTGCGATCTGATCACCCGGGCAGGCGGCACGGTATCGCGGCTTCCGGTCATCGAGATCGCCGGGCCACCCGATCCGGGCGCGGTCGAGATTATTCTCGCGCGCCTGTCGGCATTCGATATCGCAATCTTCGTCAGCCCGAACGCGGTCGATCAGGCGCTGGCGCTGCTCGAACCCCGGGGCGGCTGGCCGGGTGGCCCGCGTGTCGCGACGGTCGGGCAGGGCAGCGCCGCTGCGCTCGGGCGTCATGGAGTGCGCGTCGACATCTGCCCGAAGACGCAATACGACAGCGAAGGCCTGCTCGCAGAGCCGGCGCTGAACGTGGTTGCGGGGAAGAGAATCGTGATCTTCCGCGGTGACAGCGGCCGCGACCTGCTGGCCGAGATGCTGAGGGCGCGTGGCGCGACGGTCGAGTATGCCGAGGTCTACCAGCGCCGTGTAGCGGATGGCGCCGGCGAGGGATTGCGCCGAATCGCCGCAGGCGCGCCGGTCGACGTGATCGTTGTGACCAGCAATGAAGGATTGCACAATCTCTACCGGCTTGCCGGCGAGTCATTACGTGACTGGCTGACCGGACGACAGCTCGTGGTCATCAGCACGCGGGCCGCCGCGCTCGCCGCGGAACTCGGTTTCACGCATACGGCATGCGTCGCGACGGCGGCAAGCGACGCCGGTGTGCTGATGGCGCTGCGGCAGTGGCGCGCGTCTCTCATCGAACCAGACAAGGGGGCGCATTGTGTCCACTGACCCGACACGCGAGGACAACAAGCAGCAGGAGGCCATGGCCGGGGCGGCGTCCGCATCGAAGGACGCGCCCGCGCCGTCGTCACGGCAGACCGCGCAGTCAGCAGGCGCGACACCGCCGCCCGGCAAGCGTCGACCATCCGGTCGCGTGCCCGCTACGCTGATCGGTATACTCGCGCTGGTCATCGCGCTCGCAGCGCTGGCGGGCAGCTATCTGGGCTGGGAGCGGCAAGGCGAGGTCCGGCACGAGCTCGCCGCGAAGATCGGCGAATTCCCGTCCGCACTTGCGCAACTCGAGTCACGGGTCGGCCGGCTCGGCGATGAGATCGAGTCGCTCGCGCCGAAACTGGAGGCCGGGCTGCGGGGCGAACTCGATGCGTTCGACGAACGCCTGACCGCGCTGCATGAGCGGATGAACAGGACCGCCGCGCCGGTCCACGCGCCGGCCGATATTGAACACCTGCTGCTGATCGCGAACGACAGCCTGATCCTGCAGCACGACGTCACGACCGCGCTCGCCGCATTGCAGGCCGCCGACGAACGTCTGCGCGCGCTCGGCGATCCGGCGTTTGCCGAAACGCGCCGGCGGCTCGCCCGCGAGATCGGCGATTTGCAGTCAATGCCCCGGCCGGACATCGCCGGCGCCGCGTTCGCGATCACCGGCCTGCAACAAAGTCTCGAATCGCTGACCCTCGAGAGCCTGCGTTCGCCGACTGGAGCGCGCCGCGCATCGTCGCCGGCGAGTGCGCTCGGCGAGGCCGGAAGCGGGATCGGCGATGAGGCCGGCTGGCGCACCATGTTGCGGGAGCTATGGACGAAGCTCGGCAGCCTCGTCGTGATCCGGCGCAGCGATGAACCCGAGGATCCGCTGATCGGTCCGGAACAGTGGATCTTTCTGAACCTGAACCTGCGCCTCAAGCTGGAGTCGGCGCGAATCGCACTGTTGTCCCGCGATGCCGGCATCTTCCGCCATCATATCGATATCGCGCATGACTGGCTGTCGCGTTACTACGATGACCGCGATCCGAAGGTCGCCGCAATGCTCGGGCGGCTCGATGGGCTCAGGCAGCTTGACATCGATCCCGGGGCGCCGGATATCAGCGATTCGCTGAAGGCCTTGCGCGAGGCGCTCGAACGCCGCCGGGCGCCGGTTCTCGATGGCGCCGACGCGCAATCGTTCGGCCAATCGCCCGGGCAATCCTCGTGAAGGCGCTGTTCCTGACGCTGAGTGTCCTGCTGATCGCGGTTGTCGCCGCGCTGCTGGCACTGCAGGATCCGGGTTATGTGCTGATCCAGCTGCGCGGCTGGAGCATCGAGGTCAGTTTCATCCTGCTCGCGGTCGCCGCGCTGTTCGCGTTTCTGGCCGGCTATTTTCTCTTGCGCATCCTCGGCGGCACCCGGCGTCTGCCGCACCGCATGCGCAACTGGCGCGCCCGGCGCCGTGAAAACAAGGCGAAGGACGCGCTGGCCCGCGGATTTCTCGACCTGATCGAGGGCCGGTGGGAGCGCGCCGAGCAGCGTTTGCTGCGTTATGCCGGTGAAGAGGCGGGGATGCTCGGTTTCCTCGGCGCCGCGCGCGCGGCGCAGGCTCAGGGGGCCGGTCAGCGCCGCGATCGTTATCTGCAACTTGCAAGCAAGACGCTGCCAAACGCCGAGTTCGCCTTGGCGCTGGCGCAGGCGGAAATGCAGCTCGCCGATGGCGAATTCGATGCCGCGGCGGCGAATCTCAAGCGCCTGCACGGCATCGCGCCGAAAAACCGGATCGTGCTTTCGCAGTTGATGCGCCTGCATACCCGGCTGGAAGACTGGGAGCGCGTACTGGATCTGCTTCCGGCATTGCGCCGCCTGCACGTGGTCGATGCCGATCGCATGCGCCGACTCGAGCTGTGCGCCTGGCTCGGTCTGATCGGGGCGCCCGGACTCGATGACGAACATGCGCTGAATGCGGTCTGGCGCCGCGCGCCGACCGGGATCCGGGACGACGAGGAATTCCTGCGCGGCTATGTGCATCGTCTGACCGGATTCGGCGCCGGCGGTCGGGCCGAGGTCGTGCTGCGAGAGGCGATCGATCGGCAATGGCTGGGGTCGCTGGTTTATCTGTACGGCCTGATCGAAGGCGCCGATCTGTCACAGCAGATACGGCAGGCCGAAGCCTGGCTCAGGGGGCGGGAGAACGATCCGCTGCTGTTGTTGACGCTGGGCCGTCTGTGCCGGCGCAAGGGCTTGTGGGGCAAGGCGCGACAATATCTTGAAAACTGCGTCAGGACCGGCGGTACGCCGGAGGCCTACAGCGAACTGGCCGCAACACTCGAGGCCATCGGCGAGACCGAGGGCGCGCTCAAGTACTACCACCAGGGTATGCAGGCGATGGAGGCCGAGGCGCATCGCCTGGCCTGGAAGGGACCGGATCCGCAGCGATTGCTGCCGACGGCCTGAGTCGACCTGAGTCGACCTGAGTCGACCTGAGTCGGAAGGTCAGCGCGGACGGCGCGCGGGCCGCGCGCCACGGCTGCTGCGTGGCGGTCCGCCGGGCTTGCCACCACCGCCCTTGCGGCTGCGCTGGCGCTCACCGCCGTGATGTTTGCGTGCAGGCACGACCGGCGTCGCCAGCAGATCGGCGGTGACCGGCGCAGACGCGATCTTGTGCCCGATGAAACTTTCGATCTCCGGCAGCGAGAACGAATAGGTCTCGCAGGCGAAACTGATCGCGTCGCCGGCAGCACCCGCGCGCGCGGTGCGGCCGATTCGATGCACGTAGTCTTCCGAGTCCTGCGGCAGGTCGAAGTTGATGACGTGACTGACGTCGGGGATATGCAGGCCGCGGGCGGCGACGTCGGTCGCGACCAGCACCGGCAGGCTGCCGTCGCGGAAGCGTTCGAGCAGCTCGATGCGTTTGGTCTGCGGCACATCGCCGGACAGCGTCTCGCCGTCAATACCGTTCGCGCGCAGGTATTCGCGCAGGCGGTTACCGGTCTCTTTCGTGTTCACAAAGACCAGAATGCGCTTTGGCTCGAGCTTGCGCAGAAGTCCGAGCAACAGCGGGATCTTCTCCTCGTTCGAGGTGTAGTAGACCACCTGCTGGATGTTGTCGGCAGTGACCGTATCCTTGATCAGCTTGAGCTGTATCGGGTTATTCATATGCTCGTAGGCAAGCTCGAGCACGCGCATCGACAGCGTCGCCGAGAACAGCATGCTGAGCCGTTTCTCGGGGCGTGGCATGCGCCGGAACAGGTAACGGATGTCCTTGATGAAGCCGAGATCGAACATGCGGTCGGCTTCATCGAGCACGACGACCTCGATCGCCTTGAAATCAAAGATATGCTGCTTGAAATAGTCGATGAGGCGGCCCGGTGTCGCGATCAGGATATCGACGCCTTTTTCGAGCGCCTCGCGCTGCTCGCGGTAGCCGGTGCCGCCGTAGACGACGTCGATCGTCAGGTCGGTGTACTTGCCGAGCGCGAGAGCGTCCTTGTGGATCTGGATCGCGAGCTCGCGCGTCGGCGCGATGACGAGCGCGCGCGGCTGGTTCGGGCGGCGTTCCGGCGGCGGCGGGTTTCTCAGCAGGCGGTTGAACAGTGCGATCAGGAACGCCGCGGTCTTGCCGGTGCCGGTCTTCGACTGGCCGCAAACATCGCGTCCGTTCAGAGTCAGCGGGAGCGCCTGGGCCTGTATCGGGGTGCAGTGGGAAAAACCCGTTTCCTCAATGGCTTGTTTTATCTGCTCGGGCAGGTCCAGCGTGGAAAAGACCACGTCTGTCAAGTGCTTGTTCTCCATGGGCGCTCAGCATAGCAGATTTGCGCCGATTTGCTACGCGGCGCGCGGGTTTGTGCCGCGGTCCCGTTTTGTTGATAATCGGGGACAAGACCCGCCGCGGGCACGCATTGATGCGGCATCGATTTCCTGAAACCGGAGGTGCAGGTGAGTACAAATATTCAATATGTATCGGATGGTGAGTTTGAACAGAAGGTCCTGAAGTCAGATCTGCCGGTGCTCGTCGATTTCTGGGCGGAATGGTGCGGCCCATGCAAGATGATCGCGCCGGTGCTCGAAGCTATCGCCGGTGAATACGCGGGCAGGTTGACGGTTGCAAAACTCAATATCGACGACAATCCATCGACGCCGCCGAAATATGGCATTCGTGGCATCCCGACCCTGATGCTGTTCAAGGGCGGCAACGTCGAGGCCACCAAGGTCGGCGCGGTCTCGAAATCACAGCTGTCGGCGTTCATCGACAGTAACCTCTGACGGGTTCTTCGCGTCCCGGTGCGCGTGACCGGGACGCTCCCCCTGGTCGTGATTCCCCCCGGGGCTTGAAAAAAAACTGGACGCTCCCATGATTTGGTGGTAGCGTTACGCCACAATAGCACCATAATTTTTGCTGCCTTCTACGGCATTCTTCCATTTTTATTTTGCGTAAACCCCTGAGAGAACAGCGCAGGTCTGCCGCTTTGCGGACGCTCCTTGTGTTCCCTGTTCCCCTTTTCTCAATCCGGATAACACGACGTCATGAATCTGACCGAACTCAAACAAAAATCTGCGGCTGACCTGCTGGAACTCGCCGAGAGCATGGGTATCGAGGGCATGGCAAGGTCGCGCCGCCAGGAAGTGATCTTCGCAATCCTGAAGGCGCATGCGAAGAAAGGCGAGGACATCTACAGCGAAGGTGTACTGGAGATCCTGCAGGACGGGTTCGGCTTCCTGCGTTCGGCGGACAGCTCCTACCTCGCGGGACCTGATGACATCTACGTATCTCCGAGCCAGATCCGGCGCTTCAACCTGCGCACCGGCGATACGGTGTCGGGCAAGATCCGGCCGCCGAAGGAGGGCGAGCGGTACTTCGCGCTGCTCAAGGTCAACGAGATCAACTACGAAGCCCCGGAAATCGCCAAGAGCAAGGTCCTGTTCGAAAATCTCACCCCGCTGTTCGCCAACAAGCGCCTGCCGATGGAACTCGGCAACGGCAGCACCGAAGACATCACTCCGCGCGTCATTGAACTGGTCGCTCCGATCGGCAAGGGCCAGCGCGGCATGATCGTGTCGCCGCCGAAGGCCGGCAAGACGATGATGCTGCAGAACATCGCGCACTCGATCGCGATCAAGAGTCCGGAATGCATTCTGATGGTGCTGCTGATCGACGAGCGCCCGGAAGAGGTCACCGAGATGGAGCGTTCGGTGCGCGGCGAAGTCATCTCCAGCACCTTCGACGAACCGGCCAGCCGTCATGTCCAGGTCGCCGAGATGGTCATCGAGAAGGCCAAGCGCCTCGTCGAGCACAAGAAGGACGTCGTGATCCTGCTCGACTCGATTA
>CAYTGL010000065.1:0-9711 GCA_964437335.1 uncultured Chromatiales bacterium
GACGACTTTACTGCTTCAACCCGCATTGTGGCAGGCAGAATGCCTGCCCTACGGGGGCTGAGGCAAAATGTGCAATCTTCAATCATCGTTCCCCCAAGCTTCTGGCTTTCGCAAAATCCTCAGCGGCTTCCTGTGTTTTGCCCAAGGCTTGCAAACAGTAGCCTCGGTTCAGGTAGTGAGCGCCTTTACTTGGTTCTCGTTCAATTGCTCCGGTAAAGTCAGTCGCAGCCTGTTCGTACTGTCGCATGTTGAAGTAGCAGCTTCCTCGCTGATGGTAGAAGATCGCCGCCTCGGGATCGTGCTTCATGGCCTGGGTAACATCGGCTGCCGCTTCGGAATATCGTTTGTTGCTGGATAGACTAGCGGCCCGATTGGAATAGAGCCGAGCCAGCAGATCGTGGTAGGACGCAGGATCGCCGGAGTTCAGCGTGAGGGCCTTCTCAGCGTCTGCGATGGCAGGATCAAATTGCCGCAAAGAGGCATAAGCCAAGGCCCGATGCTTCCAGAACTCGGCAACGGCGGCATCCAGTTCGATGGCCTGGTTGAAATCGGCGATTGCCGGCTGGAGTTGCCCGCTATTGAACCGACAGGCTCCCCGTTTGTCGTACGCCACGGCCAGGTTGGGATCGAGTTGGATGACCTGGGAAAACTTATCCGCAGCCTGCCCATAGTTGCTTTGGTCGAACAAGGTCTGTCCTTCGGCCAATAGTTCTTCCAACGTGGAAGGTGGCTCCGTGGGCGTCGAAGGTAGCGTTTCGACAATCGGTTCGACATCATTGGGAAGTTCAATGTTCGACGGCTGGGGCACTGCTGGCTGTGGCTGATCAGGTTCGGCCTGCCAGGCTCTCCACCCGAACCAACCACCTATCGCCGCAACTGCGATTATCAGCAGGAGCATCCAGGGCCACCAGGATCTTCGAGAACCACCCAATGAGCGACGTAACTCGGCAGCCAAATGCGCCGCTGATGTAAACCGCCTTTGCGGATCATGCTGGAGTGACTTTTGGCAGATCCTTCTCAATTCGGCTGGGATATTCGGTGCAGCAAGACTTGGGATGCCAGCCACAATTTCCCGTCGCAGCACATTCGGTTCGGTGGTGGAGTACGGCAGCTTTCCCGTCAGCGATTCGTGCAGCACCACACCCAAGCTGAAGATGTCGGCCCGTGGATCAACAGACTTGCCTTCTAGTTGCTCTGGCGACATGTAACGCAGCGTGCCGAGGGAAAGCGCCTGCTGACCCGCTTTGTTTGCCGATTGTGCTATGCCGAAGTCTGCCAACAACGCTCGATTGTGGTGATCGATCAGGATATTCGCTGGCTTGATGTCTCGATGAATGACCCCGTGCAGGTGAGCATATTCCAATGCGTCGGCAATTTCGATGATCCAGCGGACTGCTTGTGGCTGAGAGGGCGGGCAATTAACCAGGTGGTCGGCCAAACTGCCGCCCTCGACGAACTCCGAAACGATGAAGCATGTTCCCTTTTCTCTTCCAACATCATGCACGGGCACAATTCCAGGATGCTTCAAGCGAGCGACCCGCCGAGCTTCGGCCATGAAGGCATCGGCTGATTGGAGGCGGCTGGGCTTGGGCAATTTCACGGCGACCGCCCGTTGAAGCTCCAGATCAAATCCTCGCCAGACCTGTGCAAAACCGCCTTCGGCAATCAGCACATCGAGTCGGTAGCGCCCGGCCAGGGTGCGAGGTTCGGCTATTGGCGAAGACTGATTGGAAACCTCTTCACCCATCCCGATAGGCTGGTCCATCCAAGAGGTGGCTTTGAGGGCTTGGATGCGGCGGGCGAGTTCGTCTTCTAGTTGCGGGCATTCCCGGCACAATTCATGAGCGGGTGTCTCCTGGCCCGATTCCCGCAGTTCCTCCCAACGCATGAGCAGGTCGGCAAGAATTTCTTCATCCGTGTCCGTCACGATTTAGTGCCTCGTGTAATCGCACCTTAGCCGTCTGCCAACGTCGTTTGAGAGTTCGCAGTGACACGCCGAGAACTCTTGCCGCTTCGTCCTGGGTTAGTCCTTCGTAGTAGAGCAAGTTGACAACTTCTGCTTCTTCGGTGGGAAGTGATTCCACATGAGCGTGGAACTCGCTCCATGCCGAGAGATCATCGGGTTCGCCAGCCCGTTCATGCAAGGCTCCCCCGTGTTCGTCAGCCGGCTGCCCGTCCGTGTGATGATTGGTGGCACCACCCAGCGGCCCAAAATGATGCTTGGCCAAATCCAGCAATTCCCGGCGGACTTGCACTGCCGCCAAGTTGAAGAAGTGCCGGACCGATTCCACCCGAACATCCGCCAAAGCTCGATGCAGTCGGACCATTGAACTTTGAAACACATCGTCTGTTTGTTCCCAGCGTCGCAGGCCGGGATACCCGTGGAACATTTTACGGGTGAGCCGGAGCAAGCGGTCGCACGCATGGTTGAGCAACTCCTCGTGGGCAACCGAATCTCCCACAAAGGCACGGTCGATGAGACCTTGCAATTGAGTGTCTGTTCCGAGGGCCGATGGCTGCATTGCTCGACTCGTAAAGGGTGAAGGCCATTTGGATTCGTCCATATTATACGAGGTCGGTACAGCGAGTCGCTGCTCTTCTTGGCTTTGCGATGGCATGGGCGGGAACGGGCCATGATTCTGGAGTTTCGCTGGCTGTTGTAGCTGGCGCTTGTTACCACAATGGGTGGGGAGTAAACTTCCTGGGTGGACGTTCATAAATCTCCAATTAGGGACTATTGAGACTACCCCGTGGCCGAACGAAGGCTGCGGATACAACCCGAATAGACGCAACTTTTAAGTGCGTCGAGAACTGCTTCCGCATAAACCGCCAACCTGACCCGAAAGGGTCTTGAAGACATGAGGCAGTGCTTGGCCGCTCCCCGTAAGGGAGCGCCGCCAAGTGCTGTTCATGTCTGCGCCTTGGCGGGCGTTTGCGGAGCGGCTTTGGTTGGCGCTCCTGTTTCTTTGCGCTACGTCGCAAACGCTTGGGCAGCCCTTCTTTGCCGTTTGGCACCTTCTCTGGCCACTTTTTTGGCCCTTTTCGGACTGCACCTTCGCAAGGCCGAAAGGGAGGCTGGTTTGAACGAATGCCGAAATCCCCAAAGCGATGAGGTACTTCATTCCCGCATGCACGTTCGAAAGGACACAACGCTGTGACAAACGATCCTTCCGGCAATCGGCCCGCTTCGGCAATTGCTTCGTTCCTGTCCACAGCGAAAGCTGCTGGCCAACTCGCTGCTAGACAGGCGGAAAGGACAAAGCTGACGACCATTACACTTCCGGCTGCATATCGCCTGCTTGGCCAACACTGCTACACCTCGCAGCAGTACCGTGCCGACTTTCCCGATCTGTTTCAGCAACTCGATTCAATTCAGACCGGGTTATCCGAGATTGCGAGTCGTCAGGCCGGTCAACCGGTTCCCAATTCCTTCGGAGAGAAGGCAAAGGCAACGGCGGGTAAGGCGATGCAGGCGGCGCAAACGCAAAAATTGTCGATGCAGCAGCCATCGCTATTTAGCAGGATTGGAAAAGTCGTTTACGAAAAACACCACGATGCGAGCGGTCCCGACAACGTCATCACTCCAATACGAGATGCTCTCGCTCGCTGTGAAGTGCTGGATGCGGAGATTGACCGCCTGTCGTCACAAGGCACCTCCTGGCTCACGCCCAAACGGCTTGCGGTCGCCGGTGTCGGAGTGGCCTTGCTCGTTCTCGGAATGGGTCTGTGGACGATTACGCAACAAATGTTCGGTTCCAAGAACGCAATACCCTTGGCGAGCTATTCAGCCCTGTCGCCTGACGAAGAGGCAAAACTCAACAAAGCAGTCGCCGAAGGTGATGCCCTTTGGGAAATCGGCGTTCAAGGAGTCAATAAGGCTAGACAACACGACACGTCCCCAGATGAAGCACGGACGAATTTTGACGCAGCCCTTGTAAAATACCTCGTCGTGGTCAACTCGCCTCAGCCGCTTCCGGATCGGGAAGTAATGGCGAGGGTGTACGGGCGTGTCATCGACACGGCGCTGGGCCGCACAAGAAACAAGAGCCTAGCCAAAGAAGTAGCGATGAAGGCATTGCGGCTGGATATTCTTCCGGTTGTTCAAAGCCAAGATGCGTCTCCAATCTTGGAAGAAGCTCGTCAAGCATTGAAAGCCGAAGAGAAGGAAACCGATGAATGGTTGGAAATTCACGCCGGCGATTCCCGTACTGCGACTTCATCCGGCAATGGCGAACAGCCATCCGCTTTTGAGTTCCCTGCTTTAGATATGGACGAGAGGTACAAGGCTCTGGTGAATCGAATCCGACCTGGCATGACGAGGGAGCAAGTCGAAAGCATTTTGAGCTTTTCGGATGAGGAAAAGGAAAATGATCTCGGAGAGTTCAACTCCCAAAAGGCCGGTCAGATTCTCACAATCCTTACATGGAAAGGCGACGGGAACTCAAAGCCCTCAATTGTTCTCGCCTTCATAAACAATCGCCTTTCAGAAGGCGGGACGCCGGGTTACGACATCACCAAAGGATTTAATGGCAAGTAGCCGTTGAATATCTCGGACCAGGAGAAAGCTAAGATGATGGATGCGTTGAAGGGCGTCGGATTCGGCGTAGACAACAATTGAGAAATGAAATCGCAATCTCAACTTCCTTACTGAAAACGGTGACTTCGATGGCAACCGAGTGGTACTACACGAAGAGCGATCAACAGCATGGACCGGTGTCGTCATCCAAGTTAAAGTCACTGGCTCAATCGGGTCATTTGACACCTCAGGATATGGTGCGAACGGACGGCATGACCGAATGGAAACCTGCTGGAAGCGTCAAAGGACTGTTCTCCACAGCGCCCGAAATAACTCCGCCACCGTTGCCGCAATCGACAGGCAAGCCGCCAATTGCCACTCACACCGTTCCGCCGATTGTCCCTACGGCCACCGCAACGGCGGCTCGCTCTGAGGCATTGGGTAGTCCGATGACTTTATCAACTGCTGAAAAGGGTTCTTGGGTTACGCCGAAACGCTTGGCGATCTCAATAGCTGTCGCAGCCTCTTTGCTGGTGCTGATCGGTTTCGGCCTATTTGGGCAAACCGACAAAAGCAATGAAAGCAATATTTCATCCAACCATGATAATGGATCGCCTAGCCACCACGCATCAAGCAAGAGCGATCTTGCGGGTTTACGCTCGTCATCCCACGTAGATGCTCAACCACAAAAGGCGGAGCTGGCAGGCAACGAGGTCGATTTCAGACCTGAGTTCCAGAAGGCAGTCGTTGAACAAATCAGGAAATTCAGAGATGAGAAAGTAAATGAACTGAATCGAATACAAAACCCAATCGCTCGAACAGATGCTATGCAGCAATTCAAACAACGAACGGACTCATGGGTAGAGAATACAACTCTTCAGCTGTCGAAAGAAGGAATCCGGGATTGGGTTGGCACGATAAAAAACCTGAGTTCGGGGAGCTTTTCAATAACATCTGGCTATAGAAATAAGCTTCAAAGTGGCTATGGACCAACACACGTGGTAGTAGAGATTGATTTTGCTGTTGGGAAAGTGTCCGATGAAGTGCGAGCAAAGTTGTCAAACCTTAGAGTCGGCCAATGGGTGACGTACACTATTCAGGACATCTCATTTGATCCTCGCACGATTTCCAATTATAAGGATGTGCTTGGTAGGGACCCTTACTCGGCTTCGTTAAGAATGAATTTCACAACTAGCAATGTTAGCGGCACTCTGGTTGACATTAAAGAACTTGGACGACCGTGAGCTGGAGGATGGTGTTTTACTTGATCGGGAAAGGAATACATGACAGACAAAATCCCCCTCCGATGGCGCTGTACCCCCCTCCCGCCAATTTTTGAAATCGGCTTTCTGCAATTTTTTCCAGCCTGGTTCAAAAAAGAAGGGAACGACATGGCCTGGGGGGCCAGGGGGTGGATCAGACGAACTCCAAGGTTTTCGGTCGGAATTGTTCGATTTCCAACTTTGCAACACGCAATGGCCCGATGTGATCGGGAAAAAGCGTGACGATACACTCTCCCCAGTCAATGTAGGGCAGGCATTCTGCCTGCCGCAATGCGGGCTGAACCTGTATCATGGGCGTATTGGGTTCGGCTTTGGAATCGATTGCACGGCCTTGGCACATGGTTTTATTGTCGCCTTGCATGGTTCGAGCGGAGCGGGAGGCATGCCTGATTTTCGGCATTTTCACTTCAACTCCGTCAAGCACGGGTGCCCTTGTTTGTGTGGCACATATTCAAATGCAACGGCAGTGTGCCAGTAAGGTAGGGCAGGCTACATTAGCTACGAGCTCTCGGTGGCAGTTGGCGTTTGCAACCGCAGCATCTCCGCCACCCGGTCGCACCTTGACCCCGCCAACTTTGGCTACATTGACGATGCGAGCCGACAGATTTTGTTGGCTCGCATCGTGGCGTGTGGCTATAACCGCGATATCGCCGTTTGTGCGATACGGATTGGGAATTCTTTAAGTACTCTACATGGTGGGCACAAGTGATGAAGGCATTTGGTTTGATTGGAATGCTGGCTGGCGGCTTCATCGTGGGGAGCATGTACATGAGGGGCGGCCCTCAAGGTTCGGGCGCCTATCTCAATGGCCAATACATGGCCCTCGGCTTCGGCATACTTTTGCTCATCGGCGGAGCCATCGCGATGTTCAAAAGCGAATGAGCGCACAGGCGCCACTGGCTACGCCTGGCAAAGCCATTGCCACCTCAAAACAACGGCTCTCCCGCCGTGCCGCTCTCGGCCGCATCCTTTCCTGATTGCGACCGCTCTCCCCGCGGTTTATTCTCGAACTGCCGATAATTCGCATTCAAAACCGCCCCCACCGCTGCGCCCCTTGCACGCCGGTTGGGCGAACTTCTTTCCGCTTCCATCGCGTTCCGCTGCCCAAGAGAGCCCCCCCACCATGCACCGTCGTGAATTCCTCGCCGCCAGTCTTGCCGCAGGCGCCGCTACCTCGCTCGTTCAAACCGTTGCTACCGCCGCCGACGATGCCAAACCCGCGAACGGCCAAGGCAAGCACCGCTTCCAGCTCAAGTACGCCCCGCACTTTGGCATGTTCCGCAACTCGGCTGGCGAAGACCTGATTGACCAGCTCAAGTTCATGGCCGACCAGGGCTTTACCGCCCTGGAAGACAACGGCATGGCCCGCCGCGACGTGGCCACCCAAGAGAAGATTGCCAAAGAGTTGGACCGCCTGGGCATGGAGATGGGCGTATTCGTCACCACCGGCGACTTCAAAGACCCCATCTTCACCTCCGGCCGCCAGGAATTCATCGACCGCGTGCTGGCCGATGTCAAGAACGGCCTGGAAGTGGCCAAACGCGTGAACGCCCGCTGGACCACCGTCGCCCCCGGCACGTTCGACCACAAACTACCCCTGGGCTATCAAACGGCCAACTGCGTGGAACTGCTCCGCCGCTGCTCCGAGCTGTGCGAAAAAACCGGCCTGATCATGGTGCTTGAGCCGCTCAATCATTTCGCCAACCACCCCGAAATGTTCCTGCACCTCACGCCCCAGGCTTACGAAATCTGCCGGGCCGTCGACAGCCCCAGCTGCAAAATCCTGTTCGACATTTACCACCAGCAAATCAGCGAAGGCAACTTGATCCCCAACATCGATCGGGCCTGGAGCGAAATCGCTTACTTCCAAACCGGCGACAATCCCGGCCGCAAGGAACCGACCACCGGCGAGATCAACTATCGCAACGTGTTCAAACACATCCACGGCAAAGGGTTCACCGGGATCCTCGGCATGGAGCACGGCAACAGCCTGCCCGGCGTGGAAGGCGAACAAGCCGTGATCGCCGCCTACGTGGAAAGCGATAAGTTCTAACCTAGCGATCGTGCCGGTTACCCGTGGGCCGCACCAACCCCAACCCCCGCCCCCAGCCACTAACAAGCAGCCCCTAGCCCCCAGCCCCATCCGCAAGGTAGGATAGCAGGGAAGGATCGGGTTCATTCGATATGCCAGGGGAGCGCGCCATGGCTGGAAAGAAAAGCATCGATAGCCACCCCTCTCCACGAGAGAGTGGCCGATCCGCCGTCAATCGCTGGAAAAAGCAGGACCAACTCGAGTTCGATATCGAGTTCTACGACCGCGTGTTGCAGCGAAACCCCGACCAGGTGGAAGTCTTGCGGGTGCAGGGCGAGTTGCTCAGCCGCCGCGGCCACCACCGCCGGGCGCTCTCCGTCGATCAGCATTTGGTGGAACTCAAGCCCGAAGACGGCGTGGCCCACTACAACCTGGCCTGCAGTCTGGCCGTGCTAGGCGTTGTCGATGACGCCCTGGCCGAATTGTGGTTGGCCTTCGACATGGGCTACGACGATATCCTTCATCTCGAATCCGATCCCGACCTCGAGTCGCTCCGGCACCTGCCCGGCTATGTGGAACTGCTGCAAGTCTACGGCGACCTGGCCAATCCGCTGGAGTGCGGTCAGGCCGACTGTGCCGATTTCGACGTCGATCTCGAAGACGAACTCGACGAAGACCTGTACGACGACGATCTGGACCTCGACGACTTTGCCGGCGAAGATTCGTCGGATCTCGAAGACGAAGACGAAGACGATTGACGGATCGGATCGGGATTGGGTGGCACGCCCCTGAGCCCCAGCGAAGGGCGTGGTAGCAGAGCCCCTTGTCTAGAAATGCGGTCATCCCACATCCACTGAGCTTCCTTCCCTCGGTCGCAGCCTTCCATGCTCGAACTCGCCCAGCAAGTCAACGAAGCCGCCGCCAAAATTCGCGAAACCTGGCAAGGCACGGCCCAGGTCGGCATCATCCTCGGCACCGGCCTTGGCGGACTGGCCCGCGAGATCGAAACCGAAGCCACCATCCCTTACGAATCGCTCCCGCATTTCCCCCGCTCCACGGCCACCAGCCACGCTGGCAACCTCATCTTCGGCCGCCTGGCCGGCCAGCGGGTGGTTGCCATGGAAGGTCGCTTTCACGCCTACGAAGGCTACCCTCTGCAGCGCATCACCTTCCCCGTGCGGGTAATGAAAGCCCTGGGGGCCGAGCTGCTGGTGGTCTCCAACGCCTGCGGCGGCCTCAACCCGCAGTATCGGTCGGGCGAAATCATGGTCATTGAAGACCACATCAACCTGATGTGGGGTAACCCGCTGATCGGCGTCAACGACGACCAACTTGGACCGCGCTTTCCCGATATGTGCCGCCCCTACGACACCACGCTGCTTGATCGCGCCTTGGCCGTGGCCCGGCGGGAAGACTTCGTGGCCCATCGCGGCGTGTACGTGGCGGTGACCGGCCCCAACCTCGAAACCCGCGCCGAGTACCGCTTTTTGCGGCTGATCGGGGCCGACGTGGTTGGCATGTCCACCGTGCCCGAGGTGATCGTGGCCGTGCATTCGGGCATGCGCGTCCTGGGCCTGTCGGCCATTACCGACATGTGCCTGCCCGACGCGCTCAGGCCGGTCGATATCGACGAAATCCTCCACACGGCGGCCATGTGTGAACCCAAGCTCCGCAAGATCGTTCGCGGAGTGCTGGCGGAAGAACCCCGCACGGTATAGCCAGCGAGCCACCGAGTTCATCGCGGTGGTCCGTGGCAGCCCGTTCCGCGGTAGGCTGCAGCCAGGTAAACTGATACATTCGCGACCGTAGCGGTGCGGTGCAGGCCCTAACCCAACTTCCCCAGTTGTTGTTGTAAGTTCTTGCGCTGCAAGGGTTGGGCT
>CAYTGL010000066.1:0-9536 GCA_964437335.1 uncultured Chromatiales bacterium
CATCCGCCGCACCGGTGCGATCAAGAAGGGCGACGAGGTCGTCGGCAGCGAGACCCGCGTCAAGGTCGTCAAGAACAAGGTCGCGCCGCCGTTCAAGCAGGCGGAATTCGACATCCTGTACGGCGAAGGCGTGTCGCGCGAGAGCGAGATCATCGGTCTCGGCGTGCAGTGCGGCATCGTCGAGAAGTCCGGCGCCTGGTACAGCTACAACGGCGAGCGCATCGGTCAGGGCAAGGAGAACGTGCGCGAGTATCTCAAGCAGTATCCCGAGACCGCGAAGGAGATCGAGGGCCAGATCCGTACGAAGATGCTCACTGCGCCGGTTCGACGCACCACCACCGATGCCGAAGTGTCGGTGACCGAGGTCGAGGCCTGACGGAATCGCAGGCGCAGGATCCGCATAGCGAAGTACGCCGCCGTGCGCTCGATCTGCTCGCCAGGCGCGAACATTCGGTTGCGGAATTACGCGACAAGCTGCGCGCGAAGGCGATCGGCGACGAGGACAACCGTGCTGCGGTGATCGGCGCGCTGGTCGAGGAAGGCCTGCTCTGCGATCGCCGTTTTGCCGAGACCTTCGTCAATGCACGCCGCGGTCGCGGTCAGGGGCCGTTGCGGATCGGCACGGAACTGCGTCAGCGCGGCATCGACAAGGCGCTGTCCGCGGCACTGCTCGAGGGAGAGGGCGACTGGCCGGCGATCGCGCGTGAGGCGCGACGCAAGCGCTTTGGTGATGTGATTCCCGGCGACTATTCCGAACGCGCCCGCCAGGCGCGTTTTTTGCGTGCCCGGGGTTTCACCGAGGCGCAAGTGATCGCCGCGTTCGGCGATGATGAATGAACATGGGTAGAACCGTTAGATGACCAGCAGCTCGGCATTACGCAGCCAGTTTCTCGAATACTTCCGCAGCAAGGGCCACGAGGTCGTGCCGAGCAGTCCGCTGGTGCCGGCGAATGACCCGACGCTGCTGTTCACGAACGCCGGCATGGTGCAGTTCAAGGACGTATTCCTCGGCCGCGATGCGCGCAAGTACACGCGCGCGGCGAGTTCGCAACGCTGCGTGCGCGCCGGCGGCAAGCACAACGACCTCGAGAACGTCGGCTACACCGCGCGCCATCACACCTTCTTCGAGATGCTCGGCAACTTCAGCTTCGGCGACTACTTCAAGCGCGAGGCGATCCGCTATGCGTGGGAGTTCCTGACCAAAGAGCTGAAGCTGCCGGCCGAGCGCCTGTGGGTGACGGTCTATGAGGAGGATGACGAGGCCGCCGACGTCTGGCTCAAGGAAATCGGCGTCCCGAAGGCGCGCTTCACCCGCATCGCCGGCGACGACAATTTCTGGTCGATGGGCGACACCGGCCCCTGTGGTCCGTGCAGCGAGATCTTCTACGACCATGGCCCGGAGGTCGCGGGCGGTCCGCCGGGCAGTCCCGACGCCGATGGTGACCGCTATGTCGAGATCTGGAATCTCGTATTCATGCAGTACAACCGCGATGCGAAGGGTGAGCTGACGCCGTTGCCCAAACCATCGGTCGACACCGGCATGGGCCTCGAGCGTCTCGCCGCGGTGATCCAGGGCGTGCACAGCAATTACGACATCGACCTGTTCCGTCACCTGATTCGCGGCGCAGCGATGATCGCCGGTATCAGGGACGAGGGGCAGCCGTCGCTGCGCGTCATCGCCGACCACATCCGTTCGAGCGCGTTTCTGATCGTCGACGGCGTGATACCGTCGAACGAGGGCCGCGGCTATGTCCTGCGCCGCATCATTCGCCGCGCGGTGCGTCATGGGCACCGTCTCGGTATCAAGGGCGCGTTTTTCCATCGCCTGGTCGCCTCGCTCGCGCGCGAAATGGGTGATGCCTACCCTGAACTGCCGCGCCAGCAGGCGCAGATCGAGCGCATGCTGAAGCAGGAAGAGGAGCGCTTCGCCGAAACCCTCGAGCAGGGCATGCATATTCTCGAGCAGGATATCGCCGGGCTTGCCCCCGGCGGCGTCATCGCCGGCGGGACGGTGTTCCGGCTCTACGATACCTATGGCTTTCCGGTCGATCTGACTGCCGACATCGCGCGCGAACGCGGGCTTCAGCTCGACATGGCGGGTTTCGAGCGCGAAATGACGGCGCAGCGCGAGCGTGCCCGCGCCGCGGGCCATTTCCAGGCCAATTTCGGCGAGGCGCTCGACACCGGCGCCGGGACCGAATTCACCGGCTATGATCGCCTCGATGATCGCAGCCGCATCGAGGCCCTGTATCGCGGGCAGCAGGCCGTCGAGTCCCTGGATGAAGGTGACGAGGGCGCCATCGTGCTGGATCGTACGCCTTTCTATGCCGAGTCCGGTGGCCAGGTCGGCGATCGTGGCCGGCTCACGGCCGGCATGGCGATGTTCGAGATCGGCGACACACGCAAACTGCCGGGCGGCGCGCATTTGCACATCGGAAAGCTCGTCGCGGGCCGCCTGCGCAAGGGAGAAGCCGTCGAAGCGCGCGTCGATCACGCGCTGCGCCGCGCGATCGCGCTGAATCATTCGGCAACCCATCTGCTGCACGCGGCGTTGCGCAAGCTCCTCGGCGAGCACGTCACCCAGAAAGGCTCGCTCGTCGAACCCGAGCGGCTGCGCTTCGATTTCTCGCACTACGAGCCACTGACGCGCGAACAGATTGACGAGATCGAGGCGCTGGTCAACGCGCAGATTCGCGAGAACAACGCGGTTGAGACCGCCGTGATGAACTACGACGAGGCGCGTAACGTCGGTGCGATGGCGCTGTTTGGAGAGAAGTACGGCGACAGCGTCCGCGTACTGACGATCGGCGATTTTTCGAAGGAGCTGTGCGGCGGCACCCATGTGCGTCGCGCCGGTGATATCGGCCTGCTGAAGGTCATATCGGAGTCCGGCATTGCGGCCGGGGTACGGCGCATCGAGGCCGTGACCGGTGACGGCGCGCTGCGCTGGATCGCCGACAACGAGCGCCAGCTCGACAGCGTCGCGGCGCTGGTCAAGGGCGCGCGCAGCGAAGCATTGAGCCGTGTTCAGCAGTTGCTCGAGCGCAATCGCCAGTTCGAGAAGGAGATCGAGCGATTGAAAGGCATGCTTGCGAGCGGCGCCGGCAGCGATCTGGCGGCGAGCGCGGTCGAGGTCGCCGGCTGCAAGGTCCTCGCGGCGCGGCTCGACGATGCGGATCCAAAAACCCTGCGGGACATGGCGGATCAACTCAAGAACAAGCTCGGCCAGGGCGCCGTCGTGCTGGCAGCGGTCCGGGACGGCAAGGTCAGCCTCGTCGCCGGCGTAACCCGCGAATTAAGCGGGAGAATTCCGGCTATCGAACTTGCGAATCACGTTGCGGGCCAGGTCGGCGGCAAGGGGGGCGGGCGCCCCGATATGGCCCAGGCCGGCGGAAACGACCCCTCCAGGCTCGATACCGCGCTGGCATCGGTGGAAGGCTGGGTACGGGCGCGCCTTGGCTGAGAGGTCGTTGATCGCCGCATTTTATCGCCGTGCTAGAATGGCCCGATGAACCTGTCCGCACCGAGACCCGCCCGCGAACCCTGAGCATGTCCCTGATCGTCCAGAAGTATGGCGGGACTTCGGTCGCGACGCCGCGTCATATCGAAAATGTCGCGGACAGGGTCGCGGCCGCGCGTCGTGGTGGCGATGATATCGTCGTCGTCGTCTCGGCGATGAGCGGAGAGACCAATCGCCTGCTCGCGCTCGCGAAAGAGATCAGCGCGCATCCGCCGCCGCGCGAGATCGACGTGGTGCTGTCGACAGGCGAGCAGGTCACGATCGGTCTGCTCGCGATTGCGCTCGAGGCGCGCGGCTGTCCGGCGCATTCGTACACTGGCGCCCAAGTGCACATTCGCACCGACAGCGCTTACAACAAGGCGCGCATCGTCGAGATCGACAGCGCGCGGATATATCGTGATCTCGATGCGGGTCGCGTCGTCGTCGTCGCCGGTTTTCAGGGCGTCGACGATCAGGGCAACATCACGACCCTCGGTCGCGGCGGCTCGGACACCACCGCGGTCGCGCTGGCCGCGGCGCTGAAGGCCGATGAATGCCAGATCTATACCGACGTCGACGGCGTCTACACCACCGATCCGCGGGTGGAGCCGGAGGCGCGCAGGCTCGAACGCCTGACTTACGAGGAAATGCTCGAGATGGCGAGCCTCGGCGCGAAGGTCCTGCAGATACGCTCGGTCGAGTTCGCGAGCAAGTACAAGGTGCCGTTGCGCGTCCTGTCGTCGTTCGACGACGGCCCGGGCACGCTAATTACTGACGAGGAAGAGGGCATGGAACAGGCGCTGATATCGGGGATCGCATTCAATCGCGACGAGGCCAAGCTGACGGTCCTCGGCGTACCGGATCAGCCCGGCGTCGCCAGCCGTATCCTTGGCCCTGTTGCGGATGCCAACATCGAGGTCGACATGATCGTGCAGAACGTCGCCGAGGACAAGACGACCGACTTCACGTTCACGGTGCATCGCAATGACTACGACAAGGCGCTCGCGATCGTGCACAGGATTTCAGGCAGCCTCGGCGCGCGTCAGGTCATTGGTGACAACAAAATCGTCAAGATCTCGCTGGTCGGGGTCGGCATGCGTTCTCATGCCGGTATCGCAAGCCGGATGTTCGAGACGCTCGCCGGCGAGGGCATCAATATCCGCATGATTTCGACGTCGGAGATCAAGATCTCGGTCGTCGTCGACGAGAAGTATCTGGAACTCGGCGTGCGCGCGCTGCATGCGGCGTTCAATCTGGACGGCAAGCAATAGCGGGGCGCTCTTGCGGCCTGCCTGCGGGATTACAAATCAAGCAGTGTTCTTAAGTATGCCGGGGCTTTAAGTTTCATATGAAAGCGCCGATGATAGCAGGGGCATGGATGACAGAAATCGACAAGGTGGCCAGAGAAGGCAGGAATTGTAAGGAGACAGTAAATGTTGATCTTGACGCGTCGGGTAGGCGAGACACTGATTATCGGTGACGAGGTTACCGTAACGGTGTTGGGCGTACGCGGCAACCAGGTAAGGATCGGAGTCAATGCGCCGAAGAACGTGTCGGTGCACCGAGAAGAGATTTACCAGCGGATCCAAAAAGAAAAAGACATGCCGCCACAGGGACAGGCGCAGGGCTGATCGCACTCGATTGCGATACAAAAACAACCTTCCCCTTTTCGAATTGCCTCAATCCGGATTGTGACGCTCACGCGATCGCGCGGGCCTGTTCGTGTCTGCCTCCAGGGTCAGGCCCCTGCAGTTTGATGCCTTCTGATGACCCGATCGACGGCAATGCGCCGTGTATAATTCCTCCCCATGAACCCCGTCTTTGATATCGCCGTCGCTGTGCTGTGGCGCAGCGATGGACGCGTGTTGCTGGCCGACCGGCCGAAAGGCAAGATCTGGTCCGGTTACTGGGAATTTCCGGGCGGGAAGGTCGATGCCGGTGAGACGGTTGCCGAGGCGCTCGAGCGCGAACTGCAGGAAGAACTCGGCATCACGCCCGATGTCGTTACTCCGTGGATCACCCGTGAATACGACTACCCCGACCGGCGCGTGCGCCTGCATTGCATGCGCGTGACCGCGTGGCGCGGCACGCCGCACGGGCGGGAAGGGCAGCGTCTGGCATGGGAAGACCCCGCCGCGCCCACAGTCTCGCCATTGCTGCCCGCGAATGACGTCATCATGAAGGCGCTGCGCCTGTCGCCGGTCTACGCGATCACCTACGCCGCAAAACTCGGGGAAACGGAATTCATGTTGCGTCTCGTACAGGCGCTGGAGCGCGGGACGCGGTTGATCCAGGTCCGCGAACCCGGATTCACCGCGGAGCAACTTGTGGCCTTCGCCCGCTCGGTCAGCGAACGCGCCCGGAGATACGATGCCCGAGTGCTGATCAATGGCGATCCGTCACTTGCCCGTGCGATCGGCGTCGATGGCGTGCACCTGCCGTCCGGGCAATTGATGACGCTCGACGCCGCGCCCGACTGCGCGCTGTGGGCCGCGTCCTGCCATGACGCCATCGAACTCGAGCGCGCGGCGACGCTTGGCGCAGACTTCGCGGTACTCTCACCAGTGTTGCCGACGCCGACCCATCCCGAGGCGGAAGGCCTCGGCTGGGCGCGATTCGCGGAGTTGGTGCATGATTGTCCGATTCCGGTCTATGCGCTCGGCGGCATGCGGCCGGAGCTGCTCGAGACCGCGATGCGACATGGCGCGCACGGCATCGCGCTGCTGAGCGGCGCGTGGCCGGCCCCGCGCGGATGACTCGCGGGACCGCGTCGGGTCGTGTATCATTCCCCGCTTGATCTCCCGGAGAGATGGCCGAGCTGGTCGAAGGCGCTCCCCTGCTAAGGGAGTATGGGGTCAAAAGCTCCATCGAGGGTTCGAATCCCTCTCTCTCCGCCACTTCCAGATTCATAAAGAGATCAAAAGGGTCAGACCCTTTTGATCGCTGTTCATTATCCCTCTCCGAGACAGGATTTCAGGATTTCCAGCAGGCGCGCGGGATCAATCGGTTTCGCGAGGACCGCGCTGATGCCAGCGGCGTCGTGCTGCTCGCGGAGCCAGTGACGTTGAGGCTCGTCATCGCCGCTGCAGCGATCTTCAGCGGTGTCGGGCTCGTGCTCATGACGCGGGTGCGCGATGCGATCGCGAAGACGCGACATGAGTCGGGCCTGATTCCGGACACGGGCCTTTCGGAACCGGTACAGGGACGTGCGAGCTGATCGCTTGACCGTAGAGATGACTGGTCCTAAGCTCTGCTGGTATGCAGATCCCGTCGTGGTGCGGGTCAGGGATGGCCCGTCTTGTCCAACCAACATGATTCGGGGCACGCCGTCTGGGTGATGCCCTTGTCCGAGGCCTTCGAGCGCCTCGAGGCCACCGCCGAGGGACTCGGCGCCGCGCAAGCAGAACAGCGACTCTCGATCCATGGTCCGAATCGTATCGACGAACAACCGCGTCGCCGCCTACTGATCAACTTCCTGCTGCGATTCCGCAACCCCCTGGTGCTGGTGCTGCTTGGCGCGGCGCTGGTTTCCGCGTTTGTGCAGGATGTCGCCAGTTTCCTCATCATTACGGCGATTGTAGTGCTGTCGATCACGCTTGATTTCGTTCAGGAGGTTCGCGCCGGGCAGGCCGCCGATGTCTTGCGCAAGCGCGTTGCGCTGACCACACGCGTTATCCGCGACGGTGCGGCCAGCGAGCTGCCGACAGCCGGAATCGTGCCCGGCGATATCGTTATGCTGGCGGCCGGCGATCTCGTACCTGCCGACGGCCGTCTGATCGAATCCCGCGATCTGTTTGTCAATGAAGCGGCGCTGACCGGTGAATCGCTCCCCGCCGAGAAGCATGCCCGGGACAGTCTCGAAGGCGACGAGGTCGGCACGGCGGCGCCGGTCAACGCGGTATTCATGGGAAGTTCGGTGGTCAGCGGTACGGCTTTGGTGCTGATCACCGCGACCGGACAGAGAACCCGCTTCGGCGAAATCGCAAAATCCTTGCGCATGCCCGCGCCGGACACTGCCTTCACGCTCGGCATCCATGACTTCGGCATGCTGATCGTGCGTCTGACCGTGCTGCTGGTATTGTTCACACTGCTGGTGAACCTGCTGTTTGAGCGGCCGCTGCTGCAATCATTCCTGTTCGCGCTGGCGCTCGCAGTCGGTTTGACACCCGAGCTGCTCCCGATGATCGTCTCGGTGACGCTGGCGCATGGCGCGGTGCGCATGGCGCGCAAGCAGGTCATCGTCAAGCGCCTGTCGGCGATCCACGACCTTGGCAGCATGGACATCCTGTGCAGCGACAAGACCGGGACACTGACCGAGGCACGCATCCGGCTGATTCGCGAGGTCGATCTGGCCGGCGCCGACAGCCACAACGTCCTCGAACTTGCCTATCTGAACGCCGCGTTCGAGACCGGCATCAAGAGTCCGCTCGATGAGGCGATCCTCGAAGCAGAGCCGATCGACCTCAAAGGCTGGCGCAAGATCGATGAGGTCCCGTTCGATTTCGAGCGCCGGCGGGTATCGGTGCTGGTCGAAAAGGACGGTCGCCGCCGTCTCATCGTCAAGGGCGCACCGGAAAGCGTACTGCAACTGGCGTCGTGCTATCAGCACAACGGCGCCGAGACGCCGGTCGCGATCGATGAACCGGCCCTCGACCAGGCGACGCAGACGCGCGCCCGGCTCGGCGATGAGGGCTTTCGCGTGCTCGGGATCGCCTGGCGCGACGTCGAACCGGGACGCGATCACGCCTTTCTCGATGACGAGACCGACCTCGTCTTCGCCGGCTTCGCCGCCTTTCTCGACCCGCCGAAGGAGAGCGCGCGTCCGGCGCTCGATGCCCTGCGCTGGCTCGGTATCTCGACCCGGGTCGTGACCGGTGACGAGGAGCGGGTGACCCAGCATATCTGCCGCGAACTCGGTATCGAGGTCACCGGCGTCCTGACCGGAGACGAACTCGCAGCGTTGTCCGACGAGGCGCTCGCCGCGCGTCTCGACAACGCCAACCTGTGCTGCCGCGTCACGCCGCCGCAAAAGGCGCGCATTATCCGCACGCTGCGTCGGCGCGGCCATGTCGTCGGCTATCTCGGCGACGGCATCAACGACGCGCCGTCTTTGCACGAGGCCGATGTCGGCCTGTCGGTCGACGATGCCGTCGACGTCGCCAAGGCGGCGGCGTCGATGATCCTGCTGCAGAAGGATCTCGGCGTGCTCGCCGAAGGTGTACGCGAGGGGCGCCGCACCTTCGCTAACATCATGAAGTACGTGTTGATGGGGACGAGCTCCAACCTGGGCAACATGTTCTCGATGGCGGCCGCGGTGTTGCTGTTGCCGTTTCTGCCGATGCTGCCGGTGCAGATCCTGCTCAATAATCTACTTTACGACCTGTCTGAGATGGCGATCCCGCTGGACCACGTCGATGACGCGATGATTGAGCAACCGCAGCAGTGGGACATGAGGCTCGTGCGCCGTTTCATGTTCGTGTTCGGTCCGCTCAGCTCGCTGTTCGACTTCGCCGCGTTCGGATTGCTGTTGTGGGTCTTTCACGCCGGCGAAGCGTTGTTCCAGACCGGCTGGTTTATTGCGTCGCTCGCGACGCAGATCCTTGTCATCTTCGTGATCCGCACCCGCGGCCATCCCCTGAGCAGCCTGCCGCATACGCTGCTCGCGGCCACCTCGCTGCTGGTCTTGTGCGGGGCCGTGCTGCTGCCGTTTACCGCCATTGGGACGTGGTTCGGGTTTGTCCCCCCGCCGGTATCCTTGCTTGCCGCAATCGGGTTGTTGACCATGGCGTATTTGATTACCGTCGAAGGCGTCAAGCGGTGGTTTTATGCGCGATACAACAGATTCTGAGCCAGGGCGAGGATGCCGGCGGTTTTCATTCCCGGCATACGGTTTTGACACCCCGGGGCGCCTGTAACTGCCTGGCTGTGGTATCCTTGACACCTCGTGCGGGCCCCCCGATAATGGCCCGCTTTCCCCACAAAGCGCCCGTAGCTCAGCTGGATAGAGTACCTGGCTACGAACCAGGCGGTCGGGAGT
>CAYTGL010000067.1:0-9298 GCA_964437335.1 uncultured Chromatiales bacterium
CCGGGGTGGAGATGGTGATGCCGGGCGACAACGTGAAGATGACGGTGTCGCTGATAGCGCCGATCGCGATGGAAGAGGGCCTGCGCTTCGCGATTCGCGAGGGCGGCCGTACCGTCGGCGCCGGCGTCGTGTCGAAGGTGCTTGAATAAGATTAGGCCAGTAGCTCAATTGGCAGAGCGGCGGTCTCCAAAACCGCAGGTTGGGGGTTCGATTCCCTCCTGGCCTGCCAGCGGAAAGTACCAGGGACAGGATTGAGCTGTCCCTGGCGGGCATAGCCGTCCCCGGCGGGATAATGAAGAATGGTGGATAAGATCAAGTTTGTGGCCGCGGCGCTGATCATAGGCGGCGCGATAGCCGGCTTTTATCACTACGGCGACGAGTCGCTGTTGCTGCGGGTGCTTGGTCTGCTTGCCGCGATGGGTGTAGCCGCCGGCGTGTTGTTCCAGACCGCGGCCGGGCGTCAGACCTGGGCCTATATCGGCGAGGCCCGCACCGAGGTGCGCAAGGTCGTCTGGCCGACCAAGAAAGAAACCGTGCAGACCACGCTGATTGTCATGGCAATGGTGGTGCTGATCGCAATAATTCTGTGGCTATTTGACTCGATCCTGACATGGATAGTCAAGATGGTGATGAGCGGAGGAGGCTGAGCGAACATGGCTAAAGCGGACACCGAAGTAACGAAGACGGACGCACCGAAGATGCGGTGGTACGTGGTCCACGTCTATTCGGGCTATGAACAGCAGGCTATCCGTTCATTGAAGGAGCGCATTGCGCACAGCGAGCTGGCCGACAAGTTCGGCGATATCCTGGTGCCGACCGAAGAAGTTGTCGAGATGCGCGGCGGCCAGAAGCGCAGGAGCGACCGCAAGTTCTTTCCCGGGTATGTCCTGATCAACATGGAAATGAACGACATGACCTGGCACCTCGTGAAAGAGGTCCCGAAGGTTATGGGTTTCATCGGCGGGACCTCGGATCGGCCGGCGCCGATCTCCGAAAAGGAGGCGATGTCGATCATGAGCCGCATCCAGGAAGGGGTCGAGAAGCCGAGGCCGAAGGTGCTGTTCGAGCCCGGCGAGGTGGTGCGGGTCATCGACGGACCCTTCGCGGATTTCAGCGGGGTTGTCGAGGAAGTCAATTACGAAAAGAGTCGCCTGCGGGTCGCGGTGACGATCTTCGGCCGTTCGACCCCGGTCGAGCTGGAATTCGCGCAGGTGGAAAAGAGCTAGTTTTTCTTACAGTCACAGCATCGGGGAGCCGAGAGGCGTTCGCACCCGGGAGTCAACATCATGGCAAAGAAAGTCGAAGCTTATATCAAGCTTCAGGTCAAGGCCGGGCAGGCCAATCCGAGCCCGCCGGTCGGTCCCGCGCTCGGTCAGCGCGGCGTGAACATCATGGAATTCTGCAAGGCCTTCAACGCCCATACGCAGAACATGGAGCAGGGCTTGCCGCTTCCGGTCGTGATCACCGTTTACAGCGACCGCAGCTTCACGTTCATCACCAAGACGCCGCCGGCATCGATCCTGCTGAAGAAAGCGGCCGGGATCGACAGCGGCAGTTCGAATCCGAATACCAAGAAGGTCGGCAAGGTCAATCGCGCCCAGCTTGAACAGATCGCCGCGACCAAGATGCCTGATCTTACCGCGGCCGGCATGGATGCCGCTGTGCGCACGATCGCCGGCAGCGCGCGCAGCATGGGCATCGAGACGGAGGGCGTCTGACCATGGCCAGAATAAGCAAGCGCTTCAAGCAGATCAACGCGAAGCTGGATCCCGCGCGGCAGTATTCGATCGACGAGGCGCTGGCCTTGCTCAAGGAACTGTCGACCGTGAAGTTTAACGAGTCAGTCGATGTCAGCATAAATCTCGGTATCGACACCCGCAAGTCGGACCAGGTCGTTCGCGGCGCGGCCGTACTGCCGAATGGCACCGGTAAAACAGTTCGCGTTGCGGTATTCGCCCAGGGCGACAACGCCGAGGCGGCGAAGGCCGCCGGTGCGGATATCGTCGGTTTCGACGATCTTGCCGCAACGGTCAAATCCGGCAAGATCGACTTCGACGTCGCGATCGCGACTCCGGATGCGATGCGGGTGGTCGGCCAGCTCGGCCAGGTACTCGGCCCGCGCGGACTGATGCCGAATCCGAAGGTCGGCACCGTGACGACCGATGTCGCCGGCGCCGTCCGCAACGCGAAGGCGGGACAGGTCCAGTATCGCGCCGACAAGGCGGGCATCGTGCACTGCAGCATTGGCAAGGCCAGTTTCACTGTCAACGCGCTGCGCGAAAATCTCGCGGTGCTGATCGCGGCGTTGAACAAGTCGAAACCGGGCACCGCGAAGGGCGTGTATTTGCAGAAGATTTCGGTATCGACGACGATGGGTCCGGGCGTACGAGTCGACCAGTCGACGCTGCCGGTCTGAACTTCGTCGCGAATTTGACAGAACTTTGGGCAACCTCCGCGCACGGCAGCAAGCCAGCTGCGGGGGTCGTCGAAGACCGCGGGCGCGCACTCATCGAGTCCGGTGAGCGTGCTTAATACGGCAGTCGGAAACGACAGCCTGCCTGCGCAGACGGTGCTACCCGAAACCGATTTTCCTGGTGACGGTCGCCGTAGGGTGGGGCGCTTCGGTGCCCCTGACAGTAGCCAGCCCGAATATCCCGGTACGCCGGGAATCCGGGTTTCCAGGGAGGTGATCGTTTGCTTTCACTAGACGAAAAGAAGGTGATCGTCGCCGATGTCGCCAGTCACGCAGCCACGGCACACTCCGCGATCGCGGCCGAGTATACCGGCCTGACCGTGGCCCAGTTGACGCGGCTGCGCAGCAAGGCCCGCGAGGCCGGCGTCTATGTGCGGGTCGTCAAGAATACGCTGGCGCGCCGTGCGGTCGCCGAGACCGAGTTCGCCTGCATGCAGGATGGTTTTTCCGGTCCGCTGATGCTCGCATTCTCGATCGACGACCCCGCAGCCGCCGCCCGGGTGATGACAGACTTCGCCAAGGAGCACGACAAGCTGATCATCAGGCTTGTCGCGTTACGCGGCAGGTTGCTGACCCCCGCGGACGCAAAGCGACTGGCGGAGATGCCGACCCGTGATGAGGCCATCAGCTTGCTGATGGCGGTGATGAAGGCGCCGATTGCGAAGTTCGTGCGTACGCTGGCCGAGCCGGCGAACAAACTGGCTCGCACCATCGATGCCGTGCGCGATCAGAAACAACAGGCAGCCTGAGCGCGATCCGCGGCGGCTGATTTTGAAACAATTGCAGGAATAATCAGGAGCATATACCCATGGCTGTATCATCTGAAGAGATTCTGAACACCATTTCCAAAATGACCGTGCTCGAAGTCGTCGATCTGATCAAGGCGATGGAAGAGAAGTTTGGCGTATCGGCTGCCGCGGCAGTCGCCCCGGCGGCGGCGGGCGGTGGCGCCGCTGCCGCGGTTGTCGAAGAGCAGACCGAGTTCAACGTCATCCTGAAGGCCTTCGGTGACAACAAGGTAGGCGTCATCAAGGTTGTACGCGCGATCACGGGACTTGGCCTCAAGGAGGCCAAGGATCTGGTTGAGGGCGCGCCGTCGACTGTCAAGGAAGCGGTCTCCAAGAAGGACGCGGCAGACATCAAGAAGCAGTTGGAGGAGGCAGGCGCCTCGGTTGAGCTCAAGTAACGAACTTCCGGCTGACCAGCGGGTCACAACGGAAAGCTCCTGGCCCGGAAACGGTCGTTTCCGGGCCGGGGTTTCGTTTTTCCGCGGGCAGCACCGTTCGTCGAGCCGCCGGATCACCGTGCCTGCCGGTGTAGCCGCTCTTTAATTCATTAGCCCAGAGGATCTCCGATGTCGTATTCCTACACCGAGAAAAAAAGCATTCGTAAGGATTTTGGCAAAAGGCCGAGCGTCCTGAAAGTGCCTTATCTCCTGGCGACACAGCTCGATTCCTACCGGGCCTTTCTGCAGGCCGAGGCGGAGTCCAATCAGCGCGCCGACCAGGGGCTCGAGGCTGCGTTCCGTTCGGTCTTCCCGATCGTCAGTTATTCCGGGAACGCGGCGCTGGAGTACGTCAGCTACGAATTCGGAGAACCGGTCTTCGACGTCAAGGAGTGTCAGCTCCGTGGCGTGACTTATTCCGCCCCGCTCAAGGTCAGAGTGCGGCTGGTCATTTATGACAAGGATGCGCCGTCCGGCTCGCCCAAGCCGGTCAAGGACATCAAGGAGCAGGAAGTCTACATGGGCGAGATCCCGCTGATGACCGCCAATGGCACCTTCGTCATCAACGGTACCGAGCGTGTCGTCGTGTCCCAGCTGCATCGTTCGCCCGGTGTGTTCTACGATCACGACAAGGGCAAGACCCATTCCTCGGGCAAGGTGCTCTATTCCGCCCGGGTGATCCCCTATCGCGGTTCCTGGCTCGACTTCGAGTTCGATCCGGTCGACTGCGTCTTCGTACGCATTGACAGGCGCCGCAAGCTGCCGGCGACCGTGCTGCTGCGCGCGCTCGGTTACACCAACCAGCAGATGCTGGAAATGTTCTACGACCTCAATACCTTCCACTTCGGCAAGGACGGCATCCGGCTGGACCTGGTGCCGGAGCGCCTGCGCGGCGAAACCCTGCTGTTCGACCTCAAGGGTACGAAGGGCAAGGTCATCGTCGAAGCCGGCCGTCGCATCACCGCGCGCCATGTGCGCGAGATGGAGAGTCTGGCAGTCACCGCGATCCCGGTGCCAAGCGAGTACCTGATCGGCAAGGTGCTGGCACATGATCTGATTGATACCGGAACCGGCGAGATCATCGTCGAGGCCAATGCCGAACTCGGCCCGGACCTGATCGACAAGATCCGGGAGGCCGGGATCAAGGAAATCCGCACGCTGTATATCAACGAGCTCGATCGCGGACCGTATGTATCGGATACGCTGCGCGTCGACCAGACCCGCACGCAGCTCGATGCAATGGTCGACATCTACCGTATGATGCGACCCGGCGAGCCGCCGACCAAGGACGCCGCCGAGCTGCTGTTCTTCAACCTGTTCTTCAACCCGGACCGCTACGACCTGTCCGCGGTCGGTCGCATGAAATTCAATCGCCGTGTCCAGCGCGATGCGATCACCGGTCCCGGTATTCTCTACGACAGCACCTATTTCAGCAGCCGTTCCGATGCGGAAGCGGTGCGTCTGACCCGGGAGATGGGCCCCGGCTCCGATATCATCGATGCGCTGAAGGTACTGATCGGCATCAAGAACGGCTCCGGTACCGTGGACGATATCGATCATCTCGGCAACCGTCGCATCCGCTGCGTCGGCGAGATGGTCGAAAACCAGTTCCGCGTCGGCCTGGTGCGTGTCGAGCGCGCAGTGCGCGAGCGCCTGGCTTTGGCGGAATCCGAAGGCCTGATGCCGCAGGAAATGATCAACGCGAAGCCGGTGACCGCGGTCATCAAGGAATTCTTCGGCTCGAGTCAGCTGTCACAGTTCATGGACCAGAACAATCCGCTGTCCGAAGTTACGCACAAGCGCCGCGTCTCGGCGCTTGGCCCGGGCGGATTGACCCGCGAGCGCGCGGGCTTCGAGGTTCGCGACGTGCATCCGACCCATTACGGCCGGGTATGTCCGATCGAGACTCCGGAAGGACCGAATATCGGCCTGATCAATTCGATGGCGGTGTATGCCCGCACCAACGAATACGGCTTTCTCGAGACGCCGTATCGCAAGGTCGTCAACAGCCGGGTGACTGACGAGATCGAGTACCTGTCCGCGATTGAGGAAGGTCGCTATGTCATCGCGCAGGCTGGCGCGACACTGGATAAAAAGGGCGCGCTGATCGACGAAATCGTGTCCTGCCGGTTCCAGAACGAATTCACGATGATGACGCCCGATCGCGTCGAATACATGGACGTGTCCCCGAAGCAGATCGTTTCGGTAGCTGCGTCACTGATCCCGTTTCTCGAACACGATGACGCAAACCGCGCGCTGATGGGCTCGAACATGCAGCGCCAGGCAGTCCCGTCACTGCGAGCTGAAAAGCCGCTGGTCGGAACGGGCATGGAGCGCACTGTTGCAATAGATTCGGGTACTGCCGTCGTAGCCGCCAGAGGCGGTATCGTCGACTCGGTCGATGCGGGCCGTATGGTGGTGAGAGTGCACGACGAGGAAACCGCGACCGGCGAGCCCGGTGTCGACATCTACAACCTGATCAAATACACCCGTTCCAACCAGAACACCTGTATCAACCAGCGACCGCTGGTGCAGCCGGGAGACGTGATCGCGAAAGGCGACGTGCTGGCCGATGGCTCCTCGACCGATACCGGCGAGCTGGCGCTGGGCCAGAATCTGCTGGTCGCCTTCATGCCATGGAACGGCTACAACTTCGAGGATTCGATCCTGATCTCGGAGCGCGTCGTCGAGGAGGATCGCTATACCTCGATCCACATCGAGGAGATCACCTGCGTCGCGCGCGATACCAAGCTCGGACCGGAAGAGATCACCTGCGACATCCCGAACGTCGGCGAGAGCGCGCTCGCCAAGCTCGACGAGTCCGGCATCGTCTACATCGGCGCCGAGGTCGGGCCGGGTGACATCCTGGTCGGCAAGGTCACGCCGAAGGGCGAGACCCAGCTCACCCCGGAAGAAAAGCTGCTGCGCGCGATTTTCGGAGAGAAGGCGTCGGATGTCAAAGACACCTCGGCGCGCGTGCCGTCCGGCATGTCCGGTACGGTCATCGACGTCCGCGTGCTGACGCGCGACGGCGTCGAGAAGGACAAACGCGCACTGCAGATCGAGAAGACCGAGCTCGAGCGCATCAAGAAGGACCTCAACGACGAATACCGTATCCTCGAGGAGGATATCTTCCTGCGCGCCGAGAAGCTGCTGGCCGGCAAGACCGCAGAGGGCGGCCCGAAGGGCTTCAAGGATGCCAAGATCACGAAGACGATGCTCTCGGATCTCGCGCGCGAGAAATGGTTCGACATCAGGCTCAAGACCGAGGCTTCGGTCAAGGAGCTCGAAGGTCTCAACGACCAGCGCCGGCACCTCAGGAAGGCATTCGACGACAAGCTCGAGCACCAGCGCGGCAAGCTGAGCGCCGGTGATGACCTCGCCCCCGGCGTGTTGAAGATGGTCAAGGTCTACCTCGCGGTCAAGCGCCGAGTGCAGCCGGGCGACAAGATGGCCGGCCGCCACGGCAACAAGGGCGTCATCTCGATGATCGTTCCGGTCGAGGACATGCCATACATGGCGGATGGCACGCCGGTCGACATCGTATTGAATCCGCTCGGCGTGCCCTCGCGCATGAACGTCGGCCAGGTGCTGGAGACGCACCTGGGCTGGGCCGCCAAGGGCCTCGGACTGAAGATCGGCGACATGCTGGACGCCGGGCAGAAGGCGGGCGAACTGCGCAAGTTCATGGACAAGGTCTATAACGTGAGCGGCAAGAAGGAAGACCTGTCCGTGCTGACCGACGACGAGATCGTCGCTCTCGGCGGCAATCTTCGCAACGGCGTGCCGATGGCGACCCCGGTATTCGATGGCGCCACCGAGCAGGAGATCAAGGGAATGCTCGCGCTTGCCGGCCTGCCGGACTCGGGACAGACCACGTTGTATGACGGTCGTACCGGAGACGCCTTCGAGCGTTCTGTCACGGTCGGCTACATGTACATGCTCAAACTGAACCACCTCGTCGATGACAAGATGCACGCGCGCTCGACCGGACCCTACAGCCTGGTCACCCAGCAGCCGCTCGGCGGCAAGGCGCAATTCGGCGGCCAGCGGTTCGGAGAGATGGAAGTCTGGGCGCTCGAGGCCTACGGGGCTGCCTATACCCTGCAGGAGATGCTGACCGTCAAGTCGGACGACGTTCACGGGCGTACTGCGATGTACAAGAACATCGTCGACGGCGATCACCATATGGAACCCGGCATGCCGGAATCGTTCAATGTGCTGCTCAAGGAGATTCGCGCCCTCGGCATCGATGTCGAGCTCGAGTGAAACGGCATTCCCAGCGAGACGATCGGCTAACAGGGACAAGATTCGGGAGATACGGCTTTGAAAAATCTACTTAACATGTTCAAGCAGCAGGGACAGGTCGAGGAGTTCGACGCGATCCGCATCGGCCTGGCCTCGCCGGCTAAAATTCGGTCCTGGTCCTTCGGCGAGGTCAAGAAGCCGGAGACGATCAATTACCGTACCTTCAAGCCGGAGCGCGACGGTCTGTTCTGCGCCAAGATCTTCGGGCCGGTCAAGGACTACGAGTGTCTGTGTGGCAAATACAAGCGCCTCAAGCACCGCGGCGTGATCTGCGAGAAGTGCGGCGTCGAGGTCACTGTGACCAAGGTGCGCCGCGAGCGCATGGGCCATATCGAACTGGCCAGCCCGGTTGCCCATATCTGGTTCCTGAAGTCGCTGCCATCGCGCATGGGGCTGCTGCTCGACATGACGCTGCGCGACATCGAGCGCGTGCTGTATTTCGAGGCCTTCGTCGTCATAGATCCGGGCATGACCCAGCTCGAACGCGGCCAGTTGCTGACCGATGAGGCCTATCTCGATGCAATCGAGGAATACGGCGACGAGTTCGACGCGCGCATGGGCGCCGAGGCCGTTTACGAACTGCTGCATACGCTCGACATCAAGGCCGAGGTCGACAACCTGCGCGCCGAAATCGCGACCGCGACCTCGGACACCAAGATCAAGAAGCTTTCCAAGCGCCTCAAGCTGATGGAAGCATTCCTGGGTTCCGGCAATCGTCCCGAGTGGATGGTGATGTCGGTATTGCCGGTGCTGCCGCCCGAGCTGCGGCCGCTGGTGCCGCTCGACGGCGGTCGTTTCGCAACTTCTGACCTGAACGACCTGTATCGCCGGGTCATCAACCGCAATAACCGGCTGAAACGCCTGCTCGACCTCAATGCGCCCGATATCATCGTGCGCAACGAGAAGCGCATGCTGCAGGAGGCCGTCGACGCGCTGCTCGACAACGGCCGCCGCGGCAAGGCCATCACCGGCACCAGCAAGCGCCCGCTGAAATCGCTCGCCGACATGATCAAGGGCAAGCAGGGCCGTTTCCGCCAGAACCTGCTCGGCAAGCGCGTCGACTATTCCGGTCGTTCCGTGATCGTGGTCGGCCCGACGCTCAGGCTGCACCAATGCGGCTTGCCGAAGAAGATGGCGCTGGAACTGTTCAAGCCGTTCATTTTCAGCAAAATCGAGCGCCGCGGACTGGCGACGACGATCAAGGCCGCCAAGAAAATGGTCGAGCGCGAGGGGCCGGAGGTCTGGGACATCCTCGAAGAGGTGATCCGCGAACATCCGATCCTGCTTAACCG
>CAYTGL010000068.1:0-9116 GCA_964437335.1 uncultured Chromatiales bacterium
AAAACCGACCTCCGAGTAAAGATCAATCCCGACGGGTTATTGAGCAGTCACCTTCTGCTACTGTATTCGGATGCGTATGGAAATGCCCAAGCGTAAATCTTGGCTTCGGTCCAGGTATTATGGATGCGCGCGTGCCAGGATTCCACAAGACGACCCCAACTGCCTTCTGTTCATAAACGTAACCAATCCAAAATTCACGCTCTTGTTTAGCAGCACCTGGTCCGTTGGGATTGGAGAGCCTCCATTGATTTGCGATCCATGCGGCGATGACCGGGTGGGCAGCGAGTGACTGTATCGTGTAAGTTGGCTCTGCTGGCTTACGCCCCGATGAGAATGTTATCATTTCCCCAGTTGGATCTACACATAGAACAGGATTCCCTCTCACAAAGGCATACAAATTAAGGTCAGGAACATCTTGATTTTTCGATGGCGTTGTAGGCTCTATAGGATTTGTCCAAACACGCACGCTGACGCGGTGGTGAGGAAGCCGTCCCTGAACGCCTTCATAAGCATCTCGACTGACGAATCTACCGATCGACGCTACGTAGAACCTAGTGCGGTATAAATGGGCCCCGGTTTCCGGATCATACTGCCTGCTGGTAAATATGAAATCGCAATCCGGCTCATCGGTCTGAATCGTATCGTCAGCCCACCAGTTGCCGCTGGTGCCGGGCGAATTGAAGATAAGGGTGTTTCCGTAGGCATCCGTGTCGTAGACCTCGATGATGTCGCCGGAGTCGTCGGTTAGGGCCGTAGTGCGGTAGAGGACGTCTTGGAGCGGGTAGTAGTCGGCTGGGGTGCCATCGGGGTCGGTGCGTTGCTGCAAGAGGTCGTCGATGTAGATTCCCCAGACGTATTGCTTGGTGGGGTCGTTGGAGCCGTTGCGCTCTTCAACGCATTGCCACGAGGAATTGTAAATAAAGTCCGTGGTTCCATTCGCAATCGCGCCCGACAATCCTCCGTTTGACACGATCTTTCGAATGCGCCTTCCAATTGCGTCGTAATCGTATGAACCAATCAGGGCCGGCATGCCGTTGGGGTCTTTGTAGACTTTCTTGAGCCGGTTCAGGGCGTCCCATTCATAGGAGCGAATTCCATCATTGAGAAGGTTGCCATTCAAATCATAACTGAACGGCACGTTGCCCGAGCCATCATTCACTGTGGTGATCTGGTTCAGCCCGTTGTGCTGCCGCAATTCGTTGACTTCGGAATTACCGACCGGTTTGAACACGGTTCGATGCCAATTCCCCAGGCCATCCAGGTCGTAGGTTCTCTGTTCATCCGTATTGGGCAACGAAATTGGCGTCTCTACGCTTCCGCCGCCGGCGTTGCCTTGGCCGCCGGTATTGGACAATACGCCGCGTTGGTATTGCCGGAGGCGGTCGAGCGAGTCGTAACCGCCCTGCGGCGTTTGATCGTCGAAGAACTCGTACAAATGCGAACGAGATTCAGCGTGCAATTCGCGTTCATAAAGCTTGTTGCTGGCGAGATCGAACGCGGTCGTCTGGCCGACCAGCGCTGTCGTATTGTTGTAGGCGTGCGTTCCGCCGTTGATGCCGTCCGCTAAGAAACGTTTGGTTATCATGCGGCCGGCGCCGTCGTAACCCAATCTATCGCTGGATTGGTTGCCCCAGGTTGGCGATGCCAGGCCCTCCTGACAGGCCAATCTTGTGCGGGCGTTGTTCATGTTGGTTTGAATCAGTCCGTTGCCCAATTCACACTCAGCGACACGGCCAGGTCCGAAGAACTGCCACTTGGCGATGGATGCTCCACCGGTCTTGGCTACTTCCGTGCGGCGGTACAGCGGATCGTAAGTGTTCGTCGTTTGCCGGCCATTGGGGAACGCGAACTGCGTGACGGGATGCGAAACGAACTTTTCGTTCGTCACGTTGCGGATGTTGCCGCCGAATGTTTGCGAATCTTCCAGCACGCGCGACAGTGAATCGTAAACCAACGCGGCGTCCGCATCGACCGTGCTGACGGAATCGCGAGAAAACGTCGACCGGCCAAGGCCGTCGTACTCGAACTCTTGCGCCGTGGTGCCGACCACGACGGAAGCCAGGGTGATGGAAACGCTGGTTTTTCGCCCTACCGCGTCGAAGATGTTGGTAAAGACCGAACCGTTTTCGTCCGAGTAGATTACAACATCAGACGCTTCGTCGTAGACGTTCGTTCTCGTTGATCCGTCGTGGAACGTCATGACCGTCACGCGGTTGAGAGAGTCGTAAGTCCAAAGCGTAATATTGCCGTTGTCATCCACCAATTGGCGGACGTTGTTATTTCCATCATACAACGTCGTGGTCGTAATGGAAGCGCCGCCGTAGGCCAGGAACGTACTGTCGGATTCGGCGGAGAATCTCGCGTATGCAATTCGCGCCGTAATACAAGTTGAAACCGCATTTGGTGGGTGCAAGCACGCCACCCACAAAATGCACCCAGGCTACGCTCGCTGCTAACTTACTTTCGCTGCGTAACGGGTCAGAAAGATGCCATAGACAAAGATGGTTAAGCTTTCAAGAAGCAGTGGAACGTATAGCACGATCTGCGACGTGTCTTGTCCGTATTTTTTTACATCATTGTTCCAGAGTACAATGACAAATAGTGATAAAACAACCGCTGACACAATGCTTGTGGTCACCGCTAATACCGTACGGGATTGCAGCCTGAAAGCAATGGCTAGTCCTGCTGCACTCCCTTGCAACCCTGCGATTGGCAGAGTCACCCAAGCGAACTGTTGTCCATGAGATAACTGAATTTGCCCCGGAACAGTCACCCAAGGAATGATCAGAACTTCGATGACAAGCCCTACAAGTCCAACGACAAGCATTCCCAAGCTTCCCCCAATGACCATTCCCAAGAAAGTCACCGGCCATCCACTCATGTCACAGCATCTATCGTTGGCTTGGCTTTGATTCAGCTTGCTAGAGCTAGTTTTCATTACTGCCACCAGAACCGTAATGCAGGTGTGATAGAGAGCCCCCCTCGCCAAATCAACTGCTTGTGTCGCTATACCGCTACATCATCACGCAGAATTTGCCGAAAACGGTGTGCTTGACCTTATTTTGACTCTTGCGCGGATAATGACCGCCTGCCGTCTCTTCGGTTCCCAGAAATGCCCGTCTTCTTGCCGGAAAACAGGAGGATTGCAGCCAATCCCGTTCAACTTCCGGAGATTAGTGGCGCAGCTGTCAAAGTATTTAAACCGTGCGCCGCCCATGTCAGGAAAACGGCCACTGGGATCTGGTTTTTGTAGTGTCTCATGTGGCATCGGACGACGCTCGCGACAACACCTTGAACGTGTTCGATCCGCTGTCGGCGTGGATTCGAAAGTCCACAGATGCTGCCACCGAAGGCAGTGTTAACTTAGAAGTCCATTTGCATCAGGAATCCGCCATTCTCACAATCACAACTAAAAATACCTCTCATTGCAATGGCCGCATTTTCACAATCAGCCTTCACCTGCGAAGTCTTGCAAATGTCTGGATCGCACACTGCCGCGCATAGTGTCGCATCACACCGAGCTCTTCTACAAGGATTAATAAAATGATACCACTCCTTCAAACAGCAATCATGCACTACGCATGCAGCATCCAAGTCGTCAACCGGCTTGTTGGTTGGAGAAGGTTTGTCAACTGCTATACAGGCCGCTGCGGCTGTGGGTCCGCAGTATTTTCCGTGTACGTCAAGTGCTGACAATCCCATTGGATCGATGTGTTTTAGGGGACTGCTCTCCGAATAGCTATAGGTGGCGAGTGACCTCGCGAGCCGTTCTTCAAGCCAAGCATGCACCAAGGCAATGTCGCGTTTTCCCGATTGCGGCAATGGATCTTTACTCAAAAACCTGCCCCATTTGGGGATGTAGTTTCGTTCGCGATATTGGTAGTTGCGACTTTCCACATCGAACCTGCGTCCTGTGAAGATGAAGTCGCAATTCGATTGATCGGCTTGGGTTGCGCCATCTGCCCACCAGTCGCCACTGTCCGGCGAGTTGAAGACCAGCGTGTTGCCGTAGGCATCGCAGTCGTAGGCTTCCACGATATCGCCCGAATCGTCGGTCAAGGCCGTCGTGCGGTAGAGCAGGTCTTGCAGGGGGTAAAAGTCGGTTGGCGATCCGTCCGGATCGTTACGTTGTTGCAAGAGTTCGTCAATGTAGATTCCCCAGACGTATTGCTTTGTTGGGCCGTTGCTACTGTCGCGTTCCTCGACGCACTGCCAATTGCTGTTGTAGATGAAGTCGGTCGTGCCGTTGGTGATCATGCCGGAGAGGCCGCCGTTGGACACGACCTTGCGGATGCGGCGATTGAGCGCGTCGTAGTCGTACTCGCCAAGCAGCACGTCGCCGGCTTTCTTGCGGATTTCCTTGAGCCGATTGAGGGCGTCCCACTTGTAGGTGCGGACGCCATCGTCGGCCAGGTTGCCGTTGCTGGCGCCCGGAACGCCGTCATAGCTGAACGGCACATTGCCGCCACCGTCGTTGATGGTCGTGATCTGGTTCAGCCCATTGTGTTGGCGGAGTTCGTCCACTTCGCTGTCGCCGACGGGCGTACACACCGTTCTATGCCAGTTGCCCAGGCCGTCCAAGTCGTACCGGCGCTGTTCATCCGTGCCCGGCAGGCTGATCGGCGTAACAACGCTGCCGCCGCCGGCGTTGCCTTGGCCGCCGGTGTTGGACAGTACGCCGCGCTGGTATTGCCGCAAACGGTCCAAGGAATCGTAACCGCCGAGCGGGGTTTGGTCGTCGAACGATTCGTACAGGCTGGAACGTGACTCAGCATGGAGTTCCCGTTCGTACAGCTTGTTGCTGCCCTTGTCGAACACGGTCGTTTGACCAACCACGGAAGACGTGTTGTTGTAAGCGCCGGTGCCACCGTCGATGCCGCCGGCCAGGAACCTTTTCGTAATCATTCGACCCGCCCCGTCGTAACCCAATCGGTCGCTTGATTGATTGCCCCATGTCGGCGAGGCGACGCCTTCCTGCCGGGCCGAGCGGGTGCGAGAATTGTTCATGAACGTCTGGATCAATCCATTGCCCAGTTCGCACTCGGCCACGCGCGATTGCCCGAAGAATTGCCACTTGGCGATGGATGATCCGCCGGTGTTGGCCACCTCCGTGCGGCGGTACAGCGCGTCAAACGTGTTTGTGGTCTGCCGGCCATTCGGAAACGCGAACTGCGTCATCGGGAACGAAGTAAACTTCTCGTTCGTGACGTTTCGTGTGTTGCCGCCGAAGGTTTGCGAGTCCTCCAGCACACGGGAAAGCGAATCGTAAACCAGGGCGACATCCGCATGAGTTGTATTGACCGAGTCGCGGGCGGACGTGGTGCGAGAGAGGCCATCGAACTGGAAGCTCTGAGCGGTGGTGCCGATTACGCCCGAGGCGAGCGAGATGGCAACGGCCGTCTTTCTTCCGGCGGCGTCAAAGGTGTTCGTGAACACCGAGCCGTTCTCGTCCGTGTATTGAACCACGTTCGAGGCTTCGTTGAAGACGTTTGTTCTTGTCGAACCGTCGTGGAACGCCATGACCGTCTCGCGGTCGAGGGTGTCGTACGTCCAGAGCGTGATGTTCCCGTGGTCATCCACCAACTGCCGCACGCGACTATTTCCATCATAGAGCGTGCTGGTCGTAATGGAAGCGCCGCCATAGGCGAGGAAGGTGCTGTCGGGCTCTGGCGGAGAATTTCTTGCATGCAATTCAGACCGTAATGCAAGTGAACCGCGTTTGGTGACTGTTACGAAACGCACAGGCTACACTCGCTACGCAAATCCAGGCATCATACAGCTTCGACCCGCATTGTGTTAGGCAGTGCCTAACCTACGCTCGCTTCGACCCACATGGCGGGAAACAGAATGCCTGCCCTACTCTTGCTTTCTAACCGCCCGATACCGACCTTCGCAAGGTTCGATCGCGTTGTGGCTAAGCAGGACCGAGGCGAGCGTTCCTTCTGGAATCTCGTTACATGAATTCGCAAGCGATTCAGGCACCAATCCGCAGAAGAATGCTATTAGAACGATGATAGAAAGCGACTCACAGCCTTTCAATTGCCAAAATCCTGTATACTTTTCCGCAAAGACAAACTGCGAAGATAGCGAATCGAGCTCCGGCAACCAGTAAATGTAACGCTCCAACCAAGGAAACAGAGCGTTCTCTCGGTGCGAGGTAAACCCAAAGCCAGCGAAGCCTCGCGATAGCATCCCAATCGTGAACCAAAGCCGTTGCATTCCTTCCAGCGCAAGGTCAAGCTGTCGTCGCCAGTCCAACGGTTGTTTGACATGCTCATTGGGCCACAGTTCGGCGATCCAATTCAATTGCCAAACGCAGTCATTTGTCGACCATAGCCTTAAGTCATTTCGAGTAACAATTGGGCCAGGGTAATCAAAGTAAGAGACCAATTCGACGCCATCAAGTACCTCTTTCCATTTGGAAATGTTCGCGCCGGCCTGGCGTACCATCGACCTCCACGCCTCCCTTGTACCCTTAGTAGATCCATAAAAGCATTTTGGCAACAGGATCTCTTGTTCGATCATAAATGCCTACTCCAAGAATGCAATATCACGCGTTTGCATGTGTGGTTGCTCATCTTATTCCAACTCGTTTTGACTGGCTGTTTACTTTACTGCACTTTAGGGGATCGTCTGACACCGTAGCCAATTGATCTTGGCACGAAAAAGGCCCTCGTGGAAACTGGAGGTTGTCACACCGCACCAAATTCCACGGGAGGGCCAAGGATGGCTCAGCGTAAACGGCCTGGCAAATCGCCGCAAGCTCGGCATGGCAAGAAATCCGCCCCTTCGCGCCACGACAAGCGAGCCCGGCTGACGCGGCCCAACGCGGCGCGGCGGCGAACCGAGGCGCCCGTTTCGCTCCGTTCCGACAAGATCACCGCAGAACACTTGCGGCGGTTGGCCTTGGTGTACGTGCGGCAGTCGACGCAGCAGCAAGTGCTGGAGCATCGCGAATCGACAGCCCGGCAGTACGCGCTGGCCGACCGGGCGGTGGCCTGGGGCTGGCCAGCTACGTCGGTGGAAGTGATCGATGAGGACCAGGCCCGTAGCGGCAGTTCGGCGGAAGGTCGTAGCGGCTTTCAACGGCTGTTGGCCGAAGTCAGTTCTGACCGCGTGGGCTTGATTCTGGGCCTGGAGATGAGCCGCCTGGCCCGATCTTGTAAGGATTGGCATGCGCTGTTGGAACTGTGCGCCATCTATCGCACGCTGCTGGCCGACGCCGATGGCCTGTACGATCCCAGCCAATACAACGACCGGTTGTTGCTCGGCTTAAAGGGGACGATGAGCGAAGCCGAGTTGCACATCCTCAAGAGCCGGCTGCAGCAAGGCATGTGGAACAAGGCCCAGCGGGGCGAGGTGCTCAATCATCCGCCGCTTGGTTACGTGCGAACGCCCTCGGGCGACTTCGTGCTCGATCCCGACGAGCAGGTGCAGGCCGTGGTGCGGTTGATCTTCGAGCAGTTTGGCCGACGGGGGAGCGTGAATGGGTTGCTCACCTGGCTGGTGCGTCATGACGTGAAGCTGCCGATTCGTCCGCACTTCGGCCCCAGCCGCGGCGAACTGCAGTGGCGGCGTCCCAACCGCGTAACTCTGTTGAACCTGCTGCACCATCCGATCTATGCCGGCGCGTATCGCTGGGGCCATCGCGAAGTCGATCCCCGCAAGAAGGTTCCCGGCAAGCCGGCGTCGGGCCGCACGTTCAACGCGCACAACGCCTGCCGGGTGCTGATTCGCGACCGGTTCCCGGCTTACATCGGCTGGGAACAATTCGAGCAGAACCAGGCCAAACTGGCCCAAAACAGCTCATTGGGCAAGCAACTCGCGGCGCCACGGCATGGCCCCAGCGTACTGGCTGGCCTGGTGGTCTGCGGCCGCTGTGGGCAGCGGATGCTGGTCGGCTACACCAACGTCACGACCCACAAGACCCTGCGTTATAGTTGCCAGCGCGACGCGATCGACTATGGCGGCAACCTCTGCCAAAGCCTCTCGGGCGGGGTGTTGGAGTCGTTCGTCGTCGCGCGGCTGTTGCAGGCCGTGTCGCCCGCCTCGCTGGAGTTGAGTCTGGCGGCGTCGGCCGACATCGAGCGCGAGCGAAAGCAACTCGACGACCACTGGCAACAGCGGCTGGCGCGTTCGCGGTGGGAAGTGGAGCAGGCCCGGCGGCAGTATACGGCGGTCGATCCCGAGCATCGCCTGGTGGCTCGTGAGTTGGAGCGCCGTTGGAACGAAGCCTTGGCTGCAAGCGAACGGCTGCAACTCGAATACGCCCGCTTTCAGCAGGCTTGTCCCCGGCAGTTGTCGCCGGCGGAGCGTGAGCAGATTCTCGCGCTCGCGCACGACCTGCCTGCCTTGTGGCGCGCGGAGACGACCACGCCCGCGGATCGCCAGACGGTCGCCCGCTTGTTGCTGGAGCAAGTCACGGTCACGGTGGAAGGCAACACCGATCGTGTCGAGGTGGAACTGCGGTGGGCCGGCGGCTTCGTCAGTCGCCATGGGCTGCTTCGCCCCGTGCAGACATATGAGCAGTTGTCGAATTACCAAGAATTGTTGTCGCGGATCCAATCGCTGCTCGATGCGAAGCAAACGTTCAGCGCGATCGCCCAGCAACTGAACGCGGAAGGCTTTCGGCCACCCAAGCGGAGTTCGCAGTTCACCGCGGGAATGCTCACGCGATTCTTGCGCGAGCGGGGCATCCGCACGGGGCCGCTTCCCCAGAGCGTCACGCAACAGAATCATCTTCACCCCGACGAATGGTGGCTGGCCGATCTGGCTGCCCGGCTGGCCATGCCCATCGCCACCCTCCACCGTTGGCAACGGGTCGGCTGGGTCGCCTCGCGCAAGATCGCTGCCGCCGGCGACCGCTGGGCGATCTTCGCCGACGCGAAAGAACTCACGCGTCTCCAGCGCCTGCGCGACTCCCCCCGCGGCTGGCCAACCCCGTACCCGGCCGAACTGACCACGCCAAAAAACAAGCCCCAGCCCAACCCGGGTTGAACCCGACGCTAGCACGAACCGATAATTCAATAGCTCGACTTTTATGGAGGTAGTATGACTGGCAGATTGAAGAGCACTTTCATGACGTCAAGGAAATCTGGGGCGCTGGCCAGCAGCAA
>CAYTGL010000069.1:0-8882 GCA_964437335.1 uncultured Chromatiales bacterium
TTACTGAATGACCCAGTTCATGCGACAGCGCAACAATTAGTAGCTTCTTCGTTTCGTCGTCGTTCAATGTCGGGCGCTGAAGCCAATTCGGCGGTGCATTTTGCCACATCTCATTTGCCGCGGATGGCACCGTCAAGACAGCATTGCCGACAGGCATCTTGAATTGCTCAAACATACGAATCGCTCCAAAAGCTTCCGATGCTATACCTAATTGAACGTGTCCTTCAAAGAATCCGAATGGGAGCGTTCCGTGGACAATCTTGAACTTCGGGTTCTTCAGTGCGTCCGTTGCCAGAGCGCGAGGCAGTCCACCAAGATTGAACATTTCCAGGAGAGTCCATTTAACCCACTTTCTCTTAAGACTGTCAGTGCTGAGGCGACTTGGCTTCTTGGCGAGTTCTCGGTCGAAATCTATGGACGCTTCTACCTCAAGTCCTGTTGCGCCAGTTGCACCGGTTAGGGGAGACAGTCCAAAGGGATCGACACTGTTGGGTACAAAGGAGGCCAGATACAGATTTGGACCTTCTTGATAGCTCAGCTTGTCTCTTTCTATGAATCGTCCGATCGTAGGCAAGTACGCCCGCTCGCGGAACTGCAAAATACCAGTTTCAGCGTCGCGGTAACGGCCGGTGAAGGTGTAGTGTTGGTCGATGATGGATTCCTGAACGAGATGAGGAACGAACGTCGCATTCAGGAACTGGATTTCTCCATAAGGGTTGTAGGCATGGCGTTCGAACACGTCAGCGGTGGAATCGGTGACCGCTACGACATTCCAGTTTGCATCCTGCAGAGCGTAGATGCGTTCATCCAGCGAGCCGTCTTGGTCAGCGTCGCGGTCGCGGAGGACCAGATCGTCGATGTAGCGGAGGCCCCAGACGAATTGGCGATCAGCCGTTTCCGCCGTATCAAGGCGTTCTTCCAAGCATTGCCATCCGGCACTGTAGTAGAAGTGGCGAGTTTCTTCTGCCGCGGTCTTAGTAATCCGCCAGTTCAAACCGTTGTAGGCGTACTCCGCGACTTCGGCTGTTCCGTCGCTCGAAGATGATGAGCTTGACGACGAGGGGTCTAACTCCTCCTCCTGTTCCAGTCGCACGAGTCTATTCCAAGCGTCCCAGGTGGCTTGGTAGGCTTTGTCCATCTCCTTGGGTCGCGGCATGACCACCATGTTGCCGTTACGGTCATACTCTGGGGTGGGCCATTGCTGCCCGACAGTCCGCGCGATGCCGGTGATTTCGTTGACTTGGTTGTGAAGGCGTTGTTGATCCAACGTTTTCGCCGGGTCTTGCTGATCGCTCTGTGTGAAGTTTCGCCAGTTGCCGGTAGCGTCGCGCACCCAACCTTGCTGCAAGGCGGGCGATTCAATTGCCGTGTTCTCGTCAACAAGCAAGCCACGATGGAATTTCTTGAGCCGGTGGAGCCGGTCGTATTCGTAGAGTTCATCAAACGGCTTGTCGTAACTCCTGGCCACGTTGTCTTTGCGGAACGTGCGGTTGCTCACACGGTCGTAGCCGTATTCCAAATGCACCAGTGCCGTGGAGTTGTGCCGCCAAAGCAGATCGACAATCCGGCCGAAACGGTCAAGTCCCGAGTATGAAGCGGCCGGTCCTGTCGCCAGGGTGTACTGCACGTCTGGCTGCAAGTAATCGACCTCCACGAACGCGCTCAAGCCTAAATATCCATATCGGCAAACATTCGTTCCATCCCAGCGGAGAGTGCGCACGCGGCTGAGCTTGTCGGCGGCCGGGTTGTCGTACAGATACTCCAGTTCCCGCCCATCCGGATAGGTAATCGACTCCGGACGGATGGTGTTTTCCGATCCGTCGGCGTAGCCGTACTGCACGTTGAGCGTTGCGCCAGCATCGACTTCGCCGTCATGTTCTTGATACTGCGTGGCGAGATGCGCGAAGTCGTTGTACTCGTTCTCGACTTCATTGACGATATTGCCCGCTGTAGGCGCGTCGTGGCTGGTGATCTTCTCGATCATGCCCCGAACTTCATATGTTTGGCTAATCCGCTGGATGGCGTCGTCCACGCTCTCGGCCAGCGTTGTCACGCGATCATCGGTTGGGCGGCCGAGCTTGTCGTGAGCGTATTGATGCACCGTGCCGTTCTGGTCGGTCTTTTCGGTAGTTTGGCCTTGGCGGTTGTAGCTGTAGGTGACTTGGTCTTGCCCATCCGCCGTGTCGGGATAGATTTCCGCCCGGAGGAGGGCGTTCGACGCGATGCCTGAGTCCGCCAACGTGGTCCCGTAGGCGTAGAGGGTGTTCTGGTCGCCCGTGGCCGGGTTCTTGGCTGTGAGCTTCAAAAGATTGCCATCGGCGTTGTAGGCCATTTGGGTGACCACGTTTTCATCCTCGCCGGGCTGGACGGTGAAGGATTCTCGGCCGCTTTGGCAACTGCACACCCCACCGCACCCTTCGCAGGCCGAATCGGCGACGTAGTTCTGAATAGTGCAAACCGTGCGGCTGGCGGCGTCTGACTGGGTTCGATTGACGACGCCGGAGGCATCAACGGTTTCAAATGCCTCGCCGCGGTTATTATAGCGAACTTGCGACACAGGGACCAAGTCTGAACTCTCGGGAGGACTGGGCGGCCGCACGAACAGCTCGAAGTCGTCCCCCTGGTTGCCATACTGCGCCGCGGCGATTTGGCGGCCGGCACCGTCGAAGTAGTTAGCCGCGTATTGCGGACGGGCATTCACTCCGGCGACCAGGATGCCGGGCCCGACTGCGTCGTGGTAGCGGGAAAGCTGGGCGGTGGCGATGACGTTGCCGGCGGCGTTGTACGTCGTTTGGGTTTGCTCGAAGATGTAGTCGCCCGGCACCGGTGGGCTGGAAGAACTGGAACTCGAACTGGACGAGCTCGAAACGGAGCTCGACGAGCTGGAGGAACTGGAACTGCTGGACAGGGAAGAACTGGAGGAACACGAGCTCGACGACGAGCTGCTCGAACTGGAAGACGAGGTCGAGGAACTGGAAGACGACGTGCTTGAGCTGGATGAGCTCGAAGAACTCGGTTCGGAGGAGCTCGATTCCATTTCCATGAAGTTCGCCTGCCGGGCGGCCAGCGCGGCTGCCTCGGGCTCGTCCGGCACGTGGTAGCCCACGGAACCGGCAATCTGCCGGCCCAAACTATCGTACCTGGAACGAATAAACGCCTGGCTGTCGGAGGGGAGGCTTTCGATCACGTTGCCATCGGGGTCGTAAAACGTGTTGTCGGTTAGGACATTGCCCACATTGGGCGCGGCGGACAGGCCGGACGCATTGCCGTCGCCGTTGATATCCCCCAGATCCAGCTCAAAGCCCGAAGGAAGACCGCCGGCCTGCATCTGGGCATCGACATGGGTTCATTCACGTTCAATAGCAGGTTTGCCTCAATGGAGAATTCTACGCTCACTTCGCAAACCCGGACGTCATACAGCTTCGAACCGCATTGTGGCAGGCAGAATGCCTGCCCTACATTGACTGCATTGACTTTTTGCATACGGCGGAATTGGGTTTCACCAAAGAAGAGTTATTCGCAATTCCGCGTCACGCGCGCCGCAGCCCGGCGTACACCGAAGTCGGGATCATCTTTCCTTTGCTGTAAGGCAACTACTACCGTCGGATCCATTCTACCAACTTGAAGCAAGAGAAACGCGGTGCGGATTCGTATCGTATCGCTAGGGTCGGCCAGCGCTTTCGTGAGAAGCGTACGCGCGCGCATCGACTCACTTCCGACGATTCCCAGCGCTTCTACCGCCAGCTTTCTTTGGTTTTCAGCGTCCGACTCAAGTAGCTTGCGGATCCTGGGCAGAAGAATCCCATCGATTGTTGGTGCTGCCAGCCGAACTCGTCGAAACCCATTCAGGACTGCCGTATCGTCATGCTTCAGGAGTGATTCCAACTGCAATTCGCTGAACCTTCGGTGCTCGTTGAGTTCCAGGCTCGACACGCAGGCAATTGCCCGCAAGGTCATGTTCTCAGATTCAAGATGAGAGCGGATCAACCCACGCGCGCGATCCGTGGGCTCAGACATACTGCCCAGGAACGCAAGTGCTTCGATTCGGACAGGCTCGTGCTCCGTGTTCTCACACAAATCGGCGGCTACCTCAGCGACTTCTGCCGATTCGTCCTGGACCGCCCTTAGAGTGTTCAGAGCCGCAGCGCAAATCGCATGATCGCTCCCGCGGATGAAGGTCAACATGACGTTCGTCACCTTGGGGCTCGACTTCCCAATCTGACCGATCGCTACAATCGCAGCCGATGCACGTACCGGATCGTCCAGATAGCCGAGTAGGGGTTCCAACGCACTTTCAGCTTCCGGTCCAATTTCCCCGATTGCGCGAATCACTGTTTCCTGTCCCCCTGAACCTACTTTCAGGTAATTGAGCAGATCAGGAACTGCACCTTGTGCTGCTCGCCCACAAGTACCCAATGCCTGCGCGGCCCAAATGGAAATCCCCGGCGTGTCCGAGCGGAGTGTTTCACGGAGCGCTGTGACTACTGCCGGGCAATCCGGATCGATCTCCACGGCTGCCTGAATGGCCATGCGCCGGATCGAATTGGAGATAGCGGACTGCTTGAGCACAAGAAGCACATCCGGCAGCGCTTTTTTCGCCAGAGGACCAAGCATGCTCAATTCGTAAAGTGCCCGCGCCGCGACACGCGCATCTCGATCCGCGGTGGCACCCACCAAGAAATCAATCGACGATTCGATCCAATCTGGATCGACTTCGTCGAGAGCTTCCATGCTGAGCACGCGAATGTCTGGATCCTTGTCGTCCAAAGCATCCCGGAGAGCCTCGGCTGCGCCCGCAGCGGCATCGCCGTACTTCTCGAGAATCAACAATGCTGATACGCGAGCGCTCTTGTCGTCGCTCCCCAGGGCGCGCTTGAGTTCATCCACCGCGGAAGCGTCGAACTCCGGCAGTTCACCCAGCTTATCGCGGAGGGCCGTCAAGTCGCCCGTGGCGACAGAACGGCTCATAGATTCAATCACTTCTTTGAGTTCGCTTGGCTGGGCGCAAAGGTTCGAGCAGTTCAAAATCGTCAAGGCTACAACAGTGGAAAATAGCACGAAGGGATTAACCATGCTCACTCCTCCCAATTTTGTTCTATGTAATCACACAAAGCAAATCTCTTCGTTGTGCCGTTGTACTTGTTCGCCATAAGGTTCTTGTAGAACTGCATTCCTTTTGCATTCGCTGCGTTGTCTGGACTCGACATCTGTGCAATCGGGATCGCTGGTATCGCCTGAACACTTCGCCCCCACTTTTCCTTAAAAGATTCGACGGTCGTTCCAGCCGCGAAGCCATAGAAGTTAAATGAGCCCTTTTCGAGCCAATCCCGCATTTGCTGTCCCTTGTCATAGAAACCTGGAAGCAGCGCACGTTGCCTCTTTGCCATCAAACCTTCCGTAAAAAGATTGAACACATGAGCGTAATCGTCGCCAAGCCCAGGGGTGACCGCGATTTCATAAAGCATGTGCCCCTGCTGGAAAAAATGCCCAATCTTGTCTGAGCCGGTGCACCACGTGTTCCGGCCACAACTGACTTTGAAGCAGTTCGCAGTCGCGAGTACATAAAAATTCGGTTTTCTCGAACCCTTCACTGTTTCTTTCTGGGTTCCAATCCATTGTTCGATTATCGTATAGTGTTCGCCAGGAACATCGCTCCCCAGCGCGTCTCGTACAGCCTTGCGGAAGACGTCAAAATCTGTTCGTCCTCTAGTCGTCGCGTTGGCATATGCAATGCGAATCGCGTCATTTATTTCGCGATCAAGCCTGTGATTGATCGGTGCTAGGTTCCCACATAGCCCCTTGCAGTAGCAATCCAAAAGCCCAAATGGATCCACGCCGTTCGGCACGAAGTAAGCGCGGTAGAGGTTGTTGCCGTCTTCGTACTTGAGCGGGTCGGGGGTTGCAAATTGGCCTAGCGCCGGCAAGAAATCCCGTTCGCGGAAGTACAATATGCCTGATGCGGCGTCACGATATCGCCCGGTGAAGGTGTAGTTCTGATCGACGATGGATTCCTGAACGATATGTGGCACGAAGCTCGCATTGAGGAATTGGATTTCTCCATAAGCGATGTAGGCGTAGCGTTCGATAATATCGGCGGTGGTGTCGGTGACCGCCACTACGTTCCAGTTGGCATCCTGCAGGGAGTAGAGGCGTTCGTCCAGCGTGCCGCTTTGATTGGTGTCGCGATCGCGAAGCATCAGATCGTCGATGTAGCGCAGGCCCCACACGAATTGCTTGTCGGGGTCGCTTGACGCGTCAAGGCGTTCTTCGAGGACTTGCCAAGCGGCGCTGTAGTAGAAATGGCGGATTTCTGCGTCGGGGGTCTTGGTGATCCGCCAGTTGAACCCGTTGTAGGCGAATTCGGCGACCAGAATTGTGCTGCCGCTTGAAGATGACGAGGAACTGGACGACGACGAACTATGAATCTCTTCCTCTTGTTCCAGCTTGACCAGGCGATTCCAGGCATCCCAGGTGGCTTGGTACGTCTTGCTCATGTCTTTGGGTTGCGGGATCACGACCATGGTGCCATTGCGGTCGTACACGGGCGTTGCCCAGTTGAAACCGACAGTTCTTGCAATCTGCGTTATTTTATTGACTTGGTTGTGAAGGCGTTGTTGATCGAGTGTTTTCGCCGGATCATGCTGGTCATTTTGGGTGAAGTTGCGCCAGTTGCCGGTGGAGTCGAGCACCCAGCCTTGCTGCAAGGCTGGTGTTTCGATGACCCTGTTTTCGTCAACCAGCAAGCCCCGGTGGAACTTTTTCAGGCGGTGGAGGCGGTCGTATTCATAGAGTTCGTCGGAGTGCTTTCCATAGCTTCTGGCAACGAGATCCTTTCTGTGCATACGGTTGCTCACGCGATCGTAGCCGTATTCGAGATCGACCAGCGCCGTCGTGTTGTGTTGCCACAGAAGATTGATGATGCGGCCGAAGCGGTCCAGGCCGCTATAGGAATTTGTCGGGCCGGTCGCCAAGCTGTATCGCGCGCTCGGCTCTAAGTAGTCGACCTCGACGAAACTTCCCAACCCCAAGTAGCCGTATTGGCAGACATTCGTGCCATCCCAGCGCAAGGTGCGCACGCGGCTGAGCTTGTCGGCGGCCGGGTTGTCGTAGAGGTATTCAAATTCGCGGCCATCGGGGTAAACCACCGCTTCCGGCCGGATGGTGTTCTGCGAACCATCGGCGTAGTCGTATCGGACCTTGACTGTTATGCCCGTGTCGACCGGGCCGTCATGTTCTTGATATTGAATCTCTAGCTGTGCGAAGTCGTTGTACTCGTTTTCGACTTCGTTGATGACGCTGCCTGCAGAGGGCGCGTCGTGGCTGCTGATCTTCTCGGCCATGCCGCGGACTTCAAATGTTTGGCTGATGCGCTGTACCGCATCGTCGATGCCCGCCGCCAGAACGACCACCTTATCTTCTGTCTGGCGGTTGAGCTTGTCGTAGGTGTACTGGTGGACCGTGCCGTTTTGGTCGGTCTTTTCGGTGACTTGCCCTTGGCGGTTGTAGCTGTAGGTAACTTGATCTTGCCCATCGGCTGTGTCGGGGTAGATTTCGGCTCTCAACAAGCTATTGCTGGCGATGCCTGAGTTTTCCAGCGTGGTTCCGTAGGCGTAAATTGTATTCTGGTCGCCCGTGGCCGGGTTCTTGGCGGTGAGCCTTAAAAGATTGCCATCGGCGTTGTAGGTCATTTGGGTGACCACGTTTTCGCTCTCGCCGGGCTGGACGGTGAAGGATTCTCGGCCGCTTTGGCAACTGCACGCCCCACCGCACCCTTCGCAGGCCGAATCGGCGACGTAGTTCTGAATGGTGCAAACCGCGCGACCGGCAGCATCGGATAGTGAACGATTGACGACGCCGGAGGCATCAACGGTTTCAAATGCTTCGCCGCGGTTATTATAGCGAACTTGCGACACCGGGACCAAGTCTGAACTCTCGGGAGGACTGGGTGGCCGGACGAAAGGCGTGGAATCGTCGCCTTGGTTGCCGAAGGCGGCCGTGGCGATTTGGCGGCCCGCACCGTCGAAGTAGCTGGCCGCGTACTGTGGGCGGGCGTTCACGCCGGCGACCAGGTTGCCGGGGCCAACCGTGTCGTGGTAGCGGGAAAGCTGGGCGGTGGCGATGACGTTGCCGGCGGCGTTGTAGGTGGTTTGGGTCTGCTCGAAGATGTAGTCGCCCGGCACCGGTGGGCTGGAAGAACTGGAGCTCGAACTGGAAGAACTGGAAACGGAGCTCGACGAGCTGGAGGAACTGGAACTGCTGGACTGGGACGAGCTGGAGGAACACGAGCTCGATGACGAGCTGCTCGAACTGGAAGACGACGTGCTTGAGCTAGATGAGCTCGAAGAACTTGGTTCGGAGGAGCTCGATTCCATTTCCATGAAGTTCGCCTGCCGGGCGGCCAGCGCGGCTGCCTCGGGCTCGTCCGGCACGTGGTAGCCCACGGAACCGGCAATCTGCCGGCCCAAACTATCGTACCTGGAACGAATAAACGCCTGGCTGTCGGAGGGGAGGCTTTCGATCACGTTGCCATCGGGGTCGTAAAACGTGTTGTCGGTTAGGACATTGCCCACATTGGGCGCGGCGGACAGGCCGGACGCATTGCCGTCGCCGTTGATATCCCCCAGATCCAGCTCAAAGCCCGAAGGAAGACCGCCGGCCTGCATCTGGGCATCGACATGGGTTCATTCACGTTCAATAGCAGGTTTGCCTCAATGGAGAATTCTACGCTCACTTCGCAAACCCGGACGTCATACAGCTTCGAACCGCATTGTGGCAGGCAGAATGCCTGCCCTACATTGACTGCTTCATCCACGCTGCGATAATACGACTTGGACTTTCGTCTTCCCCGAGGCAACTCACAATCAATCGAGAGGGGGCTTCAA
>CAYTGL010000070.1:0-8817 GCA_964437335.1 uncultured Chromatiales bacterium
ATAGTTTCGCGGTTGCGACTTCAAGTGGTCGCGAGATTATCTCGACGGAATGTCCGGACCTCCCCAAAGCTTAGGATCAGAAATTTCGCGATCGCATTAACCGTGTCCTTCAAGAGATTCTTAAAGCTGGCGGCAACAATTCAGGCGCCCTGCCCGGAGACGGGGCCCACAGAAGCCGCCGCCAAAACATTAATTTTTAGAATGATTTCAGAGTCGTAACCAAATCGAGCAAACTTCGCAAGCTGTCCGGCGTAAATGGCAGGGTCGCGCCAAGGTCAAGGTTAATAACTCACAACGTCTTCCGCCGGCTCCTTAACGGCAAACGCTGACTCCTTCCAGCCTCAAAAAGAATATCTTTATCGGTGGCCCGTACAACGGCACGCAGGAGAATCCCTTGCGGGCCATTGTTGATACCTTCGTGGAGCGTGTGTTCAAGCGCCATCCGGCAGCGTTCTGGCCTGGCGTCGTGACTGGGCTTGGCGCGTTCGCTTGCCTCATAGCGGATCGAAGCGGCACGGCGGCGGCCCTGCTGACGGCGGCCACAATTCTGCTCGGCGCAAGCGGCCGTATCCGCGTTGCCGACTCGTCTGGCATCGACGCGGTTCAGCGCGCTTCAGAGATGGAGAAAGCCCTCGCCCATATGAGCCAGGGAATTGTGCTCGTCGACGAGCACAACGACATCGCCGTCATCAACAAGCGCGCCACGGAGTTGCTCCACCTGCCCGAGGAGTTCGTGACGTCGCGCCCGTCGTATCCAGAAGTCCTTGAATATCAAAGGCAGAGCGGCGAGTACGACAACGCCTCGAAAGCCGTGAAGGACTTCGTCGCCGCTGGCGCCAAGGTCGAGAAGTTCGGCATCTACGAACGCACCACGCGCGACGGAAAAACCCTCGAAATCCACAGCGTGCCGTTCCTCGGGCCTGATGACCAGCCACGCGGATTTGTCAGGTCGTATTTAGAAGTCACCGAGCGCGCCGAAGCAAAGCGAAACCTCGAGGAAACTCTCCGTCGCCTGGAAGAGGAGCGCGATCGCCGCGAGATTTTCTTCGCAAACATCAGCCACGAGATGCGAACGCCGCTGAACGGCATCATCGGCATGATCGAACTTCTCAAGGATTTGGAGCTGGACGATACCCACCACGAATACTTCCGTTCAATCTGCGCCTCCGCGGACCACCTGCAGGGCCTGATCAACGACACGCTCGACTTATCGAAGATGCGCATCGAAGGCGGCTTGGCGCTCGATCGGTCGCCATTCGATATCGAACGCGCACTCAACGAAGTGATCTCAAATCAGGGTCCGCGCGCCCGCTCGAAGGGTATCGCCCTCACCGCCGAAATAGACCCGCGCATTCCGCGCGCGCTGATCGGAGACGAGCTTCGCGTCAAACAGATCATGTTCAATTTGATCGGAAACGCCATCAAGTTCACGGATGCGGGCCAAGTCGTCGTACAGCTGTCCCCGGCGGGGCAAACCGACGACGAAAAGGCCGGGATCGAATTTCGGGTTGAAGATACCGGCGTCGGTATCGCCGCCGACGACATCGCAAAACTCTGCACGCCGTTCACGCAAGTTGACGGCTCCCTGTCCCGTCGCCACGAGGGCAGCGGCCTGGGTTTGTCGATCTCCAAGGGATTGATCGAACAGATGGGCGGAAAGCTCTCTATCCAGAGCCAGATCAATCGCGGCTCGACCTTCTCGTTCACGGCCAGTTTCCCGCGCGACAGCAGCGGTAAACCTGCAGCGCGCCAGTACGCTCGCAACGTCAACGCCCACTACTCGATCCTGGTCGCCGAAGACAATGAAACGAACCAGACTGTCGCCCGTGAAATACTCAAGCGAATGGGCCACGAAGTCGACGTCGTCGTCGACGGCCTTCAGGCCGTCCAGGCCGCGGCCCGCAAGCGCTACGATCTGATCCTGATGGACCTGATGATGCCGCATCTTAACGGCTTCCAGGCCGCAACGAAGATCCGCGCGCTGCCGGCCGGCAGCGCAAACACGCCGATCCTCGCCCTGACTGCGAGCACTCTCAAGGGACAGATGGATCGCATCCGCGGTGCCGGCATGAACGGCGCGGCGGGCAAGCCATTCACGCGCGCACAGCTGCGGTCCGCCATCGAAAGCGTGATGGCAGGCGTCGAGACAGAGTCTTCGCCCGAGCAGCCTGACGACGTGAAAGCCCCGGGTGACGAGAATGAGCCGCAATGCGACCGCACCATCCTCAACGCATTCATGGAAGAGATGGGTGAAGAAGCGGGTCGCGAGATGATCGAGACCTTCATGCGGACCACCCAAAACAAGATCGCCGCACTGGGGGTGATCGCGAAGAACGCATCCGCGTTGGAGCGGGAGGCGCATTCGCTCAAATCAAGCGCCGGCATCTTTGGATTCCGCGCCCTTTCGGCAAAAGCCGCCGAAATCGAACGGAACGCCCGCAAAATCGACGGGAATGAAATCGCTCCCACCTTGGACGAGCTGCGGCGCACGTTTGAGGAAACACGTCGCAGTATCGCGGCATAGGTGCTACGATGATCGCTGCTGGCAAGCCCGCCCGATCGCTGGAACTCAGACCCACCCCCGGCAAACGGCTGCTTGTGATCGACGATGACGAGATCCAGCGCTTGCACGTGCGCGGACTTGCCCAGACCGTCGGCTATACGGTCGACCCCGCAGCATCGATCGCAGAAGCGCAGCGTCAGATGGCTGCGTGCACCTACGACGTCATGGTGGTCGACCTCGCCCTTGATGGCGAGGATGGGATCGAGGTTCTGCGCGCGATCAAGGCGGCCGGCCAGAATCCCGAAATCGTCGTCATATCCGGCAGTGAAGATCGCATCCGTGACGCCGTGGTTGGTTACGGCCGCGCCATGGGGCTCTCTATGCTGGGCGAGCTTCGCAAGCCGATGCAGCCGACCCGATTCAAGACCTACCTGAGCAACGCGTCACAACGCGCAGTCCGAAAGGCAGAGCGCGCGGCCGCTCCGGAAATTCTTCGGCCCGAACTCATGCGTGCCATCTCCGATGGCGCCATCTACGCGGCGTACCAGCCGCAGATCGATCTTGCCTCCGGCCTGATGGTCGGCGCCGAAGCGCTCGCGCGCTGGCAATCCCCCGTCCACGGTAACGTCCCACCCGACGTCTTCGTCGCTGCGGCAGAACGTCATGGCCTCCAAACACAGCTGACCGACCTGATCCTCAATCAGGCTCTTCAGGCGGCGAAACCATGGGTCGACCGTTGTCCGAACTTCCGCGTCGCCGTCAACGTTCCGGCGACGGTATTTTCCAAGATAGAATTCGCGGACAGCGTTTTCGCGATGCTTGGCCGGATCGGCCTGGCGCCAGCCAACCTAACCCTCGAACTGACGGAATCGGCCGCGCTCGAGGACATCGCCGCCAGCATAGACGTCATGTGCCGGCTCCGCATCGGCGGCGTACACCTGTCGCTCGACGACTACGGCACAGGCTTCTCGTCTCTCGCTCGCCTGCGCGCCTCCCCGGTCGGAGAGCTCAAGATCGACCGGTCGTTCGTGACCAACATGGATACGGACAACTATTCGAACATCATCGTGCAGGCGACGATCGCGATGGCCAAAAAGATTGGCATGCGCATCGTCGCAGAAGGCATTGAGACCAAGGCTGTAGCCGACATGCTCGCACGCGAGGGCGCCGACATCGGCCAAGGGTACCTCTATGCCAGGCCCATGGTCGCCGCAGAGATCGCACCGCGCCTTGCGGCAAACTGCTCTGAGCTTGGAGTGCCGGAGAAAGCATTCATTAAGAAGTGAGGCATAACAAGACTTACAAGGTTACCAAAGGGTCTTCAGGATTCAACGTCATGTACCTGCGCAGGACTATCGGCTCTCTCCTCCTGCTCGCCGCCCTGGCCATCACCCCAGCTTCCGCGGGCGAGATCTTCCGCTTTGCCGGCAAGGGAGACTTCAAGTCGCTTGATCCGTATTCCTTGAACGAAATCCTGGCGCTGGGCCTGCACGGCCAAATCAGCGAAGGATTGACCAAGCGGGATCATGACCTGAAGATCGTGCCGGGTCTCGCCGTGTCATGGGAAACCCCGGAGCCGACCCGCTGGCGGTTTCACCTGCGCCGCGGCGTCAAATTCCACAGTGGCGACGACTTCACTGCTGATGACGTCGTATTCTCCGCCGACCGTGTCCGCGCCCAGGGCAGCGATGTCAAAAACATGCTCCCGGCCGACGTGAAGAGCGTGGTCAAGGTTGACGACTATACGGTCGACTTCGTGCTTGCTCAATCCAACCCGATCCTCAACGCGAGCTTCGACACCTGGTACATGGTCTCGAAGAAATGGGCCGAGCGCGTCGGGGCCGAAGCTCCTGTTTCCGCGGCACAGAGTGGCTACGCCTCCACTCACGCGAACGGTACCGGTCCGTTCTTGGTCGCCGACCACGTCCCCGGCGTGAAGACGACCTTCGTCCCCAACCGGCACTGGTGGGGTAGGCCGCGGCACAATTTCGACCGCGTCGAGTACGTAACGATCGCCAACGACGCCACTCGTGTTGCCGCACTGCAGTCCGGCGAAGTTGACATGATCGACCCGGTGCCGCTGCAGGACTTCGATCGCCTTCGCGCCGCCGGCCTTAAAGTGCTGACAGGCCCGGAAACCCGCTCCATGTTCTTCGGCTTTGATCAGAGCCGTGACGAACTGCTGGTGTCGGATATCAAGGGCCGCAACCCGTTCAAGGACGAACGCGTTCGCCGTGCCTTTGCGCTCGCATTGAACCTCAACGCCATCCACGACAAGGTGATGCGAGGAAATTCGGTCATTGCCTCGTCGGTCGTTTCGCCACTGGTGTTTCCGGACGTCAAAAAAATTGCCCATCAGCCTTACGATTCTGAGGAGGCCAAGCGTCTGCTGGCGCAAGCGGGTTACCCGAACGGATTTTCATTCGGTCTTGCGTGCACAAATGACCGATACGTTCGCGACGCGGATATTTGTTCAATCGGCGCATCCATGCTGGCCAGGGTCGGCCTGCGTGCCCAACTCGACATTCAACCGAAGGCTCGTTTCTTCGCCCAAGTCGGTGCGGCGGGTGGCTACAAAGTCCCCGGCGCCTTTCTGCTTGGTTGGGTCGCTGTCTCCAACGACGCTCTCGATCCGCTGATCAATTTGATCATGACCAGGGACGGCAAGGGCCAGGGCTCTTATAACCTTGGCGGCATCTCGAACGCCGAGGTCGATGCGCTCGGAGCGCAGATCCGCACCGAAACCGACAACGTCAAGCGCCACGGCCTGATCATGCAAGCCCTCCAGACTGTGCGCGACCGCACTCTTGTGGTCCCGCTGCATCAGCAGACCCTCGCATGGGGCACCGCTGCAGGCGTCACCGTCGAACAAAGGGCCGACGGCCAGATCCAATTCTCGACCTACTCTAAGCGTCCGACCACCGTCGGACTAAAATAGGCCGCCCCGCCATGGTGGTCCTCGCTGTCCGCAGGCTGGCGCAGGCTGCCGCCGTTCTTGCGGTGGCTTGCGTCCTTGCCTTTGCGATGGCGAAGAATGCCGGAGATCCGGTGACGCAAATGCTCGGCAACAGCGCGACCACCCAGGATCAAGCGGATCTGCGACATCGGCTCGGTCTCGATCGTCCAGTCGCCGAGCAAATGTGGCGCTACGCATCTTCAATGGCCACCGGCGACTTCGGCACCTCTTACCAGTACGGCCGACCGGTGCTGGCGCTGGTCGCCGAACGCATACCGGCAACCGCCGAGCTCTCCATCGTGGCCGGCATCCTGTCGTTGCTGATTGCCGTGCCGCTGGGAATGTTCGCCGCGGAAAGGCCGGATACTTTCGCTGCGCGTGCTGGTATGGCATTCGCTTCGATCGGCGTGTCACTCCCGACCTTCATGCTGGGCACGCTCGCGGTGATCTTTCTTGCCGGTCATTGGCGCCTGTTTCCCTCGTTCGGCCGGGGCGAGGTCATCGACCTCGGATTTTGGAGCACTGGACTCCTGACAGCGTCGGGCTGGCGCTCCATTGCCTTGCCGGCGTGCACGCTCGCATTGTTTCAGGCAGCTACGATCGCAAAGATCGTCCGCGCCGAAGCACTCGCGGCCTATGCAGCCCCACACATCATCGCCGCACGCGCCCGCGGCCTTCCTGAGGCTGTCGTGCGCCGCCACGTCGCGCGCACGATCACAGTCCCCATTGCGACGGTCGCCGCAGTCCAGTTCGGGACTATCGTTGCCTACGCCATCGTGACCGAATCCGTATTCCAATGGCCCGGGCTCGGTTCTCTGCTGATCGGCGCCGTGCGCTCGGCAGACGTTCCGGTGCTTGCAGCATACGTCGTGCTGGCGGCTGGATTCTTCATCGCTATGAACTTAGTGGTCGACGTTCTGCAGGTGCGTCTCGACCCGCGGGTCCGCGATGTCGCGGAGACGATGCAATGACTACCGTTGTGCTACGTTCCGCAACCTTATCAGCGCGCGCCGCACTCGCGGCGGTGCTCGTGCTGTTTCTGCTGCTCGCATTCCTTGCTCCGTTGATCGCCCCGCAGAACGTTCTGGATCCAGCTGCAATCGATGTCCTCGACGCCGAGATGGTTCCAGGTTGGGCCCACTGGTTCGGAACGGATATGCAGGGCCGCGATATGCTATCGGCAATTCTCTACGGCCTGCGGATCTCAATCGCGGTGGCCCTTGTTGCAGTGATCATGTCCTGCATCCTCGGATCGCTGCTCGGCGCCGCGGCGGGCGCGTTTGGCGGATGGACAGACGCCATTGTGATGCGCGCTGCCGATCTCCAACTCGCGTTTCCGGCGCTTCTCGCGGCCCTCCTGATTGAGGGTGTGATCGCGGCTGCGACCGGCGGACGACCGGACGCCTTCGGCTTCTGGACAATCGCCTTTTCCATCGGTCTGAGTTATTGGGCGCAATACGCCCGTGCAGTGCGCTCAGCTGCGCTCGCCGAATCGACCAAGGACTACGTCCTCGCCGCCCGTATGTCGGGCATGTCGACATGGAGGCTTCTCACCCGGGAACTCCTGCCCAACGTAGCGGTGCCGCTCGCTCCAATCGCAGCTGTGAACTTCGCGTGCGCAATCATGGCGGAAGCCACACTCTCATTCCTGGGCATTGGTTTTCAGCCGTCGCATCCCTCGCTCGGCACGCTGGTGCGTTTGGGCAACGACGCCGCACTGAGCTTGCCCTGGATCCTGGCCTTTCCCGCTGCAGTCCTCGCCATTCTGACCGTGTCTGCAAACCTGTTCGGCGACGAATTATCGCGCGGAATATCGCGGTGAGCGAAGCTCTCAAAATCACAGATCTCAGCGTGGACTACGCGACACCCCATGGCCGTAAGCCGGCCTTGCGCGAGGTGGCGCTCGCCCTGACTGAAGGACGCATCCTGGGCATCGTTGGCGAGTCAGGCTCTGGAAAGTCGACCCTCCTACACGCCATTGCACGTTTGCTGCCTTCAGCGGCCACGATCACCGCCGGAACGATCGAGTGCCTTGGCACACGAATAGACACGATGTCCCCGCGTGAATTCGCTCCGTTCCGCGGGCGGATAATATCCGCAATGGTCCAGGACGCCGGATCGGGTCTGCACCCGTTGATGACGGTCGGCGCCCAGATCGACCAAACGCTTCGCTATATCACGCCAGAGACCACTTCAGTCCGGTCCTCGGCCGCAGATCTGATGAAGAGGGTCGGTCTCGACCCGGCGCTTGCGGACCGCCATCCGCATCGGCTGTCCGGCGGACAACGCCAACGCGTGGGACTTGCTCTTGCGCTTGTCGGCGCCCCCAAGATCCTGCTTGCTGATGAGCCGACCGCCTCGCTCGACACCATTGGACGGCTCGAATTTGCCGAACTGGTCCGGGATACCGTCAGAACTTACGGTATTGCCGCCATGCTGGTGTCACACGACATAGGGCTGATCGGCGCAGTAGCCGATGACATTGCAGTGGTTCTTGACGGCCGCGTCGTCGAACGAGGAAGCGTTGGTGGAGTACTGCGGGCGCCACAGCATGGCTACACGCAAACCCTGATCAACGCACATGTGAGAGCCGCATGATCGAGCTCCGCGGCGTGACCCACCGATACGCCCGCCGGTCGCTCCTCGACGGTCTGCAGGGTCGTCCGGAGCGCGCACCGGCCGTCGACGACGTAAGCCTTTCCATAACGCGCGGCGAGACGCTCTGCCTGATGGGCCAGTCAGGCGCCGGCAAATCCACCGTCGGCCGCATCGCCGCGGGCATCCTAACTCCTTCCGCCGGCGTCGTGATCGGCAAGCCCAGGGTTCGGATGGTTTTCCAGGATCATGCCGGCAGCCTCAATCCACGCCGGCGGATCCGCGCCATGCTAGCGGACGCACTCACGCCGGACGACGGACGAACTCCTGCCGATCTACTGAGCGAAGTAGGACTTCCGCCGGACTTCGCCGAACGCAGGCCTCATGAGATGTCCGGCGGACAGCGCCAGCGCGTCGCTATCGCTCGCGCGCTCGCCGGCCAGCCGGACCTGCTGGTGCTGGACGAGCCGACCTCAGCGCTCGACGTCTCAACACAAATCGAGATCCTCGGGCTGCTCCGTTCGGTAAGGGAAGTTCGCCGTCTGTCGTTCCTGTTGATCACCCACGATCTGTCGGTCGCGGGCAGGCTGGCCGATCGCATCGCCGTGATGCGCGGGGGTCGCATCCTGGAAACCGGCCCTGCGTCCCGGATCCTTACGCCGGGCGGAGCAACCGATCCCTATACCTGCGCGCTCGTCCAGGCATGGCAGCGGATGGCCCCGCCATTGCCGGTGCAGGCCAAAGCTCGGGTGCTGGCATGCAC
>CAYTGL010000071.1:0-8162 GCA_964437335.1 uncultured Chromatiales bacterium
CTTCCGGATTGACGTAGATCAGGCCCATCTGCACCGCGGCCAGCGGATTCTCCAGGTTACGGGAGTGGATCTTCCCGTCCGCATCGTCATCGGACACGAGCACTCCGCCCGGCTTTTCAACACCCTCCGAGCCGTGCGCGTAGCGAACGTCGCCTGCCAGCCAGGTCTTCTCGGCACCCCAATAAACGTCCTGATCCGGTTCCCACACGTCCTCGCGACCGCCACCGAAACCGAAGGTCTTGAATCCCATCGTTTCCAGAGCGACATTACCCGCGAGGATGATCAGATCGGCCCAGGAAATCTTCCGGCCATACTTCTGCTTGATCGGCCAGAGCAGGCGCCGCGCCTTGTCCAGGCTGACGTTATCCGGCCAACTGTTGAGCGGCGCGAAGCGCTGCTGGCCCCTGCCACCGCCCCCGCGGCCATCACCGGTGCGGTAGGTGCCGGCGCTGTGCCAGGCCATGCGGATGAACAACGGGCCATAGTGACCGAAGTCCGCGGGCCACCAGTCCTGCGAGTCGGTCATCAGCGCGGCGAGATCTTTCTTCACAGCTGCCAGATCGAGACTCTTGAACTCTTCGGCGTAGCTGAAATCCTTACCCATGGGATCGGATAAAGAGGAATGCTGGCGCAGAATGCCCAGCCGCAACTGGTTCGGCCACCAATCACGGTTCAACATGCCGCCACCGGCCGTGTGTTTCATCGGACACTTGCTGTTGTCAGCCATAATGCTATCTCCTTCGCGCTTAAGACTTGTTTCTGACAGGAGGTTATATTGATAGTACCTTGACGCCTGCGTGACTAATTGATTTTATCGAAGACATCCATAGCCTGTCGCTATAAGAACGTCGCGCCGTTCCATTCGCCTATAGTAGAACAAAAAGTTTGCTGTTGCAGGAATCTCCAACAAGGTCACTCGGTTATTGCATGGACGGTCGATGGAACTCAGGGTTTGAAAACGCGCATGGGCGTAACGCTCATGACCATGCCCGGCCCCGGGATTCCGGGATTCCGGGATGGGCGATTTGCGAGCCACGACAAAGTATGCTCCTGATTCGGCGCCGATGCCTTCCCGTACAGATGAAGATCTTGCCTCTGCAATGTACTCGTCGCGCAAATCACGCAGGCGGCTCGCGTCGCTTGGCGTAATTCCGTAAAGAGGATTTCTCACCATTAGCTCCAGGGCGCCTTCCAGTTGATCCGCCGAGAAGAAAGAGGCCGTCGGCTCCACGACGACCTCCGGCTCGACGAACCCGGCGGCGGCAAGGACCGCGCGGCAACGGTCCGGCGTGCCGATGTCCGGCCCTATTACGGCAACCCGAATACCATGCCGCGCAGCCATGACCCGGAGCAGATGGCCGGTAGCATAGCTGTGCTCGGCCCAACAGTTGAATGCCAGGCGACCACCCGGCCGGAGCAGCGAACGCCAGTGCCGCAACGCGGAAGGGATATCCGTCATATAAGGCAAGGCGTTACAGCAGAATATGAGATCGAAGCTGCCGGCGGGAAAGTCCAGGGCTTCGGCATCCGCCTGCATGAGACTGATATTGCCCGGTTTTGCGGCCGATACGGCCCTCGAGGCTTGTTGAAGCATGCCGGCGGAGATGTCCACGCCGATCACAGCCCCCTGCTCACCGACCAGGCGTGCTACTGGAATCGCCACGAAACCGGTGCCCGTGGCCATGTCTAGAACCTGCTCGCCCGGCTGCGGTGCCGCGAGCTGTATGAGGCGGTTGGCCAGCCGGGCATGTATCTCGCTTCGGCTGTAGTAGTCGGTGCGGGCGTCGAAGGCTTCGGCGATCGCCCTCTTGTACCCGCTAACGGTTTCCGATGAAACCACCCTTTGCCTCCCGCTATCTATTCACCATCGCGCTGAACCACGCAGGACAAGTCGCCATCGGGATCTTCCAAGACGAGGCGATCGACTTCTTCGTTTTTTTAAGGGTACTGACCCCTTTCATGGGGAGCGCTCTTTCACAACCCCGCGCGCCGCAACAACTGCGCGTTCGCCGCGACGATCACCGTACTTGCCGACATCAGCACTGCCCCGACCGCCGGTGCGAGCACAATCCCGGCACTGTACAACACCCCCGCCGCGAGCGGGATCGCGACGATATTGTAACCTGCCGCCCACCACAGGTTCTGGACCATCTTGCGATAGCTGGCCCGACTCAGACGCACGATGCGCGGCACATCACGCGGGTCGCTGCGCACCAGCACGACGTCGCCGGCCTCGACTGCGACGTCGGTACCAGCGCCGATCGCGATGCCGATGTCAGCGGTCAGCAGCGCCGGTGCGTCGTTGACGCCGTCGCCGACCATCGCGACGCGCTTGCCCTGGGCCTGCAATTCACGGATCTTGCGTGCCTTGTCCTCAGGCAGCACCTCGGCAAAGACGACGTCGATGCCGAGCTCTTTTGCGACCGCATCGGCGACCGCGCGCGAGTCGCCGGTCAGCATCACGACCTCGATCCCCTCCTTGTGCAGACGCCTGACCGCCTCGATGGATTCAGGCCGGATCGCGTCGGCGATCGCGAACACCGCGAGCGCCTGGTCGCCCTCGACCAGCCAGACCGCGGCCTGGCCGCGCTGGCCGAAGCGCGTGGCGGCCGCCTGCAAGGCATCCGGGATCGGGACACCAAGCTTGCGCAGCAGCGCCGGGCCGCCGGCCTTCAACGCCCGGCCTTCGACGCGCGCCTCGACACCGTAACCCGGAATCGCCTGAAACCCGTCGGCCTCCGGTACAAGGACCCCCTGTTCACGCGCGCTGTCCAGCAACGCGCGCGCGATCGGATGTTCGGAGTCGCGCTCAACGGCCGCGGCCAGACGCAGCGCATCCTCTTGTCCGATCCCTGCTGACGCCACCGTCTCGATGACGCGGTGCTCGCCGAGCGTCAGCGTACCGGTCTTGTCGAACACGACGGCGTCGAGTTGCCGCGCCTCCTCGAAGCCGCGCCGGTCGCGCACCAACAGGCCGTTGCGGGCGCCGAGCATCGTCGAGATCGAGATCACCAGCGGCACCGCAAGTCCGAGCGCGTGAGGACAGGCGATCACCAGCACTGTCACGACGCGCGTGATCGTGAAGTCGAGCGTCGCGCCGACCGCAAGCCAGGCGACCGCCGTGACCCCGCCGGCGCCGATCGCAACCAGGGTCAGAAAGAACGCCGCACGATCGGCCAGCGCCTGGGCGCGCGAGCGCGAGGTCTGGGCCTGGGCGACCAGGCGCATGATCCCCGCCAGCGCCGTATGCTCGCCGGTGCCGGTGACCGCGACGCGCAGCGAGCCCGCGCCGTTGACCGTACCGGCGATGACCTTGTCGTCCGCCTGCTTGTCGACCGGCCGCGACTCGCCGGTGATCATCGACTCGTTGACCGAGGATTTGCCGCTCCTGACGAGCCCGTCGGCCGGAATCTTCGCGCCCGGCCGGATCAGCACGAGATCGCCGCCCTGCAGCCGGTCGACCCGGATCTCTTCGGTGCGGTCACCGTCGACCAATCGCAGCGCCGTGTCCGGCAGCAGCTTCGCGAGTTCCTTCAGTGCCCCTTGGGCCTGGAAGATCGAGCGCATCTCGATCCAGTGGCCGAGCAGCATGATCGTGACCAGCGTCGCGAGTTCCCACCACAACGCATGGCCTTCAAAGCCGAGCGTCACCGCGGCGCTGTAGACGAAGGCGACCGTGATCGCGAGCGCGATCAGCGTCATCATGCCCGGCAGGCGGCCGGCCAGCTCGTGAACCGCGCCCCGCAGGAAGATCCAGCCGCCGTAGAAGAATACGGCGGCGCCGAAGATCGCCGGAATCAGCGCGGATCCGGGAAACTCCGGCGCGCGATAGCCGAACCAGTGCTGCAGCATCGGCTCCCAGACCAGCGCCGGGACGGTCAGGACGAGGCAGATCCAGAAGCGGTCCCGGAACATCCCGACGCTGTGGCCGGCGTGCCTGTCGTGGCCGGCATGGCTGTCGTGATCATCACGACCGCGCGCAGTCGATTCCGCAGACGGTGCGTGCTGGTGGTGATGAGCATGTTGATGATGATCTGCCGGCTCCATAACGCTTTACGCCCTCCTGCTCCAGCGCTCCTTCGATAAAGGTCAGCCTGACGGCCTTACCCAAGTATGCTTTCCGCACCCAGAAGCGTGGCAACTCCGAGGACCGCGAATATGGCCGCTGCAATCCCGTGCACCAACCGCACCGGAATTTTGTGTGCGATTCGTTCCCCAAGAAAGACCGCAGGAACGTTGGCGATCATCATGCCCAGGGTTGTGCCCAAAACGACAAGACCCAGTGCGTGGTATTGGGCCGCCAGCGCTACCGTCGCAACCTGGGTCTTGTCCCCGATTTCAGCAAGGAAGAACGTAATCAGGGTCGTTCCAAACACGCCAAATCGAGTGAGGGTTGCGTTTGTTTCTTCAAACTTGTCGGGGATGAGTACCCAAATGGCCATTGCGATGAATGACAAGCCTAGCACCATGCGCAGTATTTCGGGACTTACTACGGTTGTGATCCACGCACCAAGCGCACCCGCTACGCCGTGATTTGCAAGTGTGGCTATGAGGATGCCAAGTACTATTGGCAATGGCTTTCGAAACCGGGCGGCGAGAATAAACGCCAATAACTGGGTTTTGTCGCCGATCTCGGCAAGGGCAACAATGCCGGTTGAGACGAGGAATGCTTCCATTTATTGAGCTCCCTGGCCGGAACAAGAATTGACCACAACCCTCCCCAGCCAGTCCGGAGCGGTGTGGTCAAAGGTCTTGCTAGGCATAGGAGCCGCTTACGCCATGGCCTGCGGGCCAAGTATGTTGACGTAAGCACTGCCTGCAACGGCAGCAAGCTACTCCCCAATGACGTAAGCAATTCTATATCAGTGGCGCTGCCGATACAACGCGAAATCGCCCGCCCCCTGGGGGCGGCCGCCGCGCAACCGATCATTACCGGCTGCAATTGAAACTTCATGTCGATGTCACACGATCTTCATGATGCCTCTGTAGTGTGCGGTCAACCCAAGCAGAGCGGCGCGATGGCGGCACAGCGAGAACAGGGGAAAACACACTATAGAAGTATCTTTCTCTCCGACATTCATCTCGGCACCCGGGGTTGCAAGGCCGAGATCCTGACCGACTTCCTTAAATCACATACCTGCGACCGGCTTTACCTGGTCGGCGATATCATCGATGGCTGGCAGTTGAAGTCCGGCTTCTATTGGCCCCAGGCCCATACCAACGTGATACGACGTTTCCTGACCATGTCCAGGCGCGGGACCGAGGTCATATTCATCACCGGGAACCACGACGAATTCCTGCGCCATTACTCGAATCTGGAACTGGGCAACATCAAGCTGGTCGACGAGGCGAGCCATGACACCGCCGACGGCCGGAGACTCCTGGTCGTTCACGGCGATCTGTACGACGTGGTCACCCAGTATCACCGCTGGCTCGCGTTTCTCGGCGATCGGAGCTACCTGTTGCTCCTCAGGATCAATGCGACATTCAACAGGTGGCGGCTGCGCTACGGCTACGGTTACTGGTCATTGTCGGCCTGGGTCAAGGGAAAAGTCAAAAGGGCCGTCAGCTTCATCAGCGAATATGAAGACGCCGTGGCCCATCACTGCAAGATGCAGAATTTCGACGGCGTAATCTGCGGACACATCCACCATGCGGAGATCTCCCGCCTCGGCGACGTCGACTATATGAACTGCGGTGACTGGGTGGAATCCTGTACGGCCCTCGTCGAGGACCGGCACGGGCAATTCCAGATCCTGCGTTGGGCGGAGTGGTACCGGCCGGATCAGACCATCGCGGAAGATGACGTGACAAAGAGGCCGGCCATTACGAGGCCTGAGCCTGTAGTCGTGCCAATTGTGCGCGAGGCCACTTCGGCCGACGGCGGGAAAAATCGTCATTCGGCATGAGCCGCCAAACCGGTTCGCGTTCAACAGACAGGGGTAACGCTCTCAGGTGGTCACGGGGAACAATCGCTTCGGGATCCACCAAAGATAAACGGCCATGCCGAGCAATTCAACCAGAGCAAAAAGGGGACAGAGGGATTAAAATTTAATTCCCTTTTATCAGTTACCGACGGCATCCTTGGCATTATCGACCGCGTCGTCGATCTTGTCTGACGTATTCTCGACCGCGTCATCGATCTTCTCTCCCATCTCTTCAGCCGGTCCCTGCCTGTCGCAACCGGTCACGCTGAAACCGGCAAAACCCAGCAACAGAAGCAACGTGAGTAGCGATACGCGCGCAGTAGTCATATTGATAATAGTCATATTGAACTCCTTGCAATAGATTGCAGTCAGCGAGCGGGAAATCCGCTCGGCCATAGCGTATCTGGCCCATGTGCTGGAGCAGGATAGCGGCGGATATTACCGAATTTTTGCGGCAGGTAAGTGATGCGGGAAAATTAACGCCTTAGCGCAACCCTACAAACGATAAAATTGCAATGACGATAACGACTGCGCCGACGATGTAGACTATATTATTCATATAATTATCCTCCGCGTGCGTAAAAGGTCCACCCGCGTATTAGACACGAGCTGCCACACACCGTTCGTATATCATGCCCTTCTCTTTCCAGGCCATCTGTTCGCCAGCGCACATTGGGCATTACGAGGGAGGGATGATGCCCTCAGGCGGTCACGGGAAACAATCGCTTCGGAACCCACCAAAGATAAACAACCATGCCGAGCAATTCGACCAGAGACTGAAAGACGATCACCACCGCGACAACCTCGAATGACGGCGGCAACGCAAGGGCGATCGGAAGTACGACGAATGAATTACGTGTTCCGAAGCTGAACGCGAGCACGCGCCCTTGGTCCGGCGGCAGCCTGAAAAACATCGCGAATACCTTCGCAAGCGCTCCGGCAACGACCAGAAAGCATACGAAAACCACGAGCAAATGACCCAATAACGCGCCGGAGCCTGCAACGAGGCCTACCTGAGAAACAGCAATGATAAAGATGACGACGGCCAGCAAGGGAACCGGAAACCATCCCAGGCGTGCAATCAGGGACGAATGTTTTTCATCGCACCCGGCCCATTTCTCCGTGATGAATGCCGCGATCAGCGGCACCAGAATCAGCCCGACGAATGCCGCCAGCATGTCGCCGTGGGCAACGGACGTGGTAAATCCCTCGCCGAGAAACAGCCACAAATACACGGGAAGCAGCGCGATCTGCAGCAGCAGGCTGATCGGTGAAAACGTAATGGCGCGCCGGGTATCGCCGCCGCCGATCTGGGTGAACGTAATAAACCAGTCGGTACATGGAACCAGCAGCACCATCAATATACCCAGACGGACCGCGGGATCATCAGGCGACAGTACCAGCAGCGCCCAGACCACCAGCGGCATCGCGATGAAATTGCCCACGACCGCTGCGATCAGGAACCGGGAGTCGGTGAAGGCATCACGCAGATGCGTCAGGGGAACCTGCGTAAACGTGGTATACAGCAAAAGGCCGAGCACCGGCCATAGCGCGTATTCCAGTACCGTGCCGATGTCAGGCGAGACAAGGCCGAGAGCCAGTCCGCCGGCGATCGTCGCCAGGTAAATGAATACCTGATTCTTTTCCAGTCCCTGGCGCGTCAAGATGTATGTATCCTCTTTCCGATCACCCAACCACGCCGGCTTATACCGGCGTAGTTGTTTCTCGAGACTCGTCATCCCTTCTTTCTGAACTCCAGCTGATCTTCCCTGAGATCGACCTCGATGACGTCGCCTTCTACGAATCTCCCCGCTAGTATCTCCTGCGCCAACGGATTCTCCACCCGATTCTGTATCGCCCGCTTCAGCGGCCGCGCCCCATACACCGGATCGAACCCCGCCTCCCCGAGCTTGTCGAGCGCCGCCTCGCTCAGCACCAGATCCATACCCCGCTCCCGCAGCCGCTGCTTCAGATGCCCAAGCTGTATCCCGGTAATCGCGCGCAACTGCTCCTTCTGCAACGGATGGAACACGACGACGTCGTCGATGCGATTGACGAACTCCGGCCGGAAGTGCTGCCCAACGATATTCAGCACCGACGCCTTCATCAGATCATAGTTCTCCTCACCGGCAAGCTCCTGGATCACCTGCGAACCGAGGTTCGAGGTCATGACGATGACGGTGTTGCGGAAGTCGACGGTGCGGCCCTGGCCGTCGGTCAGGCGGCCGTCGTCGA
>CAYTGL010000072.1:0-8152 GCA_964437335.1 uncultured Chromatiales bacterium
CACCATCACCAACGGCGGCGTGTTCGGCTCGCTGCTGTCGACGCCGATCCTGAACCCGCCGCAGAGCGCGATCCTCGGCATGCACAAGATCCAGGAGCGGCCGGTCGTAGAGAACGGCGCGATCGTCGCGCGGCCGATGATGTATCTCGCGCTGTCCTATGACCACCGCCTGATCGACGGCCGCGACGCGGTGCAGTTTCTGGTCACGGTCAAGGAAATGCTCGAGGATCCCGCCCGCCTGCTGCTCGAGATCTGACGGCGCGATGAGTCGCCGCTACGATATCGTTATCATCGGCGCCGGCCCGGCCGGCTATGCTGCGGCGATCCGCGCCGCGCAGCTCGGCCTGCGTGTCGCGTGCATCGACGAGCGCATCGGCCCCGACGGCAAGCCCGCGCCCGGCGGCACCTGCCTGAACGTCGGCTGCATCCCGTCGAAGGCGCTGCTCGAGGCCTCCGATCTCTACGAGCGCACGCGCACCGAATATGCCGGGTTCGGCATCCGCACAGGCGCGGTCGAACTCGACCTCGCGGCGATGATGGCGCGCAAGGACGGCATCGTCACCGATTTCACGCGCGGCGTCGGCCAGTTGTTCAAGGCCAACGGCGTCGAGGCCCTGTGCGGGCGCGGTCGCCTGCTGCCGGACCGGCGCGTCGAGTTCACGCCGGGTGACGGCGGCGACGCAGAGACCCTCGAGGCCGAACACGTGCTGCTCGCGACCGGCTCGCGTCCGGTCGAACTCGGCGCGGCGCCGCTGTACGAAGATATCGTCGTCGATTCGACCGGCGCGCTCGCGTTCGACCGCGTGCCGAAACGCCTCGGCATCATCGGTGCCGGCGTCATCGGCCTCGAACTCGGCTGCGTGTGGCGCCGTCTCGGCGCCGAGGTTGTGCTGCTCGAGGCGCAGAACGAGTTCCTCGGCATCTGCGACGCGCAGATCGCTCAGGAAGGGCTGAAGCAGTTTCGCAAGCAGGGCCTCGATATCCGCCTCGGCGCGCGCGTGATGTCCAGCGCCGTCAAGCGCGGCAAGGTCGAACTCGTCTACCAGGACGCCAAGGGCGAGCACGCGGAGCAGTTCGATCGCCTGATCGTCGCGGTCGGCCGCCGGCCGAACAGCGACGGCCTGTTCGCCGGCGAGACCGGGCTGTTGCTCGACGAGGGGGGCTTCGTCCACGTCGACGAGCATTGCCTGACCAACCTGCCCGGCGTCCATGCCGTCGGCGACCTCGTGCGCGGCCCGATGCTCGCGCACAAGGGCGCGGAGGAGGGCATCATGGTCGTCGAGCGGATTAAAGGTCACGCGGTCGCGGTCAACTACGACACGATCCCGTCGGTGATCTACACCCGTCCCGAGATCGCCTGGGTCGGACAGAACGAGCAGACGCTCAAGGCCAGCGGCAGGGCCTTTCGCTCGGGCGTGTTCCCGTTCGCGGTCAACGGCCGCGCGCGGGCGCACGGCGACACCGCCGGCATGATCAAGGTGCTCGCCGACGCCGGAACCGACCGCATCCTCGGCGTCCACATGCTCGGGCCGCAGTGCTCCGAGCTGATCGCGACCGCGGTCGTTGCAATGGAGTTCGGCGCGAGCAGCGAGGACATCGGACTGACGATGTTCGCGCATCCGACGCTGGCGGAGGCTTTCCACGAAGCGGCCCTCGGGGTGTACGGGAGAGCGATACACGTGGCGAAGGGGAAGTCCGCGAAGGGCGGGAAGAAGTAGCCCTGGCTGACGCGGTTGAATCCGCTCCTGATTATTTACAAACGATTGGCGTAGTACTCCACCACCCGCTGCACCTCGATCGGGAACGGGATCTCCTCCGCGGACGGCAGGTGCGTGATTTTGCCGATCCTGTTCTCCTCATCCCAGGACAGCCAGTCGGGCCGCATCAGCGGCGGGTTCTGCAATGTGTCCATCACGATCGGCAGGTCGGCGCTTTTGACCTTGATGGTCACCTCGTCGCCGATCTTCAGGCGGATGGAAGGGATGTTGACCATCTTTCCGTTCAGGCGGATGTGGTGATGCGAGACGAGTTGCCGCGCCGCCAGGTTGGTCGGCGCGAAGCCGGCCCGGAACACCACGTTGTCGAGCCGGCACTCCAGCATCTGCAGCAGGGCGTCGCCGGTCGGCGCGCTGCTCCTGCGCGCGTCCAGCATCAGGCGGCGGAGCTGGCGCTCGGAGACGCCGTAATTGAAGCGCAGCTTCTGCTTCTCCTTGAGCTTGATGCTGTAGTCCGACTTCCTGCGGCGCGTCGTCTTCGTGCCGTGTTGGCCCGGAGGCGTCGGCCTCTTCTCGACGGTCTTGCGCGACAGACCGGGCAGGTCCACGCCCAGCGCGCGCATCACTCTCAATCTCGGTCCGGTGAATCGTGACATGACGGCTCCAGATATTTAATTGATGGCCTTGCTGCCCGGCACGGTGACTGTGTTCATCTGCCTGAACAGGACCTGGTCCCACTTTTTCACCAGTTGCTGCGCCACCTCGACGATCAGCCTGGATTCCGCGTACTGCGGCACGGTCAACTTGCGTGCGAGGTCCCGCGCCTGCCTCGCCAGGTCCGCGGAAGGACTGCTCGCGTACTGAGTCGCCACGCAACAGAGCGAGGCGATTACCGCGCCCGCGCTGGGCAGATCCGGGTCGAATTGTGCTTCTATCTTTTGCGGGTTCATGGATAAAGACCTCGTTTGGCGTTAAAAGAAGCCAATGATAATCATTCTCATTTGTGAGGTCAATATGCAGAAGGGCACACACCGTCGAGCCGTCGCTTGTAAATATCCCTTATCGGGGTTAAATTGGTTGGCGTACCCTTAAGGGTATATTAAGTAAATACACCGTATAGGGGATATGAGATGGGAGATATCATCAGAACGCCCCGGCAGCTTTCCCAGATTCTGCGGGCGCATCGTAAACGGAAACAATTGACCCAGCATCTCGCCGGCAAGAATGTCGGCCTGCTGCCCAAGACGATCTCCGCGCTTGAATTGAAGCCGGAGGGCAGCACGATCGAAAGTCTGTTCCGATTGCTGTCGGCCCTTGATCTGGAGCTGGTCGTGCAGGAGAAGGGCGGGTCACGACAGGACGACGGCACGGAGTGGTGACGATGGGCAGACGATCGAAGTCGCACACCCTTGGGACCTGGATGAATGGCGAGTACGTCGGTCGCTGGACCGTCGATGCCCGGGGCGAACACGAGTTCGAGTACGCCGAGACATGGGTCTCATCGGCCTATGGCCGGTCGATCTCTCTCTCGATGCCCATGGGTCGGGCGGGGCGCCTGTACAAGGGCATGGTCGTCAGGAATTACTTCGACAACCTGCTTCCCGACAACGACAGGATCCGTGCGCGCATCCAGCAGCGTTTTTCGATGCCGTCGCAGTCCCCCTTCGATCTGCTCGCCGAGGTCGGCCGCGATTGCGTCGGCGCCCTGCAACTATTGCCTGAGGGCGAAGCGCCCGGCGACGTCGGGAAGATCGATGCCGAGGCGGTGAGCGAGGAAGACATCGAGCGGATTCTCGTCAATACGCCCGTCTCCGGACGCCATCAGGACGATGACGACTTTCGCATCTCGATTGCGGGCGCCCAGGAGAAGACGGCATTGCTGCTTCATGAGGGTGGCTGGATGAAGCCCCGGGGCGCGACCCCGACCACGCACATCCTGAAGCTTCCCATCGGCCGTCATGGAGACCATGGCATCGATCTTGCCCTGTCGGTCGAAAACGAATGGCTCTGCAGCCGGATACTACAGGCTTACGGGATCAGGACTGCCAACTGTTGGCTGGCGGTCTTTCGCGAGCAGAAGGTCCTCGTAGTCGAACGCTTCGATCGCCAGTTATCACGTGACGGGACCTGGTTCATGCGTCTGCCGCAGGAGGATATGTGCCAGGCCACGGGGCTGTCTCCGGAAATGAAATACGAGCAAGGCGGGGGACCGGGTATCGAATCCATCATGGATCTGTTGCTCGGGTCCGCCAATGCGGAAGCCGACCGCGCCGATTTCTTCAAGACCCAGGTGGTCTTCTGGCTGTTATGCGCCATCGATGGCCACGCGAAGAACTTCAGCATTTTCCTGGAGCCTCGCGGTGATTACCGATTGACGCCACGCTATGACGTTCTGTCCGCCTGGCCGGTGCTGGGCAGGGGCCCCGGTCACCTGCAGGAGAAGAAGGTGAAGATGGCCATGGCGCTGGCCGGCAAGAACCGGCATTACAGGTGGGCCGAGCTTCAGCGGCGGCACTTCGAGTCCACCGCTAGGGTATGCGGCCTGGAAGCCAGGGGAAAAGCGCTCGTTGATGATGTGATCGCCGCGACACCCGGGGTTATCGCCAGGGTCACGGCGGAGCTTCCCGCGGAGTTCCCGGAGCAGGTTGCAGGACCGATCCTGGAAGGACTTGACCTTGTAGCACGCCGGCTCGTGGGGCGACGGCTGGTTGAGCCGGACTCGCATTCGCCAACCTGAGTCATCAGAGACTGGTTATGCGACGAAGTCATGGAACCAAAAGGGTCAGACCCTATAATGCCCGTCGGAGCAGGGTCTCGATCGACGTGGGGTTTGCTTCGGCGAAGACGCGCCCGACCTCGCGCTCGCCGCGATAGACGATCAGCGTGCTCTGCAGCGCGTTGAAATACTGCGAGGCCTCGCGCTGGCTGTCGTAGTCGAGCCGGAAGATCTCGAAGTCACGGAAGTCCGGGCGGTCGGCGAGGTTGGCGACGATGCGCATTTGCTGCTGGCAGGTGCCGCACCAGGTCGCGGTGACGTGGACGAGGATCGGGCGGCCGTCCTGCTGTGCTTCGACGAACGCCGGGTTGTCGAAGTTCGTCTGCTGGGCCGTCGTGAAATACAGGCCGGTCGCGCCGAGCGCCAGGGTCGCCAGACCGATCATGGTGATGGCCAGAAATTTCCTGATATTCATGGTTTATTTCCGCTGCGGATGAGGCTCATGATACACAACCGCCGTGGTCAGCTGCGCCCGAGTAATTACCTGCGTCGATCCAGCCACTTTTTGAACGAAGCCTGATTTTCACCCGACGGCCTGCCGGCCAGCAGGTTTTCCACGCTGATGTCCTCGTCGAGGTCTTCCCAGTGGATGCCCAGGCCACCTGCTATCAGATGCCAGTTGTTCCGCTCCGCGGACGTGCCGTGAACGAGGCGCGGGTACCACGTCAGGGGTGCGGAGATCGACCTTCCGTCATGCAATGCGACGGTCAGCGCGTTGTCGGTTACTGAAACGTCTATCGCGCGGGGGACTTGCGATTCAGCCGTTGAAGTAGTCATTCCAAGCCTCCATCAGCTCTGTATTCGGTATCGATAATAGCTCCCGTTCATTCTAATGTCCTGTTTGAGAACAATTTTTGTATCTCGATCCCAGAACCTGCGCTCACGAGCGATGCAGCAGTCTTCCGCGATGACGACACCGCGGGCTCGTCCACCAAAGGATAATGGTTATCCTGCCGAAAAATGAATGGGGGGATAGGAGCCTGACTGGCTATATAGGATCGGTCTATTTCCTGAATATCACCGATTCCGTCTAATTGCTGTTGGGCGTAACGGTATCGCGCCACCCGTAGTTGGTGCCTTAGAACTGTAGGGAGTACACATGAAAAAGTATGGTCTCATTGTCATCTGGGCACTGGTGCTGTCAGGTTGTGCGAGCCGCGCCGGTCCGTTTGTGACCAATATCAGCAGCGATGGCAAGGGTGGTTTGGTTGTTGAGAAGTGCATGGCGAAGTTTGATCCGTGGATGTCCACGGTTAACAACGACAATTGCACGTCGACGAACATCACGCTTGATAGAAGGTAGTAGCCCAACCATTGCTTCCAGCCGACCGGCCGCTAACGCGGTCGTCGGCTGAAGCTGGGTGGTTAGGTGCCTACTAAGGAGAGTTCATGAAAATAATAATAACTACGGTGATGCTGATCGCGCTTTTGGCCGGGTGTGACCAAATATCATCGCCAAAAAACTACGATGATTGCATTCTTAAAAATATGAAAGGTGTCGATAGCAAACTGGGGGTAGTCCAAGTCCTTGATTCATGCAGGAAAAAATTTCCAGAAGGTTCAGAATATAAGCACAAAGAGCGAGAGTTGGGGTTATCAGAAATTATGGCATTAACTGGTCGGGCAAGGCTTAACTATGGCAATAGCTATAGCGGTAGCATTTACAATGGCAATGAAGACACCACGATAACCTCCATAAAGATTGAAGTTACTGCTAAAAACGGAGATCAAGAAGTATCTCGTAAATACCAAATAAATATAAAAATACCACCGCTTACGACATCGGATTTTAGTTTTGACATCATAGTTGGTGATATAGGTTCAGAATACTCTTGGGGTATAGTCGGCGGAAAAGGCTTCAAATAGCTCTATGCCTAACAGGCGCTGTTTCGCTCCAAATTTGCCGCAGAGCGCGGTGTTGGGCCTCATGAAAGGAAGTTATGGGAGCGATCTTTAAGGCACCCCATTCATCGCTTACTTCGTCGACGGGCTATGGGATTTTGTCCTGTGCCTCGGCATCATCGCTGACAAGCTTGGTTTCATCGGAACGGAGGGGCTAAGGTTTAATCCTTCCTTTTAATAAAACTTCTCGCCGCTGCCATCTCGTTAGATGACCACCGAACCGACAACCACCGCACACAGTTCTAAACTGCTCCTGTTGGCTGCGATTTGCATGCTGCTGCTCGGTATCTGGGTCGCGTTCTGGGCGGAGTCGGCACAGGAGATCGCGCAACCCCGGCCGCAGCCACCGGAGCTGTCCGTCGTCGACATCGCCGACCTGTTCATCCATCCGCTATGCCTCGATCGCGCGGAGGAGATCCGGCAGGGTGCCGGTTTCTGGTGTGATCCGGCGCTGGAGACGATCGAGGTCGCGGGTCGCCAAGGCAGAGCCAGGACATGGTACTGGGTCGATCGGCCGCGGGCAGATGAGGCTTGGAGTAATGGTTCGATCGGCTTTCGCCTCGCTAAACAGTGGTCCGAAGAGCAGGACAGTATCGAGTACGCGGTACTCGAGGTCAGCGACCATGGCGGAGGCTCTGGTCGTTTTGCGCGCATCGAGGTTTTCGAGCGCAGAGCGGATGATCGCTATCGCGTGCTGCACCGAATTCATGCCGGCGACCGCTGCAACGATGGCTATGCCGAGCTTGTCAGGATCGACGACGACACGATAGTCTACCGAACCGCCGCAACCGCGTTCCGTTTACTGAACCCGATCGATAGAACAAACTGGCGCATGGTTAACCTGATAACGACGTTTGCAGGTAAAGACGACAAGGATATCGAGATTCCCGCAACCCTACTCGGCTGGCAGCCCTACAGCGATATCGCCAACTGCGCGATATGCTGTGCTGGCACCGTGGTCCATCGCCATGACCTGAACGGAGGGGGCGATGAAGTGATCAGCGTTGAGGTCTATGAAAACGCCTTCATCCATCAGACCAAAGTCGACTCGATCAATGCCTGCCTGCATGAGTGGTCCGAGGGGCGCGAATGGGGAAGCAGGGGGTCGATAGAGATAGGCGAGTGGAAAGAGGAACTAGTCAGACTCGGGGTTTTGTGCGGACAAGATCAAAGAGATGCTGATCGCGATGATTATTCTCCCCTCCATTAAATGAAACTTCTATTCCTAAGCTCGATATTCGGAAGCTGTAAAGAATTATTTAAGGTCAGCACCATATGGTCTTGACGCTATAACGCTCTATAGCTATGATGCTCGAATTTGGAGGTAACGCATCATGAGCGAAGAAACCTCGAAGCGGGCTACAGTTTATTTTGAACCCGCACTGCATCAAGCCATCCGCCTGAAGGCGGCGCACACGCACAGATCCGTATCGGAAATCGTCAATGACGCCGTACGGTCGGCATTGCGGGAAGACGAAGAGGATCTCTCGGCATTCGAGGCGCGCATCGCAGAGCCGGAGATGTCCTATGAAGCGCTGCTCAAGGATTTGAAGGCACATGGCAAGCTATGAGCTTGCCTTCAGGAAGTCAGTGGCCAAAGACCTGCGGGCGTTTCCGAAGCAGGATGTGAAACGGATCCTGCAGCGGATCCGCGCCCTTGCAGATGATCCCCGCCCTCCGGGTTGTGAAAAACTGTCGAGTCTCGAGCGCTATCGCGTCCGGCAGGGCGTCTATCGGATCGTTTACGAGATCAACGACG
>CAYTGL010000073.1:0-8034 GCA_964437335.1 uncultured Chromatiales bacterium
CGAATAGCAAAACCAAAAGGGTCAGACCCTATTAATAGGGTCTGACCCTTTTGGTCTGATGGATTTCATGGATTCGGTCCTATGGATGCGACGGAGGGGGCGCGAATAAACTTCCATGCGTACCCATACCCCGGAGCGGCCAATGTCCCGCCTTCCTCGATATGTCCTGCCAGGTTATCCGCAGCATGTGATTCAGCGTGGTAACAATCGCATGCCCATATTCCTCGGAAAGCAGGATTATGAATTGTTTTGGCAATTCATGGTGAAAGCCTGTCAACGTTACCTGTGTCGGGTACATGCCTATGTGTTCATGACCAATCATGTGCATTTCATCATGACGCCTGTGAATGAGAACAGTATTTCGAAGGTAATGCAGTCGGTTGGTACGAGATACGCGCAGTATTTCAATGCAAGGCAGTCCAGGACTGGTGCAATGTGGGAGGGGCGCTACAAGGCGACGCTAATCGAGACAGATAATTATCTGTGGACCTGTTGTCGCTATATTGAACTCAATCCAGTACGGGCAGGCGTGGTCCGTCGTCCCGAAGATTATCAGTGGTCCAGTTACCATGCCAACGCGGAGGGAAAGGTGGACCCGTTGGTAACTTCACATGAACTGCTTGACAGTCTGGGCAAGGGTCAGACAGGTTGCCAGGCCGCATACCGGGCGCTTTTCAACGATGAAATCGATGATGCGACGCTTGACCATATCCGGACAATGACCCAAAAAGGCTGGGCGCTGGGATCTGAACGATTCCAGGCCGATATCGAGCGCTTGTCGCTACGTCAATCAACACCGGGTATGAGAGGTGGCAGCCGAATCAAAAGGGTCAGACCCTATTAATAGGGTCTGACCCTCATCAGTTTACTGGCGGTACCAGCGCAGGCGCAACGCGTCGAGGACGCGGTTCGGATATTCGTCGCGGCCCAGGCTGCCGTTGTAGGCGCCGAGCGCGCGTCTGAGGTCTCCGCGTTCGCGGTCGTAGTAGTGGCGCAGGATCGTGCAACCCATGCGCAGGTTGGTTTCGGGGTGATGAAGGTTATCGTCGGGGCGGCCGAGTTCGTCGAGCCAGAACGGCATCACCTGCATCAGGCCCTGGGCGCCGGCGTGTGAAATCGCCCAGCGGTCGAACGCGCTCTCGACCTCGATGACGGCGAGCACCAGTTCCGGCGGCAGGTTGACCCGGCTCGCCTCGTAATGCACCAGTTTCAGCAGGCGCAAGCGTTCGTTGACGTCCGGTATGCGCCGACTCAGGCGTTGCGACATGTCGAACAACCAGACCTCGGCCTCGAAGCGGTCGGTAAAGCTGCCGGGATCCTGGACCGCCGCGATCAGCGCCCGGCGCAGTTCGGAGTCGTCGCGTTGCCCGACGTTCGCCGCCACCGGGCCAGAGGCCAGCAGCGCGGACAGCACAATGATGACAAGGTACCGTTTCATTTTTCCAGGTCAGTTCAAAAGGGTCAGACCCTATTAATAGGGTCTGACCCTTTTGAACATCGGATCGGGGTGGTCAGGACTTGAGGGTAGGGATCACATCCGCGAGCGGAATGTGACGGATTTCGTCGCTGCGGCGGTGCTTGTATTCGACGGTCCCGGCGTCGAGGCCCTTTTCGGCGACGACCAGGCGATGGGGGATGCCGATCAGCTCGCAGTCGGCGAACATGACGCCGGGGCGCTCGCCGCGATCGTCGTACAGCGCGTCGACGCCGGCAGTGAGCAGATCCTGATAGAGCTGTTCGGCGGCGGCGCGCACGCGCTGCGACTTGTGCGCGTTCAGTGGCAGCACGACCGCGCTGAACGGCGCGAGCCCCTCCGGCCAGACGATACCGCGCTCGTCGTGATTCTGCTCGATCGCGGCCGCGACGATGCGCGACACGCCGATGCCATAGCAGCCCATCGTCATGACGACCGCCCGGCCCTGCTCGTCGAGGCAGGTCGCGTTCATCGCCTCGCTGTATCTGGTGCCGAGCTGAAATACATGACCCACCTCGATGCCGCGCCGGATCGTGAGCGTGCCGCTGCCGTCGGGGGCGGGATCGCCGTCGACGACGTTGCGCAGGTCCGCGGTGCGCGGCTCGGGCAGGTCGCGACCCCAGTTGACGCCGGTCAGATGGAAGCCGTCGCGATTCGCGCCGCAGACGAAATCGTCGAGTTGCGCCGCGGCGTGATCGGCGATCAGCGGGATCTCGAGCCCGACCGGCCCGATCGATCCCGGCATGCAGCCGGTCGCGGCCTTCACTTCTTCCGCGCTCGCGAACGTGAACGGCTCGGCAAGCCCGGGCAGCCGCGCGGCCTTGACCGCGTTCAGCTCATGGTCGCCGCGCAGCACCAGCGCAACGACCGGCGTATCGTTGCCGCGCACCAGCAGGGTCTTCACGCAGCGCTTCGGATCGACCTTGAGAAACGCTGCGACCTCGTCGATCGTATGCCGGCCCGGCGTCGCGACTTCCTGCATCGTAGTGGTCGCCTGCCTGCGCGGCTGTGTTTGATCGCCGCGCGGCTGGGCCGGCGGCAGCGCCTCGGCAAGTTCGACGTTCGCCGCGTAATCACCGCCGCTCGAGAACGCGATCGCATCCTCGCCGGAGTCGGCGAGCACATGGAACTCGTGCGAATGACTGCCGCCGATCGCGCCGGTGTCGGCGCGCACCGCGCGAAACTCGAGCCCGAGCCGCGTAAAGATCCGCGCATAGGTCTCATACATCCGGTCGTAGGTTTCCTGCAGTGACGCCTGGTCGACATGGAACGAGTATGCGTCCTTCATCAGGAACTCGCGCGCCCGCATCACGCCGAAGCGCGGGCGGATCTCATCGCGGAACTTGGTCTGGATCTGGTAGAAGTTCGCCGGCAACTGCTTGTAGCTGCGGATCTCGCGCCGGATCAGGTCGGTGATGACTTCTTCGTGCGTCGGGCCGAAGCAGAATTCGCGGTCATGCCGGTCGTTCAGGCGCAGCAGCTCCGGTCCGTATTTTTCCCAGCGGCCCGATTCACGCCACAGTTCGGCCGGTTGCACCGCCGGCATCAGCACTTCCTGCGCCCCGGCGCGATCCATCTCCTCGCGCACGACGGTCTCGACCTTGCGCAGCACGCGCAGGCCGAGCGGCAACCAGGTATACAGCCCCGCCGCCAGGCGCCGGATCATGCCGGCGCGCAGCATCAGACGATGACTGACGACCTCCGCATCGGCGGGTGTCTCCTTGACGGTCGCAAGCAAATAGCGGGACAGGCGCATCGGTCAAATTCCGGTTCGGGGTCTGACCCTATTAAAAGGGTCTGACCCTATTAAAAGGGTCTGACCCTATTAAAAGGGTCTGACCCTTTTGGCGGGTGGTCAAAACCGGTTCCACTGCGATTTCCGCTGCCAGCGGATCTTCGGGATGATCAGACCGATGAAGATCCCGAGCAGTACAACGCCGGCGCCGACGATGAACCAGTCGCGTGAGGTGCGGTCCTGCAGGACCTGGTTTTCATGCTGTACCATCTGGTGCTCGCGTTCGAGGCGGCTCAACCGCTCGCGCAGCGTCTTGTTCTCGTCATCCAGCTCGAGCGCACTCGCGGACGTGCGGCGGATTTGCGTGACATCATGGTCCAGCTTCTGGTTCGCGCCCGTCAGTCGCTCGACTTCCTTCTGGAGTGCGGCCTTTTCGTCACTCAGCGTCTTGTTCTGCTCGCGCAGTTGCGCGGACGCCGCGCGCTGGCGGGAGGCTTCCTGTTCGATGCCCGCAAGACGGTCGCGGGCAATCGGCTGCGATTGCAGTTCCTGGATCAGGATCCAGCCTTCGTTGCCCTGCGGCGTGCGCACCCGCGCGAACCCCGATTCGGTATTCTGCTCGACGACCTCGACCCGCGTACCGGCCGGCACGAAGCTTATTATCCGGTGTTGACCACTGTCGCCGGAGCGCAGCGCGGCCCGGAACTCGTCGGTGACGTAGCGGGTCGTCTGCGCCTGGGCCAGCGCGGTCGCGAACAGCAGGATCAGGACAAGCAGAAATTTCACGGGGGCGCCTTTTTTCGAATTGTGGATATTCTACGTCAAACGAAGGGTTTGCCGGAAAGGTTTCCTGCCGCATCGCCGGCAGCGGTCAGACCCCCTTGTTCGCACGCCGCGCCGCGAGCCGGCGTTCCCAGTCGAGCGCGGTCCTGACGATGAACTCGAGGTCGTCGTAACGAGGCTCCCAGTGCAGCGTGCGCCGGAGCAGACTGGAATCGGCCGCGAGTGCCGGCGGGTCGCCGGCGCGGCGCGGGGCCTCGCGGATGTCGAGCCGTTGCCCGGCGACGCGCTGCACCGCGTCGAGGACCTCGCGTACGCTGTAGCCATGGCCATAACCGCAATTCATGATCGTCGATGCGCCGTCCCCGCGCAGATAATCGAGCGCCTTCAAATGGGCATCGGCGAGATCCTCGACGTGAATATAGTCGCGCACGCCGGTGCCGTCCCGCGTCGGAAAGTCGGTGCCGAAGATCGAAACACTGTCGCGCCGGCCGGTCACGGCCTCGCCGGCGACCTTGATCAGGTGTGTCGCCTCCGGCGTCGACTGGCCGATCCTGCCTTCCGGGTCGGCGCCGGCGACATTGAAATAGCGCAGGATCACATGTCGCATCGGGCACGCGAGCGCGAGGTCGCGCAGCATCCATTCGCTCATCAGCTTCGAGCGGCCGTAGGGATTGATCGGTTCGAGCGGCGCCTGCTCGGAGATCAACGCCGTTTCGGGGATGCCATAGACCGCCGCGGTCGACGAGAACACGAAGTGTGCGACGCCGGCACGCTGGCACGCCTCGAGCAGGGTGCGCGTCTTCGCGGTGTTGTTGAGATAGTACTTGAGCGGGTCGCTGACCGATTCCGGCACGACGATAAGGGCCGCGAAGTGCATGACGGCATTGATACCGTGTTCGGTCAGGACCCGCTCGACCAGCGCGAGATCGCCGGTGTCGCCGTGCACGAACTCACCATGCAGCACCGACTCGCGAAAGCCGGTCGACAGGTTGTCGAGTACGACGACGCGCTCGCCGCGGTCACCGAGCTGGCGGACGACATGACTGCCGATATAGCCGGCGCCGCCGGTGACCAGAATTCCATGTTGTGCCATCTGTCCCGCTGCTCTCCTGATGTTTACCCGGATTCGGACCGTAAGAGTACCCGACCCGCCACCCACGGTCACCCGCGAGATCAGAATGGGGCCAGAGTAGACCGGCTGGTTGCCGTGCCGTGCTGTCTCGGCGTAGAATGGCGAGTTTTATCGGGCGGGCCTTTCCCGTTCAAAAACAGAATAACTATCATGTAATTACGATTGCCCGGCCAGGCATTTGATCGGACCTCCATCAGGTCGCTGATCAGTTCCATGGCAGGGAATCACAGCCGGGAGCAAGCATGCCGATGCGTGTTGCAGTGCCGAAAGAGCGCGTGCGCGATGAGCGCCGCGTCGCGCTGACGCCTGACGTCGTCGCCCGCATGCGCAAGCTGGGCTTCGAGGTCCTGATCGAGCAGGGCGCCGGCGTCGCGGGCAGCTTTCCGGACGCCGCCTATACCGAGGCCGGTGCGCGCGTCGTGAGCGGCGCGGCGCAGTTATACCAGGATGCCGACGTGATCCTGAAGGTCCAGCCGCCGGGTGCGGACGAGGTCGCGCTGTACCGCCACGGGCAGGTGCTGATCGGTTTCCTGCAGCCGCACCGCAATGACGACGTCATCGCCGCGCTGCGCGATCGCGGCGTCACCAGCTTTTCGATGGAACGCGTGCCGCGCATCACCCGCGCCCAGGCGATGGACGCGCTGTCGTCGCAGGGCACGGTCGCCGGCTACAAGGCCGCGCTGATGGCGGCCGATATGAGTCCGCTGTTCTTTCCGATGCTGACGACCGCGGCCGGCACGATCCGCCCCGCGAAGGTGCTGGTGCTCGGCGCCGGCGTCGCCGGCCTGCAGGCAATCGCGACCGCGCGCCGGCTCGGGGCCCAGGTTGAGGCCTATGACGTGCGTCGCGCGGCGCGCGAGCAGGTCGAGTCGCTGGGCGCGAAGTTCCTGCAGGTCGAACTCGATGCCGAGGCCGCGGGCGGTTATGCGCGCGAGCTGACCGCGGAGGAAAAGGAGCGCGAGCAGGTGATGCTGCGCAAGAACATCGCGCAGGCCGATGTCGTCATCACGACCGCGCAGATTCCGGGACGGCCGGCGCCGCAACTGATCGGCGCTCGTACCGTCGACGAGATGAAGCCGGGCGCGCTGATCCTCGACCTCGCCGCCGAGAGCGGCGGCAATTGCGAACTGACGCGGCCCGGCGAGCGCTTCGATCACCATGGCGTGACCATCTACGGTCCGCTGAATGTGCCGAGCCGCCTGCCGGTGCACGCGAGCATGATGTACGCGAAGAACCTCCAGAACTTTCTCGGGCTGCTGCACGGCGCGGACGGTGCGCTGACGCTGAACTGGGACGACGAGATCCTCGCCGAATCGGCAGTGACCCATGACGGCGCAATCCGTCCCGCGGCGATCCGCGAACGCATCGAAGGAGGCCGGCAATGATCGAGGGCATCTGGGCGGCGCTGTTCATCTTCGCGCTGGCGGCGTTCACCGGATACGAGATCATCAACCGGGTGCCGGTGATCCTGCATACGCCGCTGATGTCGGGCTCGAACTTCATCCACGGCATCGTGCTGGTCGGCGCGATGGTCGCGCTCGGCCACGCCGAGACGCCGCTCGAGCTGACGATCGGCTTTATCGGCGTGCTGCTCGGCGCGATGAACGCGGTCGGCGGCTACGTCGTCACCGACCGCATGCTCGAGATGTTCGAGGCGAAAAAGAACAAGGGCAAGACCAAAGGAAAAGGTGATTAGCGTGGAGCATCTGATCCAGGCGGTCTACTTCCTGACCATCCTGCTGTTCATCCTCGGGCTCAAGCGCATGAGCTCGCCGGTGACCGCGCGCAGCGGCATCCGCTGGGCCGGCGTCGCGATGGCGCTCGCGGTCGTTATTACGATGCTGTGGCCGGACATGCACAACGCGATGCTGATGCTGATCGCGATCCTGATCGGCGGCGGCGTGGCCTGGTACAGCGGCATGAAGGTCGGCATGACCGACATGCCGCAGATGGTCGCGATCTACAACGGCATGGGCGGCGGCGCGGCGGCGGCGATCGCCGCGGTCGTGCTGTTGCAGGGCGATGCGCCCGCCGGCATGCAGCTGCTGACCGTCACCGGCGGCCTGATCGGCGCGGTCGCATTCAGCGGAAGCATGGTTGCGTTCGCGAAGCTGCAGGGGCTGATCGGTGCCCGCCCGCTGACGTTTCCGGCGCAGCAGAGCCTGAACCTCGTCGTGCTGGTTGCATCGCTGCTGCTCGGCGCGAGCCTGCTCGGCGCCGATGACGCCTCGACGATGCTGGTCATGCTGTTCTTCATCGCGGCGCTGGCCTACGGCGTGATGATGACGATGCCGATCGGCGGCGCCGACATGCCGGTCGTGATCTCGCTGTACAACGCGCTGACCGGGCTCGCGGTCGCGTTCGAGGGCTTCGCGATCGGCAACATGGCGATGATCGTCGCCGGCACCGTCGTCGGCGCGGCCGGCACGCTGTTGACGCAGTTGATGGCGAAGGCGATGAACCGGCCGCTGTCGAACGTGCTGTTCAGCGGTTTCGGCAAGGCGGTCGAGGGCGTCGCCGATGGCGCGGTGAAGGGCAGCCTGAAGCCGATCGAGACCGAGGACGCCGCGGTGATGCTGCGCTATGCGTCGAAGGTGATCGTCGTGCCCGGCTACGGCATGGCGGTCGCCCAGGCCCAGCACAAGATCCGCGAGCTGATGGACCTGCTTGAGAGCTACAACGTCGATGTCCGCTTCGCGATCCACCCGGTTGCCGGGCGCATGCCGGGCCACATGAACGTGCTACTGGCCGAGGCCGGTGTGCCCTACGAGAAACTCTTCGATCTCGAGGAGATCAACGCGGCCTTCGAATCGACCGACGTCGCGATCGTCATCGGCGCGAACGACGTCGTCAATCCGGTCGCGCGCACCGAACCGTCGAGCCCGATCTACGGCATGCCGATCCTGAATG
>CAYTGL010000074.1:0-7908 GCA_964437335.1 uncultured Chromatiales bacterium
AGCCGAAGAACAGCTGCAGGAAGTTGTTCGCCATCACCAGCATCAGCATCGAGAACGTGAACAGCGCGATATAACAGAAGAAGCGCGTGTAGCCCGGATCATCGCGCATGTAGCCGATCGTGTAGATATGGACCATCAGCGAAACGAAAGTCACGACCGTGATCATCAGCGTGGTCAGGCGGTCGATCAGGAAGCCGATCTCGAGACGAATGCCGTCGCTGACCAGCCAGGTGTACACCGAGCCGTTGAATGCCGGATTGCCGTCAAGCACGATATGCTTGAACGCGACCAGCGACAGCAGGAAGGAGATCCCGACGCTGAGCGTCGCCACCCAGTGTGCGCCGGCACGGCCAATCTGGCCGCCGAACAGTCCGGCAATGATCGCGCCGATCAGGGGCGCCAGCGGGATCGCGAGATAAACAAGTTCCATGCCGGCCATCGCGCGCTCAGCCCTTCAGCGAATCAAGGTTCATGACATTGATCGTGCGCCGGTTACGGAACAGCACGATCAGTATCGCCAGGCCTATCGCCGCCTCGGCGGCCGCAACCGTCAGGATGAAAAACACGAAGACCTGGCCGGCCAAATCTCCGAGATAATGCGAGAAAGCGATAAAGTTGATGTTCACTGCGAGCAGCATCAGCTCGATCGCCATCAGCAGGATGATCAGGTTCTTGCGGTTCAGGAAGATGCCCGCGAGACTGATGCAGAACAACAATGCGCCGAGAAACAGAAAGTGCGCCAGCGATATCATGCCTCGCCTCCCTGCTCCGGCGCCTTGCCGGTTTTCCGGACCGGCTCTATTTTCACCATGCGCACCCGGTCGTTGCGCCGGATCGCGACCTGCTCGGCGGGATTCTGGTACTTGGTTTTGGGACGGCGGCGCATGGTCAGCGCAATCGCAGCGACGATCGCGACCAGCAGGATCGCCGCCGCGATCTCGAACGGATACACATAGACCGTATAGAGGATAGCGCCGAGTTCTTCGGTGTTGCTGTATTCGGCCGGCGCTTTTACCGGCGAGCTGTAATGGTCGAGTCCGAAATGCCGCGGACCGATGACCAGCGCCATCTCGATCAGGATCAGCACCGCGACCAGCGCGCCGACCGGCAGAAAGCGGATAAAGCCTTCGCGCAACGGCGCGAAATTGATGTCGAGCATCATGACGACAAACAGGAACAGCACCATGACCGCGCCGACATAGACCAGCACCAGCACGATCGCGAGGAATTCGGCCTCCAGCAGCAGCCACACACCGGCGCTGGAGAAGAAGGCCAGAACCAGGAACAGCACGGCATGAACCGGATTGCGCACGGTGATCACCATGATCGCCGCGAACACCAGTATGCCGGAAAAGATGTAAAACAGTGCTGGTTCTATGTTCATCTTGTTGTTGTTGTGGTTCCCTGGCCTCAGCTTGCCGATCGTACAGGCGCCGTTGCCCCCGGCTGCGCCCCTGGTCCGAGTTATCTGTATCTCGCGTCCTGCATCCGGTCCGCCGCGATCTGCGCCTCGCACTTGTCACCGATGGCGAGCAGCTTGTCTTTGGTCATTATGTTTTCACCGCGCTTCTCGAAGTGATACTCGAAGATCCGCGTCTCGACAATCGCATCGACGGGGCAGGACTCCTCGCAGAAGCCGCAGTATATGCACTTGAACAGATCGATATCATAACGCGTGGTGCGCCGGGTATCGTCGCCGCGCGGCTCCGCCTCTATCGTGATCGCGAGCGCGGGGCATACCGCCTCGCACAGCTTGCAGGCGATACAGCGTTCTTCGCCGTTCGGATAGCGCCGCAGCGCGTGCAGCCCGCGGAAGCGGTGCGATTGCGGCGTCTTTTCCTCCGGATACTGCACGGTGATCTTCTTCGCGAAGAAGTAGCGCCCGGTCAGGTGCAGGCCCTTGAACAGCTCCCACAGCATGAAACTTTTGAAGTAGTATCCGACACTCTTCATCAGCCCGCCTCCGCTCAGTCGAACCACGGTCCGATATGCGCCATCGCGGCCACGCCGACGACCAGGATCCAGACGATCGTCAACGGTATGAATACCTTCCACCCGAGCCGCATGATCTGGTCATAGCGATAACGGGGAAAGGTCGCACGAAACCACAGGAACACGAACAGGAAGAACGCGGCCTTGGACAGCAGCCAGACGATGCCGGGCACCCAGGCGAACAGACCTTCCAGCACCGGAATGCCCTGGAACGGTGACAGCCAGCCGCCCAGAAAAAACAGCGCGGTCAGTACCGAGATCAGGATCATGTTCGCGTACTCGGCGAGGAAGAACAGCGCGAAGGTCATGCCCGAATACTCGACGTGGAAACCGGCGACGATCTCCGACTCGCCCTCGGCGACGTCGAACGGGGCGCGATTGGTCTCGGCGACACCGGAGATGAAATAGACAAAGAACATCGGCAGCAGCGGTATCCAGTACCAATGCAGGATGCTGCCCTCCTGGCCGCGCACGATCTCGCCGAGGTTCAGGCTGCCGGCGGCCATCAGCACCGTCACCAGCGCGAAGCCCATCGCGATCTCGTAAGCGACGAGCTGGGCGGCGGAGCGTATCGCGCCTAGAAACGCGTATTTCGAGTTCGAGGCCCAGCCCGCGATGATGATGCCGTAGACGCCAAGTGAAGTCATCGCGAGTATGTAAAGCAGGCCGGCGTTGATGTCGGCGAGCACCATGTCGTCATCGAAGGGAATCACTGCCCAGGCGGCCAGCGCGGGCGCCAGCACCAGCACCGGGGCGATCACGAACAGGAAGCGGTTTGACCGGTTCGGGATGATGATTTCCTTGAGCGCGAGCTTGAGCCCGTCGGCGATCGGCTGCAGCAGACCGCGCGGTCCGACCCGGTTCGGGCCGATGCGGACCTGGATATAGCCGATGACCTTGCGCTCGGCCAGCGTCAGGTAGGCGACCGTCAGCATGATCGGCACCGCAATCGCAACGATCTTGGCGAGAATCCACAGCAGCTCCTGCAGCCACTCCGGCACCCCCGACCACAGCGATATCATCATCTCGGTCATCGGGTCAGTGGCCTCGTCCGCGCCGTTCAAGGGTGACCGGTCCGAAGGCCGGCCCGAGACCGCGGGTTTCAGGCAGGCCCGCCGGCACCAGCACGCACTCTCCGGCGACGCGGTCATCGACGACGAGGCGCAATTCCGCGGACCCGGTTCCCTGCTTGACCAGAATCAGGCAACCGTCTTCGAGTCCCAGCCGTTGCGCCAGCGCGCGGCTGGTTCTGGCCGCTGCCGCATCACGGGCATCGGCGGTCTGCTGCAACGCACCGGCGCGACGCACGATATTGTCGCCCGCGTATATCGGGACATGGCCGACGCGCATGACCGTTCCGGCCGGCGCGGTACTGTCTGGCGCCGCAGCGCTGGCTGGTGCCGCGGCGCCGGGCGCCGATGGCGTGCTCCATTCGGCGGTGTTCGATGCCTGTGCATGACCGACCGCCCGGCGCAGCGCATCCCTGACCTCCTCGGTCGACAGATAGTCGAAGCCCGGCAGATTGAACAGATTGCCGAGCACGCGCAGCACCTTCCACGCAGGACGGGCCTCACCCACCGGCGGCACGACGCCGCCGAAGCTCTGCCAGCGCCCTTCTGCATTGACGAAGGTGCCGGAGGTCTCGGTAACCGGAGAGATCGGCAGCAGGATATCCGCGTATTCCAGCATCGACTCGCCGGCATAAGGCGTCAACGCGACGACGCAGTCGGCCTGCTTCAACGCCGCCAGTGCCCGCGCGGGATCGGCCGCGTCGAATTCAGGCTCGACATTGACCAGCAGCCAACCTTTCAGGCTGCGATCGAACATTGAGCGCGCGTCGAGACCGGGCGCGGCGATGCGCTCTCCGGCGGGACCGCGATGCGGTACCGCGCCGGCGAGCCAGGCGCCGGCGCTGTTCGCGCCGTCGCTGAGGATGCCAATTGAAGCGCCCGAGGCCTTGGCGATCAGCGCGGCGAGCGCGCGCAGCGCGGAAAAATCCGGATGCATGCCGGCAATGCCGCCAAGCAGCACCGCCCCCTGTCTCGCCTCGACCAGCCGCGCGGCGATCCCCCCCGCCGCCTCGTCGACAGGAGCCGATTTCAGCAAGCCGTCAAAAGCCGGCGGCAAGGAGGCGCCCGTCTTGTCATGGACCGCGCGCGCGATCGCAGCGAGCATGCGGACCATTCCGGCAGGATCGGCCGCGATATTCGCGGCAACCGGGAAATTGAAATCCCACGCCACCGGATTCACAAACATCACCGACGCGCCCTTCCGCGCCGCCTTGCGCAGGCGGTGCGCGAAGATCGGTTGCTCCTTGCGGATCCGGGAACCGACCAGCAGCACGGCATCGACTTTATCCAGCGCGGCGATCGGCAGGCCCAATGACGGGAACAGCGGCGCCTGCTCCTGGTTGCGGAAGTCGAGCTGACGCAGGCGATGATCGATGTTGTGACAGCCGAGCGCACGCGTCAGTTGCTGGGCCAGAAACAGCTCCTCGAGTGTCGAACTGGGGGAGACCAGCGTACCGATCTGCGTGGCACCGGCCTGGTCGCGTACCCGGCCGAGCCCGGTCACCACGGCCTCGAGCGCGGTATTCCAGTCGACCCGCTCCCACCGGCCGTCACGCTTGATCATCGGCATGGTCAGCCGCTCCGGGCTGTTCAGGCCTTCATAAGCGAAACGGTCGCGATCCGAAATCCAGCATTCATTGATCGCCTCGTCTTCACGCGGGTCGACCCGCATGACCTGGTGGCCACGCGACAGCACGGTAAGACCGGAGCCGGCGCAGTCATGCGGCGAAACCGACGAATGGCGCTGCATTTCCCACGCCCGCGCGGTAAATCGGAACGGCTTCGAAGTCAGCGCGCCGACCGGACACAGGTCGATGATGTTGCCGGACATCTCCGACTCGACCGCCTTCTCTATATACGTGCCGATGCGCATGTCCTCGCCGCGGCCGGTCGCGCCGAGCTCGCGCACCCCGGCAATCTCGTCGCCGAAGCGTATGCAGCGGGTGCAGTGTATGCAGCGCGTCATTTCGGTCTCGATCAGCGGACCGATGTCCTTGTCCTTGACGACCCGCTTGGGTTCCGCGTAATCGGAACGGTCGGCGCCGTAACCGATCGACATCTCCTGCAGATCGCATTCGCCGCCCTGGTCGCAGATCGGGCAGTCGAGCGGATGATTGATCAGCAGAAACTCCATCGTGCCCTGCTGCGCGTCGATCGCCTTCGGGGAGCGGGTGTATATCTTCATTCCCTCGCTGACCGGTGTCGCGCAGGCGGGCAGCGGCTTCGGCACCTTCTCGACCTCGACCAGGCACATGCGGCAATTTGCGACGATTGACAGCTTCTTGTGATAGCAGAAGCGGGGAATCTGGATGCCGGCGGCGTCGGCGACCTCGATGATCATGTCGCCGCGGCGCGCCTTCAGCGCGACGCCGTCGACTTCGATGTTGATCGTCTCGTCCCTGACCTTGTCGGACACAACACTCATGCCGCCTCCTCGCCGCGCCCGGAGGCGCCTTGCGGCCCTGGTCCGCCGACCATGCAGCGCTTGTGCTCGATGTGGTATTCGAATTCCTCGCGGTAATGCTTGAGGAAACTCTGTACCGGCCAGGCCGCTGCATCGCCGAAGGCGCAGATCGTGCGGCCCTCGATACGTCCCGCGGTCCGCAGCAGCAGATCGAGATCCTCCGCCCGCCCCTGTCCTTCCTCGATACGCTTGATGACCCGCCACAGCCAGCCGGTGCCTTCGCGGCACGGCGTACACTGGCCGCAGGACTCCGCGTAATAGAAACGCGCGATGCGCAGCAGGGCCTTGACCATGCAGGTGCTGTCGTCCATAACGATCAGACCGGCGGAGCCAAGCCCGGAACCGGCCTTGGACAGGGAATCGTAGTCGAGATTGCAGTCCATGATGACATCCGCGGGCAGCACCGGCATCGACGAGCCGCCGGGGATCACGCCCTTCAACTTGCGCCCGGGCCGCAGGCCGCCAGCCATCTCGAGCAGGTCGCGGAACGGCATGCCAAGCGGAATCTCATAGTTGCCCGGCTTCATGACATGTCCCGAAACTGAAAAGATCTTCGGTCCGCCGTTGTTCGGCTTGCCGATCTTCAGGAACCATTCGCCGCCGTTGCGGATGATCGCGGGCACCGAGGCCAGGGTCTCCGTGTTATTGATCGTCGTCGGGCAACCATACAGTCCGAAATTCGCCGGAAACGGCGGCTTGAAACGCGGCAGGCCCTTCTTGCCCTCGAGCGATTCGATCAGCGCGGTTTCCTCGCCGCAGATATAGGCGCCGGCTCCAAGGTGGGAATGCAGTTCGAAATCGATGCCGGAGCCGAGGATGTTCTTTCCGATCAGCCCGAGCTCGCGCGCCTCCTCGAGCGCCGTATCGAAACGCTCATAGGGCTCGTGATGGAACTCGCCGCGCATATAGTTGTAACCAACTGTCGCGCCGATCGCGTAACCGGCGATCGCCATGCCCTCGACCACCGCATGCGGATTGAAGCGCAGGATATCGCGATCCTTGCAGGTTCCCGGTTCGCTCTCGTCGGAATTGCAGATGATATATTTCTGGCCCGGCGTATTGCGCGGCATGAAGCTCCATTTGAGGCCGGTCGGAAAACCGGCGCCGCCGCGTCCGCGCAGGTACGATTTCTTGACCTCGGCGATGATGTCTTCGGGTGGTGTCTTGTCGCGCAGGATCTTCTTCCAGGCCTGATAGCCCCCATCCCTGAGATAGTTTTCGAGCGTCCAGGGCTCGTCATATTTCAGGGTCTCGAAACAGAGCTGCGTCGCCATCGCCTTACTCCAGTTCGCCCAGGATTGCGTCGACTTTCTCCGGCGTCAGATGCTCATGGTAATGGCCGTCGACCGTCATCATCGGCGCGCCGCAACAGCCCGCCAGGCACTCTTCCTCGCGCTTGAGCGTAAACCTGCCGTCCGGCGTCGTCCCGCCGATCTTCACCTTGTACTTGCGTTCGATATGGCTGATGATTTCGTCGCCGCCGCACAGCATGCACGAGATGTTGTTGCACACCGAGATCATGTGGCGACCGACCGGCTCAAGCTCATACATGCTGTAGAAGGTTGCGACCTCGTAGACCGAGATCGGCGGCATTTCGAGGTATTCCGCGACCGCATCCATCAGCTCATTGTTCAGCCAGCCGCCGTTGTCCGCCTGGACCAGCGTCAATGCCTGCAATACCGCCGACTGCTTGCGTTCCGGCGGGTACTTCGCGACCCACTTGTCGATCTCCGCGCGTGTCTCCGCGCGAATCAGCGCGGCCTTGCCGTTCTGTTTCATGCTCATCAGCGGTCGACTTCCCCGAATACGATGTCCTGGGTGCCGAGGATCGCGACGACGTCGGCCAGCATATGGCCGCGGCACATCTCGTCAAGCGAGGCGACATGCGCGAAACCGGGCGCCCTGATTTTCATGCGGTAGGGCTTGTTCGCGCCATCCGATACCAGATAGACGCCGAATTCCCCCTTCGGATGCTCGACCGCCGCGTAGGCCTCGCCCGCCGGGATACAGAAGCCTTCGGTGAACAGCTTGAAATGATGGATCAGCGATTCCATGTCATCCTTCATCTCGAAACGCTTCGGCGGCGCGACCTTGTGATTGTCGGTCATGACCGGGCCGGGATTCGCGCGCAGCCAGTCGATGCACTGGCGAATGATGCGGTTGGCCTGGCGCATTTCCTCGACGCGGACCAGGTAGCGGTCGTAACAATCACCTTCGACACCGACCGGAATGTCGAAGTCGAGCCGGTCATAGACCTCATAGGGCTGATGCTTGCGCAGATCCCATTCGATGCCCGAGCCGCGCAGCATCGCGCCGGTAAAGCCCAGCGACAGCGCGCGCTCCGGCGACACCACGCCGATGCCGACCGTGCGCTGTTTCCAG
>CAYTGL010000075.1:0-7775 GCA_964437335.1 uncultured Chromatiales bacterium
GGGGTGTCGAGCAGGTTGATCACCGCGTCGTGATACGGGAACTGTAGTACCGAGGTCGTCACCGAGATCCCGCGCTGCTGTTCGAGCGCCATCCAGTCCGACGTCGCATGGCGGGCCGCCTTGCGACCCTTGACCGCGCCGGCGAGCTGGATCGCGCCGCCGAACAACAGCAGCTTTTCGGTCAGCGTGGTCTTGCCGGCGTCGGGGTGCGAGATGATCGCGAAGGTCCGGCGCCTGGCGGTTTCTGCCTTCAGGGACATGGTGAAAACTCTGACATCAGGCAAAAGTCTGGCATTATAATGGGCAATCACCCGATCCGATACAGCGACTATCGCTCAGGAGTCGACCATGTCTGTGCCGCCGGAGCCGGCGACCATCGCAGAACCCTTTGCGGAACGACGCCTTGCCGCCGATCGCCGACAGGTTTCCCTGCGAGCCCTGTTCTGCAGCCTGTACCGTGCACGCAGGCGGGCGCCGCGCCGCACTGACGGCTACGACGCCGGTCAGTATGTCGATGTCATAGAGCCTCGTATAGCGGTCACCACGACAGCGATCATGCTGCTGTCCTGTACCGACTGTGCGAACACCCTGCTGCTGCTCCATATCGGCGCCAGCGAACTCAATCCGATCATGAATGCCCTGATCGAGGTGGATACCACGCTGTTCGTCGCCACCAAGCTCACAATGACGGCTGGCTGCTTACTGTTCATTGTCGCCCATAACCACTTCCGGTTCCTGGGCCTGCGCGGGGGCGATGTGCTGTACGGCATCCTCGCGATGTATCTGGGTCTGGTCGCCTACCAGTTTGTCCTGCTCTCCACCTGAACTGTGACTCCCTGCCCCCTGTCCGGGTGGCTGCTACCTAAGCTTTTCGGGCCGGTAACCGATAATATCTGACACGGCCGCTCTGTCAGCCCATGTCCGATACAGGTGGAAAATCAATCAGATGGCGGGGTCAATCAGGCAAAAGACGTTATCCCTGAGCGGACAATTCAGCGTATATCTGACCGGGATGCTGGTGCTGATCGTGTTTTTGCTGGGCACCTCCTGGCTCACGCTGAAATCGACCATCGACAACTACAACGATCTCGCCGAGCGTGAATTCATCGAGATCCGCCGTCTCGTTTTCCTGCGGGACGTCACGCTGGCCAGCGTGGAACCGATCTATCGTTATCTAACCTATGGCAACCAGGTCGAAGCCGGACTTTTCGAACAGCGGGTCGAAGAAGTCGAGCAGGCCTTCGAAGACGTGCTGGAGTTGTCGTCGGTGACCGCCGAGCAACTTGCCCTGCTCGCGGCCGCACAGGCCGAATGGCAGGCCGCGGTCAACGTCGGACACGCTATCTTCAAGATCAAGAAGGAATCGCCAGTGGATGGTGAGGATCTGGTCACGGCCAGCGACATGTTCCAGAACCATATCTCCATTGCGACCAACACGCTGTACGAAGCGCACAACGTGAGAATTGCGACTATCGAGCAATACCAGCAGAACATGGCCCATCGCCATCAGATCATGCTCATCATCATGTCCGGCTGTTTCACCGGAGGCCTGCTGATCTTTGCTATTGCGAGCTTCACGATGAGCCGTCACGTCCTTCGCCCATTGCAGCTATTGAGCGACGGGATATTGAACTATGGCGAAGGCAATCTTTCCCATCGCATCGAGATCGAAACCCGGAACGAACTCGGCGACCTCGCCCGCGGTATCAATCATATGGCCGAACGCCTCGAACGGGATCAGATCGAGCTCGAGCAACTCGCGATTCACGATAGTCTGACCAACCTCTATAACCGGCGTGAATTCGAACGATTGCTCGACGAAGAGTTGTATCGCGGACTGCGCTACGAACACCCGCTGTCAATGCTGCTGATCGATGTCGACAAGTTCAAGGAGATCAACGATAAATACGGACATCGCGCCGGAGACCAGGCACTTCAGCTGGTATCGGTCGTCATCAGAGAAATCAGCCGCAAAGGGGACGTTATCGCGCGATACGGCGGGGACGAACTCGCGGTGCTGCTCCCGGAGACCCCGATAGAAGACGCGATGATTATCGCTGAAAGGATACGAAAACAGATCTCGCGTCAGAACCTCAACAGCGAAGAAGGCGAGAAAATTGCGCTGACCCTGAGTATCGGTGTCGCAACGACGTCCGCGGATATCATAAGTGGCGAGAAGCTGGTCGATGCCGCCGATCGCGCAATGTATCTCGCGAAGACCGGCGGCCGCAACCGAATCCGCAGAAATGAGTCTCGCGTCAGGGAATTATTGCCGCGAGCAATGCCTTGAAAGGCTTTATTCCACCTTAAGCAGTTCGATGTCGAACACCAGGGTCTCATTGGGACCGATGTTCGCGCCGGCGCCGCGCTCACCATAGGCCAGATTCGGCGGAATGAAGACCTTCCATTTCGCGCCTTCTTTCATCAACGGCAAGACTTCTTGCCAGCCGGGGATCACCGCGTTGACCGGGAAGCTGACCGGCTCTCCGCGGCGATAGGAACTGTCGAACTCGGTGCCATTGATCAGCGTTCCGCGGTAATTGACCGACACGGTGTCCGTTTCCTGCGGTTGCTTACCCGCGCCTTCTTCGATGATCTGATATTGCAGACCACTCTTCGTCTCGACAACACCGGACTTCGACCGATTCTCCGCGAGGAAGGCCTGACCGACGCGCAGGCTTTCCTTTGCGCTGGCTTCCCGGATTTCCATCTGCTGCGCCTGGAAGGCCTGCACCGCAGCCTGCATATCTTCCATCGAAAGGCGCGGCGTGGTGTCAGTCATCACGTCGCGAATCGCCTGGCTCAGGGCATTGACGTCGATATCGAGACCGTCTTCCTTCAGGCTCTGTCCGATCTGAAAGCCCACGGTATAACTGAACTTCTCCTTCGCGGTGCCGAGCGAGGTGGTCTGCGCTCCGACCAGCGCAGGAAACGCCAGCACCAGCGCCATTGCCATACCCGTACCCAGTCGTGCAATGCTCATTGAGTGTTGCCTTTTGCCGTTGATATAGACCGGTGCTATGGTAGCAAACGGAAGTGGATAAATGCCACGAATTTTCAGCGGTTCATATCGATACACCCCAATTGCAGCGAAAACCCGGGAATATTCAATGAGAACATTGACGAACGGGATGCTGGCTGCGCTGGTTCTGCTGTCGCCTTTTAGCTACGTTGCAAGTGCCGGCGCCGATGACGCCGTAGCTTTCATATATCACCGTTTCGGTGAATCCGGCTTCCCGAGCACGAACGTCCGGCTCGAGCAGTTCGACGCCCACCTTGACCACCTGGAGCAGGCCGGTTACTCGGTGCGCCCGCTCGAGTGGATTGTCGAAAGACTGGACGCGGGCGAACCGGTACCCGACCGCACGGTCGCCATTACGATCGACGACGCCTACCTGTCGATCTACACCGAGGCCTGGCCACGCCTGCGGGCGCGCGGCTGGCCGTTTATCGTCTTCATCGCGACTGACCCGGTCGACCAGGGGCTGGCGAACTATATGAACTGGGACCAGATCCGCGAGCTGCATGAACGCGGCGTCACCTTCGCCAACCATTCGGCGACCCATGCCCATCTGGTGCAGCGGCAGCCGGGCGAAAGCGACACGGAATGGCGCAAGCGTGTCACCGCCGACATCGAGCGTGCCCAGCGCCGCCTGATCGAGGAACTCGGGAAGGCGCCGATGCTGTTCGCGTATCCGTTCGGTGAGTACAGCCGCGCACTCGCCGACATCGTCCAGGGTCTCGGCTTCGTCGCGTTCGGCCAGCATTCAGGCGCGATCGGGCCGCTGTCGGACCGGCGATCGCTGCCGCGCTTCCCGATGACCGAGGGTTACGCTGATAGCGGAGGCTTCCGCTCCAAGGCCGCAAGTCGCGCACTGCCGGTCATCGCGGTCGAGCCCTGGGATCCTGTCGTTATCAGTGCAGCACACGCCCCGCGGATGACCTTCCGGCTTGCCATGAGCGACGCCCGCCTGTCTGAACTGGCGTGTTTCGCGAGTCATGTCGGGCGGATCGAGGTGAAGGCCGTCGAGGGCGAGGCGCTTGTATTCACAACCCAGGCCCCGGAACCGTTGCCGCGGGGGCGCAGCCGCTACAACTGCACGGCCCCGTCACCGGAGCCCGGCCGGTATTTCTGGTTCAGTCAGCCGTGGTTGCAGCAATCAGGAGATTGACGGGGCTGGGTGAAAACGGCAAAGCGGCCGTCGAGACCGCCGCCTCCGGGGAAACGCGCAGCTCCGAGCGCGTGACCCGGGTCAGATCATTGATACGGATGATCGCGCGTATTTCTTCGATATACTCCTGGCCGCGAATCGAATAGCGCTCCAGTCCGGCGGCCAGCTTCAGCGCGTCGAGATCCTCGCCGCGGCTGCGCATCTCCGCGCGTATCTCGCGCAGCTCTTCATAGGCATGGCCAATATTCAGATTGAAGATATGAGAGCGCACCGAGGCGCGCAGCGAATTGTAACGGCGCACCGCGTAGATTTCGCCTTCAGGCCTGTCGGCGGGCACCATGCCGTTCTCGGGTTGATAGGTCCAGACCCCGAACAGGTTGTTGCCCTCGCGCACGAAGCGTGATTCGCCCCAGCCACTCTCATTCGCCGCCTGGGCCAGGACCAGATCGACCGGCAAACCATCGACACGCTCCAGCAGGGCCTGCTGGGTCGCCGGATCATCGAGCGCACCTTCGACCTTGTAGTCTTTCGCCAGGCCCTCGAGCGTTTGCCAGGCGGGATGGTCCGCCGGCAGATCCCTGCCGCGGACGGCCGCGAGCGCCGCGATCAAGCCATCGCGCTGGCGCAGGACGCGCACGTTTTCGGCCAGCGCCAGCGGCATCAGGACCTTGAAGAACATGTCCTTTTTATGCTGCTTGTCTTCCGGCCATGCAAAATCATCGGGCAGTGGGTCGATTGCAATACGGGGAACCGAGGGACCGGGTTCCGGCGGCCATACATACGCGAGCTCGGCAAACAGGCGATTGAGTTCCCGGGCATCCCTGACCTGAACCTGTTCGAGCTGGGTCGCCGCCGGGTTATGCGTAAACAGCGGTAAAACTCCGGAGAAAGCGGCTTCGAGGCCGGCGCGTTGCGTGTAGCCCCAACCGCCCGCCGCAAGGGCCACAACCAGCGGCGCGCAGAACGCGGCCAGTGCTGGTAACTTACGGAAATTCCGAGCCATAGTGCGCAGTATAGCAAAATGCCCCGGCAATCGCGCCAGCTCTGCCGGCCCCACCTCCCTGCTACGCAAAAAATTCTAAATTAAAATAATATTATCAATTACTTGACGAATTTATAATAACGACGGGAGGGGCTGAATCAGCCGAGCCACTGCCGAGCATTTCGAAACATCCGCAGCCAGGGGCTGTCCTCGCCCCAGGCCTCGGGACACCAGGAATACTGCACACTGCGGAAGACACGCTCCGGATGCGGCATCATGATCGTGAAGCGGCCATCGCGGGTCGTGAGCCCGGTCAGTCCCCCGGGCGAGCCATTCGGGTTTGCCGGATAGTGGCGGGCGGGATTGCCGTAATTGTCGACATAACGCAAGGCGGCGACCCCCACCGCGCGCAGCGTGACCTCGGACTGGCCGGCCCTGAGCTCAGCACGCCCCTCGCCATGAGACACGACGACAGGGAGCCTGGAGCCGGCCATGCCTTCGAAGAACAAGGACGGCGTCGGCAGCACCTCGACCATCGACAGGCGCGCCTCGAATTGCTCGGAGGTATTCCGGACGAAATGCGGCCAGTCTGCGGCGCCCGGAATCAGTTCCCGCAAGTTCGCCATCATCTGGCAACCATTGCAGACCCCGAGCCCGAAGGTGTCGGGACGCGCGAAGAAGGTCGCAAAGGTTTCTCGCATCGCGGGGTTGAACAGTATCGCCTTGGCCCAGCCCTCGCCGGCGCCGAGTACGTCGCCGTAGGAAAACCCGCCACAGGCGGCGAACCCGTCGAAATCGGCGAGCTGCGCCCTGCCGTGAACGAGGTCGCTCATGTGAACATCGATCGCCGCAAATCCGGCCCGGTCGAAGGCTGCGGCCATTTCCTGCTGCCCGTTGACGCCCTGTTCGCGCAGGATCGCGACCCGCGGCCGGGCGCCGCGCAGGACCTGCGGGGCGCAGACCGGCGCATCCGGATCGAAGCCGAGTACCGCGCCAAGCCCGGGGTCCGCGGCGTCCAGCAGGCCGTCGTATTCCTCGCGGGCGGTATCCGGATTGTCGCGCAGGGCTTGTATCCGGAAACTGGTCTCCGACCACGCACGCCTTAAATTCACACGGCTGTCAGCGAGGATCTCGCGGCGGCCCTGCCTGAAAACAATGGCGTCGCGATCGTTCAGCGTACCGATGACGTGGCTGGCATGGGCAAGCCCGCCGCGGTGCAGCCATTCGAGCACGGCGTCGGTATCGCTGTGACGCGTCTGGATCACGGCGCCAAGCTCCTCGCTGAACAGCACCGCATGAGCATCCCCGCCGAGTCCGTCAATATCGATATCGATCCCGACATGGCCCGCGAAGGCCATCTCGCACAGCGTCGCGAACAAGCCGCCATCCGAACGGTCGTGATAGGCGAGCAGCAGGTTTTCCTCGTTCAGCTCCTGGATCGAATTGAAAAATGCGACGAGCATTGCGGGATCGTCGAGGTCCGGGGCATGGTGGCCGAGTTGCTTGCAGACCTGGGCCAGCGCCGAACCGCCGAGGCGATTGCGGCCCTTGCCAAGGTCGACCAGGATCAGGTCGGTATCGCCGACGTCGGTTCGCAATTGCGGAGTCAGGGTGCGGCGCGCATCGATGACCGGCGCGAACGCGCTGACGATCAGCGACAGCGGCGCGGTCATCACCCGGGACTCACCCCGCTCGCTCCAAGCGGTCTTCATCGACAGCGAGTCCTTGCCGACCGGGATCGCGATGCCGAGCGCGGGACAGAGTTCGAGCGCGACCGCCTGAACGGTGTCGAACAGCGCGGCGTCCTCGCCGGGATGCCCGGCCGCGGCCATCCAGTTCGCAGACAGCTTGATGTCCTCCAGCGTGCCGATGCGCGCGGCGGCGATATTGGTCAGCGCCTCGCCGACAGCCATGCGCCCCGACGCCGCCGGATGCAGCAGCGCAACCGGGGCGCGCTCGCCGATCGCCATGGCCTCGCCGTGGTAGCCGTCGTAGTCGGCAAGCGTCACCGCGACATCGGCGACCGGCACCTGCCAGGGGCCGACCATCTGGTCGCGCGCGACGAGGCCCGACACGCTGCGATCGCCGATCGTGACCAGGAAGGACTTGTCGGCGACGGCCGGGAGTTGCAGCACCCGCAATGCCATCTCGCGCAGGCTGATCCCGCCACTGTCGAATTCGGGTTTTGCGAACGACTGGTGGTGGACATTACGCAGTGTCTTCGGCGCCTTGCCGAACAACAACGGCATCGGCATGTCGACCGCGAGCGTATCGAAATAACCGTCGCCTACCTTCAGGTGTTCTTCCATGGTCACTTCGCCGACGACCGCGAACGGGCAGCGCTCGCGCGCGCAAATCGCCTGGAATCGCGCCAGATCGTCCTGCGCGACCGCCAGCACATAACGTTCCTGGGCCTCGTTGCACCAGAGCTGCATCGGCGACATGTGCGGATCATCGGACGGAATCGTGCGCAGTTCGATATTCGCCCCGCGGCCGCTGTCATGAACCAGTTCCGGCAGTGCATTCGACAGGCCGCCGGCGCCGACATCGTGGATCGACAGGACAGGGTTGTCATCGCCGAGTTGCCAGCAGCGGTCGATGACTTCCTGGCAGCGGCGCTG
>CAYTGL010000076.1:0-7613 GCA_964437335.1 uncultured Chromatiales bacterium
TTCGACGGCCTCGGCGTCTCCGTGTCTCGGTGGTTCCGTCTTTCTTCGACGGCCTTCGGTATCTCCGTGTCTCAGTGGTTCCGGCCGTCACCGCGGCTCACCCAGGCATCTCGGTGGTTCACTGCGGGTTCTCCAGCGAGATCTGCCTGACCCACAACCCCCGTGCCACTTCCTCGGTGGTGGAAAGCGGCGTCGAGAACTCGGGGATGTCACGCAGCCGCTGGTCCGCACGAAGTGGCGTCGTCGTCAGGCCGCCGACGCCGCGCAGCACGCCAATGCCGGCGGACGACAGCTTGTGATCCATCAGCGGACGGTCTACCGAGGGCCGTGGCAGCGACGCGAACATGCGCTCGAACGAGGCTGGCGGTGGGTCGGGGCTCACGACAATCACGAAGTGCTCGCGTCCGCCCACGCTCGTCACCTGCCAGTGCGCCTGCATGCCGTCGATGACGCCCGGCAGTCGATGCTCCACGCCCGCCGGAAGCGGGTTCTGGATGCTCTGGCCCGGGAGCGGGAACAGCAGGAACGATTCGCCCCGGTCGTCCTCGTTGATCACGTAAACGTAGGCGGGAGCCGACAGGCGGACCTGGAGCGACAGCTCGTCACCGAGCGACACGTGCGCACCGGGCGACAGTTCGGTCTCGACGCCGTTGTCGACGCGCATCATCGACACCCCGACGCGGTAGCTGCCAGCGGCGGCCGGTGGAGGAGCGGCCGTCGCCGAGACGAGGGGCACTGCCGCGCTGTTCCCGGCGCGATCGGGCGTCACCACGGCGCGCTGCCACAGCGCAATCGATGGAATGCCAATCGCGGCGACGATGGCTGCAGCCGTCGCCCACCTCTTCCATGAAGGCAGCACGACGGGCTCGGGCGCTGCCGTCAGCTGGAGGTCGATGGCGTCCTCGAACGCGGCTGCCGTGGAATAGCGTCGCGCGGGCTCGGCCGAGGTCGCCCGGTCCACCATCTCCGTGAACGCTCGCGGCAGATCCGGCCGGGTATCCCGCAGGGACTTGCGTGTCCCCTCCTGGTGATGGCGCTCCAGGTCCGCATAGCTCGCGCCCTGGACCGGGTAGGTGCCGCTGACCAGATGGAACAGGAGCACGCCGAGGCTGTAGACATCGGAAGCGACCGTGGGTGTCGATCCGGTGAAGAGCTCCGGCGCGAGGTAGAGCGGCGTGCCGGTCACGGTGTCGGTCCTGCACGGACCGTTGGCGGCGGCGATGCGGCATGCGCCGAAGTCCATGAGCACGATGCGTCCGCCGTTCTCGCGCATGACGTTTCGCGCCTTGAGATCGCCGTGCACCATTCCTGCGCCGTGGACGGCGGAGAGCGCGCGGCAGAGATCGCGACCGATGAGCAGCGCTTCGCATGGGCCGAGCCGTCCCTGGCGCGCGACGTGCTCGGTCAGGGTCACGCCGTCGATGAGCTCCATGGCGACACCGACTTCGCTTCCCACGCGCTCGGCGCGGTACACCCGGACGACATTCGGGTGGTTGATCTGGGCCAGGAGGCGCGCCTCGCGGAAGGCGCGGTTCGCATCGATGAGGACGGTCGGGGCGAAGGGACGGATGACCTTGAGCGCGACGTCGAGCTGCAGGTTGCGATCGATGGCCGCGTAGACGGTGCCGAACGCGCCCCGGCCAATCTCCCGCTCGATGTCGAAGGGCCCCCACATGGTCGTCGGCGCGTTGAAGCGCGAGAGGCGTTCGAGGGCCTGCAGCTCGGCCAGCGTCGTCGTGCCTTCCTCGTCCAGCGGTTCGCCCTGCACGGCGTTCCAGTCCACGGCCTCGCCGCGACAGATCGCCTCGGCCACATCCAGGAGCCGCGGGTCCTCAGCGTGTTCGCTTGCGCTCATGAGCCATCTCCCGGGCCAGGCGCATCAGCGCGCGGCTGACGGCCATCTGCGCGGCTTCGGCGCTCGGCTTCGATAGCGCCGCGGCCACTTCTGCATACGACAGTCCCATCTCGATGCGCGCGACAATGGCCTCGCGATCCTCGGGGCGAAGCCGTTCGAGCCCGCGTTCGTACCGATCGAGCACCTCGTGGCCGATCGCCTCCTCGAGCGGGGAGGGCGAGTTGCCGATGATCGAGCTGTCGAGGGGATTGGACGGCCCGCGCCGCTGCTGCTGGCGGGCGAGGTCACGGATGGCGTTCCACAGCGTGGTCCAGACGTAGTCGCGGAAGGCGCCCGGATGGCGCGGCTCGAAGGTCTTGACGTGCTGGAAGACCTTGGTGAGGGTGACCTGCACCAGGTCCTGCGTGTCGTAGGCGCCGCGCGCGGAGGGCGGCAGCCGGCCGTGTGCCCACCGCGTGAGCCGTGGCGTGTAGCGGGTGAAGAGCTCGTCCAGGGCCGCCTGGTCGCCTTCGCGGGCGCGGATGACGAGTTCGAACGAAGAATCACCTTCCGGGGTCGCGCCGGGGACCTCGTGCGTGGCGGACGGTTGACGCGGCGCGCCCTGGTCCATCGAGGGAAGGATGGTCAGCTCGACAGCAAACGCGCCTATCATAGCTCGTCCCTTCGGAGACGGTGCCGCATATCAGAGATAACGTCGGGCCGTCGCGGATCCCACGGTTGGGGCGACGCCCCGGACCTGCACGGCTGGCCAGCCTCCCTGGGCGAGGTGATGGCCCTGCCGGGAGGCCTGGCCGTCAATCGCATTCGGCCGTCCGTCCATTCCGATGAACGGTCTGGTTCCGCTCGGAGCCGGACGAAATCGAAGGGGGTCCAGATGGCAGCGACGAGAGACAGGAAGCAGCCGAAGGATTGGACGGTCCTCGTCTACATGGTCGCCGACGACCCCCAGGGAGGCGAGCTCCTGGATCAGCAGGCCGTTCGGGAGATGGACGACATTGTCTTTGCCACTCTCTCGGCCCCCGCTGGCAAGCTCGACGTTGCCGTGCAAGTCGACTTCCGGACCCTGCCGGGTGTCTGGAGACGTTCGATCGGCAAGAGCACGTTCATCAGGCCCGAGGACGGCGCCGCCGATCCGGCGACGCTCTATGGCTTCTTCGAGTGGGCCATGACGGAGTGTCCCGCCAGACACTACATGCTGATCCTCTGGGGACACAGCCGAAGCCATTTCGGATTGTTCACCGACCCGGACCCCTTCACGTACAAGGCACAGACACTCACGCTCGACGAGCTGCGCGAAGCCCTCAAGGCCGCAAAGGATGCAATCGGGAAGCCGCTGGACATCGTCGCTTTCAAGGACTGCTTCATGAGCACGCTCGAGACGGCCTACGAGCTGGAGGGCTATGCGACATGGCTCCTGGCATCGCAGGGACTCGTCCCGGTCGAAGGCTGGCCCTACAAGGAGATGTTCGCGAGCCTGGCAAGCAGGCCCGAGCCGGATGATGTGGCGCCGACCCTCCTCACGCACTTGAGAACCCATTACCGTGATGACGCCAACCGGCCAGGCTTGGAGCACGTGCCGTACGCACTGCTCGACACCCGGCAAGCGAAAGGCGTGGTCGACTCGCTGAGAGAGCTCGTCGCCAGCCTGCGCAATCAATCGGGAGCAGGCCACGATACGTTGATCGCGGCCGTCGAGTCGGTCAGCACAGCGAAGGGCGATCCGGCGTTGATCGACCTTCACTTGCTTGCTGGCGCTGTTGAGAGCCGCGTGCAACCGTCGGATCTCAACCCGAATCCGCCAAGCCAATCGCCGCAGGCCGAAAAGGCGCTAAAGGACTTGCGAGCTGCGCTTGGTACGAAGGAGGCGCCGGCTTTGCTCCGGGATGACGATGCAACCGCACCTGCGGCGGCGACTGCTGGAACAGAGGGAATCGACGGCGTGAGTATCTTCAGGTACCCTCGAGACGCTCGCAAGCAGCGCGACTCACGCCTCACCAGGCTGGCGGATCCCGAGGTGTACCGGAACCTCGCGCTCAGCGCCGACTTCGAGGATTGGGCCGACATTGCACTGCGCGAGATGCCGCGTGCTTCGGTTCGGCGGTCGCAGGCCAGCGGGGATGTCGTGGCGCTACTCGAACAGCTGCAGCGAGCTGGAATCGGCATGGCCATCAATTCGGCGGCCGGTCCATTCGACCCGGCATGCCTGGCATGGCTCAATTGCTGTGGATCTGGCGGTGCCGCCGGGTTCGCAAAGGCTGCCCAGTTCGCCAAAGCCGCCCAGTTTGCAAAGGCGGCGCAGTTCGCAAAGGCGGCGGAATTCGTGAAGGCCTCCGAGTTCGCCAAGGCTGCCGAGTTCCTGAAGGCCGCGGAGTTTCTGTCAGGACCGTAGACTATGAGCGCTGGTCACGTGCCGGCACTGGCTGGCAGTATCGACTGCGCTGAACGGTTGCCCGACGCGCGGCGTCCGGCGCAGTGTGTGCTCATCACGATTGCCGTTGCGGCCGCCGCCTGCGGCTCCCCGGATTCGGGCTCGGGCATCCACTCCAGTCGGGAGGCCCAGGCCGTCAGTCGCAGCCTGGCCGCAGGCGCATACGGGGCGGCCGAACAACTTGCCAACGACTGGAACGCCCGCGTCGCGGCGAACAGCGCGCCTGATGCTCTCGAAGCCGCGCAGGCGCGAAGCTGGCTCGTCCTGGCATTGGTCAGGAACGGGAAGTCTGGTGTCTCCTCCACGTTGAGCCTGGCGCAGAACGTCCTCCGGATAAGGGAGCAGCGGCTTGGGCCCGATCACCCGGATACACTGCGTTCGCTGGACGAACTTGGTCTCGTTCACTTCCACCGCGGCGAGTTCGAAGCGGCGCTGCCGCTGTATCAACGGAGCCTGGCCAGTCGGCGCAATGCATTGGGATCGACCGATCCGGCGTTGGCCGACAGCCTCGACCTCGTCGCACGCACGATGATTCAGTTGCGGCGCTTCGACGAGGCGACGCGGTTGCTCGACGAATCGCAGCCGATTCGGGAACGGCACGCCGCGGCGTCGCCGATGGCATTGGCTCAGACTCTGTATCTGGCCGGGTTGATGCGCCGATACGACGGCCGGTTCGCGGATGCGCTTCCTCCTCTCGACCGGGCGCTGTCGATTCGCCGCGGCTCGCAGTACGAGCATCCCGACACCGCCCTGGTACTGCAGGCTGCCGGGGATGTCCGGTTCCTGCTCGGTGCGACAGCCGAGGCGATGGCGGACTGGTCCGAGGCCCGCCGGATGGCCGAGCGATCACTCGGGGCCGAGCATCCCGCGCTGTCGGAACTGCTGAGACGACTCGGCCTCGCCGAGTACTCGATGGGCCAACTGGCAGAGGGGCGGCGGCTTCGTGAGCAGGCCCTGCAGATCGGCGAGCGATGGCTGGCGCCCTGCGACCCCGCGCTCGCGGGCCTCGTCAACGATCTCGCCGCCTCGCACCAGGACGATGGCGAGTATGCCGAAGCGCGCAGGCTGTATCGGCGCGTGTCGGTGACGTTTGACGACTGCGCGGGCAAGGTGGGAGACAATCCGGACATTCGGGCCACGGCCCTGCTCAACGAAGCGCGCCTCGCCATGCAGGTCGGCGATCTGTCCGAAGCCGAGAGGCTCTACGCGGCCGCTGTGGAGATGTGGACGGCCGCACTCGGTCCCAACCATCCGTTTGTCGCTCGCGGGATCGACGGCCTGGCCGACACCGCATCCGCCAGGGGACGTTTCGAATCGGCGCGGACACTGTACGAGCAGGCATTGGCCGCTCGGAGGCAAAGCCTGGGGCCCACCCATCCCCAGGTGGCCTGGACGCTCGTCAAAATCGCGCAGGTCGCGTTCCGGTCGGGAGGCGCGGCGGCGGCGCTGCCGTCGGCGGACGACGCGATCAGAATCTTCCGCGAGTCGGGCACCGGAGACGAGCCCGACCACCTGGCCCTGGCCCTCGAACTGCGCGGGCAACTCCATGCCCGTCGAGGACAGACCGCAACCGCCCTGGCGGACATCGGTGCGGCGCTGTCGGAGCGCGAGCGAATCCTCGGACGTCGGCACCCCCTGGCGGCCGAAACACGTGCCGGACTCGCGGCCGTTCAGTTCGCCAGCGGCGATTCCCGTTCGGCATTTGCCTCCGCGATGGACGCGCAGCAGGTCGGCATCGACCACGTCCGGCTGACGATCAGGTCGCTCAACGAGGCGCTCGCCATGGCATACCTCTCGCGCAGACCGCGAGCGTTGGATCTGGCGCTCTCGATCGCGGTCGCGGGGACGGAGGATGCCGCGGCTGCGTTCGACATGACGATCCGCTCCCGTGGCGTCGTACTCGACGAGCTCGCCGCGCGGAATCACGCGCTCTCCCTGAGCGACCGATCGTCGCCTTCAGCCAGCCGGGTGATGATGGCGCGTCAGCGGTTCGCGAACCTCCTCGTTCGCAGCCTCGACGAACCCGTCCCGCAGGCTGTCCTCGACGAAGCGCGCGCGCAGAAAGAGGAGGCGGAGCGCACGCTCGCCGAGCAGAGCGCCGAAGCCCGGGCCGAGATGACCAGATCGGCGGCGGGCTTCGACGAGATACGCCGCGTCCTTCCCGAAGGATCGGTGCTCGTGTCGTACGTCCAGTACGCGCGCAGCCGTCGGCCGCCGCGTGGTGAGCCGCCTGCCACGCCAGTCCAGTCCGTGGCCGCCTTTGTCGCTCGCCCCGCGGAGAACCGCGTCGCCTTGATCGACCTCGGTCGAGTGGGCGAGATCGAGAGGAGGATTGCCGCATGGCGGGCCGAAGCCGCGGGACCGAGCCTCCTCGGCAGCACGTCACGATTGCGGGCCGAGCAGGCAAGTCGCCTCGCGGGGAGGTCGTTGCGAGAGGCGGTCTGGGATCCGTTGGAGAAGCACGTGGCGGGCGCCGAGCGGATCTTCGTCGTGCCCGATGGCGCCTTGAGCCTCGTACCGCTCGCGGCGCTGCCCTTCGGGGAGTCATCCTACCTGGTGGAGCAGTTCCCGCCCATCCATTACCTTTCGGTCGAACGCGACCTCGTGTCCGCTTCCGTCGAACCGACCGCCCCTTCCGGAGGCTTGCTGGCTCTTGGTGGGCCGGCCTTCGACGTTGTCACGCCGTCAGGAGATCGGACGACGGCGTCGACGAACTCCTCCCAGGCACCTCCCGCAACGACGGCGGGCCTCCGTTCGATGAGAGCGCCCTGTCGGGACATGCAGGGTGTGCGGTTCCTGCCCCTCGACGAAACCATCAGGGAAGTGAAGGAGCTGTCGAGCGTGTGGACGGCTCGAGCCACACCGATTAAGAGCACACTCCGTCTGCTCGTCGCAGGCGAAGCCACCGAGGCCGCGTTCAAGCTCGCTGCGCCTCACCATCGTGTACTGCACCTGGCCACACACGGGTTCTTCCTGGGCGACGACTGCCGTCCGGCCGTCGCGGGCACTCGGGGTGTCGGCGGTCTCTCGAGACCCTCCGGCGCCGGGGAAGCCGCAGGGAACCCGCTCCTCCTCTCCGGACTCGCCCTCGCCGGCGCCAATCGTCGCGCGGACGCGGCGCCGGACGAAGACGACGGCATCCTGACCGCCGAAGAGGTCGCCTCGCTCGACCTCTCCGGTGTCGAGTGGGCCGTCCTCTCCGCCTGCGACACAGGCGTCGGCGAGATCAAGGCCGGCGAAGGGGTCTTCGGATTGCGACGTGCGTTCCAGGTGGCCGGGGCGCGGACCGTCATCATGAGCCTGTGGTCGGTCGAAGACCAGGCGACGCGC
>CAYTGL010000077.1:0-7548 GCA_964437335.1 uncultured Chromatiales bacterium
CTCCGGGCCCATTATTGGGCTTTTCTGATGTGTCCGTGAAGTCAGGGGAGAACCCACGGCGTTCTTCTGCTCAAACCTGCAATTTCGGTTCCGCCTCCCTGAGCCGCTGAATATCCGGCACGTCGGTCGAGAGCTCGATCTCGTGCTCCTCGCCGTTGTCCCAGAACACGATCCGCGCCTTTTCGCCGGACGGCGTGCGGCGCACCAGTTCGAGAAAGTCCATCGGCGATTCCGGCGTCTCGCCGTTGACGCTGAGGATCAGCGCGCCGGCCGCGAGACCGGCGTCCGCCGCTGCGCCGACGGCGCGGCTGACCAGCACGCCTTCACGGTCTCCGAGCTCCATCGCGGCGCGCAGATCGCCGGTGAGTGCGACGACGGTGATGCCGAGCGCGGTCACGATTTCCTGGTCCGGCAGCGGCTCGAATTCGAGTCCGCGCGCGGCTTCAATGACCGCGGGCGCGACGAAGATCGCGGCGCCTTCGCGTACGGCGAGGGCGAGGCTGTCGCTGGGGCGGGTATCGACATAGATCGGCGTATCGCTGCCCTCGGCGCGCAGGTCGAGCGCGCCGTGATAGGTGCCGTTGATCAGCGCGTCGACCAGCACGCGTTCCAGGCGCATACCGGTCGCGGCGAGGATGTTCGAGATCAGGTCGTGGGTCATCGGGCGCGGCACCGGGACTTCCTGCAGCGCCATCAGGATCGCGCGCGCCTCGATCGGTCCGACGATGATCGGGACGACGTCACCCGACGCGGGATCGCGCAGCACCACGACCGGCGTGCCGGTCTGCGAGCTGACCCCGACCGTCGCAAGCTCGACCGCGACCATGTCTTCGGGATTGGAATGCAGCTCGCGGGCGCCGGCCTGGAAGGCTGCGCACAGCAGGACGATCAGCAGCAAGAGACGCCAGGCGCGGGGTTTCGTGATCCGGTGGGTCTGCATGGCGTCGCCTCCCCTCCGGGCGGGCGGTGGCGCGGGGTGGTTATTGACATTATAGGGAACCGTGTTGATATATCAAAGGAGGCCCATTGCCAAAGGAGGAGGAGCTGTCGACGGTTGAGATTTATCCCTGACCTTCGGCCGCAGGGATGCGGCCGTAGAGCGTACAGGGATGTATTCACAGCGGTCAGGGATAAATCTCAACCGTCGACAGCCCCTCGCCCGTTTATATAGGGGGGTTGCTTATGTCCACTATCGTAAACGACGATTTCATCAGTTGCTGGAACGAGATACTGGTGCCGAAGTGGCATCGGTTCCGTCATTTGCTGTCCGGAAACGGCGCAATACACAGCGCGATCGCGTATCCCTGGTTCGAATTCCGGGCCGGCGAGAAGGCGCTCGATATCGGCTGCGGATATGGGGAGACCTGCCTTGAAATCGCGCGGCAGGTTGGCGGAGAGGGCGAGGTTGTCGGGCTGGATTGTACCGAGGCCTTTCTCGAGATCGCGCGGCAGGAGTGCGCGCGTTCCGGACTGAACAACGTTCGTTATGTGCTCGGTGACGCCCAGACCAGTGCGCTCGAGCGGGAATATTATGATGTCGTGTTCTCGCGTTTCGGCGTGATGTTCTTCGAGAGTGTCGTCATGGCGCTCAGGAATGCGCACAAGGCCTTGAAACCGGGGGGCCGCGTCTGCCTGATCGTCTGGCGCAGGCTCGCGGACAATCCCTGCTGGGGGCTTGCGAAGGAGGTTGCGCTGAAATACCTGCCGCCGCCCGGCGATCAGGCGAAAACCTGCGGGCCTGGACCGTTTTCGATGGCCGACGAGGAGACCGATCGCGCGATACTGAAGGCCGCCGGTTTTGTCGATGTCGGGTTTTTCAGGCGCATCGATGCCGATATCTGCATCGGGACGAGTCTCGAGGAGGCGATCGATTATCAGATCCTGGTCGGTCCTTCCGGCGAGATCGTCCGGGAGGCGGGCGAGGAAGGGCAGCGGAAGTTGCCGGAAATCCGTGCCGAGCTGCGGGCGCTGATGGCGGCCTACCAGCATGATGATGGCCGTGTATATCTGCCTTCCAGCACCTGGGCCATCATGGCGCGCAAGTCGCGATGAGACAGGCATGCCGGTGCAATGAAGTCCCGGACATGCTGTTTTGTTACGGCACGCTGGGTTTTCCGCAGGTGATGCGCGCGGTGACCGGCAACGACTATCCCTGCCGGGACGCCATGCTCAGGGGCTATGCCCGTTATCGCGTGCGCGGAGAAGTCTTCCCCGGCATTGTCGAGGAGTCCGCCGCGGTGGTGCGGGGCGTGCTGTATCAGGGTCTCGACGAGAAGACGCTGCATCTGATCGATGTCTACGAGAACGAATGCTATTCCCGACAACTACTCGACGTCGAGCAGGTGCCGGGCAAAGCGGTCAGGGCGTGGGTTTATGTCGTCCCGTTCGCATTGCGTGGCCGCCTTTCCTCCAGAGACTGGCATCCGGAGTTCTTCGCCCGACACCGCCTGGGCGCCTGGCTGCGCGAACTCGGCGCGTGAAGGATCAGGAGCTGGAATCTTCCGTGCGCGGCGCCGCGGACGGTTCATCGGGCAGGATGCTGCGGGTCAGTCGGGCATTGCGCGGGATTACCAATGGCATGCGCTGGTCGAGCTTGCCGTATTGAGTATCCATGCGCTGTTCGTAGAGCACCGAGAACAGCATGATATTCTGGACGTAGCCGCGCGTCTCCCTGAACGGTAGGGTTTCGGTCCAGAGATCCGCCGGAATCGCCTGCTCGCGCGGCAACCAGCCGTCGACGCGCTGCTCTCCGGCATTGTAGGCGGCGAGCGCAACGGCCTGGTTATCGTAACGATCGAGCATCCGCCGCAGCCACGCCATGCCGAGGCGCAGATTTGTCGTGATATCGAGCAGCGCAGACTGGGTCGGCGCGGGGATGCTCAGGTGGCGGGCGAGCTGGCGCGCGGTTGCAGGCATCAGCTGCATCAGCCCGACGGCGCCGGCAGGAGACCTGGCATTCGGATCGAATGCGCTTTCCTGGCGGATCAGCGCGAAGGCCAGCGCGGGATCAATCCCATGTTCCCGCGCTGCCGCAGTGATCTGTTCGCGGTACGCGAAAGGAAAACGCAATTCAAGATCATTGCGGAATTCCGTGCGGGCTACGGCCACGATCGACCGGTCGTGCCAGCCCCAGCGCTGCGCCAGCACGGCCGCCGATTGCAGTTGCCAGTCGGCCATGTCCCGTGTCGCGAAATACCACTCCCGGCGGGCGTCGACCAGCCGTCCGATGAAAAACAATTCACGCGCCCGCGCGAGTCCCGGGTATTCCTCGACCCGGACCGAATCGCTGTCTTCCCGGCCGGTCGGTTCATGCTGGAGCTGATAAGGCAGATCCAGTCTGTCGGCGGCCAGATAGCTGTGATAACCGCGGCTGATCGCGAGTTCGATATAATGTTCCTCAGCCTGCTGAGGCTGTTTCAGATGCTCGAGCGCGCGCGCCTGCCAGTAACGCCAGACCGGCGATTCCCGCTCTTCCTCGCGTAGTTGAAGTATCGCGTCAATGACGGCTTGCCAGTCCTGGCGAACAAGCGCAGTGCGCACCCGCCATTCGCGCAGGGGCGTGTCCGCCGCGGAATCGTCGATCGACTTCAGTCGCTCCAGCGCGCGCGGATGACTGCGGACAGCGAGTGTCAGGGCGAGGCTGCGTTCGACATCCGCGAATTCCTCGCGCGACAGCGCCGAATTGCCGTTTACGGTCATGTCCCAGGTTTTGATCGCGAGATCGATATTGGTGCGCGCCATCCGCTTGATGCCATGGATCACGATGTCGTTGTGGACCGGATGCTCCCTCGCCGGCCGTTGCGGGCCGTTGACGAGGCGCGGGTCGTGATGTATCCGCAGCCAGAGTTCGGCCCAGTCCCTGTGGGTGTCGTTCATATAGCGCGTCAGATAGCGCGCCAGCTGTATCTCATTTGCCTGTATCGCGAGCCGGAATCGTTGCCACACCAGTTCGGAATCGAGCCCGTCCTGCGCGCGCCAGGCCGAGAATACCGGATCGCAGGAGGCCGGCTGCGATTCTCCGACCAGCCATAATGTCTCGATGCCATCGAAGGCCTGCTGACTTGCGCCTGTATGCAGCAGCGCCTGCCGGCGGTAACATTCGAGCGCGTTGCTTTCGGCATGAGCGGGATAGTTGCGCAGCAACGTCTCCCATTGCCCGCGGCGAGCCAGGCTGTCGATCCAGGCATGATGCAGGCGCAGCGACAGCGGGCTTCCGGCGTGCTCAGTGACAAAGCTTGCCACCTCGGCCTCGCGGGCCTGGGCGAGTCGCGGACGCAAGTACTGGTAGCGCAGATACGGGTAGAGCGGGTAATTCCGCAGTTCTTCAGACAGTTCGTTGAAGCGTGAGATCGCGCCCTGCCTCAGGGCGCGTTCCGCGTTGAGGAATGTGGTGCGATGCTGTTCCAGGTCCGTCTCCTGCATCGAGGCGAGCGCGACGCTGGCCGGTGCGCCAAGACCGAGGGCCGACAGCAAGATCAGGCAGGCAAGCGACGACATGCCAATTACCATGAAAGATTCGTACCAGCTCTGGATCGGCGGTCGCGGAGGAACGTGGATAGCGAGTACGGCGAGGGGCAGATTGTCGGCGGGTGAGTGGTAAAAGGACCAGGGGTCCGGTCCGTTTTCAAGGGGACAAACATCCTTGCCACCCTCTGGCAGCGCCTTGAAGGCCGCGGTGCACGGGATCGTGCACCGCGGCGGGGTATTCTGTCAGACCATGTCCTTCAGGGCTTTCAGCGCCTGGATCTTTACGACATTGCGGGCAGGCTTGGCCTTGAACATCATTTCCTGGCCGGTGAAAGGGTTCACACCCTTGCGCGCCTTGGTGGCCGGCTTGCGAATAACCTTAATCTTGAACAGTCCCGGCATCGTGAATATACGGGCGCCGCCGTTCTTGACGTGGCCTTCAATGACGTTCTTCAGCTCATCGATGACGGTGCTGACCTGCCTCTTGGTCAGGTCCGTGCTGTCGGCAATGTGGGTCAGCATGCTGGAGCGGGTGTACGGGGACTTGATCACTTTGGCCGCGCGGGGGGCCTTCTTTGTCGCTTTCTTCTTGGTTCCGGCTTTCTTCTTTGCAACCATTATGATTCTCCTTGCTTGTGGTTGTGTGGCGGAAACATGCATGATGCGCCTGTTACGGTATGCGCAGCATAGCAACGTATTTTTCAATTCGCAATCCATTTGTTGCTAAAATCATTCGGTGCTGAAACCGTCGTTTAGACTGTATTTCACGGGGTTCGGCGACTACGGCGATGGCGATGTCCGGACGTGATACTCCGATCCGCCGTGCCGGCATACTGCGCCGGGCGTGCGATCATGGGGACGATATGGAAGCCTTTTATCGCAGGAATCCGCTGAAATTCGAATGTACCGGCTGTGGCGCCTGCTGCACCGGCGACGGCGAACAATACGTATTTCTCGCGCCGGGAGAGGTGCGGGCGATCGCCGGCCATATCGGCGTGAGCCGGGATTGGTTTGGTCGCCGCTACATGATGCGCACCCCTGCGGGTGACCGGGTGCTGCGCATGACCGGGAGCGGAGCCTGCGTGTTTCTGCGGGGAAACGGTCATTGCGCGATCTATGATGCGCGTCCGATTCAGTGTCGGACGTATCCGTTCTGGCCCGAACTGGTGGCGACCCGGAAGGCCTGGGAACGCGAGTCCGTGCGCTGCGAGGGTATCGGCAGGGGCGTGCGGGTGCCGTTGGCCGAAATCGAGGCCGCGCTCAAGTCTGCAGACTGATGTGGAGATGGCGGATGGCAGCATGATACAACCCGTCGCGAACGAGGTGGTGCTGGATCTCGGCATCTCCGCCAACGAGTATCTGCGTTTCTACAAGGGCGGAATCAGCACCGTGCAGGCGCGCGCGCGCGACGGCAGGACGGTGCGCTTTCCCGCGTCGATGCTGCGATCGTTCGTTGATGCCGATGGCGTGCATGGCAGTTTCCTGCTGCGCTACGATCAGCACAACCGGCTGATCAGTCTGGAACGCCTGACCGGAGACCGCTGAGGCCATGCCATCCCGACCTCTTGGTGACCTGCTCGAAGTGATGCGGCGCCTGCGCGGGGCGGACGGCTGTCCCTGGGATCGTGCGCAGACCTTCGCTTCGCTGGCCCCGCATACGCTCGAAGAGGCCTACGAGGTCGCCGATGCGGCGCAGCGCGGCGATCACGACGGCCTGCGCGAGGAACTCGGCGACCTCTTGTTCCAGATCGTGTTTTACGCGTGCATCGCCGAGGAAGCGGGCGTTTTCGATTTCGACGCCGTTGCGGCCGGCATCGCCGGCAAGTTGATACGACGCCATCCCCACGTGTTCGGCAACGCGGCGACCGGTGATGCCGAGGCGCAGGCGGTGGCGTGGGAGGCGCACAAGGCGGAGGAACGGCGGCACAAGGGAGACGATCACAGCGCGCTGGCCGGCATCGCCGCGGCTCTGCCGGCGCTGGTCCGCGCGGTCAAGCTCCAGAATCGTGCGGCGCGCGACGGCTTTGACTGGCCGGAGATACAGAGCGTACTCGACAAACTCGATGAAGAGATTGCGGAACTGCGCGCAGAACTCCCCGCGGGCGACGTATCACGTCTGGAACACGAACTCGGTGATGTGCTGTTGGTGGTCAGCAATCTCGCGCGTCATCTCGATATCGATCCGGAAGCGGCATTGCGCAAGGCGAACGGCCGCTTCGAGGCGCGCTATGCCCGTATGGAGTCGCTGGCCGCTATCCGGGGCGGGCGTTTCCGGGACCTTTCGCTGGAGGAAATGGAGGATCTCTGGCAACAGGCGAAGCGCGAAATCATAAAGGGGTCAGACCCCGCTAAATCCTGAGCGACCGCCGTATATTTGACGCCCATATTCGAATTCAGGCCCGGATTCTGTCCCGGAGTATGCGGCTCTTCGGTATTCATTCGCCCGGACGCTTATTGACATGGCCTGGATTCATCAGCAAAATAAGCGGCTTGCTTTTGGAGGGGTTCCCGAGCGGCCAAAGGGATCAGACTGTAAATCTGACGGCTCAGCCTTCGGAGGTTCGAATCCTCCCCCCTCCACCAGGGAGCGTATCGATAATGCCTTGGATAATGGCTCGAGATCGGGCGCGCAGGGTTCGGGGTGATAACACCAGGTCAGCGGCTGAGCAGGCGGGTGTAGTTCAATGGTAGAACCTCAGCCTTCCAAGCTGATGGTGTGGGTTCGATTCCCATCACCCGCTCCAGATCAGGAAACAGGTATCAGGCAACGGTATCAGGCCAATTCGACCGTCTCCTGATACCTGTTTCCTGATTTTGCCCATATAGCTCAGTCGGTAGAGCACTTCCTTGGTAAGGAAGAGGTCACCGGTTCAAATCCGGTTATGGGCTCCAGTCCGGCTTGCAGGATGCGGGTAACAGGGTCTGTTTGTATATTTATTAAGGTATCGGCAACGGTAGCGGGTTGTGGGAAGCCACAGGTACGGGTCGCTCCTGTGCCGGTCTTCGTATCTTCCGCCACCTGACAAAGGGGATAGTGCGATGTCGAAGGGGAAATTTGAGCGTACGAAGCCGCATGTGAAC
>CAYTGL010000078.1:0-7440 GCA_964437335.1 uncultured Chromatiales bacterium
GCCCCTTTTAGGGGCCTTCCTCATACCACCGGCTCTGCCGGTGGTTCTGATTCGCCGGCATTTATTGGCACGTAATTGCTGAGAAGCGTGCCCGCGATCCCACTCCTGCGCCCTCAGAGCGGGAACTAAAAGTGGCCAAGATGAGCGGGATTCGGTGTTCGGGCCGTAGCGCAGCCTGGTAGCGCGTTTGACTGGGGGGCATGTGTTCAGTCGCTGCCCTGCTCTTCTATCTCGCGATGTCTCAACGACTTATCGCGATCGCCAAATCTGGCGTCGTTGCACTAAGTGCATACGAATGAACCCAAAAGAATGGGTTTCCTGCCGTGTTTCCTGCCGGACATCTCCGCGTACTTTCACCGGTAAATCTCGTCGGATATCGTTCGAAGAGGCGAATCCATCTCTCGCGATTTGCCAACTCGATGCGGGCCCGACGTGAGTGCTGACAGTCCAGCTCAACCGCGTTCTTTTTACCACGTGACGCGCGCGCGTCGGTTGCGTGGCTTCGTGTGCAGCGACGACCCACGCGGACGCCGTAGCACCTACTTCACTCCGCGCGCTTTGAAGGTACACGGCCCGGAATCGAGCCACCCGCGAATCTGCGTAGCGCCTGCCGTCTGGCAATGCATTATCAGCACGACAGATACGAACACGCTCATCATCACCACCCATGACCAGGTATGGACCAAGCAGATGCGGACCGCGGGTGTCGTCACCGCGAAGGCCACGGTCGCGCTCCAGGCGTGGTCAGTGGAGACTGGCCCCGTTCTCTGTGAGGTTGCTGATGTTTGGTCACTCATCGCACAAGACTTGGCGAAAGACGACGTCCCCCCTGCGGCGGCGAAACTTAGGCGTCACCTTGAATTCGTTTCTGCTGAACTGGCTGACGAGCTGGGCGCCAGTGTGCCCTACAAGGGGGACGGCGCATATGAAATGGGCGATCTGCTAGGCGCAGTCATTGGGAAACAAGGGGAGCTTCTCGGCAAAGCCGCCGCCGCAGCCCAGTCGTGGGGGCACACAGCGGTCTTCAAGCAAGTGCAGGAAATGCAGCAGGCTCGGAAGGACTGCATGGAGAAATGGGGCGGGGAGAATTGGATCATCAACAAAGCGGTCCACTTCAATGATTGGGCGAACTTCACGAAGGACGAATTCGAGCCCGTTGTCATCGTGATCAAGGCATTGCTTGAACAATTCCGTTGCTCGAATCCGAACTGCGATTCCTGGCTATCCGTCTCACCAAAGAAGGAGCCGAAAGACCTCCGCTGCTCATGCGCGGCGATCAATCTCAACCTGCAAAAGAAATAGCCGTGGAGCAGGCGAAAAAATATCCGCCACCTTGCGGCAGCGGGTTCAACCTTCCCGACAGTGCGAAAGTCGCAGCGCAGCTTGGACTCACCACTGCTGCCGTCCACGGTTTGCGTACAAGGAACTGCCGCCACCTTGAGGACTTTGTTATGGCTAAATCTCGACCTAGCGACCTGTTAGCGATAGCAGCAGATGAGTCCCCAGGGATCCCTTTGTTCCGGACTTCCACCCGCGCCTCGAATGATGTTCGCTTCGAGTGGGCCGGCGAATCTCTGCAGGATTTTCTTCATCTTGCCGTCAAAGCAGGTGCACGCATCCTCTACCTGCGGACTTCTGAGGAGGACCCTGCTCATAAGAACGAACCCGCGCTCGCAGAACTTGCGTTTCACTGCGATGGGCTATTTCATTGCTTCCGCGCGGTGGCACCATGGGCAGACGCGCAATCCGTGCTTGCTGAGGATGATGGTGCAGGTCCTGCTGACGATCACTTCTACGACGATGAGCAGGACGATGTTGATGACGACGAGCCCAATGATGGCGAACTCGCCGCCAAACTCTCCGCTGAAGAAGATGACGTCGCCGCCGCCTTTTCCGAGTATGTTTTGAAGAGCGACGAGCCAATCTCAACGCAAACCTACCACGTTAAGACAGCCCTTGATGAGTATCTCGCCGAGCACCGCGGCGGCCCCGCGGAATCTTGGAGCCTTCCCAAGTACGCGAAGGTCGTCGAGCGGATCGCCAAGAGAGTCGCCAAGGACATCGGCGATCGTGAAAAATCTATGATCGACGGTCTTGTCACCGAATGCATTGCCTGGGCGCGAGCCAGCGGACTGAAGACGCTCAATCAGAGCGACGCGGAGGTCTTTTTGCGCGAGGCCAACCACCGTGTGTCGCACGAAGGGCTGCGACTAGTGTGGCAGAAGGTCAAACTTGAGTTAAAGACCCGGCGATGATGCCGCTGGCCTAAACCGCTAACTGGACGTCACCGATCTACGCTTGGCAGCTCAACTAGGCTTCGGCGTCTCTGTGAACGACGGACGCGCGGTACTGTTGCACTTCGATTTTCCCATCAGGGTTACTGTCGACAGCGTAGATGCGGTCGGCGTATTGCTCAAAGAGCGCGATATCGTGGTGGCTGATCAGAATTACCTGGAACCCCAATGCCTGTCCTGCTTGGTGAATCATCTTCACGAGTCGAGGAACCAGGTCGGGGCGCAACCAGCAATCCTGCTCGTCTAGTACGAGCACCCGTCGATGTTTTTTCTCATCGAGAGTGGCCAGCGCGAAGAGCCGCAAACCAACGCTGAGAATATTGGCAACGGACCCGCCTTGGCCTCGTAGTACGTCCTCGCGATGCCCATCGCGTTCAACCCAGAAATCGACCGTCGCCGCGCCGCGCTTGAAGTCTGCGTCTGCGCGGAAACGAATTGGCTGCTCCAGAATCTCTTGGAGTGCGATCGTCAGTTTGTCTTCAACGACGCTGAGAACCTCCTTGAACAACAGCTGGCTCAATTGTTCGAGTGCCACCGTTACCTTTTCGCCAATGGCCAGGTAATTGTCGCGTTGAGCAACAAGGTCGGTGAGACGCGCCGCTTCGCCAAGACGATCCGATCGCCGATCAACTAGCCGATTTGCACGCCGGCGCAGATCGTCGGGCGCACGAAGCGTCACGGCGTCATCGGCAGCGCTGGTTCGCACCGGCGCACATGAGTCATCGGAGTCCATTATGTGCTCTCTGATTCTTCGTCCGCCGGCTGCTCAGGAGCTGCGAATCGTTGTTCAACCGTATGGAGCTCACTTTCGATGCGATCGAGTTGCTGCTGATAGTCGCGACGTTTTTTCTCGTTCGCCGCCTTCATGGCGTCGAGCTTGTTGCGCAGCGCGGCAAGATCGTCCGTCTCGTACTTGTCACGAGCTTCTTGCTGCAACTGTTCCAGCTGTTTCTTTGCATTGCCCAGATTTGTCTCAGCCTGAATCTTCCGCGTGTTGAGCTTCTGATATCGCGACTGCAAGTCCTCGATGCTCTGCGGTTCGGCCGTTTCTGTCGTGGCCTTTTCAGACATCTACCACCTCCTTTGCTAACGCTAAGATTTCGGTTGCAACGTCCGCTTCAAATTGTCCAATGTTGTGACTTAGGAATTCCTGCAGTCCTTCGCCGCTCGCGGTTCGGCGCATCTGCAGTTCTGCCAAACCAGCGATAAACGCCGACGCGTCCACTCCCTCCCTGGCATCGATGACGGCCTCGTGAAAGACCTCCTCAAAAGGTCGATGTGGCACCTCGACGTGGTCAATCTTGAGTTGCGTTGGCGATACGTCGATTCGCAATGCCGACGGGACGTGGTCGCGCGACGCATCGCTGCGGGAACGCCGGGTGATGTTGCCCGGAGTTAGCCAAAGGGTCGTCCCGACCTGGACGTCGCTTAGGCGTCGGTGAATGTGGCCGTTGATGACGATGTCTATTCCAGGAATCTCATGCGGCGCGATGCGACCCTCGTCGTATCCCGGGATGAGGATGTCATGGTGGGTGAGCCAAATGACGAGCGGCGCGCCCGCCGGCCCGCCTGTCGCGGCAAACGTCGTCGGAAGTTCTTGCCTGTAGGAGGCGCCGCCTACAATGGTGCGGCGTCCGCCGATTGTCCCCTCCCACGGGAAGTCGGCGCTCACCAGACGGAGTCTCCCGGTGTTGACCAAGAGGCTAAGGGAATCGTGTTCGGTCAGCTGAGGGTTGTAATGGACGTCATGATTGCCGAACAAACCGATTGTCTCGGTCTGCAGCAGCTCGAAGAGACGATTAAGAAGCCAATTGGGATTGTCGCGCGGCTTGTCAAAGAGATCCCCTAAAAGCGCTAAGAGAAGTCGCTGTTCCCGCGCGTAGTCGACGCACCATGCGAGCTTGTCCAAGATGACGGTTGGGTAGTCATCCTTTCGGAAGCCAGGCTGCCGACCCTCGACATGCGGATCGCCCACAATCAATAGTCCGGCGTAACCACTATCAGGCATCGCTCTCCTCCCCGCCCTGCGTTGCAGCGATCGCAATCAGTCGATCGGCGTCAAGCGCGCCGCCGCATACAGAGCAGACGTTCTGTGCCGCTGCCGCCCGGATCTGCGCCGCGACGCTCCTGAGGTTCGCGGAAGCCGACTCACACGCCGATGTTGCTTCCTCGCCGTTCTTAGCTCGTATTTCGAGTTCTCGGATGAGCGTTACAAGTGGCTGCGTATCGACGACCGTTGGCGACGGCGAAAGACGCCCTAGGGACGCCGTGAGCAACTTGCATTGTTCAATGTCGGCAGACGCTTTCTCCAGCGCCTCAACGAGCGCAGCGAGCGGTGCTTCGTCAACAAATGTCGGAAGCGGAGACGTCTTCCCCAAGGCGCTTTCCCACGCAGCGGCAGCCATGGCTTCTGCCATTCCGGTCGCCAAACGATTTACCAACCCTTCCAACAACGCGACATTTTCGAGATTGGGCGGGATTGGCAACGCCCCAAGCCGGTCTACTTCTGAAGCGTCGCGTCGCGTCGTTTCCGTTATCGCGGCCAGTCCTGTTGTCAATGTCTCAAGAGCGGGCGCGTCTTCAAGTGAAGGTGGAGACACGAGGTCACCCAATGAATCCATCAAGGAAACTGCTACTCTGTGCTGCGTCTCGGCGACGTCGATTGCGGAAATGATCGCCACGACGGGTTCTGTTGGGGCGAGCTGCGGCGCCGCGGATAAATTGGAAAGTGCATCAACACAGGCTGAGGCCGCATCGAATTCCCCTCGCTGGCTCTCGATTGCCAGAATGAGCCGCTCCAGCGGGCCGGAGTCCTCCAGCGTCGGCGGCACCGATACAGTTGAAAGCACCGCATCAAAGGCGATGTGTTCGGCAACTCGCTCAGTGCAGTCTCGCAGCGCTGCCTCATCAATGTCCGCCTTTTCCAGCCACGCATCCGCGTCGACAAGTTCGCGGTAAGTCTGCTCGGTCGCCGTCAGTCTCTGTTCCAGGTCTACGACCGGCTCCAGCGCTCCGACGTCTTCGTTGACTTTGCGCAATTCCGCTTCAAGGCGGACTTTGTCGCGCTGCGCTTCGGCAAACTTCTCTCGATGCCGTTTCTGCATCATGACGAGACGATACGCATCCGAAGAGGATGCAAAGAAGCGGGCGGCGGTTGCTGGAGAACCCGCCAACAAGAAGAATGGCGTTTTCTGCGTTCCAAAATGAATATCAAAATCGTCGTCGCCCGATGCGTCGACCGTTGGCATTCGCAAAGCCTGGTGAAGCTCGTCTGGCAGGCCAGAGCCCCGAAGCCGATCAAACGCCTGTCCGTCGATGACATAACTTGGAGAATTCCTGCGACGCCACTCCACCTGATGCCCGTCATCAGTGTCAATTTTCACCGAGCACAGTCGCTCCCCGTGTCGCATGACGTACGTGGAGTTATCGTTGCGGCACAAGATCTGAAGCGCCGCGACGATCGCGCTTTTGCCGATGTTGTTGGGGCCGGTCAATACAGTCAGGCCGCTCGCCGGCTCGATGACCGTATTGGCGTGCGACATGAAGTTTGTCAATTCGATGCGCGTAATCATCGTCGTGCGGAGAGAGGTTCTTCTTGAAACGCAAGCACGAGCCCTAGATCGCTTCCGACAGTATACCGACGATGATATTGCATTCCGTTGGTTCCGGAATCGGCTCCATGAGATCTGTGCGGATGGTCCGATAGAATCTAGTACGAAACCCGCGCCTCCGCGAGCTTCGCAAACGAGCGCAGGCGACTCTTGCAGATCGCCTCCACAAGATCGTCGACTTCAGTCCGGAGCTCGTTGAGTCCCGCCAGCGTGGCATGACCTGCCTCGAAGACGGCGCGCGAATCGTCGGGAACGCGAATCTCTTCACGTCGTTCCTCTCGCCGGTGCTCAGATCCTCCGAGAACACGACTTGGCAAGTGCCGCGGTGGGAGTAGAGCTCGGTCCCTGTCCCTTTAGGCTCGTTCGCGTATCCGTAAATAATCCGAAACCCGTGGCCAGGGTCGCACTCCAGCGCCGCCATGCCGCTGCGAGATCGCGACGTTTCCGTTTCGATGCTGATCGCAATTTGCGACCAGGTTTGTGTGATTCGAGCCGTGCCCGACCAGTCGCGGGCTTGGCCATCGGCGCCGTTGGTGCGCCCCGTCACCGCCCAGGTCCCCTGCAGGTTGGGAATGCGCGCCACCTTGGCGAGCAGCGGCAGCCGCCACGCCCAGCGGTCGAAGACGAAGTACACGATGCCAAACACGGTGACCGTGCTTGCGCTCACCGCGACGCCGACGAGGCCGGCGTACCGCTGGACGACCGCAAAAATGGCTGCGGCCAGCAGGACCATGTAGAGGATGTATCGCTCGCGGGCGCAATCCTTCATTGCGTACGTATGCATGGGGCAATCTCGCGCGGGAGAGTGGCGGCCGCCTAATTCGCCAGGGGCTAATGGATGTTCAACTGCAACGAATATAGCGACTGAAGCGGACTGTTCAACCCCAGCGAACAGAATGCTTGCCGCGGCGAATTCGCCTCGATAAGCTTAAAACGGGGCGAGTCGGAATCCGCCCCGTCTTGCACCTCAGTTCAGGAGCTATTTATGTCCCTTGCCGAGCGCCTGAAACGGGCTCGAAAGGACGCAGGTCTGACGCTGGACCAGCTGGCCGACGCCTCGGGGCTGTCGAAGACCTATCTCTGGGAGCTTGAGAACGACCGCGACGGGCTCAAGAAGCCCTCCGCCGACACCTTGATGAAGCTGGTCACCCCGCTTCGCGTGACGATCGCCGACCTGCTCAATCTTCCCAGCGTCAAAGTCAACAATCGCTCCGTCGAGATCAGCAAATCGCTGCGAGATTTCTGCAATTGGATGAAGCAGACGGGTCGCGAGCTCACCCAGGAGGAGGTCAACGACCTCGCCACCATGCGCTTTCGCGGCGGCCAGCCGAAGACCCGGGACGATTGGGACGACCTTTATCGGACGCTAAAGCGCACCACGCAGAGATAGCTCAATGCCGCGCCAGCGCCGCCGATCGGACCTGCATGAGCACGTCCTCGCCATCATGGATGAGACCGGCGCGGACGATCCCTACGAAGCCTGTGAATGGCGCCTGAAACGTGCAGCGCCTGGCGCCGAAATTTTGCAGCGCGAT
>CAYTGL010000079.1:0-7335 GCA_964437335.1 uncultured Chromatiales bacterium
GGGCAACGAGGGCGTCATCGTCATCGCGGCGACCAACCGCCCCGACGTGCTTGACCCGGCGCTGTTGCGTCCGGGCCGCTTCGACCGCCAGGTCGTCGTGCCGCTGCCGGATATTCGCGGCCGCGAGCATATCCTCAAGGTGCACATGCGCAAGGTCGCGCTTGGCGACGACGTCGAGCCGGCGATCATCGCGCGCGGCACGCCGGGCTTCTCGGGCGCCGATCTCGCAAATCTTGTCAACGAGGCTGCGCTGTTCGCAGCCCGTGCGAACAAGCGCGTCGTCGAAATGCTCGATTTCGAAAAGGCGAAGGACAAGGTGATGATGGGCGCCGAGCGCCGCTCGATGGTCATGAGTGACGACGAAAAGCGCCTGACCGCGTACCATGAATCCGGTCACGCGATTGTCGGCCGGACGGTGCCGGCGCATGACCCGGTGCACAAGGTCACGATTATTCCTCGCGGCCGCGCGCTTGGCCTGACCATGTTCCTGCCCGAGGCAGACCGTTACAGCTACAGCAAGCAGCGGCTCGAGAGTCAGATCTCGAGCATGTTTGGCGGGCGTATCGCCGAGGAACTGATTTTCGGAGCGGATGCGGTGACGACCGGCGCGTCGAATGACATCAAGCGCGCAACCGACATCGCCCGCAACATGGTGACCAAGTGGGGCCTGTCGGAGAAGCTCGGCCCGCTGACCTACAGCGAGGAGGAAGGCGAGGTGTTTCTCGGCCACTCGGTGACCCAGCACAAGAACGTCTCCGACGAGACCGCGCACGCGATCGACAAGGAGATTCGCGCCTTTGTCGACCGCAACTATGAGCGTGCGCACAAAATCCTGATCGAACATATCGACAAGCTGCACGCAATGGCCGCTGCGCTGATGAAGTACGAAACCATCGACAGCCATCAGATCGATGACATCATGGAAGGCAGGGAGCCGCGGCCGCCGAAAGACTGGACCAAGTACGAGGGGCCGAAGTCCGGTTCGGGTGTCAGCGCCGGCAAGGCGGAGAGCGATCAGGACAAGGACAAGAAGCCCGCCGATGGCGGTGCCATCGGAGGCCCGGCCGAACAGCACTGATTCGACGTCGATGCGCCTGCGGTGCGGCGACCGAACGCTCGATCTGAACCGGCCCCGCATGATGGGGATTCTGAACGTCACCCCCGACTCTTTTTCGGACGGGGGTGATTTTTTTTCGCCCCGGCACACCCCCGACCGGGCTTTGGCCCGGGCCGAACGCATGGTCAGCGACGGCGCAGCGATCATCGATATCGGCGGCGAGTCGACACGGCCCGGCGCCAATGCGGTGTCACTCGAAGAAGAACTGGCGCGCGTGATCCCCGTCATCGAGAGGCTGCACGCCCGCCTGCCCGATGTCATCATCTCGATCGACACCAGCAAGTCCGAGGTGATGCGCGCAGCGGTTGCCGCCGGCGCCTCGATGATCAATGACGTGTGGGCCCTGCGGGCCGGCGGTGCGCTGGAGGCTGCGTGTGACCTCGACGCCGCGATCTGCCTGATGCACTTGCAGGGCGAACCGCGCACGATGCAGCAACAACCGTGTTATGTCGATGTCGTCGCCGAGGTGCGCGCCTTTCTCGCCGGACGCATCGCCGCGTGCCTGGCTGCGGGGATCGCGCGGGAGCGCCTGCTGGTCGATCCCGGTTTCGGCTTTGGCAAGACCCTGGAACACAATCTGGCCCTCCTTCGCAACCTGGGGGAGTTCCGGACGCTCGGCGTGCCGCTGTTGGTCGGACTGTCGCGCAAATCGATGATCGGGGCGCTGACCGGCAGGCCGGTCGGCGAGCGACTTTATGGTAGTATTGCCCTCACGGCCTTGGCCGCATGGCAGGGAGCGGCCATCGTGCGGGTTCATGATGTCGCGGAGACAGCCGACGCGCTGAAGGTATGCAGCGCAGTGATGTACGGAGAGGGAGCATGAACGACAGGCGTTATTTCGGGACCGACGGTATCCGTGGACGGGTCGGCGAGGGTCCGATCAACGCGGAATTCGTACTCAAGCTCGGTTGGGCGGCGGGGCGCGTGCTGTCGCCGGCCGATCACGGCAAGGTCCTGATCGGCAAGGACACGCGTATCTCGGGCTATATGTTCGAGTCGGCGCTGCAGGCGGGCCTGTCCTCCGCAGGTGTCGACATCCTGCTGCTCGGGCCGATGCCGACTCCGGCAATCGCCTATCTGACCCGCACGCTCCATGCCCAGGCGGGCATCGTCATCAGCGCCTCGCACAACCCTTATTTCGACAATGGCATCAAGTTCTTTTCCGGGCGTGGTACCAAGCTGCCGGACGACATCGAGCTTGCGATCGAGGCGATGCTCGAACAGCCGATGACGACACGCAATTCGGCGCATCTCGGCAAGGCCGAGCGCGTCGTCGACGCCGCCGGCCGCTATATCGAATTCTGCAAGAGTACGGTTTCCCTCGGGCTCGATCTCAAGGGCCTGCGGATCGTCGTCGACTGCGCTCACGGGGCAACCTACCATGTTGCGCCGAGCGTGTTCAGCGAACTCGGCGCGAAAGTCATCAAGGTCGGTTCAGCGCCGGACGGGCTCAATATCAATGACAGATGCGGCGCGACGCACCCGCAGCACATCCAGGCCGCGGTGCTCGAACACAAGGCCGATCTCGGCATTGCGCTCGACGGGGATGGCGACCGCATCATCATGGTCGATCACCTGGGCGAGGTCGTCGACGGCGACGAACTGTTGTTCATCATCGCGCGCGCGCGGCGTCAGGCCGGCAGTACCGAAGACGCGGTCGTCGGCACCGTGATGAGCAACCTCGGTCTCGAGCATGCCTTGCAGTCGCTCGGCGTCCGGCTGGAACGCGCCAGTGTCGGCGACCGGCATGTGCTTGAGCGGATGCAACAGGGCGGCTGGACGCTGGGCGGCGAATCCTCCGGTCACCTGATCTGCCTCGATCGGACGACGACCGGCGACGGAGTGATCGCAGCGCTGCAGGTGCTCGAATTCATGATCAGGTCCGAATGCACGCTGCATGAGCTCAAGGCCGGCATGGCCAAGTATCCCCAGTACATGATCAACGTTCCGGTCGCGAATGGTTTTGACCATCGCGAATCCCGCGTCGTTCTGGCCGCGATAAAGGATGTCGAGGCCCAGCTCGGCGACGACGGTCGGACGCTGCTGCGCCGTTCCGGTACCGAGTCGGTGCTGCGCATCATGGTTGAAGGCGTCGACGCCCAGCAGGTCCGCTCCGTGGCCCAGCATCTGGCGTCGATCGTGGAGCAGGAACTCAAACAGGCCGGCGAGTAATCGTATCCAATCGCGCTGTGTGGGTACCACTGCCACAGGCCGGCGTTGCCCCGTCCCGTTGCCATGACCTTCCGCCGCAGGGATGCGGCGGAGAGCTACAGGGATGTATTCACGCGTGTCATGGCAACGGGACGGGGCACGCCGGCCGGCCTTGTGGCGCACGCCGCCTGCACGATTGATTTATTGACCCGGGACCGGTAAGCTTCCCTGTTTTCTGCAGCGGGATCAGAGAGGTATTGGCATGCGTCGGCCGCTGGTTGCCGGGAACTGGAAGATGCACGGCTCCAGGAGCAGCATCAGGGAATTGCTGGACGGCATCACAGCCGGTGCGGAGGATGTCAGGGGTGTGGATATCGCCGTTTGCCCGCCGTTTGCATACCTCGATGTGGTGCAGTCGCGTCTGAAGGATACTGCGGTTGCCTGGGGCGCGCAGAATCTCTGCGAGCACGCCGGGCCGGGCGCCTACACCGGCGAGGTGTCCGCTGCGATGCTGCTCGATTTCGGCTGCCGCTACGTCATTGTCGGACACTCTGAACGCCGCAATACCTATGGAGAGAGTGATGCGCTGGTCGCCGACAAGTGCGCAATCGCGCTCGACGCGGGGCTGATCCCGATCCTGTGTGTCGGTGAGCTGCTCGAGGAACGCGAGCGTGGTAATACAGAATCTGTCGTCGGTCGCCAGCTTGAGGCCGTGTTCAGGAAGCTCGACGATCCGCAGCGCCTGCAGGGCGTCGTTGTCGCCTACGAACCGGTCTGGGCGATCGGGACCGGCAAGACCGCGACACCCGCGCAGGCCCAGGAAATGCACGGCTTCATACGCCGGCGCATCGCGGCGGAGGACAGCGCTACCGCGGCCGGCCTGGTCATCCTGTACGGCGGCAGCGTCAAGGCGGCCAACGCCGCCGAGTTGTTTGCGATGGTCGGTATCGACGGCGGCCTGATCGGCGGCGCTTCGCTGCAGGCGCAGGAATTCCTGTCGATCTGCCGGGCGGCAAACCCGGAATGATCGGCGTGGCATACGTTCTAGGATTGAGGTGACATGCTGGTACTCATGATAGCTTTCCATATGCTGCTCGCGGTGTCGCTGATCGGTCTCGTACTGATACAGCGCGGAAAGGGCGCCGAGATCGGCGCTGCCTTCGGCAGCGGGGCCTCGCAGACCGTGTTCGGCAGCCATGGTTCGGCCTCATTTCTGACCCGGATTACCGCGGCGCTCGCGACCTTGTTCTTTCTTTCGAGCCTGGGGCTCGCGTATATGTACAGCCAGCAGGTCGAGCGCCCCAGCGTAACCGAAATCATCGAGCGCCAGGCGCCGGCCAGCGGCATGGAGCGTGGCGTGCGACCGGAAGGCGACATCCCGGACGTGCCGAGGGATCTGCCCGCGCCGCCTGCGGAGTGACCTGTTGTTCGTATCGTGACGTATCGGTGTGTCCCGCTGCGCAATCGATTTGCCGATGTGGTGAAATTGGTAGACACGCCGTCTTGAGGGGGCGGTGGCGAAAGCCGTGGCGGTTCGAGTCCGCCCATCGGCACCATACTTTGAAGTTATGCGCAATACTGCCCTAATACCGCAAAATTTGTTTGTATATTCAATTCTTATGGCGTCCGCTTCGGCTTGACACCGTATAAACCGCTGGCCTAGACTCACCCGAACAGGTGAGCTTTGCGGTCAACAATAATAACTAGCGATCGGGTCATGCGCCGATTGCGGGGGGGCTCTTCGAGTCGGGGTGGAATCCGTTCCACCGCCTTTTCAAGGGGGTCGTTTCGACCCCCGGGATCCGTGACAGTCATCTCATGCTAGAGAACTATCTACCGATACTTGTCTTTATCGTCATGGGCGTTCTGTTCGGCGTGATCCCGATGATTGCCGGGTTCGTGCTGGGGCCGAACCGGCCCGATAGCGACAAGAACTCGCCTTATGAATGCGGTTTCGAGGCCTTCGAAGACTCGCGCATGAAGTTCGACGTCCGCTATTACCTCGTCGCCATCCTGTTCATCATCTTCGATCTGGAAATCGCCTTCCTGTTCCCGTGGGCCGTCGTACTCGACGAGATCGGCATGTTCGGTTTCATCGCGATGGTGATCTTCCTCGCGATCCTCGTGGTCGGCTTCATCTATGAATGGAAGAAGGGGGCCCTGGAATGGGAATAGAGGGGATCCTGAAGGAAGGCGTGGTCACGACCACCGCCGACAAGCTGATTAACTGGGCGCGCACAGGCTCGCTGTGGCCGATGACCTTCGGGCTTGCGTGCTGCGCGGTCGAAATGATGCATGCCGGCGCCGCGCGCTATGACCTCGACCGCTTTGGCGTCGTGTTCCGTCCGAGCCCGCGCCAGTCAGACGTCATGATCGTCGCCGGCACGCTGGTCAACAAGATGGCGCCTGCGCTGCGCCGGGTCTACGACCAGATGAGCGAGCCGCGCTGGGTCATCTCGATGGGTTCCTGCGCGAACGGCGGCGGTTATTATCACTATTCCTATGCTGTTGTGCGCGGTTGCGACCGGATCGTGCCCGTCGATATCTACGTCCCGGGTTGTCCGCCGACCGCCGAGGCGCTGCTGTACGGAGTCATACAGCTGCAGAACAAGATCCGGCGTACAAACACCATCGCCCGCTGAAACGCCGGATAACCCGAGACGATGCCCGAATCAACCCAGACATTGGCGGCCAAGGCGAAGGAGCGGTTTTCATCCGCGATCGAGCGCTGTGTCGTCGCCGTTGGCGAGGTCACGATCGAAGTTTCGCCCGCGCGGGTCCATGATGTCTGTCTCGCGCTGCGCGACGAACGTGGATTTGCATTCGGTATTCTGATCGATATTTGCGGCGTCGATTACCTGACTTATGGCGACACGGATCGAACCGGGCCGCGCTTTGCGGTGGTCTATCACCTGCTGTCGGTTGCCAACAACCAGCGCATCCGCATCCGGTGCTTTCTCGAAGATGAAGAGCCGCGCGTCCCGACCGTCGTCGACATCTGGTCATCGGCAAACTGGTATGAGCGCGAGGCCTTCGACCTGTTCGGCATCCTGTTCGACGACCATCCGGACCTGCGCCGCCTGCTGACCGACTACGGCTTCGTCGGACATCCGTTCCGCAAGGACTTCCCGCTCTCCGGCAATGTCGAGATGCGTTACGACCCCGAGCGCCGCCGGGTCATCTACGAGCCGGTGACGATCGAGCCGCGCATCACCGTGCCGCGCGTCATCCGCCACGACCATCGCTACCTGGCCGGCAAGCGGAACGGGGAAGGAGCGGACCGTGGCTGAGATTCGCAATTACACGATGAACTTCGGTCCCCAGCATCCCTCGGCGCACGGGGTGCTGCGCCTGGTGCTCGAGATGGACGGCGAGGTCATCGAGCGCGCCGATCCCCATATCGGCCTGCTGCATCGAGCGACTGAAAAGCTCGCCGAGACCAAACCCTACAACCAGAGCATCGGTTATATGGACCGGCTCGATTACGTGTCAATGCTGTGCAATGAGCACGGCTATGTGCTCGCGATGGAAAAGCTGCTCGGCATCGAGCCGCCGTTGCGGGCGCAGTATATCCGGGTCATGTACGACGAGATCACGCGGATCCTCAACCACCTGTTGTGGGTCGGCGCGCATGCGCTCGATATTGGCGCGATGACGGTGTTCCTCTACGCGTTCCGCGAGCGCGAGGACCTCCTCGACGCCTACGAGGCGGTGTCGGGGGCGCGCATGCATGCGACCTATTACCGGCCGGGCGGCGTTTATCGCGACCTTCCCGGCACGATGCCGCAATACAAGTCTTCGAAGTGGCACAATGACAAGGAGACCGCGGAGCGCAACCGTAACCGCCAGGGGTCGCTGCTGGATTTTCTGCAGGATTTCACCGAGCGCTTTCCGAGGTACGTCGACGAATACGAAACCCTGCTGACCGACAACCGGATATGGAAGCAGCGTACCGTCGGTATCGGCGTGGTGTCGCCGGAGCGCGCGATGCAGCTTGGCTTCACCGGCCCGATGCTGCGCGGTTCGGGCATCGAATGGGATCTGCGCAAGCATCAGCCCTATGAGGT
>CAYTGL010000080.1:0-7115 GCA_964437335.1 uncultured Chromatiales bacterium
TGGCGCCAGTTGTGCTTGCCGATCATGTGCGACAGTGCTTCGCGCTTGCGATCGCGATCGACCGGGTGCACGACATGGGTGATGCGCTCGGCGGTTTCTTTGTTGCGCGCAACCTCGATGTGTGCCGGGCGGGTCAACAGGGTGTCGGCGAGCGTCTTGATCTCGCTGGAGAAGGTCGCCGAGAACAGCAGGTTCTGGCGCTCCCGCGGCAGCAGCGCGATGATGCGGCGAATCGCAGGGATGAAGCCCATGTCGAGCATGCGATCAGCCTCGTCGAGTACGAGAATCTCGACCCGCGACAGATCGAACGTCTTCTGTTCGAGGTGGTCGATCAGCCGGCCCGGCGTCGCAACCAGCACGTCGGCGCCCTTGCGCAGCGCATCGACCTGGGGGCGAAAACCGACGCCGCCGAAGATCGCGGTCGAGCGCAGCGGCAGGTATTTCCCGTAGGTAACGACACTCTCGCGCACCTGGGCGGCGAGTTCACGCGTCGGGGTCAGCACCAGCGCGCGCACCGGACGGCGGCCGCGATCGCTGTGGCGCTGCATCAGGCGCTGCAGCAGCGGCAGCGTGAATCCGGCCGTCTTGCCGGTGCCGGTCTGGGCCCCGGCGAGCATGTCTCTGCCCTCGAGGATGAGCGGGATCGCCTGGCGCTGGACCGGCGTAGGTTCGCTGTAGCCCTGTTCGGCAACAGCATGCAGCAATTCGGCCGAAAGGCCGAGTTTTTCGAATGACATAGTAACTCCAGTGTTGGCCTGGTCGATGCGCAAAGGCACCGGACCGGTCTCGTCCAGGCGGGAAAAAGTGTGTGAAAAATTCGAGGCAGGCCGACTGAGGTTACCGCGAAGGTCCCGCCCAGAAGACCGGACTGCAGCGGGACACCGGCGGTATTGTAGCAGAAACCCGGTGAATGCAAAGGATTATTTCGCAGGTCACAACGGGGTCAAGCCCCGGTGTTACCTATTCATCGATTCCTGCCCTGCCGCGCAGGCGCTTGCGCTTTGCGTGCACGGATTTTTCGGCCAGCCTTCGTTCGCGTGCAGCAGGACCGGGGCGGGTCGGGACGCGTTTCTTGCGCGTGACCGCAATGCTGCGCACGAGTTCGCGCAGCCGCTCGAGCGCTGCTGCCCGATTTTGTTCCTGGCTGCGAAACTGTTGTGATTTGATGACGACGACCCCGTCGCGGGTGATGCGATGATCACTGAGCTTCAGCAGGCGCTGCTTGTAGATTTCCGGCAACGATGAGGCCGTGATGTCGAAGCGCAGATGGATCGCGCTCGCGACCTTGTTGACGTTCTGACCGCCGGCGCCCTGCGCGCGGATCGCGCTCAACTCGATTTCGCTATCGGGGATCGCGACGGCGCGGGAGATTTGCAGCATGTCGCTCACGCGGGCGGCGCAGTGATCGCCGCCTCATAGGGATGACGGCGGGTGACCAGGCCGCTGAACTCGAAGACGTCGAGCAGGTGCGCGTAGTGCGCAGGCGGGATCACCGGATCCCGTTCCCAGCAGCCGAGGCGCCGATAGGCCGCAACCGTCGCGGCCAGTACCGCCGGATCGATCGCCGGAAAGAAACCGGCCTCGGCGAGCAGCGCGGCAATCTCGGTGGCGTCAGCGTCGATCGCATGTGCGAGGCCGCGCCGGTAGGCGCGCATGAAGGCCCGCGCGGTATCGGTCCCGAGCCAGTCACGGCGCGCGCACAGGCTGCTGAACGCGACCGGCCCGATCGTATCGCCGATCGCGGCCAGCACATGGCCTACGCCGTCGCGCTCGAGTTGCTGCGGCGCGGGTCCCTGCAGATGCGCGTATTCACCGTGCCCTTCGCGGAACGCGCGCTCGATTGCGTCGACGTTACCGGCATTGATCGCGTCGATATCGCGAAACGCGAGCCCCTGCCGATGCAGCGCGTAGCGGAACATCGCGAGCGGCTGGAAGAAATGATCGACGAGTACCCGCCGGCCGCGCAGCTTCGACCAGGTAAATTCGGGGTCGGCATGACGGCCAACCAGGAAAAACCCGTCACGCCCGTTGATCTGCGCGAAATGCACGATATCGATCGACTCGTGACGTTCCAGCGCCGCAAAGCTGGTCGCGACCGCGGACTGGGCGACGTCGCAGGTCCCGGCGGCAAGACTCCCGGGAAGGGTCTTTTCGGGAGTCGCGACCTCATAGTCCGGCGCCAGGCCCTCGATGCGCAGATAGCCGCCGGCGATCGTCAGCAGCAGCGGGCTGTAGAATACCGAATGGCGCAGCGCCATTATATGAATACTTTCCATCGCTGCTCGGACTCCAGCTCCGTAAAAACCCTACTTTTATTACTACAAATCGGCGTTGTCCACGCAGGACGGACCGGGTCGCGGTGAACGCAGCCGGGAATATCACCGATTAGATCATACATTCAGGGCAACTTAACCAGGCGATCGGCGTCTATATAACATGATGAGCGGAATCGCCAGACAGGGGCTACTGCTGCTCGTCGCCGCATTGATCGGCGCCTGCAGCAGCCTGCCGAAGGAATTGCGGCATCCCCCCGTGGACAATCCGGTCCTGGTCGAGGTCCGCGCGGATGCTGACCCTTATATCGGCAGACAGGTGCGCTGGGGCGGCACGATCGTTGCCGTCGACAATGATCCGGTCGAGACACATATCGAGGTTGTCGCCCGCGAGCTTTACCGCAGTGGACGCCCGCTCTACACCGACCGAAGCGTGGGCCGCTTCCTTGCCGACTTCCCCGGTTTTCTCGATCCTGCGGTCTACGCCGAGGGTCGTGACATCACGATCGCCGGCACGATTACCGGATTGGAATCCGGCAGGATTGGTGAACATGAGTACACCTGGCCGGTGATCCGCGTCCATCATCACTATCTGTGGCCGCTGCCCGCCGAATACAGGTATAACTACCCTCCGCCTTACTATTACCACTACGACCCGTGGTACCCTTACTATTATTATCCACACCCGCCGCGCCCGATTGGCGTACCCTCGCCGCGGCCACGGCCCTCTCCGCTGAAACGATGAACGGTTTTATGAAATTACTGACGATCCTGACACTGCCGATGCTGATAGCGCTGTTGCTGGCCGCCTGCGCCAGCGGCCCCCGCTTCGACAGCAAGACCTACAGCCAGTCGCCGACCCCGGCAGAGGCCGCGGTCGATGCCGGCTTGTGGCAGGGCTCCCGGGTGTTGTGGGGCGGAATGATCCTGAACAGCGCCAACCACGAGGGCGGCACCGAGATCGAGGTACTGGGCTACCCGCTCGTGAGCGGCCAGCGACCGGATTCCAAGCGAACGGCCATCGGACGCTTCATCGTGGTCAAGGACGCCTACCTTGAAACCGTGGATTACGCCGAAGGACGCCTCGTCACGATCACCGGCGCGTTCACGGCGACCCGTGATGGCCGTGTCGGCGACGCGCGTTATGTCTATCCGCTCGTCAAGGCCGATGACATCTACCTGTGGTCGGTAGAAAGCGCCGCCGGCAGCCAGGACCCGCAGTTCAGCATCGGCGTCGGCGTGCTGCTCGGCCGCTGACGCACACACTGTCGTCGCAAGACGGCGTGACCGCGTCACATCGACGCAAGGAACCGGGGTGGAAACGCTCGGCCGGCTGCGTCACAATAGATCGTGATTAATCATACAACGCTTGCTTTTCCAAGGAGTTCATCATGATCCCAAGACTATATCCTCTGATTCTGATTGCCGGGTTCGCATTCTTCTGCTGGCCCGTGATCGGCCTCGCCCATGTCCACCTCGACCGTTCCGAACCAGCCAAAGACGCCGTAGTCAGCGAAGCCCCGACCAACGTGAAGCTGGTGTTCTCCGGGCGCATCGAGCCTGAATTCAGCAAGATCGTCGTGACCGGCGCCGACGGGACCCAGGTTGACAAGGGCGATACCAGCGCGAGCGATAACCGGCGCGAACTCAGCGTCAGCCTGGACGCACTCGGGCCGGGCAAATACCAGGTCAACTGGAATGCGATCGCGCGCGACGGTCATCGCATCCGCGGCGATTTCAGCTTCACTGTCGAATAGTAGGCCGCTTGTCCCTCGACCCGACAGAAACCGCGTTCGTCGCCCTCGACCGGGCGGCCCTCTCCGTACTGATCGGCCTGTGCGCATCCTGGTTGTATCTCGCGTCCCGGCACAACGCAGACACCTTCGAGGCCAGCCCGGGACTTGGCGCACTGCTCGGCCTGTCGCTGCTGACGCTGGCTGTCACCGGCAGCGTCGATCTCGTCATGCGGGCCGCGACGCTCGCCGATGTCGGGATCAATGAGGTCTGGGCGGTCGTCCCGAAGGTTATTACCGACACCGCCTATGGTGAATCCTGGCTGCTGCGAAACGGGGCGCTCGCCGTGATCATTCTGCTGTGGCTATGGCGCCGCAGTCCGCCGCTCGCGGGCGCGCGCGGGATTGTCGCATTCGGCGCACTGCTGATCGCCTTCGCGATCAGCAGCACCGGCCATGCCGCCGAAGACGGCGGCCTGACTCTGCTGAACCTCAACAACACGCTGCATATCACCGCCGGATGCGTGTGGGGCGGCACCGTCGTCGTCTATGCGCTCAGCGTCCTGCCGCACCTGCGCCGCATCAACGCCTGCGGGATGATCGCCGAGACCGCGGTGCGCCTGTCGACGCTTGCCGGCGCAGCACTCGCGATCGTGCTCGCGACCGGGCTGTACAACGCCTGGGTGCAGATTGAAACGCTCGACGCGCTGTTCTCAACGGATTACGGCTGGATCCTGCTGGCCAAGTTGGCCTTCGTCGCCATCATGATGGGCGTTGGCGCGCTGAATCGCTTCTTCGTCGTACCGTCGATCGAGGCCTGGGCGCAACCGCCGCGGCTCTCGTCGAATGCCGACGGCCCGCCGCAGGTGTTCCTGGCCCGGCTGCGCATCGACGTCGTGGTATTCGCCGCAATCCTGGTCTGTGCCGCGGCGCTTGGCAACACGACGCCGGCCCGCCATGCGATTCAGGATGCCGCACTGCCGCCCCCGGTCCATACCGGCGTGGAAACCGGCGCCGCGGCGCGAACGGGCTGACGAATGCGCGGTCCGGCGCCGACAGGACCCGCTCTGACCGGGCGTCCAGGATTACATTCCACCCGCCGCTGCATTAGAATTCGAGTCAATAAGGCAATCGCCGAATCAAGGAGCCAGCCGGACATGAGCACCAGACCAGATTACAAGACCGTATGCAAAACCTCGCTCGGCGCTGAACTCGAGGAAGACGAGTGCAAGGTTCTCGCCGGGATCATGAAGGTCCAGCAACTCGAGGACGGGGATATGCTCGTCAAGGAAGGCGTCAATGACACGACCCTGTTCGTGCTGACCGAGGGCAAACTCGCCGTCGTCGGCAGCGTGCTCGGCCAGGAACTGACCGTCTACACGATGAGCCCCGGCGAATGCGCCGGCACCCGCGCCTTCGTCGACCGCACCCCGCGCAAGGCGACGCTGCGCGCGATCGGCAAGGCAACCGTCTGCACCCTCGAGCCGGAAGACTTCGAGGCGATGCTCGACAGCCATCCGCGGATCGTCTACAAGGTCATGCGGGCGCTGTTCCGCATCACGCATACGAACCTGATGCGCATGAACCTCGAGAGCCAGGAACTGGTCAATTACGTATCGAAGATCCGCGGCAGGTATTGATTCGTCTTCCTCGCCATCCGGCGGATCGATTCATCAATCTCCCCGCCGAGGCAATCCGCGAGATCGAGCCAGGCAAGGTCGTGGGATTCATCGCCGACGATGAAACCGGTGTTCCCCGCATGAAGCAGAAAGCGGAAATCGTAATGGTAGTGCGCCGGTTCAGCGCCCCGGGCCGGAATCAGGTGCACGTCAATGTCGAACAGCGCGTGGCTGGCCAGGCAGATATCATCAATGCCGCTCTCCTCCCGCGCCTCGCGCAGCGCCGCCTGCTGGATCGCGACGTCGTCCTCGACATGACCGCCGAGTTGCAGCCAGCGATCGAGCTTGCGGTGATGCGTCAGCAATACAGATGCGCGGTCCGGCGACAGGATCCACGCTGACGCGGTGACATGCCCTTCGAGCGTCGCGCGGCTGGTGCACGCGCGGGTGCTGCGGACGAAAGCCAGCGCATGATTCCGGTGGCGGCGTTCCGTGTCATCACCGGGGACATGCCGTTCGAGCAGATCGATCAGGTCGCGTTGCATGACTCGAACTACAGGTCAGGCCCGCTCCCATGGGTCTGCTGGGTCATGAAACGCCGCTTTCGACCGGCCGGCGCGCGTCTGCCCTCGCCCTGTTTGCCGGTCCCTCCCGGCTGCCATGCCGGCACCAGGTGACGCTTGCCGTTGCCGATCAGGTCGCCGCGACCCATACGCTTCAGCGCCTCGCGCAACAACGGCCAGTTGTCGGGGTCGTGGTAGCGCAGGAAGGCCTTGTGCAGGCGGCGCACCTTGAGGCCCTTCGGGATCACTACCGCTTCGCTGTCGCGCCCGACCTTGCGCAGCGGATTCTTTGCGCTGTGATACATCGCGGTCGCGACCGCCATCGGTGACGGCAGGAAGGTCTGCACCTGGTCGGCGCGGAAGCCGTTCTTCTTGAGCCACAGCGCGAGTTCGAGCATGTCCTCGTCGGTCGTGCCCGGGTGCGCGGCGATGAAGTACGGGATCAGGTACTGTTCCTTGCCGGCCGCCTTCGAATACTTGTCGAACAACGCCTTGAAACGGTCGTAGGCCCCCATGCCCGGCTTCATCATCTTCGACAGCGGACCCTGCTCGGTGTGTTCGGGCGCGATCTTCAGATAGCCGCCGACATGATGCGTGACGAGTTCCTTCACGTACTCCGGTGAGCGGATCGCAAGGTCGTAGCGCAGACCGGACGCGATCAGTACTTTCTTGATACCGGGCAGCGCACGCGCCTTGCGATAGAGTCCGATCAGCGCCGAGTGATCGGTGTCGAGATTCGAGCAGATGTCGGGATAGACACAGGATGGCCGGCGGCACGCCGCCTCGATCTCGCGGTCCTTGCACGCGATGCGGTACATGTTCGCGGTCGGCCCGCCGAGGTCCGAGATCACGCCGGTGAAGCCCGGCACGTTGTCGCGGATCTGTTCGATCTCGCGCAGGATCGAGGCCTCCGAACGGTTCTGGATG
>CAYTGL010000081.1:0-7029 GCA_964437335.1 uncultured Chromatiales bacterium
GTTTCATCGTCTGGATGAAACGCTCCACGAAGGCATTCGTGTTCGGCGATCGGTAGGCCGACTTCACAACCTTCAGGTTGGCCTGTTTAAGAACATCGTCGAACGACGCCGTGAACTTGGTGTCGCGGTCGTGCATGACGACCTCCGTTCCAAGTCCGGTTTCGCTCGCGTGCTCAAGAAAGGCGTTCGCCTGTTCCTTCACCCAGGCTTCGTTGGGATGGCAGGTCGAAGGGCTGATGAACACCCGTCGCGATTCGACATGCAGAAACACGAGCACGAACAAGTCGCGAAAGCCTTTGGCGGTAAGTGTCTTCTTCGAGAAGAAGTCGCACTGCCAAAGCGTCGCCGCGTGCATCTTGAGGAACTCGTCCCAGGTGCCCGCGCCACGCTTTGGGCCAGGCTCCAGCCCATTCTCCTTGAGGATGTTCTTCACCGTGTTACGCGACACAGCCTGGATGCCGAGCTTGCGGAGCTCGCCGAGGATGCGCGTGTAACCCCAGTCGTTCTCGCGGGCCAGCATGAGGATCAGCTCGCGGATTTCCTCCTGCGTCTTTGGGCGGCCTTTCTTTGCCGGCTTTTTCTTGCCTGGCTTATTGTTCGCCTCGCGAATCCAGCGGCGCAAGGTGTCGGGATGAACGATGGTTACCAACTCGCCAAGAGCCTTGCCCAGCTTGGAGCCGAACTTGACCAGCTTGTTTCGTTCCTTCTCGGTCACCGGCACGCGGCTGGGCAGCTTCGAGCGGAGGATTTCGTTCTCGATCTTCAGATAACGAATCTGCGACGCCAGTTCCTTCTGGGTTGAACCGGCGATCAACAGTAGCAGACGGTGGTACAGATTCTTCATCGCGGTAAAATGCCGAAGACCTTGGTATCACGAGGGATGACTTCATTTTTGCACCCCGCAATCAGGGCCTGGAACCCGCGATTTCCGCCGCCCCGCGATTTCCGCGAAGATCGCCGCCGGTGATGGCGCTCGCGTAAAACATGAACGCGAGGCGGCCGCTAACGGCTGGGCAAAGAATGCCCGCGTTCCGCGATCTTCCGATGAAGCGCTCTCCGTTTTGAAAGCGTTGTGCTTGGGTTGCGTTTGCAACTCCGATCAGGTGCAGGTCCGCCAGCGGACCACGCTCCTGCCGATCGTGCCCGAGAGCCAAAACGGAACGGACGAGCAGGAATCGCGCATCGAAATCTTCGATTCGTTCAACCGGCTGGCCTGGTCGCGCGACGCACGCGGCTTCATCACCTATCGCGCCTACAACAACCTCACCGGCGCGGTGGTGCGGGAAATCCAAGACGTGAACATGAGCTTGATGGGGGGCGTGCCGCTCAACCCCGGCTGGGGCACCCCGCCCGGCGGCGGCCTGCACCTGGTCACCGACTACGAGCACGACGAATTGGGCCGCACGCTCGAAACCCTCGGCCCCCCGCACGACGTGAACGGCCAATCCGTCCGCCACGCCAGTTGGACCGTCTACAACGATTTAGACGACGAAACGCTATCGGGGCAAGGCTACGTCACCGGAGTGGGTGCTCCTTATCAAGCAACCCTCGTGAACCCGGTTTCGATCAGCAAGACCGCCGAGGACGGTAGCTTTAGCCGCAGCGTGGCGGCCGTGCGCGCATCCACTACGGGAAAACTCTGCGCTGGCGATTCCTTCCCGCAATCCGCCTGGGTGCGCTGGAGCGAATCGTTCAGCAACCGCCACGGCCAGCAGACACACAGCCGGGTTTATCACTGCCTCCCCGATTGCGGCATTGGCGAGGAAGGGGCGAACTACAGCCAAACCGCCTACGGCCATGACGTGATGGACCGCCAGAACCGCGTGCAAAGCCCTGGCGGCACGATCAGCCGCACCGTATTCGATTCCCGTGGCATGGCAATCGAAAGCTGGATTGGCACGGCGGACGACGGGGCCACCGCCCACCATCCCAACGGCGTCAGCGACGACGTGGAAGCCAACGCCCCAGGCAACAACATGAAACGCGTCGCCAGCCAGGTGTACGACGACGGCCAGGACGGCGGCAACGGCAACCTGACCGAGTCCATCGAGCACGTGGACGGCAACCCGGCCAACGACCGCGCGACGAGTTTCGTGTATGACTTCCGCGACCGGCAAACCGTCATCGACGGCGAGGTCGATTTCTACCAGGAGAACTTTTACGACAACCTGGGCCACGTCATTCAAGTCCAGCGCCGCGACACAAATAGCGGCGGCCATCTCATCGCCCAAAGCCAAACGCTGTTCGACAACCGCGGCCGCGTCTACCGCGCGCTCCGCTACGCGGTCGATCCGTCCACCGGCACGCCGGGCAATGCCCTAACCGACAACACGTTCTACGATCCTGACGGCAACGTGGTCGAAAGCCTGCCCTCCGGCAGCCAGGCGTTTATCCGTTCCAGGTACGATGGTTTGGGCCGGCAGGTCGCCGGTTCCGTGGGCTACCACGTGCCGGACGAGCCCGAGGCAGCCGCGCTGGCTTTCGCCGCCCGGCAGGCGAACTTCATGGAATTGGAGTCGAGTTCGTCTGAACCGAGTTCTTCGAGCTCATCCAGCTCCAGTACGTCGTCTTCCAGTTCTTCGACTTCGTCTTCCAGTTCGAGCAGCTCGTCGTCGAGCTCGTGTTCCTCCAGTTCGTCCCAGTCCAGCAGTTCCAGTTCCTCCAGCTCGTCGAGCTCCGTTTCCAGCTCTTCCAGCTCGAGTTCCAGTTCTTCCAGCCCACCGGTCCCGGGCGACTATTTCTTTGAGCAGACCCAAACGACGTACAATGCCGCCGGTAACGCCATCGCCACCGCCCAGCTTTCCCGCTACCATGACGCGGTCGGCCCCGGTGCCCTCGTCGCCGGAGTGAATGCCCGCCCCCAGTATGCAGCCAGTTATTTCGACGGCGCGGGCCGCCAAATCGCCGCGGCTCTGTTCGGCAACCAGGGGGACGATTCTGCGCCGTTTGTGCGCCCGGCAAGCCCGCCGGAAAGCAGTGATCTCGTCCCGGTTTCGCACATGCGATATAATGATCGCGGCGAAGCGTTTGAAACCGTTGACGCCTCCGGCGTCGTCAATCGAACACAGTCAGACACCGTGGGCAGAACGATCTGCATGGTTCAGAACTACATCGCTGCCACGGCTTGCGAACAGTGCGGCAATTCATGCGGCTGCAATAGTGGCGAGGATTCCTTCACCGTCCAGCCCGGCGAGAGTGAAAACGTGGTCACCCAAATGGCCTACAACGCCACCGGCAATCTCCTCAGGCTCACGGCCAGAAACCCGGCCACGGGCGACCAGAACACGCTCTACGCCTACGGCACCACACTGGCAGATTCGGGCATCGCTTCCAACTCCCTGCTCCAGGCTGAAATCTATCCCGACACGGCGGATGGGCAAGACCAAGTCACCTACAGTTACAACCGCCAAGGCCAGATCACGGAAAAGACCGACCAGAACGGCACGGTTCATCAGTACGCCCACGACAAGCTTGGCCGGCAGACCGATGATAAAGTCGTGACGCTGGCCGACGGCGTGGACGGCGCGGTACAGCGGATCAGCCAAACCTTTGAAGTCCGCGGCGGCGTGAAAACCATTGCCAGCCACGACGCGCCGACGGCCGGCAACGTGGTGAACGAAGTCGAGAACGAATACAACGACTTCGCGCAGTTGGAAGCGCAGTACCAGGAGCACGACGGCGAAGTCGATACCGGCACAACTCTCAATGTGCAATACGACTATGCCGATGGTTCGGATAACACCGTCCGGCTGGAAAGAATTGCCTATCCCAACGGCCGCGAACTGGAGTACCTCTACGACAACCCAGCCGCCGATAAACTCAGCCGCGCGCGAACGCTCCGCTGGGATGGAACGAACGTATCGCGATATGCGTTTCTGGGGGCGTCGGCAATTGTGCGCGAGGAGTATCTGTCGCCGGACGTGGCCTTGGATTATATCGGCGATGGCAATTCCTACAGCGGTCTGGACCGGTTTGGCCGGGTGGTCGATCAGCGCTGGACCGGCGGCAATGGCGATGTCGACCGTTTCCAGTATGGTTACGACCGCAATTCCAACCGCACGTTCCGCAAGAATGTCGTCGCGGCCGCGCAATCGCCCCCGGCGCATCTGGACGAATTGTACCGCTACGATCGCATCAATCGGCTCCTGGCGGTCCATCGCGGCGAACTGATGGAGGATAACTGCATTGAAGACCATGCGCTGTCGCAGACTTGGGAGCTTGACGCGACCGGCAACTGGAAACGGTTTTCCAACTTCGATCAGGCGGATGCCCACCACGTTCTGGTGCAGCAGCGGGCGCACAACCGCGTGAACGAGATTACCGCGATCGCCCGAACAGTAGGGCCGGATTGGATTGCGCCAGAGTACGACCGCAACGGCAACGCCAAGCTCGTCCCCCAACCGAATGCACCAGAGGAAGGTTTCACGTGCATCTACGATGCCTGGAATCGGCTGGTCGAAGTCAAGGACGGCGAGACCACAGTGGCCCGGTATGATTGCGATGGCCTCCGGCGAAGGATTGTGAAGCACGTGCCCGGTTCGCCTAATTCGTACCAGCATTGGTATTACAATGACACTTGGCAACTGCTCGAAACGCGGGAATCGTCATCCGTCAGTCCGATTCCTTCGCCGGCGCAATACCAATGGGTCTGGTCCGAGCGTTACATCGACGCGCCCGTATTACGCCACGACAACTCCGGCACGCTCTACTTTCTGGGCGATGCCAACTTCAACGTCACAACGCTGATTGACGGCAGCGGCGACCCATTGGAGCGCTACCTTTACGAGCCCTACGGCGCGGTGACAATTTACAACTCCGACTGGTCAGCCGTCCGGACATTATCACTGTACGACAACGTCACGCTGTTTACCGGTCAATATTTCGACCGCGAGACGGCCCTACAGCAATTTCGTATTCGAACCCTTCATAGTGGTCTCGGAGCATTTCTCCAGGTTGATCCAGTCGCTGGTGGATTTTGTGAATATGCATACGCTGCGTCAAACCCTGTCATTTTCTTAGATCCGCTGGGGTTGCAAGAGACGATCGAACAGGTACTTGCCACACATCGAGAACACACATTTAGTTTTACCATGGTGCCTCACTGGCCGATCGCAGGGACGGGGCAGTTTGTCGATGCGGACATTACAGTAGAACAAAAATGGGGGGCACTATTTGGTGCAGGCAAGTGGCAATTCGGCAATCCTGATCCACGAAAAGCCGAAAATGGACCTGTGATAACTGCAAGCCCCCGATTTACTTTTGGTCGTTTTATTAGACCATCGACAGACTCGGCATCAACATTGCTTTTGGAATTCGAAAAGACCAGTCAGGTGTCGCCTCCTGGATTTGAGAAATGTCCTACCCAATGTGTACTTTATGGAATTGTAACACGACTGTACCATCCCGCACGGGTCGATTTTACCATCCGCGACATTGTGGATAAGGTGCTTGCAAGAGCTCAGGGACAAATCAACGGGGCCGCGCCGTTTTCTCTCGATATAATCCTTAATCCTGTCAAAGATGCCATCCGTAAGAAGATCAATGATGATCCGCGGGCTGTGGGCATCATTGACGAGCTCTATGTGAGTGCGCGTTATGCTATTTGCGCTGATGGCTCGTGGCAAATCTGGCCGGGAGCAATCGAACGCATTTGGTACGAGAAATTCCGATTACTGCGAAATGAAGGATCATTTCTAACAGACCCAACCATTCGCATTGACGGAAAGACTGTAACACCTAAAGTTAGGACAACGCTTAAGCCAATACCAGTCCCTGGACAAGGAGAGGACATCACCGGTTAGCTCTGGGACTTCAGAGCGAACCAGTTTCTCAACGGCCTTAATTATTCCGCTCACTCAAGGAGGGTGGCATTCATGTCAAGGCTTTCGATTGTGGCCTTTTCATTGGCATTGCTAGTGTTTATGCAGTGTACTGGGCAGGCATTTCAGCATCCGCGAGCCCATATCGTGGTTGATGATGATCGCGCTCGGGGCATTTTACAATTGAAGTGGCGAGAGGAGATTCTGATACTGGATCGCATTGCAACTGATGAGCCGGATCGGGCACGCGACGTTCGGGATCGCCAAGACTTTCTCAGAAAGCAAATCGACCAATTGAAGGACAATCCCCGCGTTGGGGATTACCTTGCAAACGATCGAACACTTTCCTTGGCAGCCAGTGAAATTGATGAAGCTCGCCGGTTAGAAGCGCTCGGAGCTTCCATTGCGGTTCTGACGCGTAAGGATGTGCAGGAAGCCGAGAGATCGGCCACCGCGGAAATTAGTGTTGCTGTAAGTGCCGACAATTGGATTGGTACACAACAAGATATTGAACGTGCTGCAAAGAAGCTCGCAATCATTTCGGTGGTAGTGTCTGGTTTCGATTCCAGCAAGGCACATATCCTTAAACAGTTTGTTGGGGTGCCGACGATCGTGGAGGTTGCTATTGTCAAGAGTCGCGTGACGTTTCAGGATCTAGCACATTTAGCAGCTTTCCAAAGGCTGCGCACATTGACGATGCCACGCGATACGTTAACTCTCAACGATCTAGAGTGGCTGGCGGGCAGAGTCAAGTTGGAGGATCACCTGATATTGATGCGTGATGAATCCTTGGAACGTTTCACAGACGAGGAGCTTAATAAATTGCGGGGACATTTCGGCGGAATCTTTGTCGGTGAACTCTTGCACAGTAGTGTTGCTGACCCGATGGAACCGTGATTTGCGATCGTCCTGTGCAAAAAGTCAATGTAGGGCAGGCATTCTGCCTGCCACAATGCGGTTCGAAGCTGTATGACGTCCGGGTTTGCGAAGTGAGCGTAGAATTCTCCATTGAGGCAAACCTGCTATTGAACGTGAATGAACCGCGTCGATGCCCAGATGCCGGCTGGAGGGCTTCCCTCGGGCTTTGAGCTCGACCTGGGGGATATCAACGGCGACGGCACGGGGGACGGCAATTCGTCTGGGCTGCCCGCCGCGCAGGGCCATCGCGCACTTTAGGGTATCCTGGCAATTTAGGCGGAGTTGCGCCCTG
>CAYTGL010000082.1:0-7006 GCA_964437335.1 uncultured Chromatiales bacterium
TCGGGCGGCCGTCTTCTCGCACTCGGCGTGCATCGTCGGCAGTTTTAACTGCTTGTACGAAGCCGAGCTGGCGGCGAAGCCAGCGAACCGGTGTCAGTGATTCAACTAACCCTGATCAGGACATTTGGCGAGCCGATGACGACCGCCGCACCCTGACGCGCCCACAAACGCCTTGACAATATCGGTTGCAACCGATATTCTTGTGCGATGGCTTGGAACGTGGAGTTCACGGATGAATTCGCCGCATGGTGGCGGACGCTCACCGAGGCCGAGCAGAGCGACCTCGACGCCAGCGTCCAATTGCTGACGGACCGCGGCCCTCAGCTCGGACGCCCCCATGCCGACGGCGTGAAGGGATCACGGCATGCGAACATGAAGGAGCTGCGGACGCAGTCGCAGGGACGGCCCTTGCGGACGTTCTTTGCCTTCGACCCGCGCCGCTCGGCGATTCTGCTGATCGGCGGCGATAAAACCGGGGACAATCGCTTCTACGAGCGCATGGTTCCCCTCGCCGACGGCCTCTGACGAGCACTTGGAGGAACTGAAGCAGGAAGGACTCACCTGATGGCGGGACATCCACCCTGGTCGGAATTGCGAAACAACATGACGCCGCAGCAGCGCGCAGCGGCGGACGCGCGCTTTCGCGAGATGAAGCTGGGGCTGATCCTGGCCGAGATCCGTAGACACTCCGGCCTCACGCAAACCGAGCTCGCCGAGCGGCTCGGCATCGGCCAGTCGACCGTCTCTCAAATCGAATCGGCCGACGACATCCACCTCACCACGCTCAAGAAGATCGTCGCCGAGCTCGGCGGCGAGATCGTGCTGCACATGCCGGCCGGCGATATTCCGCTCACGGGGCCGGCGCAATAGAGGCCGGGTCGCCGGGTACAGGCCGGCGATGCAGCGTCTTAATCAGCCGCGCCCGGCGTCTGCCGCTCCCATACGTTGCCGGCCGCCGGCGCGTCGGTCTTTGGCGGCATGTCGTCGCAAGACGTTGCCCTCCGAGTTGACTTTCCCCTCGAAGCTTACGCCGCGGCAAAACGCATGGCCCATGCTGGCCGATCAATTACATGGCGCGTCATACTCTCCGCCCCTGTCGAGTTGACCAGCGAGTGGGGACGGGCGGTTCCAATCGACGGCTTGCTTGAAACGCGACGTCATGCCATGAAGAGTGCTATGAGCAAGCAGCAGCCCCTCCCCGCCGCCTTCGGCAACTTGTTGAAAGACGTCAAGGCCCGCATCCAGTCGGCCCAAGTTCGGGCCGTGGCCGCCGTCAACGCCGAGCTGATCCGGCTCTATTGGGACGTCGGCCGCTTGATCGACGAACGTCAGCGACAGGAGGGTTGGGGCGCGGCGGTGATTCCTCGGCTGGCGGCCGAGTTGCACAACGAATTGCCTGAAATCAAGGGCTTTTCCGAACGCAACATCAAGCGAATGCTAGCGTTCTACCGTGAGTATCCGCGTCCCGAAGAAAGCGTACTACTAGCGGCGCCGGAAACGTCGGTTCCCTCAAAAGTGCCGCAGCCTGCGGCACAAATCGCTCGCAACCGATCGCTGCTATGGTCAATCCCGTGGTTTCACCACGTTATCCTCATCGAGAAGGTGAAAGACGCCGCCGCGCGCCGTTGGTACATGGAGCAGACGCTCGCCAACGGCTGGAGTCGTAATGTCCTCACAGCGATGATCGACAGCCAGGCGCACCGCCGCACCGGCAAAGCGGTCACCAACTTCGAGCAGCTCCTTCCCAGCCCGCAGTCCGACTTGGCCCGGCAGACGCTCAAAGACCCGTACATCTTCGATTTCCTCACGCTCGCCGAACCGTTTCACGAGCGGGAACTCGAAACCGGCCTTGTCCGCCACCTCGAAAAGTTCCTGCTGGAGCTCGGGCAGGGCTTCGCGTTCGTTGGCCGGCAATATCGGCTCGAAGTGGGGGAGCAGGACTACTATATCGACCTGTTGTTCTACCACCTGCGGCTGCGGGCGTTCGTGGCAATCGACCTCAAGACCGGCGACTTCAAGCCGGAGTACGCCGGCAAGCTCAACTTTTACTGCAACGTTGTCAACGATCAGCTTCGCCACCCAGAGGACCAGCCGACTATCGGCCTGATCCTTTGCCAGTCGAAGAACAACGTGCTGGCCGAGTATGCGCTCGCCGGCATCGATAAGCCGATCGGAGTATCGAGCTACGAACTCACCCGGGCGCTGCCGCCCAGTCTGCAATCGGCCCTACCGACCGTCGAAGAGATCGAGGCGGAGCTTGGCGAGACGTCCCTGCCGGAGCCGGCGAACCAGCGCCGGCCCCGGCGGAAGAAGACAATCAAGCGCCGCCGACCTCGTCAATAGCGGCCCAATGTGAACGCGGTTCAGCGACCGGCCGCCGCCTGCGGGGCCCCCCGAAGCCGCGAGCGGTCCTGCTCGATCCACTCATCCACCTGCTCCAGCAGCTTCGCTGCCCGTAGCAGGTCGCCCTCGCGAAGATACGGCGTGGACTCCCATTGATCCTGGGCGTTCTTGAACGAGCGTTCGAGCCTCACGGAGTAATGCTCCGTTCCGCTCTCGGCGCGCCGCTTCCACACGGCGGCGCTGATCCCGCCGGACCCGGTAAACTTGGCCGCGGGCCGCGAACTCTCGCCGGCCTCGGGTGGAAAATCGTCTTGTGCTTCTGCCATGAATGACTCCTCTCAAATGTTGGCAACGCGGCAGATAGCACTCCTCCGAGCCGCTTGTCAACGAAGTATTTTGTCCGGAGCGTGCCATCCTGGCACGCGGCCGCCTGCGCCTGGGCTTCAGTCAGCCGCCCGACTTGCCCGGCTCCGCATCCGCTGCGCCGGGCGGCGTAAGCGCGGGGCGTCCCTACCCGCGCTGTCAGTTGAATCGCTTATCCGTTAAGCGATCTTCATCTTGTGGGAATTGTTTCTCTCAGACGTCTTCCCTATGAATGGCATAGGGCATGCTTTGTGACAAAGCGCCCGCCCGGCAATCCGGCTATCCTGCCTGCGAACCTGCCGTCCGTATCGCCTGCAAACAAGATTGCCTGTCAACATGAAAACATGCTTACAAGGCTGTAATTGCAGCAACTTCGCAGCAGACCAGCTGGCAAGATGGGCGTCCTGGCAGCAAGCTGCTGGACGGGAAAGCGAGCATGCAAAAGATTTAGCTTGCCAAACAGAATGATTGGCGCTAGCGTCGCCGGCATGCCTATCATCGCCGTCGCGAACTCCAAAGGCGGAGTCGGGAAATCGACCGCCGCCGTCCACTTAGCCGCCTGGCTCCACGAGCAGGGGCATCGCGTCACGCTGGCGGACTGCGACACCCAGCAAAGTTCCTCCGAGTGGATTCGCGAAGCTGTGCCCGGCCTGAAGGCCGTCCGGCTCGACAACCCGGACCAGATCCTCAATGAACTTCCCAGCCTGGCTGCCGACACTGACTACGTCGTCTGCGACGGCCCCGGCAGCCAGACCGAAACCAGCCGCGCCTTGCTGCTGCGGGCCGATCTGGCGATCGTGCCCTGCAAGGCCTCGATGCTGGAGGTGAGGGCGCTGGCCAAGGCGACCGACGTGCTCCGGCAAGCCCAGGACATCCGCGGCGGCGCGCCGCGCGCGGTGATCGTGCTCAGCATGGTCGGCAAGAACTATCGCCTCACCAAAGACATGAAGGACGCCGCCGCGGCGCTGCACTTACCGCTGGCACGTGTGGCAATGACGCTCCGGCAGATTTATGCCGATGCGCCCGGCCAGGGACTGGTCGTGTGGCGCATGGGAGCTCGCGGCCGCGAAGCGGCCGACGAGATCCAAAGTCTTTTCGCGGAGATTCTGCCCGAGGCCAGAAGCGCCCGCGTACCGCAGACCAAACGTGCCGAAAGGATGTCCGCATGAGCAACGAACGCAGGCCACTTGTCGAAGGACTCAAAGCCATTGCACCCGAACAGAAGGCGGCCGAAGAGGCCTTTGTCTTCGGCACCCCTCGCAACTCCCAGGAGGCAGCGAAGCCGCGGCCGATAACCAGTGGCCAAGGCGAGCAGGCGACGACTCAAGATCGCAACGCCCTCCTGCCTCAGATGTACAACCGCGTCCCCATTACCACCCGCGCCCGGCCGGAAGTGGCGAGTGCACTGAAACGCGCATCACTGGAGCGCCAGCTCGCCGGCGCCGAGCCGTTCTACGTCCAGGACATCATGGAAGTGGCACTCGAAACCTGGCTGCGCGACAACGGGCACCTCTCGTAGCGAAGGTCAACCCGGCGGCCCGCGCCGCTCGTACCACTTGCGGCAAAATCCCACAAACGCCGCATCCGCATACTGCGGCGGCTCGGTCATCCAGCTCCGCCACTGCTGCTCCAGGTGGTACACGTCCCAACCGGGCGCGGCCAACCGCGCTTCCTCGTAGCCGTCGCCGCTGATGGCCACCCGAGAGTACGCCTTCTCCGGCGCACCGATCCGCGCGATCGTGCCCCGGTTCCTGAAGATCACCAAACAATCGCTCTCAAAATCGACCGCGTAGTCCGGCAGATGGGCATGCCGGCGGTCCTCGTCGATGATGTTCGTCATTAGCCGCCGGAACTCCCGCGGCGACGAGACGGCGCCGCACTTCTTTTGCAGCACGGCCAACGATACGCGCCATTCCGGCTGGCGGCCGCAATGCTTGCGGGCCAGCTCGTAGATACGGCGCTCGATGGGCTTGCGGAGCCGGAAATAGTCGCGGCTGAGCGTCAGGACTTCATTGTGCTGCAACGCATTGAACACCCAGTCGGAGAGCTTCACCTCGATATCCTGCATCCGGCCGTCGCGGGTCTCGCGGACGATCTCGAAACGGTCGATCAGGCCAAAATTATTGAGAATCTCCTTGCCGCCGGTGATGATGTTCGTGTTGATCCGCGTGCCGGCGAGCCGCTCCAGCGCGGCTTTCAGGCCGTCGTAGCCGCTGCCGTTGGTCATCCGGTTGGTCGCTTTCAGCAGGTCATGGGCCTTGAAGCGGATCACCTGCGAGACCTCGCGGCCCATGTTGAAGGCGGCCATCACCTGGCTGATGCAGTAGATGAGGATGTCGCGGTCGTGGACCGTCGCCAGGCCGTCGATCGACGGCTTGATTTCCACAAAGGCGTCGCCGTGTTCGTAACGCCGCACGTGCCGGTCGGGTTTGGTGGAGAGCGAGAAGATCGGGTGCTCCATGCTGGCCATGTCGCCCTTGGCCGCCGCGCCGAACACGTCGCAGACGAACACGTCCGCATCCGAGTGGCGGGCCGGGAGGAGAGGGGAGCGATCCTTGGCGACTTGCGTCATTTCATGGCCGAATTCGATATTTCACACACGTCGGGCGACTTTTCGCCATTTCACCCACGTTGTCAACTCAATTCGACGTTTCACCCACAGAATGTCCCATTTCGATATTTCGCCCACGCGGCGTCGCGTTTCGACATTTCACCCACGTTCGAGCGACATTCTGCCCACGCTCATTCGACATTTCACCCACAGGCCGTTTCCGATTCGCGCGGCGTTCCAAGGACTTACCAGGCGCTGTCCCCACCGTAACACTTGACTTAACAATTTAATAACACTCTCTGGCGCGCCTGCGACCATCACGGAGTAGGCGAGAAAGCTGCATTCAGGAGGAGCGGAGAGACCGCCTCGGAAGGTTAATCCACAGCGATCGCGAGGCGTCATGACCTGCGGCGCCGCCGTCGACTTCCTTAAATCCGTTGACTTCGGTCGCTGATTGCTGCAGAATTGTCGGCATGCAGATCGACATTCCCAACGACGACTACCGTCGGCTCGCCAACCAAGCGGCCACAGCCGGCTTCCCCGACGTGGCTGCCTATTTGGGCGCCTTAGCCAGTGCGCCAGGCGACATAACTGCTCCTCCTTGCACCGAGTCCCCGCATCGCCGGGCCAACGGCGACGCGCTGCCCGCCCTGCTGGACGACCTTTCCGCCGAGGAGGCGATCGCCGCCCTCCGTCCTCCGGTCATCGACGATCCGGCCGCCGGCGCGGCCGAGTCGTGGCCGCCGGACGAACCGATCGGCGACTGGGTTGAGGATCTTCGCCGGCTTCGCGGCCAGGGCGCGCTCCGTCCGCTGCCATGATCTATGTCGTCGACACGGACGTCGTCTCCTACGGGTTTCGCAACGCCCCCGAGTTTGCTCCGTTCAAGCCGCTGCTGGCGGGCAATCAGGCATTCGTTTCCTTCATGACGATCGCCGAACTGGCGTACTGGGGCGTCAGCCGCAATTGGGGCCAGAACCGACGTCAGCAGCTGCGCACCTACGTCGACCGGCAGTTCCGCGTCTACCCCGTGACGCGAAGCCTCTGTCAATTGTGGGCCGAGGTGACGATGGACGCCCGCCGCCAAGGTCGCGTCATCAACGCGGCCGACGCTTGGATCGCCGCCACTGCGATCCGACTGGGCGTGCCGCTGATCACGCACAATCGCCGGGATTTCGACGACCTCCCTGGGCTGAAGCTCGCCTAGATCGGTCCTCGTAAGCCGCGTAGCGCGTTGCCCGTGGATTGGTCTGGGTAAGAAAACAGGGTTTGTGGGTGAAGTCACAGCAATTGGCGTCCTCTCTTTTGGACTTCAGCCAGTTGTTTCCGCTGCTTCGCGACGAACGCACCGTCGTCGATCATTGGCAGCGGCTGGTCCTTCAACACGGCGTCCAGGGCATGGCGTCGCACGACGCCCGGATCGTCGCCGCCAGGCAGCGACACGGCGTAATGCGCCTGCTGACGTTTAACGGCAACCACTTTCGCCGCTATCCACGCACCATGTTCCGGTCGGACGCCGTGATCGCGGCCAGCGGCGACGGAGCCTAATCTCTCTCGCAAGCGGCTTCGTGCCGCCGCATCCTCCCCGCCACAGAGAGGTCAGGACCGCATGGCTCGCCGCCGTGAATGCGGCTCCGTTTCCCGGGGAAATCTCCGGCACTGTTTTCTTGGCAAGAAGGTTAAGGGAGGGCAGGCGAATGGCACTTGAACTTTGTCTAACTCGTTCGCTGTTGAAATGATATGGACATA
>CAYTGL010000083.1:0-2083 GCA_964437335.1 uncultured Chromatiales bacterium
ACACCGCGACGACGCCGGGCAGCGCACGGGCGGCTTCGGTGTCGACCGAGACGAGGCGGCCGTGCGCGATGTGCGAGCGAACCATCCGCATGTGGAGCTGGCGCGGGAAGTTGATGTCGCCGGCAAAGCGGCCCCTGCCGGTCACCAGCGGCGGGTCCTCCAGCCGCTCGACCGGCATGCCGATCCATTTCGTGGCCGCGGTTTCGTTCATTCGCCGGCCCCTGCCGCGTCGTCGTTCACGACCGCGCGGTCGCGCGCCTGCTCCAGCGCGCGGCGCGTCAGCGCCATCACCAGCTCGCGGCGGTAGGGTGCGCCGATGTTCTCGTCGTCCAGCGGCTCGATGTACCGGGCCGCAAGCTCGGCCGCGAGCGTGAAGGCGTCGCCGGACGGCTGGCGGCCCCTCAGCGCGTACTCCGCCTCGAAGATGCGGCGCGGCGCCGCCTCCGCGCCGCCGATCGCGATGCGCGAATCCATGATCGCGCCGTCTTCCTGCACACGGTACAGCACCACCGCCATGGCGATGGCGAAATCGCCGGCGCGGCGGCTGAACTCGGCGAAGCCGGTGCGGACGCCCGACTTGAGCACCGGCAGGCGCACCTCGGCGAGCAGTTCGTCGTCCTCCAGCGCGGTGGTCATGATGCCGCGGAAATAGTCGGCCGCCGAGATGAACCGCACGCCGCGCTCGGAGATCGCCATCATCTCGGCATCGAGGCAGGCGGCGACCGCGCACCATTCCGACGCCGGGTCGGCATGGGCGAGCGAGCCGCAGAACGTGCCGCGGGTGCGGATCGGATGGTGGGCGATATGGCGCGCCACCTCGGCGAGCAGCACGCCGAGCGGGCCCTCCACCGCCGGCTTCTCGAAGGCCGCGTGGCGCACCGTGGCGCCGATGAACAGCCGGCCCTCCTGGGCCTCCAGCCGGTCGAGCCCCGCCACGCCGTTGATGTCGATCAGGTGGCCGGGCCGCGCCAGCCGGAACGCCATGGTGGGCACCAGGCTCTGCCCGCCGGCCAGGATGCGGCCATCCTCGCGCGCAAGCCCGGCAAGCAGCGCAACGGCTTCCTCCACCGAGGCCGGCGCGTGGTAGTGAAACGGGGCGGGTTTCATGTGCGTGCAGCATAGGCTGCGGCCGGAACGCGCGCCAGCAGCGCCGCCATGCAGCGGTCCACTAGCCTCCGGTCCGACCGGCGCGATATAAGACCGCGCGCGCCCCGCGTTTTCCACGAAAGGCCTAGCGATGCCTGATATCCTGACCAGACAGGACGGCCCGGTCCTGCACGTCACCATCAACCAGCCCGACCGCGGCAACGCCGTCACCGACGACATGGTCCGGGAGCTGACCCGGATCATCGCCGAGGCGCCGAAGACCTCCGACATCATCGTGCTGCGCGGCGCCGGCAAGGATTTCTGCGTCGGCCGCGCCGGCATGGGCGGGCGTCCGCCCGTCGAGCCGACCGCCTACGAGCGGCGCAACTTCTCCGACGTGGTGTTCGACGCCTACGGCGCGATGCGTAGCTGCCCGATCCCGATCGTCTGCGTGGTGCAGGGCGGCGCGCACGGCTTCGGCTGCGCGATCGCCGCGGCCTGCGACATCACCATCGCCGGCGACGCGGCGACGTTCTCGGTGCCGGAGATGCTGCACCAGATCATGCCGACCATGGTGCTGTCGTCGTTCGTCGACCGCGTGCCGCGCAAGGCGATGGCCTATCTGGTGTATTCGACCTTCACCGTGTCGCCGGAGCGGGCGCTGTCGTACGGCATCGTCTCGGACGTGGTGCCGGCGGCGCAGCTCGACGCGCATGTCGAGAAGCTGATCGCGGCCATGCTGAAGGCACCGCGCATCGCTCTGACCGCGGCCAAGGAGTTCGTCCGTACCGGCCCCGACATGCCGGTGTCGGGCGCGATCGAGTATGCGAGGAACCTGCATGCCACGATCAACTCGGCGGCGGAGATCAGGAAGCCGCGGGGCTGATGGAGCGACATAGCGGGACTCTCGTGTCCCGGCCAAGCGAGCGTCAGCGAGCGCGAGCCGGGACCCGAGAGTCCCGCTATGTCGCTCCATCAGCCCCGCGGCTTCCTGATC
>CAYTGL010000083.1:2093-7002 GCA_964437335.1 uncultured Chromatiales bacterium
GAACCTGCATGCCACGATCAACTCGGCTGCGGAGATCAGGAAGCCGCGGGGCTGACCCATCCACGTCATGCCCGGCCTTGTGCCGGGCATCCACGCCTTACTTCGCCGCCAAGGCGTGGATGGCCGGGACAAGCCCGGCCATGACAACGAAAGAACGGTGCACGCTGAACTCATCTGGACCGCTCCATGAAAGTCTTCGTCTTCGACCTGCTCGCCTACGGCAAGCACTTCGACCAGTACAAAGAGACCAGGTACCTGCCCTATCCGCTGCCGAAGGATCATTTCGATCCGGATGTCGCCGCACGCACGTACGAGGAGCATCTCCAGGTCTGGCAGGAGATGGACCGCCTCGGATTCGACGGCGTCGGCCTCAACGAGCACCACACCACGCCGCACGGCATGATGAACTCGCCGAACATGATGGCGGCGGTCGGCGCGCAGCGCACCGAGCGGCTGAAGTTCCTGCTGCTCGGCAACCTGGTGCCGCTGCACAACCCGCTCCGCATCGCCGAGGAGCTGGCGATGGCGGACTGCCTGTCACGCGGCCGCATCCTGTCCGGCTTCGCCCGCGGCGTGCCGCGCGAATACAATGTGTACGGCGTGCCGATGGCGGATTCGCGCGCCCGCTTCGAGGAGGCGGTCGACATCATCCTCAAGGCGTGGATGGAGCCGAAGTTCTCCTACGAGGGCAAGTTCTGGTCGTACAAGGACATCGCGATCTGGCCGCGGCCGTTCCAGCAGCCGCACCCGCCGGTCTGGGTGCCGTTCACTGGCTCCAAGGAAACCATCGAGTGGGCGGCGAAGCACAACTTCAGTGCCGTGATCCCGGATCATCATCGCGGCCTGACGCAGGACATCGTCGGCTATTTCGCAAAGCAGATGACGATGAACGGCCGCACGCTGACGCCCGAGCACATCTGCTTCTTTGCGGACGCGTACGTTGCGGCCGACCGCGCCGCGGCCATCCGCGAGTACAGCCCGTTCTATCTCTATTTCGTGCACACGCTGTGGCATCATGGCTCGCTGGAGAAGGCGTCATCGCCGAAGGGCACCGGCTATCTCTCGTCGGCGTCCTACGACTACATCAAGCCGGAGAACCGCGCCGGCGCGGGCGTCGACCGCGAGGGCATGATGAAGACGACGCTGGCCGACATCGAGAAGAAGATCGACAGTGGCGAACTGGCCTGGGGCTCACCGAAGGAGGTCGCCGGCCAGCTCATCGAAGGCGCGGAGCGGATGGGCGCCAACACGCTGTTGCTCAACATGAACGTGGGCGCAATGTCGCACGAGGTGTTCCTGGAGCAGATCCGCCGCTTCGGCCGCGACGTGCTGCCGATCCTGCAGGCCCATCAGGTGAAGCGGGTTCCGGCCGCGGCGGCTTGATCTCGCGCCAAACTCGGTGTCGTCCCCGCGAAGGCGGGGACCCATAACCACCACCGGGCGTATGGGCCCCCGCCTTCGCGGGGGCGACGATCGACAGGCTTGAACCCCGGCTCCCGAAACGGGCACAGTGTCCCCACGAAAAAGCCCCGGGAAACGCCAGCCAGAGGAAGTGCCCGTCCCATGCCCGAGCCCGCTCGCAAGATCAGCAACGCGCCCGAACACTCGACGGCCTACTACTTCATCGAAGGGCTGAACGAGCTTGGCATCGAGCACCTGTTCTGCAATTTCGGCACCGACCATGCGCCGGTGATCGAAGCGATGGCGGATCGCCAGAAGCGCGGCGAGAAGGTTCCCAACGTCATGCTGTGCCCGCACGAGAACACCGCGGCGCACATGGCCATGGGCTACGCGGCGGTGACCGGCCGCGGCCAGGCCGTGCTGGTGCACGTCGACGTCGGCACCGCCAACACGGCGAACGGCATGCACAACCTGTTCCGCTCGCGGCTTCCGGTGCTGCTGATGTCGGGCAAGGCGCCGTACACCTCCGGCAACGAGCTGGTGGGTTCGCGCGACACCTACGTGCACTTCATTCAGGAGCCGATCGACCAGGGCTCGCTGGTCCGCCCCTACATGAAGTGGGAATGGACCCTGCCCTCCGGCGTGGTGGTGAAGGAGGCGCTGCGCCGCGCCCACACCATCATGGAGACCGCGCCGCAGGGCCCGGTCTACTTCATGGCGCAGCGCGAGACGCTGACCCAGCAGTGGGCCGAGGATCAGATCCGCAGCTACTCGGCCAACGAATTCGCGCAGCCTCAATCGGGCGGCGCCGATCCCGCGACGATCTCGCTGCTCGCCGACAAGATCATTGCCGCGGAACGGCCGATCCTGATCTGCGGCTATGCCGGACGCAACGCCAGGACCGCCAGGCTGATCGAGGAAATCGCGCAGTTCGCCGGCATCGCGGTGTTCGAGGGCAACCAGACCTTCAACATCTCCCATGAGTTCCCGTGCTTCCTCGGCTACTCGCCGAACAAGCACCTGCCGAATGCCGACGTCGGCATCCTGGTCGACGTCGACGTGCCGTGGTTCCCGGCCGACGTGTCGCACCATCCGAACTCGTTCTGGGCGCACATCGACATCGACACCCTGAAGGTGGCGTCGCCGATGTGGACCTTCCCGGGCAACGTCCGCATGCAGGGAGACTCCGGCCGCATCCTCGAGCAACTGCTGACGGAGCTGAAGAAAAAGGTGAACCCGAAGTTCACCGATGCGGCAGCCAAGCGCATCCAGGCGTACGGCACCGAGCGCGCCGCATGGCGCGAAACCGCCAGGAAGCTGGCGTCGAACAAGGGCAAGCCGGACGAGATCAACCCGCACTACCTGTTCTCCGAGCTGAACAAGCTGATCAAGCCTGAGGACAGGGTGATGAACGAAGGCGTGCGGAACGCCGGCGCCGTGCTGATGCAGCTCGAGCGTCCGCTGCCGAACACCTGCGTGCGCGCCGGCGGCGGCGGGCTCGGCTGGTCGGGCGGCATGGCGCTCGGCGCCAAGCTCGCATCGCCGGACCACATGATGATCCAGGTGGTGGGCGACGGCGGCTTCTACTTCGGCGGACCGTCCTCCGTGTTCTCGGTGGCGCAGCAATACAAGCTGCCGATCCTGGTGCTGCTGCTCGACAACACCGGCTGGTCCGCCGTGAAGGAATCCACGCTGCGCGTGTTCCCCGAGGGCGAGGCCAAGGCCGAGGACAAGTTCCAGTCGGGGCTCCTGCCCAGCGCCGATTTCTCCAAGGTCGCCGAAGCGTTCGGCGCCTACGGCGAGAAGGTGGTGAACCCCGACGACGTGCCGGCCGCGCTGGCGCGTGCGGTGAAGGAGGTCCGCGGCGGCCGTGCGGCGATGCTGCACGTGCGCGTGACCAAGCTCTAGCCTAAAGCGGGATGACCTGTCCTTGAATCGTCATCCCGCTTTAGCTCTTGTTTGAGCATGATCGTTTCCGAAAGCCGGTTCTCACCTTTCGGGATCATGCTTTAGTTGTCCGAAACGCGTCCTTGAAGACGCGGCGGACCTAACCGGCCTCATGGTGAGGAGCACGCGAAGCGTGCGTCTCGAACCATGTGGCCGCCCCATCCTTCGAGACGCGGCCTCCGGCCGCTCCTCAGGATGAGGCGGAACAAGGGAGGAGACGATGTCTGCAAGAGCCCTGGCTCTGGGCGCGACGATTGCCGCATTCGCCGTCACGTCGGCACTCGCCCAGTCCAAGTACCCCACCCGCAACGTCGAACTGGTCATCCCGTACGGCCCCGGCGGCTCGACCGACATCGTCGGCCGTGTCGTTGCGCAGAAGCTGCAGGAGCGGCTCGGCCAGAACGTCGTCATCATCAACAAGCCCGGCGCCAGCGGCACCACCGGCCTGATCGCGGCGATGCGCGCCGCGCCGGACGGCTACACGCTGCTCAACAGCTACACCGCCGAAGCGGTGGTGGTGCCGCAGATCTCCTCGACGCACAACTACTCGATCGTCGACGACTTCGAGCCGATCGCGGTCACCGGCCTCGTCCCGGTGGTGCTGATGGTCTCGAAGAACATCAAGGCCAACACGCTCAAGGAGTTCATCGACGAGGTGAGAGCCAATCCCGGCAAGTTCACGTTCGGCGGCGGGCATGGCAGCCCGCCGCATGTGATGGGTGCCTGGATGAACAAGCTGCGCGGCCTCAACGTGCAGCACGTGCCCTATCGCGGCGGCGCGCAGGGCATCAACGACGTGGTCGGCGGCCATATCAACATGTTCTACGGCGGCGTCGCGGCCGGAAAGTCCGCCATCGACTCCGGCGGCGTGAAGGCGATCGCGGTGACCGGCGACAGGCGCTCCAGCGCGCTGCCCAACGTGCCGACCTTCAAGGAAGGCGGCGTGCCTGAGTTCGATCTGGTGAGCTGGACCGTGCTGCTGGCACCGAAGGGCACGCCGGCCGACATCCTCGCGGTGCTGCGCAAGGAAACCGCCGCGGCGCTGGACGATCCCAAGACCCGCGAGGCGCTGGCACGGCAAGGCGTGGAACAGAGCGACGCCAGGGACGTACGCGCCTTCCTGCAAAAGCAGAAGGACATCTATGGCCGCGCGGTGCGCGAGCTGGGCATCAAGATGGGAAACAAGTAGCGGGGTACGCGAACGCAGCCTGCAATGGATTGAGCGAAGGGGCGCGGCGTACCCGGCTCACCTCCCCCGCTTGCGGGGGAGGTCGACGCGCGAAGCGCGGCGGGAGGGGGCTCCTGGCATTTCGATGCCCCCACCCCAACCCTCCCCCGCAAGCGGGAGAGGGAGCCCACTCCCCGTGCCGACAGACGACAATCCGCGGCGGACGATGCGCTCACGCCGGCGTTGTCTTGTCCTCCACTCCTTCCGGCTCAACGCGCCGCCGCTTCGGCTGCGTGAACGGCGTCGGGGTCGGCTTCCGCACGTTGGAATGCAGAAGGTCGGAGCCGGCCAGCAGTCCGCCGGTGGTTTCCAGCGCGAACCGTTCGGCGTCAC
>CAYTGL010000084.1:0-6949 GCA_964437335.1 uncultured Chromatiales bacterium
GCAACAAAAGGAATTACTCTTAACTCAACCGTCCGTGGAGATGGGGTAGAACCCACCTCAATAGAGCGTACCCGAAGGCTTTTCTATGTCACGTGTAGTCGCGCAAAAGAAAGCTTGGCGATAGTCTACTATTCAAGCAACCCCGAAGCCGTGAAGGATACTGTCATCGAACGTCACTGGTTCAGTGATAACGAGGTTGAACTAATGATCTAGTTTTATCAGTATTTATGCAGAATTATCGCAAACTCTGTGGGAAATACTGATTATACATTAAGGGCTAAACGATACCTCCCGCAGCCTTGATTACCTTTCTGCAATATGACTCTTCACTTCAATATCCTCAGATATACAGAGATACACCTGCGCTACTCTCTGATCAGCATAGCTCTTTTTCTCCAAACTACCATATCGCCACATCTCCCCGCGGCCAACTGGAACCACCTCTGGAAAAAACTCTACAGCAGCTGGCGAATCCTGAAAGCTTTGCCTTATCCATTTCACTACACGCTGCGCTCGGTCCTGGCTTAGTTGATAGTTCCTAAGCGGGGAGCCTGTCGGACTTGCGAACCCAACTACTACCACCTTAGAAAATCTGCCTGCGTCCTTTCCAAACTCATCCAGAATCTTCCTCATCTCTCCGTTATTCTGCTCTTCATCGAATACAGTGCTCCCCTCCGGGAAATAGATGGCGGCCAACGGCTCTTGTTGCCTTGTGCACTCAAAAATCTCCGGACGGATGCCAAAGGCAACTGCCATATCTTTTACTATTCTTCCAGACTCAATGGCCGGCGTGATTACCAGATTATGTTCAAGCCCAATCAATTTTTCCATTACCACCGCATCGAACTGAAGAATATCTTCAATCTTCTTATGTATAGCCCCCAACATCTCCGATGCGACCGGTTCAATGATCGGAAACCTATTGGTACTTGTCGCCACAATCCGACTTTCGGGAAATACCAGAGAACCGCCAGTAGCTGCCTCGATAAAGAAGAGATACCCGGAAAATCGACCAACCTGATAAATACCACCCCTTGATTGAGGACTATGATCAATCTCTCCAGGTGCAGACAAATCAATCAGGATCGTTTTGCATTGAGGGCGAATGAAATATGGGATTTGGATCATGGCCTTGCCTGCCCAAGACGAAGGCTCATGATCCTGATCATCACAGTATCCATCTACCCCAATAGGGTAAAGTCTTATAAAAGTAACGACAGCAAACCATACGAAGAACGTAATGAATACCAAGAATCTGGTTTGGCGCACAGTTTCAGAAAAGATGCTGATACTGCTAGAATCTGCTTCAATCTTGACCCTTGCCTTTTCTCTTTTCTCATTCTTATTCTTCAGATACTTCAATCTCTTGTTCGCAGACTCTATCTGGGATTCAATAGCCTCACGAACGCTCCGTTTCTCTTGCTCGTGAACGCCCTCCATAACAAATTGCTCAAGCTGAGCATTTAGCCTGACAATATCTTCCTCATATTTAGAAATATCGCTCGAAATACTCCAAATTTCCTGCTCATTACGCACATATAGCAAGAAATAAATCGACAATGCTGCCCCAACGAATAACACAAGGCGAAAGAACCATCCAAATATATCCCATGGATTCATTGACCAGATCAGGTCAAAGCCAAGAAATTTATAATGGATATATGTTGAAGCTACCTCGCCCAATCCTGCAATAACTAGAATGGCGGATAGTATTGGCAGAGGATGCAGCCTAACCGCTGCCCTCATATCTTCTAGCGCCTTACTCGTTCCGCTATCCATAGCCAAGAGTAATCTCAAGTCGCCGCTCTAGGATATATTGATAGATGACTAAAGGAAGCTTACGAAAGCACGCGCAGGTCTCTCAGCACACCATCTTCTTGATCGCTAATTTCTCTAAGTGCGGAATCAATTTCATTTAAAACAAGCTCATATTCAGAGACGACCCTTGACAATTCACCCTCAAGACGAGCAACTTCATCCTGGGCATTATTCTCTTTCAGTGTTCTTATAGTGGTTTTTGTCGGAGATACAGCTACATCGAAATCTTTACTGATCGCATCTCTAGAGCCAATTAGAGAAGCCCTTGTCTCATCGAAAATTTCTTCTATCTCCATTCCAATTGCAGATTCTATCGCCACCCTAAATTCGGATTGGATTTCAGCCATCTTGAAATTGACATCTCCACTGATCTCTTCCGCCTTTCTTTCGTATTCCTTAAGTTCAGCCGAAATATCCTTTACGTAAAATTGCGGTAGATGTAATTTAATCTCGATCCTCTTTCTTGAAACTACTGGCTTATCGAACTTAACCTCAAAACGCTTTCGATTAAACTGGGGGATATCAAGCTTTATGGTTACCCGTTTCTTATAGACTTCAGGGACATCCATGTAGACGCATTCGCTGTACCATTTCAAACCACGAAAAACGGGCTTCTTGAAAACGCACTTCCTTACCATTCGGGTCGACGGAACATCAAACTTAATCTCCTCGGCCTTCATTCTCACCTCGGGGATATCAAACTTTATATTCTCCCTCTCCATCGAGAATCGGGGAATATCGAATTTTATTGTCGTAATGCGCCATTTGACATCAAACGTCACCTTCAGCGTCGCCTCAAATTTATTTGGATCTGGCTCCTCACCCTGAAGCCTCTGAACACGTTCGGCTGCATCGGATGTTACTTCCGCTATCCTATTCTTGTACTCTTCTTCAATCTCGAATATTTTCGATTGAATTCGATCATTAGAAATCTCTGGCATGGCCCATGCTCCCTTCCCTATTTAGGGATAACTAAATAATCCCGCTCTTAAATACCGCGAATACACTCGTCGCTCGATCATTGGGATTTCAATATCCGATTTCCTAACCACTGGATCATTTATCTCTATTTGAACCGACACTCCTGAAAAATATTGGAAAGAACATCCCCGCGTACCTCATATAGTTCTGGTAAGACCTCCCCAGACTTGAAGCAAGAAATTTATGCTCCTCCAATCTAGCCGCCCACCAATAGAAGAAAATCATTATGCTCGTTGTCAGTAACGTCCACACTGACGGAGCAGCCAACACGCCACCAATCCACGTAAGACTATATGCAAGGTAGAAAGGATGGCGGATTCGAACATAGATTCCCTGATTCAGTATCCGCTCCGGCGTATCCGGGGAAAAAGCAAGAGTCAATCGGTAACCTGCCAGCGATTTCCATGCGGAGAAAAACACACCGAGCCCGAGCAGATAAACCCCGAGCGCCAGTATGGATAAATAGTGGTACGTTGCCTCATAACGCCATATCGATACGAGATGCACTATGGCGAATAGGGTTCCGCATATCTTGAGCGCCTGCATGCGTCTATCTACGCCGTAATCAGCAGAAAACAGCCATTTAATGGCGATCCCGTACAATAGGAACGACGCTAGTGCCATACAGACAAGAATAATGTGCATGAGCTAGGCGACCTTTTGTCTATGTATCTGCTCAATGGGACCATTGAGCACTGCCCGGAAGGCGTAGTTAATATAAGAATCCTCCACTATACCAAGGAATTCCGGGGAAGAGGTGATGCTCAAGATGGTAGTTCAAATTGAGCATGAGAAATGATACCAACTCGTTGCTTTTAATGGTGCGCGTGCGTGTTACCGCGCCACCCATGCCAGTACCAAGGTGTTCCGAGAGTCCACGTATATTAGAGAGAAATATGGCCAGCTGCGCAGGGATGAGCCAATACCACAGTAATCCCTGCAATTGATCAATTGTGAGCAACCAGACAAAGACAACCGAATAGATAGCCAACATGGCGATATATTCCAAGAGTATACGATTACGGTCATGTGTCTTTGCGATGGAGAGCGCCTTCCACGGAACAATGAGGAAGTACAGATACGTACCGATTAGAAACCAAGCATAAAAGAGCAAGCGATATTGCCCGGGAGTTCTGCATAAGTAGGATATCTCATCCTGATCTTTTTCGGTCCGTGTATGACGATGGTGATTGAGATGGGCTACTCGATATGCGGCACCGGAAAAGAAGGCCGGGATGCCAAACAGAAACGCAGCAAATCGATCTGCCCTAATATTCCGAAATAGATTGCCGTGTAATGCTTCATGCATAAGTATCGCCATGGCCTGAATGCTGATTCCTATGACTATCACACTCATGGCTTTGCTCCACCACGAAGAGAACGTCACATCAAACCATATGGCAATGCACCATAAGGCTGGGTAGAGAAAACAAACCAGATTCCACCAAGGACGGACCTCATGCAATGCGTAAATCTGATCCCTAACGACTGGCTCATGTGACTTAAGCGACCGCCACCAAGTATCAGGCGCCATAGGTTACCTTCTTGAATCTGTGCCAGCCAGCTTCCCAAAGCTCAGGAAAAAACCTCCTGATCGTACATGGCCCGATAGAAGATGCCCGCGATACGAGCCCCGTGTGTCATCCAGCGCCATTCTTCAGGTGTGATTTCGCTGGCATGAATGGTTTCTATCAATTCCTTGCTATGAGCGATGTCCGTTTCCCCATGACCCAGAAAGAATGATGCTTGCCCCGCGGTTATCTCCAGGGCTTCCACCATCCTTCTGCCATAGGCATCTCCGAAACGTGCGCCAATGCCTTCTAGAACTGCAGCTATGGCCAACCGTGCAATCGGCATATGTTCGGCTATCCTCTCATTAAAGCTTATGTAAGCTTCGCAGGTCGGATGGGGAAACGTCGTTCTCGGATCGTCTCCTTCATATCCAGTATTGGAGAGATCATTTAGCACCCAGCGCCAATGGGTACGCTCCTCTTCGGCGTGCTGCAACAGGTATTCCTTGATCTTCTCGTGCCGCCAGGAGCAGTTCGCCGCCGCCTTGGCGAAGGTATACGGACTGGAATAAGTCTGGTGAAAGAGGGTAGTGAGTATCGCGTGATAGTGCGACATCGTTACCGTGCCTGCGGCTACCCGTTTCATCAGACGAGCTGATTCAAAGGCAGCAATCTGAGCCGCGACAGTCTTGTCAAAAGCTTCAATTGAGCCGAGTGTCTTAGGTGGGTGCATAGTTGGTCTTATAGTTGTTGAACATGTCCGATAGCCAGCCGTGCGACACCGCCGCAAGTTCGCGCTCCATGGCGATGCGGTAAAACGGCGAGCCACACTGGGCGAGATGGTCGAGGTCGTGCAGAACAAGCAGCATACGGTGTAACTTACCGACGATCTTGTCCTCAATGGGCGCGAGGTATTCTCGAAAGCCATATTTTCGAAACATGCGCCGCAGGAGAGGCGCGCAGGTTACAAAACAAAGCTGGGTATTACGCACCAGACCACGTTCATAGATTGCCTCGAACAATTTTTCCCGCGCCCATGCATGGTCGTGTTCGGGAGAAGCGGCAAGTCGGGAGCAGACGGCTATTTCAGCCGGGGAAATATCGGAGAAACGGGAAAGTTCAAAAACGTGGTGATAACGAGCAAAGGCGGTTGGTGAATCGAACCAGTTGGCTCGCACCGTACCACAGATGACGCCATCGCTTTCGACAACGATGATATCGCCATCGTTGTCAAGTTCGTCCATAAGTGTTTGCTGCCGGTGATCCGCTTCGGGGTAAGGCTTGCCTTGCTCAGCGATATAAAGAGCGTAGCGCAGGCGATACGCATCAAAGCGATCTTGTTCGGTAACAGCTAATCGTATCTCTTCCATCAGGTAATATCTGGTTCGTCGTGTGTATCCTGGCGATGAATTGGTACGGATTAGTCATTGTTCAATCAGGCCTTGAGGAGGGATCACACACTGCGAGCCATAACAGTGACTGATGTTGCCCTCCCTCAGTACCCGGCCAACTGACGCCGGATTCACCGCTTTTATGTTTCCCCCAATCCTTCAAGCCCCCCAAGGGCCCTGAAGGGGAATGGAACTACCGAAAGTTGTAAGTATTTTTTATAAATATATCCCGATATCGGATATTCCACAATGGGATAAAAAATAGCGGGCATGACCCGTTCTATTCACAGCAGCCATTATCAACATCTATGCCGTATGCTTATAGAGGAGCGTAAAGGACGCGGACTGACACAAGTCGATGTGGCTCAACGGCTTAGGCAGCCGCAAAGTTATGTATCAAAGTATGAGTCGGGGGAACGCAAGGTCTCGGTCATAGACCTGATCGAGATCGCCAGGGCGATCGGATTTGATCCCGGAAGGTTTGTCCGCCGGCTTGATGTTCAAATCCGCGACGGGATGCCGCCGCGCTGGCCACGCCGGGGACAATAGCTGGGCTTCGGGTCAAAGCGATCCAACCTGCTCTGCCCCGGAAAGCTTAGACTTGGCGAATAACAGATGCAGCCAAGAACCGCACAAGACACGGGTGTTCCGAGAGGTTCAGCAGGGCGTTGGGCACCGGTCCCCCTTCCCAAGCAAGGCAGTTGGCGACTCTCTTTGGAGTTTCGGACTGATCAGAAACGCGGAAAGTAATGCCTTCCCTGCTTCACTCCCACCTCAACGCACTCCCCGTCTGATACTCCGTCACCCGCGTCTCGAAGAAATTCTTTTCCTTCCTGATATTCGACTGCTCGTCCAACCACGCCAGCGCGCACTCCGCTCCCGGGAACGGGTCCGCCATGCCAAGCTGGCGGGCACGCCGGTTGGCGATGTAGCGGAACTGGGCGATGTGATCGTCGGCGGTATAGCCGAGGATCGGTTCGCGCAGGATGTAGCTCGCGTAGCCGGCTTCGCAGGCTTCCGCTTCTTCCCACATCTCCTGGATCAGCCGCGGATCCGGGGTCAGGTCGTTCTCGATCATGATCTGCTTGACGGTGCGGATGCCGAAGCCGCAGTGCATCACTTCGTCGCGCATGATGTACTGCAACTGCTCCGCCGTGCCCTTCATCAGGCCGCGGCGCTGCAGGGCGAAGATGGGGCTGAAGCCGTTGTAGAACCAGCAGCCTTCGAACACCGCGGCGAAGAAGATGT
>CAYTGL010000085.1:0-6293 GCA_964437335.1 uncultured Chromatiales bacterium
AAACATCGTAACCACAACCGATTGGGGGCGGTGGAGTCAAGTGGATAGCCCTTACACATGTACCCTAATCCGGCGCGCGGCCTAAAATCAAGCGCAAAGTCGGAAGTTCGGAAGCCTCCGGCGAAGGCTTGATACGAGGGTAGGGCGACGTCTGGGAACGACGGGCGAATCTCGCTCAGTCGCGGCAAGGGGCGCGGCGGCGCCAAGTCAATTTGCCCAAGAACATGGCCGTCACGAGGCTAACAAGAGCAAGAGACGTCGAGGGCGCGGGGACGACGGCAGCGGCTGCCGGAACGGCGACCAGTTTAGGACCAAAGAGAAACTGGACCTTTTTAATATCCCGCCGGGGATTGAAATGTCCGTCAACGCTCAAGGTAAACACCACGCTATTTGCGATGACCGGCCATTTCAGCCCCGCGGCAAACGCAGCAATCGAATTGGGCACGAGGCCGTAATCGACGCCTCCTAGCCGTCCGCCGATGGGCTCATCATATCGCGTGGGCGAAGAAGGGCGCCGGCCGAAGCGCTCGCGCCAAATCCGCTTTGATGATCGGAAGTAAATCCCCAGCGATCACTGGCCGTAGCGATGACTTGAGGGTGTAATGTGCCCGTTTTATCCCGGACGTACGAGTCATCGGCCGCGGCGAGCGCGGTCACGCTTGCCCCCGATTGGGTTTGCCACCTAATGCCGGATAGTACCGCGGCCGCGGCGAATCCCTTGGAATTTCCGTTGAGCTTCGTATCGACGATTGCGGAGAGATAGCTCAATGTGAGAGTGGCAACTCCTCCTGGGCCAGAGTGGAACTCAGCGCGAACATCGGCGTTCAGCACGCGTTGACTTCCCGGCGGCGCAAGCGAACTTTGAAATGCGATGGTGCTGGCAGCGGCAGGCGACGCGACAGCGGCCAGCAGCAAGGTTCCAAGACTGGCGACGAATCGATTCATTCCCAAACCTGCGACACTCTAACGCTTGAAAAACTATTTGATGGACAACGACCGCAAACAACAATCTAGGTTAACTTGGTAGAATTTTCCAGCAATTTCCGGATTCATTTCGAGAAATGTGAGGGAGCTCGTCCACAATCGTGTCGGGACGACATCGCGGACCGTGCCGCGGGAGCTGCCGATTGAGGCGCCAGGCAGCCAACGGAAACGGCGCGAAGCCGACTACTGAGAACTGCGAGGCGAATACTACTAACCCGACGCGTAAGCGAGGCACACCCTCGCTCACGCGTCGGGTTGGTAACCCATTGACCGCGCAAACCTCAATAGAGTGCACGAGAGATGCGCTCGTGCATTAGACGCTCGCCCGGATTGAGTCGGGCGGCGGCCAACCCTAACCGCTCGGCCTCCTCGAGCGCGCTTTTGGCGGCGCGCACGTCGCCCAGCTCGGCCAACGCCACGGCCTGGTGGAAGTAGAATTCTGCCGCCGGGGATTGGGATAAGGCGGCTTCCAGGTCGTCGAGCGCCGCGCGGAACCGGCGCCCGGCGATGGCAACCACCGCGCGCGTGTCCAGCAGGGCGGGGAGCTCGCCCGCAATCAGGATGGCCTGTTCGACGTGGCGCTGTGCCTCGTTGATCGCCTCGGGGCGCGGCTTCGGTCGCGTGGCCTGAAGCATCGCCAGGTCGTTGAGCGCGACGACGTTGGCGGGATCATACTCAAGTACTTTGCGATAGGTTGCCTCAAGCTGCTCCAGTTGGTCCGCGTCGGCGTGCAGAGCCGCCTTGGCCAGGAGGAGCGGGACGATCGCCGCACTCTCACTTTGCGATTGATCCGACGTTTGTTCAGCCAAAGCTGGGTGAGTTCTGAGGAAATCGTCCAGCGCCCTTGTCAGCAATTCATCCGCTTGTCGGCGATGCTCATCGGCGATGGGCCCGGACTGGTACATCGATTCGACGACGCGCGCGAAGCTGGCAGGATCGGGCCGACCGGAGTGAGCCGATGCCATTTGAAGCGCTTCGCCGTGCTTGGCCCGGCGTGCCAGGAACGCGGCAAATGTCAGACGGGCGTCCGGCTGTGCTGCGACGAGCTCCTCCATGAGCCGCTCGGCGGCGTCCAGATAGCTCTGGCGAGCCGCGTGATCGTCGACCAGTCGGGCAAGTTGCCCAAGTGGGCCGCCGCTTGGAGGGTCGGCGGCGCCGTTGGAGAGCCAATTTGGCTTCCGGCGCCATCCTTGCCGCTGGTCGCCAGCCAAGTCGTGATCGTGAGGATTGCCCGCTCGTGCCGTCGCTGCCGTGCGTCAACTTCGGCTTGGAGTGCCGCGGTCAACCAGCCTTGCTGATCGCGCTGGGCAAGCTTCGCGAGCCAAACGCCCGCTTCCGTCAACTCGCCATGACGCAGCAGCGCCGCCACGTACGTGGCCAGGTAACTTACATAGGACGGGCCGCGCTGCGTGGCCGCCAGCAAACTGCGGAGTTGTCCGCCCGCCTCCGTCCAATTGCCTTCGGCCTCATAAAGGCTGGCGATCGTCAAACGATCCTCCGGAGAAATGAAGGGATCGTCCCGAAGCACCTGGCGCCAAATCGAGAGGGCCTCCTGACGGCCCTCGGAAGTGCCGTAGGCGGCCAATACGAGGGCGCGCGCGCGGAGATCGGACGCCGATGTGGGAGCGTCGGCAAGATTCTGACTGACCAGCTCACGGGCGGCATCCAAATTGGGCAGGCCCCCGCGCACTAAGGCGAGAAGCGCCAATTGCCGGCGCGCCCACGCAATGTCGGCGATGCTCGCCGCGGCATTTGCTTTGAGGCGAAGAAGCGTCTCCTCGGCAACCTGCGGCTTCCCTGTGCGCAAGAAGAAATCTGAGACCAATCGTTGCGTGGCGGGCTCATCGGGCGCCGCTGCCAAGGCATCGCGAAAGCTCCTTTCGGCCTGCGTCGTCTGACGGATTTCCTCGTAACATTGCGCGAGGGCCAGCGGCGCCTTGGACGGCTCGATCTTCTGCTCCGCCTCGCGAATCATCTGCTGCGCGGCCGTGAGATTGCCGGAGCGAGCCAGGAATTGAATCAGCGCGACCCACGCGTCGGGGGCGTCGGCGGAAAGCTCGACGGCCCGTCGGAAGGCGCGTTCCGCTTCGGCGTGGAGCGAGTCGATGGTCGCCCCTTCGCCCAGGAGACTCCGTGCGTCGGCGCCGACCAGGCTCGCCACCTGCCCCAGCCAGATGTGATCGGCAACATGCTGCGATTCGGCGGCGTTTCGCCGCGCCACGCTGAGAGCGCGGTCGAAATTCTGCAACTGAATGGACACCTGCGACGCCAAACGGCCGAGTTCCGAACTGAACGGTGAGCGTCGCTCTTCCACCTGGCGGATCAATGCATCCGCTTCTCGGTACCGTTGACGCTGATACAACAACTGCACCGTTTCTCGGACGACGGCCGCATCGCGTTCGCCCATTTGGATGGCATCGACGAGATTCCCGATGGCCGCATCCGTTTCATTCTGCTTCAAACGAAGGCGGGCGATGAGCATCGGCACGCGCGACCACGCCGGCCGCAATTTGCGCGCTTCAGCTAAGTGCGCCAGCGCCTGTTGGCGAGTTGCAGCGTCGTCCGCGTCGGTGAGAAACAATTGGACGGCGCAGCCATAGCGCCACAGCGGCCCCGCGCCTTCAATTTCCCTGATTTTCGCGAGGACCGACTCGATATCGGCGGCATCCTGCTGAGCAAGCGCGACATCGAAGCAAAGCAGCCACAGGCGGAGGTTGTGGGGCTGCCGTTCCGCGAGCCGCCGTAACAGATCTCGCGCCAGGGCAAAATCTTTTGTCTGAAGAGCCGCGCCGGCAAGTCCCGACCAGAGTTGGGCGATCTGAGCGTCGGAATAGCTCTCGGGTGGTTGAGTCAGCGCATGGAGCCGACTGGTTTTGTCTTGAGCGTCCTGCCGGACGATGTAACTCGCCTGGGCCAATCGCAGCTCGACGGCGTCGCCCAATTGCGTTTGGGCTCGTTCGATCAAGGCCAGGGTGCGAGGCCAATCACGGCGCCGTTGAGCCAACTCGATGGCTGCCGTCCACAGCTCCGTCTGCTCCGGCCGGAGTGCCAGCGCGGCCTCCAGTTGCCGTTCGGCTTCGTCCGCGTCCTTCCGATTGACGAGGATCTCCGCCCGCAGAATCGGAATCAGCGGCGAGTCGGGCAGGCGCTTCTCAACTTCGCGAAGCAGCGTTTCCGTGACGGTCCAATCGACGTCGCCCGGTTCACTACTGAGGTTCCGCAGGACGGTCAGGCGAGCCATTTCCAGCCAGCCCACAAGCGGCGCGTCGTCGAGCTTCATCAGATCTTCGAGCTCCCGCAGCGCCTGCGACGTTCGACCAATCGCCGCGAGCGACGTCACAATTTGGAAGCGCGGGCGCGTCCACAAGGGATCGGCGTCCACGGCCCGCCGGTACGCGATGAGTTGCTGGTCGGCGCTGCCGAGCTGGCCGTAGCATTCGCCGAGCCAGAAATCGACCTGCTTGAGCAGGTCTGGCGCGTCGAGGACCTCGCTGCGGCACCGTTCCAAAGTGCGGCTCGCCTCGAGCCATGCCCCCTCGGCGTAGGAGACGCGGCCTTCAAGATAGCTGGCGAGCGGCTGAGACGTCCCCAGTTGCCGCAACATCTTTAGTGGATCATGGACTTCGGCGACTCGTCCTTCATCGAGCAACAGGTTGGCGAGATTGCCCAAGAGATCCTCGTGCTGCCCAGTCGCTTGGGAGACGCCGCGCCGCAGCACGTCGATGGCGGCATTCCGATTGCCGGCGGCCGACTCAACCGCGGCCAACTGCAGATACCACCCCGCCATGTTCGGATAACGTTCGAGGCCCCGCTCGGCGTATCGCCGAGCACCGTCTGGCTGGTTCCGCAAGAGCTCGCAGTCGGCAGCCAGCGAGAGCGCTGCCGCATCGTCGGGCGCCACGTCCAGCGCCCGTTCGGCAGCCAAACTCGCCTCGTTGTAGTCGCCAAAGCTTTTGAGAAAGGCGCCTCGCGCGACATGTGCAGCGGTGACATCGGGATTACGCGTGACCAAATCCGTCAGGCAATCGTCCGCTTCGCGCGGCCGGTCAAGATTTTCTCGCAGCAGCCGGGCGAGTCGAACGTAGGCGTCCACGCGGCGGCCATCGAGCGCAATCGCACGGCGGTAGGGATCGGCTGCGGACGCAAAGTCGTTCTTGGCCTGGTAGCATTGGCCGGCCAGGTCCAATAGCTCGGCATCCTCGTCTTCGGCCAGCAGTCTGCCGAGATGGTCGAGGGCGTCTTGATAGCGCCCGATCTGCATCGCCGCCCGGATCAATATGAGGCGCGCTTTTGCATCCGATGGATTGAGACGAAGCGCCTGTTCCAGTGAATTGACAGCGCCCTCGGCGTTGCCGCGGTCGGCAAGCAACTGGCCGAGGCGAGCGTGAGTGGCGGCGGCGTCGGGTTTGAATCGGAGATACGCGCGATAATATTGAGCAGCTCGCCCACCGTCGTCCTGCCTGGCGGCGTGTTCGGCTGTTTGGAGGAAGACGCCCGAACTGCGGCTTACTTGAACCGCGTGAGCGCCATAGGCGACCGCCGCAAACACAACGGTCGAAGCTAAAAGAACGGCTAACGCTCGCCGATCCAACGTCCGCTTCATGGTAAACGGCTCACAGGTAAGTGCGTTCGGCCCGCTGTGACTCGAACTCGTCTTCTGATTTGGGAGAATCTGGCTCCGCAGCAGACGCGAGAAGATTGTACTACCTGCATTCCGCGCTTGGCCCAGACTAGTTCTCACGCCAACCCATTTTGCGCCACCTTTCGCCTCGCGCAATCGACGGGCTAAGGCCGTTGGACAGTTTGGCTCGCGAGGGCGACTCTGCCAAGCACATCGGACGGCCCCGCATCCCCAGATTACAGGGCCACGCATGACCGCGAACTAAAGGCACTCGGCCAGTTGCCAAAAAAAGCGGCACGCCCAACTTTCTCATTGGGCGTGCCGCAATGAATCGAAAATCATCCCCTAGGATGCAGCGAAGTCTGGCGAAACAACGGGCCCCGCCTCAGTCGTCTGCCGCCCGACCCGCAGCTCCGCACTTAAACGGCTTGCGGCACATCCTCAAGCTGCCGAAGAACTCGGGTGCGTCGATATTGCACATACGCTCCCACCGGCAGCAAGCTGACAAGCCCGATCGCCGTCGCGGGAACTGGCACCGGCGACGGCGAGTGTCCAGTAGCTAAAGCACTAGGGAGAGGAGGAAAGGGGCTGACCAGAGTAGACCCGGTGATTCTGGGACCGCGAGCGATCGTGGATAAAGCAACATCTTTTCTGTAATTTATCGGCTTGATCTTGGGGCGGATCAATT
>CAYTGL010000086.1:0-6192 GCA_964437335.1 uncultured Chromatiales bacterium
TTGTTGGCCATTCAAGCCGCATTGTGGCAGGCAGCAGCCTGCCCTACATTTGCTGACCATGAGAAAATCGTACGGCTTCCGCGAATACGAAACCATAGAAACCGCCCTCTACCACGCCCTGGGCAACCTTCCCGAGCCAGAATCAACCCACAAATTCTGCTGAGGAGGCTACTTTTTGTAACTCGCGCAAGACTTGGACAGCATAGCTTTGCGAATGGCATTTGTTTGGCGAAATAACAAGGTTTTCGCAACCGATGTACGGATTGATTCCGTGTTTGCACAAAATCTGGCGAGCTTCGGCGTTTTCGGGGAATGCGTCCCCTTTCATGACGATGTGATGTACATGAGGCGCGTTGTCCACACCTGCCCGACTCTTACTGCATTTCGTTTCCGTATACTCCGTCCAAGAGGCATAGCCTGAGGGCCGTGATTGATATGGGAACTTTTCGCAATGATCCAGCTCATTGCTAATCTCCAACCCCACCTTTAGGGTGGCCTGATGAAAATGTGTTTTCATGGCGTTTTTAACTATCCGGTAGCAGAGCGCGAATGGCAGGCAGCGACGTCGGGGAACTCCAGAGCGGCATCCAGAACTCGGCGCGGCAACGCATAACTTGAGCGTCTTGCTTGGCTTCATCCTTGATGGAGGTTGAGGGCTCATCCGTCGCCAAGTGATCGATCATGAATGGAAACGCCGCTTTGCCCTTTCCGAACTGCGACAACCTTTTCGTCGTGGCTCCAGCGAAAAGGACAGCCCCTTCCATCATCAGCACGATATCCCACGGATTCGTGGATGACGAACTAAAGAACTCCTGACCGCAATTGGAGGAACCGGCAGCGAGCGGGAAGTGTTGACCTGCCGTTCTGGATGTCCCGCCGACCCGCGGATTGCCGAAAATCGCTGCAATCAGCAGTTCCCGAGAATCAGTTCTTGGGTTTGGGAACCCGACTGTCTCCTCGATCAGCTCCCAGAAGTTATTGGTAATGTCGGCGCTGCCTTCGTTGCCACCCGTTCCGTACAGGAAACCGAAACGCGCATCCTCTTCTAGTGAGAGACACGCATCAAACCAATCGACACCGGAATTTCCCCAGGCGTTTCGCATCGCGGCAATAATCGACGGCTTCAAGTCCGCCCGCTTTTTCTTGGTAGCATTCGTCCATTCGCGATCCTTGAGCACTTCGTCGGTAACACGCACGACGGCTTGTGATGCGGAAAACCGTCCAGGTGGATCCAGTCGGCGTAGGGCCTCAAGCCGCGCTTTCGCCTTCTCGTTTCCATCGGCGTAGAAACCAGGACGTCCACCCCATGGCGCAAAGATCGGCGTCGGACAGTAGATGGGGGCCTTGTCGTCGCCGATCCCGTTCAGGAAGAAGGCGATAAGTTCATCGTTCGACCACTTTGTGTGAAGCACCAGCACTCCATCCTTCCACCAAGCCCGTGCTTGTGGATCAGCCTGTTCGGCGATGAGGCGGAAGACGCCCAGCCCCTTGAGATAGTTGCCGAGCGGTTCGGGGGTGCAGCCGCGGAGTTCAAGGATCGGCATCGGAGCGCCTTTCTCCTTCGCGGATTCGCAGATTGTGTTCGTCAAGAATCCAAAGGTTGCCGGAAAGCGATTCTCTTTCGATCAACGGCACGAGCCGGGTAGTCAGGGCCAGCGCCGACTGTTTGGCCTGCGTGCGCGGCCGGAGGACGATGATTCCCGGAAACTCTCCCGGCGGATAAGCGCGGATATCGGCAAAGTCGAGATCAAGCGTAACGAGTGCTCGCTGTTCCGCCAGACAGACCGCTGCCACGCGGGGATCGGGTTCACCGACCATCTGCTGTTCGTGAATCGTCAGCGCATCGTGTCCGGCTTCGGTCAATATCCGGGAGACTCCGACAGGCAAATTCTCATCGATCTTGAATCGCACTACGCTGCTCCCGTGGGAATAGGGACAACTCGTTCCCGGGCCAGTTCGGCGGCATAGATCATCGCGGCGTCAATGTCCTCACTCGCCAGCGATGGATAGCCGGCGAGAATTTCGTCGCGCGTTGTCCCCGCGGCGAGGTTGTCCAGGATGACCGATACCATGACGCGAGTGCCGCGAATGCAGGCTTTGCCATGACAAACTTGCGGATCGACGGTGATACGATCTTGCCATTTCATTGGATTGGTTCCTTTGCCGTTGTTGAAGGATTGGTTGAGTGCTCGGGCGAGGTTTGGTCCGTGCAGGCATCCTCTTCCATGCTGGCCCGGCAGTCGGCCGCCCGCAGCAGAGCTTCGAGGTAACCCAATCGGAATGGCCCAAGACGTTCGAGCAACAGTTGCATCCGTTCCCGCCATGATGCGCCGTAGCGCGGCGACAACCCGAGTTCCATAGGATCGAGCGAGAGCGTTACTTCCGGCGTAACGATGCCTGCTGCTGTTGGGTCGGCGGCAGGAATCCGGCACGCCGGCAAAACGTCCCCGTCACGAATGCCGCGCGCCTGCCGGACAGGACGATCCGGATCGTCCGACATCGGACAGGGATCGGGCACATCGTCGCGTTCATCATCCGGCGAACTCCGCAACGACATACGGACCTTGCCGTGGTGGGCGGCGACGAGATAGACGAGCAGATCGAGTTCGTTACCCGATAAGGCCGCGAGTTCCTGCACGAGCGGGTCATCCGATCTCGCTATCGTCGCTTCGTTTGTCGGTTCACCGCCAAATGGAGCCTTGTCCAAACCATCGGGCCAGGCGAACACCTCATGAGTGGGCTGAGCAGAAAAGAGCGTTTCCAGAATTGCCAGAGCGCTGGCAAGCTCGTGCCGATGGCCAGGACGGCGTTTGTCTTTCTGATCGTCAGGTAAGTCTGCGGACTGGGGCCAAACCTTGTCTCGACGCCATGCGTCGTCTGGAGCTTTTGCGGGAGATTCTCCATCGAGTTTCTGTTGCACGTCGGGATCGGCAAGTTTGTCCATTTTGATCTTCGCCTTGAATGCCAGATGTGTCTTGCCACGGTCGTGCCAACGGGCAGCCAGTCGCAATACCTTGACTTCGGATTCGGTGAGGCCGTTCGGATCAAGAATGTCCTCCAACTTCTGATAAACGTGACGAGTGTGTTCCAGCACTGTTAGCCATTGGTCGATTTGCGACAGGTCGTCCGCATCGTCTTCATCGTCCTGGGCGGTTGCCTTCATCGGTTCGACTCGTGGCGGCAGGTCGAAATCTGTATGTCGAGCATCGCCCGTCCAGACGAGTTTGGAATTGTAGCCTCCGCACACTTTCTCCAGCAGAAACACTTGGCCTGGATAGACCAGATCGGAGTCATGCGAATCGATCCGTTGCCAACCCTTGAGATAGTTGCGACGCCAAATGCGCCCCGCCTTCCTCAAAGCGGAAAGTAGTTCACGGAAGCGATGGAAGGGCACGGGGCAGAGTTCACGGCGATGCGGGCGGTCCTTCTTGGTCGGTCCAGCTTCAGGAATATCATCACGCCAGAAGACCTGCACATCGAGTTCCTCGCCGTCGCGGATGAACCGTGAGACATCGACATCGGCTCCGGTCAGATCGGGCGTCGTGTCGAACAGATCGAACAGGTCCTTGTCGCGCGGAACGAAACGGGGTTCGCAGGGAAACAGCTTCCCAGCCTGTTCGCCGCCTTGCTCGTTGTCGATTTCAAACTTGATTGCCGTCAACGAGTTCAGACCGACATCCTTGAGCGATGTTGCCGACAGCTTGTCCCGCGCGGCAACCAACTCCGACCGCTCATACGGCCTGGCACAGTGATCGACCGGTTGTCTATCGCTGCCGAGATCGAGGTCGAGCCAGAACACTTGGCCGGATTCACCAGGGTAACGGGCGCATCGACCAAATCTCTGCACCAGCGAGGCCCACGGAGCCAGTTCCGTGTAAAGCACAGAAGCCGACAGATCGACACCAGCTTCAACAACTTGGGTCGCAACTAGAACGCGACGCGCGTTGTCCTTCTGGTTCAGGAAGTCGCTCCACTGCTCACGTTCGTGAGGTCGAAAGCGTGAATGAATCAGCTTAATCGGCACGCTATTGAGCCCAGATTGCTTTCTCAGCAAATCAAAGAGCTTCGTTGCACGGTCAACCGTATTCACGATGACGAGCGTCAGTCCTGATTCTGCATGGTTTCCCGGCTTGCTAATGTAGTTTGCTAGGCGGTTCAAATACTCGGACTGCTCCTTCTCTCCTTTGTTCTTTGGGTTGTCCCTCGTCTTCGGCTTTTCCAGCGCGGCAATATCCGCTTTTCGAAGCTGCTTCGTGACCTGAAAAAGCTGGCCGCTACGAAGTTGCGTGTCCGTTTGCTCGGTTGGCGACAACTGATGGCGGTTGCCCCATTCTGCCTCAACTCTTGGTGACCAGTCGACCGCCCGATCAAGCCAATGTTTCGCCATCGTGGCGCTCATCCAGAGCGAATGGCACGGCTTCGGCAGGTGCTTTGAATTCTCTGTCGGAAACGCATCGCGGCTGGGGCGCAGCCGCAGACTTCGCCGCCAAGCATCCAGTTGCAAGCTAGTCGCCAGGCTCGTATCCATGATCTGAATTTCGTCGAACACCCAGAGGCAGTCGCTGTTGAGGAGCCCGAACTCCAATGGCCAACGGGCGCGACCGGCGGCGTAGCCCCGGTTCAACGCCCGTGAAATCAGCATGTCCTGCGTGCCGATCAGGATGGCGTCGCGTTCTGGCCATAGCGCCCAATCGGTCTTTTCCTCGCCGCCAAGCAATAAATGGACGGCGATGGAGTGCGACCCTTGATCGTTATGCTTGGATGCCCAGTCGTTGCTTCGGGGCGCATCCAGATCAGGTTCATAACCTCGATCTTGCCCGTTCTCGCCGCGTTTCAATTGCGAGTGCTTCGTTGGCAAGCCTTCTGTGCCAAGTTCAGTCCAATTTGCAGTTCCAGCAAGCAGTTCCAAGCGGTAGAGCCATTTCACGGTTTCACAGTACGTTTGCTCGACAAGCACTCGCATTGGCAAGCAGTACACAAGGCGGCGAGGTGTACGATCACGGTGGGTCTTACAAAAACGCCGTCGCCAAATCCAAGCCAGGATCGCCGCCGCCGTTTTTCCCAAGCCGGTTGGCACATCCAACAGCGATGGCAACGAATCACTGAGCGCAAGACGCTCCTGATATGGCAACGGGTCGTTGCCATTGGTCGCGCGTCGGAAGATTGCGTTGAATTGTTCCGCAGACATCGTGCCCTACATTCTTTGCCTGGCTATCTGGCGTTGTTGCTAAATGGTGGCTGCGCCGAGATGACCATCAAGATGAAGCCGTCGGCTATATCGCATGAACAGCGGCCAGCAGCAGGATAGCCCGCGGCTATCTGGCGAACAACCAGCAGCGCATGCATTACGCAAGACACTGCCGGCTGAGGCTACCGATCACCACGGCCCAGATGTGATCGACGATCAAGCGGATTTGCCGGCCGATGAAAAGGACGGAAGAATTTTGGGAACTCACCGTCAGGCCGTTTCTGCAACTCTCCATGCACCGCTGGAGCGAAACCGAACCGCTGACGAAATTCTGGCGCAACCGCCGCCAAACCCGCGCCTCCCAGTAACGATCCGTGCCCCCGCGCTCGACAGACCAAGCAACACAAGCCGCGGATCATAGAATCACCCCTTCGGCGCCTTTGCCAAAATGGATGCGAGTTCCAACATTCAATTTTACCGACCGGCCAGGTTCGACTGGATTGCGGCGGCCATCGGCGGTGTGGGATTCCCAAGCCGCATCCATCAAGTTTTTCAGGCCCAAGATGGAAGGGTCTTGCGGATTCGCCACCACTTTAGCGACTTCTTTGTCGGGCATCGCCGATTCGATCCCCGGAATGTCCCGTACCCGGAGGCGGACGCCGAGCGTCAGGTCTGTCTTGCGGCCCTGGATGATGATCTGCAACGTGCCTCTACGGCAAGAACCGCATCAGCCTGGCCAAACGGGCAGGGCATCGCGATGGCTGGCAGACGATCCGTTATCTTAACCGAGGCGTAATGACGGAAAGCCGCTGCCAGACGTTCCTCGCGACCAATAAACTTGTGAGCGGCGTGATTCGCGTGGTGCTGCTCCAGCACCAAGACGGCAACTGGGCGGCGTACCTCAGCACCGACCCTTCGATGAGTGTCGAGACGATTCTGGAAACGGTTGCCGACCGCTGGGCGATTGAAGAACATTTTCATGACGTCAAGGAAATCTGGGGCGC
>CAYTGL010000087.1:0-6078 GCA_964437335.1 uncultured Chromatiales bacterium
CCACCGCCACACCCACCACTGCGCACAGCCGCAGAGGGGTTATTGAGCAGTTACTCCCCCAGCACATGTGCAACGACGGCGGCGACAATTGCATTGTGGGAAATCATCTTGAGTCCGTTGAAAAAACATGATGTCTCCCAGAGGTTCCAATCTCAACCACGACTGACCTTTCAAAAGCGTCGATTGGCAGCAGCCTCATACGAACACCTTCCGTGGCGATTCGCCGACGCGATTTGCGCGTTGGAGACGGCCGGTTGGCTTGTGTTTCACAGGTAGATCCCTCCCGTAGCCGTCGTGCCGGCGGTTGAACCGGGGAAATAATTCGCGCCGCCGCCGTTTGTGTTGACGATGGCGTTGCTGTTGGAAGTGTATCGCTTGCCTGTCGCCGAACCGCTGAACGTGTCGGACGGATAGGCGACAATCGCCCCCAGGTCGGCAAAGACAAAACCGTTCGAAAAAGCAGGCGTGCCGGTAAGCGTGAATGTCAGGGAGCCCCCGGCGACGATCTGGCCTGCGAACTCGGCGCGGGCATGAATGGCTGCATTGCCAGAGATCGTGTAGCCAACATTGATGAGAATGACAGATTGCCGGGATGCATACAGATGAAAAGTCGCGCATGCGCCGAAGTCAACCGCGCCGCTGATTCTACATATCCCTCCCGCTTGGGTCACAACTGCGTTCGCCGTTGACTGGAACCTGATCCCCGCCACATTCAATCGGCCGCCGAGTTGCACGGTGATGCATGTACCGCTCACGTTGAACAGCACGTTGGCCGGCGCGCCCGTGTTGCCTTGCACGGTTACGTTTCCGCTCCCCACCCATGGCCCGACGACATTGACGGCGCCGGTGTAGGTTCCGTCCGCGATTTGAATCGTCACGTCATAGATCGCCAGGTCGATGGACGCCACCGTGTCGATTGCCTTCTGCACCGTTAAAAAGGCGCCGCCCGCGGTGTTCGTGAGACCGTTGTTGCTGTCGCTGCCGTTCGTCCGCACGTAGTAGGTGCGGTTCGCGGTCAGCACTTCGCGGCCCAGCGCGCCTTCCGAGCTTGCGCGCGACAACCAGGTTCCGCCGCCGTCGAATTGCAGTTCCAGGTACTCGCCAGTGGAGGCAATCGCCAGGTCGCCCGCTTCGCCTTCGATCGCATTCCCATTGCGGGCGATAGTTACGGAGTTGCCGCCGGTGGCTTCGAGCAGCTTCACGCCCACGATCTGGTTGACCCGAGGGCTGCCGGGGAGGGTGACGGTGAATGAGCCGCCGTGAGCATCGCATTGCACCAGTTCGCCCGAACGGGCGGCGTGGTTGGCGGTCTTGATGCCGGTGACTTGAAGCGGAGCCAGGTCCGCTTGGGAGATCATGATTGGCTGCCCCTATTGGGTAGTATCGAAGAAGTGAGTGTTGAAAATCGTCGCGCGACTACAATCTCAGCTGGAGCCTAACCGTTCCGAAGCACAACTCATTGGTTTTGCCGGGTACCCAAAGCTAGGCCTCACACCGCTTCGACGCGCATTGTGGCAGGCAGAATGCCTGCCCTACCTCTACTAGTCGTTTTTCGGTGATAGATTCCTTTCAGCTTTGGGACGAACCCGAACTCGGTTTTTACGAACAGCATTACCCAATTTGTCAACATCCTTGACTGGCTGATCGCGAACAACCTTGAGACCAAGAACCGAGAAATCTCCTTTCGCTTTGTACAACTTGTGCCACTTGTCAATTCCAAAATTGGTTTGGGTTCCACCATACCGGCACCCAATCTGGCCATTGTGATCAAAGTCGACACTCCGGATCTCATTCAAGTAAAACACGGGAGCGACAACGACCTTTTCTACTCGGCGGAACTCTTTGTCCATCTGCACTTTCGCCTGCATGGTCAACACATAACGGCCGTAGAAGTAGACTTCGCTATTCCATGTATGGGTCTCTTGGGGAAAGCCATAATGCGTAATGAAGTGATCCGCTTCACCAAAAAGCTCTTCGATTTGAAGTGTCTCGGGCATCACAACGAAGCCCGATTGCACAGCAGCCTCATATTTGGGCAGGTCAAATGACAACGGCACCTTGAAGTTCTCATCACAGGAACAAAAAAATAGTACGGCCGCAACGCTGAGATGCCAGACGCTCAGGAAATACCTCATAGAATCACCCCCTCGCAAATTTAGGAGCGCCCGCATGCGAGCGCCAAAGGTCCGCAAAGCTCCCCTGTCCTCTATAGGCTGATTCCTGCCCGTTAATCCAGAGCCTGCGACTCGGATAACTACTGCCCTCAAACATCTTTACGTCATGATGGCCGCGACCGTTCTCGCAGTACAGATCGACAGTTGGACGATGCCAAATGTACTTTGCTGTTCGGTATGCGACGAGTTGAAAGCCAATTTCGGCCAATTCATGTGGGCTTCCCCATCCTAACCACTTGACGCTGATACGAGATTGGTTGACCCTCGTAATGCTAACCGGATCCATGTACATTGATCCATAAAGGATGCCAAGCTCTTGCCCGCCATGTTTGTCTGTGAGAGTAACTCGCGGTTGTGTTAAATTGTTTCCGTTGCAGCAAAAACGCACAATGGCTCGCGAATAGAGACGGTACTCTCCATCCCTCGCATCAGTGATAGGGTTTTGGTTGAACGGTGGCTCGCCTCCAATCAATTTTGCAAGTGCTTCAAGTCGCCTTTGAGCCTGCATCTTGTCTTTTGCAAGACCTTCTTGTGCCCAGTCTGTAACGAATATGGGGGGCAGGACAGCGTCCATTCCAGGTCCGAGTCTACCTCGAAGATCGCCAATCGGTCCTATCCCATCAATAAAGCTCTTCGCCACGATATCCGCTTGAAAAAAGCCAGCCTGTAGCCCCGAAGGATCGACCATGATATTCGGGGAATTATTGACGTACTGATAAGCATCAGGATCGAGAAGAACCTCCTGCATTGGATCCCGGCTCAAAAATCGTCCAAAGGCGCTCTCGTAGTACCGCATCCGATATTGATAGACGACACTCTCGGCATCGAGCCTTCGGCCGGTGAAGATAAAATCGCAGGTGGGGGAGTCGCCCTGGGTGGCGTCGTCGGCGAACCAGTTGCTGCCTGTGCCTGCAGCATCGAAGATGAGCGTGTTGCCGTAGGCATCGCAGTCGTAGGCTTCGATGATGTTGCCGGAATCGGCCGTGAGCGCCGTGGTGCGGTAGAGCAGGTCTTGCAGCGGGTACTGATCCTCAGGGGTGCCGTTAATGTCGACCTTCTGCTGGAGCAATCCGTCGATGTAGGTGCCCCAGACGTATTGCTTTGTCGGGTCATTACTGCCATCTCGTTCCTCGACGCACTGCCAATTGCTGTTATAGACGAAGTCAGTTGTTCCGTTGGGGATGGTGCCGGAGAGGCCCCCGTTGGAAACGATTTTGCGGATGCGGCGGTTCTTGGCGTCGTAGTCATACTGGCCGATCAGCACGTCGCCCGCTTTCTTACGAACTTCCTTGAGCCGGTTCAGGGCGTCCCACTTGTAGGTGCGGATGCCATCATCCGCCAGATTGCCGTTGCTGGCCCCTGCCACGCCGTCGTAGCTGAACGGAACATTGCCGCCGCCATCGTTGATGGTCGTGATCTGATTAAGCCCGTTGTGCTGACGGAGTTCATCCGTCTCACTGCTGCCCACTGGCGTGAACACCGTGTGATGCCAGTTGCCCAGGCCATCCAGGTCGTAGGTGCGGCTTCCGTCCGTGCCGGGCAGGCTGATCGGGGTGGTGACCCAACCGCCGCCGGCGTTGCCCTGGCCGCCCGTGGTGCTGAGGATGCCCCTTTGGTATTGCCGCAAGCGATCGAGCGAATCGTAGCCGCCCAGCGGCGTCTGGTCGTCGAACGTCTCATACAGATGGCTGCGGCTCTCGGCATGTAGCTCGCGCTCATACAGCTTGTTGCCGCCCTTATCGAAGACCGTGGTTTGGCCGACGAGGGAACTGGTATTGTTGTAAGCGCCTGTGCCGCCGTTGATGCCCCCGGCCAGGAACCGCTTGGTGATCATTCGGCCCGCGCCGTCGTAACCGAGGCGATCGCTCGACTGATTGCCCCAGGTGGGTGAGGCTAGGTCTTCCTGCATCGCCGAGCGCGTGCGGGCGTTGTTCATGAAGCTCATGATCAGCCCGTTGCCGAGCACGCATTCGGCCACTCGGCCCGATCCGAAGAACTCCCAGGCGGCGATGTCCGCCCCGCCGGAGGTTTCTTCGACCAGCGTGCGGCGATACAAGTCGTCGTACGTGTTCGTGATCTGCCGGCCATTCGGGAAGGCGAACTGTGTCATCGGATGCGATGTGAACTTCTCGCTGGTCACATTCCGCGTGTTGCCGCCGAATGCTTGCGAATCCTCCAGCATCCGGCCAAGCGAATCGTAGACCAACGTCACATCTACATGGGTTGTACTGACCGAATCGCGAGCAAATGTCATTCGCGAGAGGCCATCATACTGGAAGCTCTGGGCCGTGGTGCCGACGACGCCGGAAGCCAGAGTGATGGAGACGGCCGTTTTTCGGCCTGCGGCGTCGAACGTATTGGTGAACACCGAGCCGTTCTCGTTTGTGTATTCAACCACGTCCGAGGCTTCGTCGTAGTCATTCACGCGGGTGGAGCCGTTGTGGAACGTCATCTCTGTCTGCCGGTTGAGCGTGTCGTACGTCCAGAGGGTGATGTTGCCGTTGTCATCCACCAACTGCCGCACGCGACTATTTCCATCATAGAGCGTGCTGGTCGTAATGGAAGCGCCGCCGTAAGCCAGGAACGTGCTCTCGGGCTCGGGCGGAGGAATTTCGCGCATGCAATTCGGGCCGTAATACAAGTTGAAACTGCATTTGGTGGGTGCAAGTACACCACCCTACGAAATGCACCGAGGCTACGCTCGCTTTACTACTCAACTAGGCTACGCGCGCTGAAAAGAAAGTTAGTGCCATTGGGCATTGGCTAACCTACTTGACTATCCTTTGCTAGTTGCCAGTGCCACGCAGCCGCGTTAAGTACGACGTTATCCTCCACGCGCATGCGCCGAGCGCGCCTCCAACGATTCCACCCAGTATAAGAATTCCTCCCTCGAACGCTGTATCTACTGGTCTTAGAACCAGAGGCGCGCAAATGCCGGCAATGGTACCAATCAACGTAAATAGGGCACTGCCCATGTTCTTTCGACTGAGGGATACACCAAGTCCAGTGATCGCCAAAGCAACAACGAGACAAATCATCAGCGATTTAGGCCGCCAAACAATCATCATCCCGAATGACAGCACAAACACTATCGAGGCAATTAGTAGCCTCGTAAACGACGAATTCATTTAGGTGTGCTCCCGTCGATTAGATCGACAATGACTCTCAAGCAAGGGGCGACATCTCGAACTCGAGTGATTCGATGCACATGCAGGGACACTCTTACTGAATGGGCATTGCTCTTAGCTGCCAGTCCTGGAGGATTTGATTTGCATTTGTCGGCTCACGGCGTTCAGGCCAGTAAGGGGCAATCGGATCGTAAATATTTTGCTTAATCCATTCGAGTTGACCTTCTCCATACCAGTTGCGATAAGTTCCGCCTTCAATAGCGTCCGCTGGGATAGCATCTGCAAAGAAAATATGGTCGTCGCCACCCATCCCACCCACGTCAAGATAGACTACGCTGCCATCGCAGAAATCAATTCGATATGCCGCATGTCCAGTGGTAAACCCAAGCTTCCGTATGATTTCGAAGAAAGTCATGTTCGCTTGAAAAATGCAATTCTTGTGATTGACGAGCTGCAAACCAAATGAATTGACCCAGCGTTGACACATTTCAGGTCCCCAGGTAGGCAGAGGCTTATTCTTAATCGCATTCAACAACTCCGCTATTGATGACTCACATTCGTCGCAAGCACATCGTTCTTTGCAAAGTGGGCTAGCTGCGGCACTTTTGCAAATAGCAACCAATCGACGCTCATCAAGCGTTTGCTCAGTACCCACCGGGGATGGCAGGAGGATGTGTCCCGGCGGACATTTGTACGCTTTCGGGTTCGTTCCATAAACGGCGCTAGACCTTAAATAAGCGTACCGTTCACGGCTTTTAGGCCAAGGTTGCCGCGCG
>CAYTGL010000088.1:0-5951 GCA_964437335.1 uncultured Chromatiales bacterium
GGTGAGATAGCAGGAGGAGAGCTGCGGGCGCAGCGTGCCCGAGTTGAACAGCGTCGGCGTCGAGCTCATGAAGTCGAAGGACGACAGCAGCTCGTAGAACTCGATCGCGCGCGCCTCGCGGTCGACCTCGTTGATCGCGAGGCCCATCGCGACGCGCATGAAGAAGGCCTGCGGCAGCTCGAAGCGCGTGTCGTCGCTGTGGATGAAGTAGCGGTCGTAGAGCGTCTGCAGGCCGAGGTAGGTGAATTGCAGGTCGCGCGCGGGATGAAGGGCCCGGCCCAACCGGGCGAGATCATAGCGGCCGAGTTCGGGGCTGAGCAGCTCCAGCGCGACGGCGCGCTCGATATAGTCGGCGAAATACGCCGGATAGCGCTCGGCCATCTCCGCCTGCGTCGCCGCGTCCTCGATGCCGGCGAGCAGGGTCAGCGCCTCGCGGCGCAGCACGTCGATCAGCAGGCGCGCGGCGACCTGCGAATAGCCCGGCTCGCGCTCGATCAGCACGCGCGCGCTCATCACCAGCGCCTGGCCGAGGTCGCGCTCGGTGATGCCGTCGAAGAGGTTGCGGCGGACTTCGGTCATCACGCGCTCCGGGCTGACGTCCAGGATGGGGACGGAGCGATCAGGATCTGCGCCCTCCGCGCCCTTTGCCAGGCCGCAGGCCTCGGCTATCACAGCTTCCAGGCGCGCGAAGTCGAGCGGGCGGGTACTGCCGTCGGGCCGCGTGACGCAGATCGCCGGCTCTTCGAGTACTACCGCCTGTGCCGATGCAGCTTCGGCCACCGCGGCCCGTTGCCGCGCGTGCTCCTCGCGGTACAGCACGTAGGCGCGCGCGATCTTGTGGTGACCACCACGCATCAGCGCGAGTTCGACCTGGTCCTGGATGTCCTCGATATGCACGGTGCCGCCGTCGGGCAGGCGGCGGAACAGGCCGTCCAGGACCTCGCCGGTGAGTTCCCGCACGATCTCGTGGATGCGCCGCGACGCCGCCGCCTGCCCACCCTCGACGGCGAGGAAGGCCTTGGTCATCGCGACCTGGATCTTCGCGGAATCGAAGCGCGTGAGCTTGCCGTTGCGGCGGATGACTTCGTAGTGATCGAAGCCGCCGGGCGTGGCGGCATCCTCACCGGAAGATATGGGCGCGGCCTGGAGCCGAGTCGAGGCCTGAAGGCCGGTGTCGCGAAGCGTCTCTGTGTGCATGGTGCTGCCCCCTGTGTGCAATGGATGAAAATCCGGGGGACCTGCGAGGAACTCAGGGAGGAAAGAGAAAAGACGATGTCGCGGGACAGCATCCGTCTCCACCCTGTGACCTTGAAGCGAGGTCCGGGCCAATGGATCCCGTGGTCGGGATCCCCTCCGGCAGGTATTCGGACTCAGGGGCTCGAACCGCCGGATCGTTTCCGGACGATTCACCTGGGGTCACGGCTTCCCATCCCGAGAGACAGTGCCTGTGCGGATGCACCTGTGACCTTCGTTCCCCTATACCGCTGCGCTACAGTCCCGGATTTTCACCGGGTTCCCTGTTGACACAGACACAAGATGTTGTGTCTGTACCGGAGGTGAAACACAAGATAGACGATATCCGGCTGCATGACAAGCCTAGCCAGAACTTGGTCGCGGCGTGGCCAAGGCAATGAATTCGGAGGAAAAGTTAAGGGAAAGGCTCCTGAACAGCAGCATTTCAATATGGAAACTTTTTCCTAAGTAATTCTGAGACTCTGTCCGATTCACCAACGGTCGCGGCCATGCAATGATATCGCCATCCCGTTTGACATATTACGCGATGCGTAATAGGCTGCCATCAGATGATCCGCTCCTTCCGGGACGCCAGAACCGAGGCGTTGTTTCATGACGAGGATGTGCCGCGGTTCCGTGCTATCGAGCGTGTCGCCCGCCGCAAGCTGCTGTATCTGAATCAGGCAAAATTGCTGGCCGATCTCAATACTCTACCCGGCAACCGGCTGGAAGGCCTGAAAGGCGACCGCAAGGGACAGTACAGCATTCGCATCAACGATCAATGGCGGATCTGTTTTTCCTGGAAGGACGGACATGCATTTGATATCGAGATCACGGACTATCATTGAGGCGCATGTCATGACCACCAGGAAGAAACTGCTCGATCCCATCCACCCCGGCGAGATCCTGTTCGAGGAATTCATGAAACCTCTGGAGATCAGCATCAACCGACTGGCCCGAGACATCGCCGTGCCGCCGGGCCGCATCAGCGCCATCGTCAACGGCAATCGCGCGATCACCGCCGATACCGCGCTGCGCCTCGGAAAATACTTCGGGGTTTCGCCCGAGACGTGGATGGGGCTGCAGGCGGATTACGACCTGCGCGTCGCGCAGCGGGCTATCGGCGCGGAGGTGGAGCGGCGCGTGCAGCCGTATGCCGCCTGACATCTAGGCAAATCCAGCCACGCATTTACCTAGTAAGCTAAGTAAATCAGCAGACTGCGGTTGGCGAGAGAACAGCCCGACACCCGCAGGACCACGCCTCACCCGCTATTCAGATTCAAGCTGATTGTATATCTAATCGATATACATTAGACTTTCCGATACATTGTACCCGAGGCGCCTGCCATGACCCAATCCGCCACCCGCACAGCCCCGATCAACCTCCGCGCCCTGGATTCGCAGCGCGACCTGATCGACCGCGCCGCCAGGGCGCTTGGGAAAAACCGTTCTGATTTCATGCTGGAAGCGGCTTGCCGCGAAGCCGAGCACGTCCTGCTCGACCAGCGGCTGTTTACGCTGGACCCGGAAGGTTTCGATACCTTCGACCAGGCCCTGCGGGCGCCGGTCAAGGATCATCCGGAACTGCGAAAACTGATGCGGCGCAAGGCGCCGTGGGAATAGCGGCCCCCTGTCCGATATCAGAGACCCACGATGTTTCCTGTTTCGACTGTGGTCACCCCACCCTGAACGACTGGCTGCGCCGGCGGGCACTCAAGAACGAACAAAGCAGGGCTGCCCGAACGTTTGTCGTCTGCGATAGCGATACGGTCATCGCCTATTACTCGCTTGCCGTGGGCGCGGTTACCCGGAGCGAGGCTTCCGAGAGGATGCGACGCAACATGCCGGAGCCTGTTCCCGTCATGGTGCTCGGCCGCCTCGCCGTGGACAGCCGATGGCAGGAAAAACGAATCGGTACCGGGATGCTCAAGGACGCGATCCTGCGCACGCTGCTCGTCGCGGAGCAGGCAGGCATTCGCGCGCTGCTGGTCCACGCGCTGTCCGAAGACGCGAAGCGCTTCTATCTGCGCTGGGGCTTTCGCGAATCGCCGGTGAACGACATGACGCTGATGATTACGCTCGATGAAGCGATAGGTGCCGTATCGGCATAGCATCCGGGGTCAGACCCCACACTCAACCCTTGAACTGCCGCGCCAGCTCGATGAAATCGCGCATGAACGGCGTATCCAGTTCCGGGCGGCGAACGGCGCCGTAGAGTGTCCCTTTCATGCCTTGCGGACCCAGCGGACGGGTAATGAGGCCCTGATTCTGCCCGGTGTTGCGCACGACCCAGTCCGGCAACACCGCGACCCCGCGCAGGCTCGCGACCAGCAGGAGAATGACGGCGGTCAGTTCCGCCTGGCGCACCGCCGCCGGCTCGACGCCCGCGGGTTGAAGAAAGCGGGTGAAGACATCCAGGCGCTGGCGACTGACCGGATAGGTGATCAGCGTGTGCGCCGCGAGATCGGCCGGCTCGATGTAGGCCTTGTCGGCCAGCGGATGCGAGCGGGCCATGACCAGCAGCGGTTCGTAATCGAACAGCGGTTCGAACACGAGGTCCGGCAGGTCGACCGGGTCCGAGCTGATGACGATATCGACCTCGCCCTTCTGCACGGCCGGAATCGGATCGAAGCTGACCCCGAGCCGGATGTCGACCTCGACCTCGGGCCACTTGCTCCGGAACGCCTCGAGCACCGGCAGCAGCCACTCGAAGCACGCGTGACATTCGATCGCGATATGCAGCCGGCCGCTCTTGCCGCCGGCGATCAGCCTCAGCTCGCTCTCGGCTGCCGCGACCGCCGGCAGTATCCGCTGCGCCAGTTCGACGAGCTTCCTTCCCGCCAGCGTCAGCCGCAGCGGCCGGCTGTTGCGCAGGAACAGGGGGGTCTCGAAATAGGTCTCCAGCGCCTTGATCTGGTGCGACAGCGCCGACGGCGTCAGGTGCAGACGTTCGGCGGCCTGCGCGAGGTTGCCCTCCTCGTCGACGGTCATCAGGCTGCGCAGATGGCGGATCTCGATGAACATGAATGATTTTAACTTTAATGTTTAGAAACGTGAGCTATGTTCAATATTAATCCCAGCGCATACTTGGGCGCAACACGGAACCACGCCGGAGCCCTCGATGACGACGATCCACAACCTCGGTTTTCCGCGCATAGGCGCGCACCGGGAACTCAAGAAGAACCTGGAAGCCTACTGGCGCGGCGAGATCGGCGCCGATGAGCTCGAACGCGCGGGCCGCCTGCTGCGCGAGCGCCACTGGCAAGTTCAGGCCGCGGCCGGGCTCGACCTGGTCCCGGTCGGCGATTTCTCGTTCTACGACGCCATCCTCGACCTGTCGGCCACGCTCGGCGTGGTGCCGGCGCGCTTCGAGTGGCGCGGCGGCGAAGTCGATCTTGACACCTATTTCCGCATGGCGCGCGGCCGCGCGCCGACCGGCGAGCCGGCGGCGGCGTGCGAGATGACGAAGTGGTTCGATACCAACTATCACTACATCGTGCCGGAATTCGCGCACGGACAGCGCTTCGAGATCGCGAACACGCGGCTACTCGACCAGATCCGCGAGGTGCAGGCGCTCGGCCACCGCGCCAAGCCGGTGATCCCCGGTCCGCTGACTTTCCTCTGGCTCGGCAAGACCAGGGGCGACGACTTCGACAAGCTGGCGCTTCTGGACGACCTGCTCGGCGCCTACGGCACGCTGCTCAACGAGATCAAGGCGCTCGGCGTCGAGTGGGTGCAGATCGACGAGCCGATCCTCGCGCTGGACCTGCCGCAGGCGTGGAAGAACGCCTTCGAGGCGGTATACAACCGCCTGCAGACTCCTGGCCTCAAACGCCTGCTCGCGACCTACTTCGGACCGCTGCGCGACAACCTGGCCCTCGCGTGCCAGTTGCCGGTCAACGGGCTGCACATCGACGCGGTACGCGCGCCCGAAGAAATCGACGCCGTGCTGGACCGGCTGCCCGCCTACAAGGTGCTGTCGATCGGCATCGTCGACGGCCGCAACGTGTGGCGCAACGATCTCGATGCATCGCTGCGCCGGCTCGAACCGGTCAAGGAGCGTTTGCAGGAAAGACTCTGGCTCGCGCCTTCGTGCTCACTGCTGCACGTGCCGGTAGACCTCGCGCACGAGACCGCGCTGGAAGCCGACATCCGCGCCGGCCTCGCCTTCGCCGTGCAGAAACTCGAAGAGATCGCGATCCTGCGCCGCGCCCTCGACGAAGGGCCGGACGCGGTCGCCGGAGCATTGCGAGCCTCGCGCGAGGCGCTCGCGCTGCGCGCCGCGTCGCCGCGCGTGCACCGCGCCGAAGTGAAACAGCGCGTCGCCGATATCACCCCGGCGATGGCCCGTCGCGGCAAGCCCTACGCCGAACGGGCCGCGCTGCAACGGACGCGCCTGGGACTGCCGTCGTTTCCAACGACGACGATCGGCTCGTTCCCGCAGACCGACGAGATCCGCGCCGCGCGGCGCGACTTCAAGGCGAGGCGGCTCACCGCCAAGGAATACGAGAAACGCATGCGCGAGGAGATTGCGTTCGCGGTGCGCAAGCAGGAGGATCTGGGCATCGACGTGCTCGTCCACGGCGAGGCCGAGCGCAACGACATGGTCGAGTATTTCGGCGAGCTGCTGGACGGCTTCGCGATCACGCGCAACGGCTGGGTGCAGTCCTACGGTTCGCGCTGCGTCAAGCCGCCGATCCTCTACGGCGACGTCGCCC
>CAYTGL010000089.1:0-5936 GCA_964437335.1 uncultured Chromatiales bacterium
CGTTGCTCACCGCCACCAACAGCCCCTGGTGGTTGTACCAGTTGGTCGCCCGGATACCCCCGCTGTCGTGGGTCCGGATCAATCGGCCGGCCAGGTCATAGACATTGGTCAGCGAACTGCCGCCGGGAAAGACGGTCCGGATCTTCTGACCCCACAGGTCATAGAAGAACTGGGTGGTCTTGCCTTCGGCATCGATGACGGCGTCCAGGGCCCCGCAACTGCAATAGTTGAAGAAGGTGGCAAACCCCAGTTCGTTGGTGATCGCCGTGACCTGTTGGGCGGCGTTGTGACCGAAAGACTGCCAGTTGCCCAGGCGGTCCCGGCGGGCCGAGAGGTTGAGCGGGCGACTGGGGGTGCTGAAGCGGTTGGACACGTAGGTGCCATCGGGATACTTGAGGCTGGTCAGCCGGTTGAGGGCATCCCAGGTGTTGGTGATGCTCAGGCCGCGGGCGTCGGTGTGGGTTTGGATGTTACCGGCCACATAGGTGTAGGTGTTGGTGCTGTAGAAGAAGTTGGTGCTCGAACGCACTTCCAACTCGAAGACCTGGGAGAGGTGGCCATGGGCGGCATAGACATTGGAGGTGATGAGACCGCCGGGCAGTTTGACGCTCGTGATCTGGCGATTGGTATTGTAGGTGTAGGAAGTCACCCGACTGGCCAGATCGGTTACCGTGGCGATCTGATGGTTGGAATAGGTGAAGACTTCCTCGTCCTGGCCCACCGCATTGATATGGCGCAAGAGGTCCACCCCATTGGTGGAATAGACCCATTTGTTGGTACGAGTACCGATCGAGCCGGCCACGGTGGTGTAGGTCTCGATGCGGTTGGTCAGGTGACCCCAGCCGTCGAAGAGTTGGTAGGCGTACCGGGTCGAGCCATCGGGCAGGACTTCAGCCACCCAATTGGGATGGCGCGAGGGACCTTGCGTGCCTTCCTGGGTCCGGCCCAGGTAACCGTACCAGACCTTGCGTCCTTCCACGCCCAGGGCCGGACTGGACGCGCGTTCCAGGCCCAGTACGTCGCTCACCTTGGAACCGGCACCGTCATCGGAATGAAACCAGTGGCGCAGACGGGAGATCCGGTAATCGTTGGTGCTGAACTGGCCCAGGTTGGTGGTGGACAGGGCGGTGAAATGACGTGGACTCCAGTAGAAGGAATTCCGGTACACCATGTTCCAGTTGTCCAGCCCGTTGGTACCCACCGGAATACCGGCCGGCAGTCCGGTGTAGTTATAGGGCAAAAAATCGATCCACCCGGGCCGCCAGATGGCATAGGATTGGTCGCGATACAGATACAGGTGTTTGGCCCCGGCCGGTTCGGTGACCAGGATGGCCCGGTTGATTTCGGAGTCGGGAGCATTGATGAAGGAGGCGTAGGGGTTGCCGTAGCGGTACTCGAAGGTGGTGTTGCCGTAGGGGGTGCTCAGGGTGGTGAGGGCCGGCAGGTTGTTGGTCCAGGCGTAGGTGAAGCGGCTGGAGATGCCCACCACGTCCACGATGTTGGTGAGAATGACGTTGGTGTTGCCGCCGGTGGTGCCGTAGCGCAACTGGACTTTGCCGCCAAAGGGACTCTCCACCTCCACGATCCGGGACAGGACATTGGTGGCGTACTTGACCAGGTTGGTCCGGCCCAGTTCATCCAGGACCTGGGTCAACTGAATCACTCCGCTGTTGGTGGCGTAGCGGAGCTGGAGATTGGTGCGGCCGTTGGCGGCGATGAAGTGGGTCAGAAAGACATTGTAGGCCGAGCCGTCGCCGGGGGTCAGCAGGCCGTAACGAGCCACATCGCCGGTGGGATAGACCAGGTCGAAGCCCACCACCTGGCTGCTTTGCATCCGTCGCACCAGCTTGGTGTTGGCCTCCCGCTCCGGAGTCGTTTCCTGGGCTTGGGTGTATCTTCGTTCTCCGCCCCCGCGACCGAAGAGGGTGGCCCGGTAGAGGGTGGGGTAGCTGTCAAAGCGCACTTCCAGGTAACTGAGCCAATTGCAGCCCCAACCCGGGCCCAGGTTGAAGATGTTGGTCAGATAGGGGCGGGTGTCGTTCTGGTGATACAACAGCTCGAGGGCGAACTCGCCCGAGCGCGGCACCGGATAGAACAGCGGCTTGTCTTCCAACCACAGCTCGATGTGCGGTTCGTTGACCCGCCAGGTGGGCATGCCTCCCTTGCGGCCTCTCATGCCCCGGTGTGAACCACCCCCACCGCCGCCACCGTCTCCGCCTCCGCCTCCGCCACAACTCCGGCAGCCTCCACCCCCGCCTGGGCCGCCGCCGCCTCCCGGCCCGCCATTGCCGCCGTTACCACCATCCCCACCGTTGCCGCCGGCTTGGCAAGTTGGACAGGTGCCCTCCGCCGGCGGTGTTTCCGGGCAGGAGGGTCCGGAAGGATTGGGCTCGGTGTCGCTATTGCCTTTGCCAAAAATCCCGGACGCTTCTTCCGCACCCAGGTGACGCCACGCCGCCGAGTCCAACGGCGACGGGATCAGGAAATACCCACTGGCTTCTTCGTTGATCGCCGGGCCGGTCAGCCGCCGCGGTTGGCCAAAGGTCGGGTCGATGACCAGATACAGGTTTCCCTCGGACTTCTCCACGATGGCCGCGTAATGGTTCTGCTTCCAATGCACCACGCTGGGCACCGGAATCTCCCCGGCTTGAACCCGCTGGACGGCGATCACCTCCAAGGCATTGGAGCGGGCCAATTCCACCAGCGTTTGCAGACTGAATCCGCCCACCGGCGAGGGCGTGTCAAAGAGGGGACCCAGGTTTCCAGCCCCGCTGGGAAGCACTTTGCCCACGTTGATCAAGGCCGCCGTGCCGCAGCGGTAGGAAACCCCGGGATTGTTTTTCATCACGCCCACCGACTCCCAACTCCGGTTGAACAGCCGTTGCAAGTTCAGGTCCCCCAGGGTCCGGTGTCCGCTCTGGGCAAAGATCTCCTCCAACTTCTCCACCCGGCCCAGGCTGGCCAAGAGCTGGGTCCAGTGAGCCAGCGTAAAGTCCAGAAGACCGGCCGCGCCGGCTTCCTCCGAGTCTCGCAGTTGTTCCCACACCTTCTCCCATTGTTCCAAGGCCCGGGAATAGCGGCCCGTCTCGCGATACTGGCGTCCCAGGCCCGCCCGCACCGCGGGGGTCCAGACCCCTTCAGGATGGCGGTCGGCGAAGGCTTCCAAGGCCGCCAGGCCTTCCTCCACCTGCGCGCCGTCCAAGTGGCCGGCCAGGCGGCTCAATAAGTCACTCAGCTCCTGGGTTTGCGCTTCGGGCGGTGCCGAGGTTCCCAGCCACACCAGCGGCAAACCCAGGCGCCGGTTGTGCAGCAGGGATTGCTCCTCGGCGGAGGCGGCCCGCGCGAGGGGCACCCCCCAGCTCAGGGTCAGGGTCAGTAACAGGGTCAGAAAGGTCTTCATGGTCAGCAGCAATGGGGTTGAATGGTTGGAGGGTTGAATGGTTGAAGGGTTAGTGGAGGACCGAGTTGTTCTTGGGCCGGGTGATCAGGACCTTCAGGCCCAGGTCGGTGGCGCTGTTGGGGTTGGTCTCCCCGCTGTTGAGCGAACCGTTGCCGTTGGCGTCCTCGAGGTAATCGGGGATTCCGTCCGAGTCGGTGTCCACCGGCAGGCCGCTTCCATTGAGCGCGACATAGTGGAACCCGATATCGACGGTGGTGGCCCCGTCCTTGGTCTGGTCGGTTTTGACCGTGTGATGGTAGAGGCTGGCCGCTCCGGCCGTCCGGCTCCCCAGGTTGATCCCCGTGGTGGAACTCTGATACCAGGGCCCCAACCGGCCGGTGGCAAAATTGAAGGGCGAATTGGTAATACAGGAGATGTTCGTTCCGGTGCTGCTGAACGAGGTCAGGCTCACAAAGAGGTTGTTGCGGTTGGTTACTCCGCCACTCAGGGCGTACAGATCCAGATTGGCGCTGTGCAGCAACGAATCCCGCCAGTCCAACCCATCGCCGTAGATCGAGAAACTCCCGCCGCGCACCGTCTGGTTGGCGATAAAATGATGGAACGGGCCGAAGGAACTGTACTGCGGCAGCACCCACAGATTGTTGATCAAGGAAATGGTGTAGGACTGGCCGCCACTGGAGCCGAGATCCGCCGCCGCCTGGATAAACTGGCAATCCCGGTAACTGACCGTGTGGGTCACGAACCCATCGGCCCAATACAGGCTTTTGTAGGACGGAACCGTCGCCCCTTCGAAGGCGGTGAAGGCCAGTGTGGTACTGCGGGTTCCCGCATTATACGCCCCATACGAATAGAAGGGATATTTGACGGTTCCGGTGGCGTGACTGGCGCTCTTGCGCTCCTGCACCGTCGTGTAGTAGGTCAGCACATTGAGCTGGTGCGGCAGGCCCACACTGCTCAGCGAACTGGTCCCACCCAGGATGAAGGCGCTCAGGCTGTCGTGCGCCACCACCACCCCGTCGCGCAGGGTGAGCGTGGCATTGGTCAGCGCCACCCCCGGGCTGGCCGAAAAGAGGAAGTCGATCGGCGCATAGTGGTAGCCTAAATCCAAAGTGTTGGTGTCCCGGGAATTGGCCGGCGACAACACGGTGGCCGACGTGATCGGGCCCGTGATCAAGGTCGGCGGATAGGTGGTCAGTTGCGGCAGATCGCTGCTCAGATTGGCCGAGACATTCACGCCGAGGTCCCGATACGGACTGCCGCTGGCCAGATAAAACGCCCCACCGGCCACCGAGGCGAATACCCCGCTGGCGGAGGAGAGGAAAGCGACTTTGTTGGTCGCCGTCAGCGACCCCAGGGTGGTGACCGCCACCACCAGCGAATTGGTCATTCGCAGGTTGCCGCTTCCAAAAGTGCTGTTGTAGTTGAGGGCCGTGGCGCCATTGACCGTCGCGTGCTCCACCCGGCCGGTGGCCGAACTGCCGTTGAAAACATAAGTCACTCCGGTGAAGAGCGCATTGTGCAGCCCGAAATCGGTCGAAGTCGGCCGCAGCCCGCTCTCGCAATTCACAAACTGGACGTGGCGAAACTTATGATTTGACCCGTTGTTCAGCGAAATGCCAGTCTTGGCTTGTACGAAGCGCAGGTTGCGCGCATCGATGGCACTGGTGGCATTCCCCCATTTGAGGGCCACATCGGCGTAATAGCCGCTGGGGTTGCCGGTGGAACCGGGAATGGTTTGTCCCACGGTGTTATCGTCTTTAGCGGTGAAAATGATGGGGCGGTACGGACTGTTGGTCGGCCCAGTGGTAGCCGGCCAGACCGTGGTGCCCGAAAGCTCGATGCGCGCGGTGGCGGTATTCGTGTACTTGATAACGGATCCACCTTCGAAAGTGGTTGTGCCTGATAAGGTTACTAATCCACTGACATAATACGTCTCGTTTCCTTGGAAGGTCAGGTTGGTGTACCCAGGGTTCAAAATAGTATAGTCCACAACCAGGCCCGGCCGAGTGCGGTGCGCCATCACCACCTCTGGACTCACCTGGGGCCACACTCCCACCGACGCCGACGCCTCGGGACGACGCTTCGCCGAAATTTGGGCCAAGATGGCCTCCCGGGTTCCAGCGGGGCGGCGTACCTGGACCCCGCCGCCCGCCGGAGGCGGAAGATCCTCCAGACCTTCGCTCAGTTCCCCGACCTCCACGGTCTCAATCAACCAACGGCGTCCCTCTGGACTTACATTCCAGCTCTTGGCCACGAAACTCAACTGATCGCGCTCCTGGTTCAGCGGGAAGGCCCGGCCCAGTCCGATGCGCATGGTGCCAAAATCCAGCGCTTCGTCCACCAGCGGAAAGGCTTCCCCGACGGCCACCGCCTCGGCATTGAGCAAGCTGGTCTCCCGTTGAGGATCCTCCCCTTCCACGAATTCGGTCCACACCTCCAGCCGACCGGCCTCCGAAAAGCCGGCGGGCGGGACCAGGCGTTCTCTCAAGATGATGTCCTGAGAGAACCCAGATTTTGTGTAAGTGTAACGTACATC
>CAYTGL010000090.1:0-5836 GCA_964437335.1 uncultured Chromatiales bacterium
GCCAAAACCGACCTCCGAGTAAAGATCAATCCCGACGGGTTATTGAGCAGTCACAGTCGTCGTACGTGTTCGTGATCTGTCGGCCGTTGGGGAACGCGAACTGCGTAATCGGATGCGACGTGAACTTTTCGTTGCTCACATTCCGCGTGTTGCCGCCGAAGGCTTGCGAATCCTCCAACACCCGATTCAGCGAGTCGTAAACCATGGTCACGTCGGCGTTGGCCGCACCGACCGTGTCGCCGGCGAAGGTGGTCCGCGAGAGCCCGTCATATTGGAAGCTCTGAGCGGTGGTGCCGACCACTCCCGAAGCCAGCGCGATCGAGACGGCCGTTTTCCGCCCTGCGGCGTCGAACGTATTGGTAAACACCGAGCCGTTCTCGTCCGTGTACTCAATCACGTCCGAGGCCTCGTTGTAGTCATTCACGCGGGTGGAGCCGTCGTGGAACGTCATGACCGTGGGCCGGTTGAGCGTGTCGTACGTCCAGAGGGTGATGTTGCCGTTGTCATCCACCAACTGCCGCACGCGACTATTTCCATCATAGAGCGTGCTGGTCGTAATGGAAGCGCCGCCATAGGCCAGGAAGGTGCTGTCGGGCTCGGGTGGAGAATTTCGCGCATGCAATTCAGGCCTTAACACAAGTTGAAATCGCATTTGATGGGTTCAAGCACGCCGCGCTACAAATGCACCCAGGCTACGCTCGCTTCGACCCGCATTGTGGTAGGCAGAATGCCTGCCCTACCTTTACTAGAATGTCTGCCCTACCTTTGCTTCAACCCGCATTGTGGCAGGCAGAATGCCTGCCCTACATTGACTACACAGTACCCTGCCCCAACGTCTCTAAAAGAACTGTGACTTGTGTCGATACCAATGTGCACAGCCAGTATCACTCAGTCGCTTAGCCGCGAAAGCAATGCCGTGAAACCGGCTTGCTTCATTTACAAACCGCTAAAATGGTGGCTTCACGTTTATTCCTTGACACCCAAGGCGATACGAAATCCAGTACTATTCCCCCGATAATTGGGATCTATTCCAATTCGCCACGAACTCCGCACCGTATCAGCTGGATAATCCCACCCTCCTCCTCGGGCGGCGAATTCTGATCCAAAAGACGTACAGGGGTCGCGCCCCCCCGGAAGGAAGAGCTGGTACCGATCAGCGCACCATTCTGCCACATTGCCGTGCATGTCGTAGAATCCCCACCCATTCGGCTTCTTCTGGGCCACGGGATATGCACGCTTCGCGGTAGCGTTCCCCTGTCCGACAAGTCCGCCCCACCATCCAAAAGTGTCTAGGCTTCTTGGGCTATCGCCGAACGAATAAGCAGTTAAGGTGCCTGCCCGACAGGCATATTCCCACTCAGCTTCTGTCGGCAGACGGTACTCCAATTCAGCACTGATACGCCCAGCGTGGATTTCTAACTGGGTCAAGGTCTTGCAAAAGTCAACTGCGCTGTTCGGACTTCCACTGTGACTTATATTACATGCTGGAAACTGCGGACCATCGACCGAAAAGTCGAAGTTCAACCACGGACGAGTATCCATAACTGTTTGCCATTGCTCTTGCGTTATCTCAGTCTGTCCCAACCAAAAGCCCTGCGATAACTGGACCTTTACAGGTCCGCCATGTTTTCCCTGTTCATTGCTAGATCGTTTAAGTTCACTCGGCGGGCTTCCCATCAAGAACTCGCCAGGCGAGCAGTAGACCATAACAATTCCGGCGCAGTTATCATTGCGTTCCGTCGTATTACGGGTTGCTTTACGGTGTTCCAGTGGGTCCTCTAGCGATTCGCAGTTGACGGCGCTGTCTGCCTTAGTGGGGAAAGAGACGGATTGACCTGGCCGAGCATCGCATCCCCATGTAAATGCGACTATGCCGACAGACATCCAGCAAACTTTAATGACTCTCATAGCCTATCTTTCAATCGGAACTCTTGTTTTCATTCCGTTAGGACTGGCCCGCACTTGCACTCAAAGCCATATCGGAATGCAGTTCGAACGGAATGACTTCCGTACGACGTTGAACTTGCACCCCCGACTTCCGCACTGATCGAATTACGCTTGTCTACCTGGTACGATCCCCCCATTGCCCACGTGACCTCTGAGCCCTGGTAGACTTTGGACTCGGTGGTTATGGCGACGATACCCGTTACAGCGTTATCACCTGCTGCAGAGCGTTCGGTCGTAAAAAGCACCATGTCATCGTGATCGGATCGCACCGACACTTCTGGAGGATCATAGACAGAGCCGCTACTGGCATCGTCTCGTACTAGTTGAATGTTACCTTCTCGGTTGCATTCAAATTCTATCCTGTCATCAACTGAATCATAAATCAACTTACCCGATTTCCAAAATGTAGCGGGTAAGATCTTTGACATGTTGCCCCAAATATTGACTTGAACAGCGATCCTTCCCCTATTGGACACTACCTTTTTATACTGCCACTCGATAAACTGACGACCATCGGCCTTATAGTCACCTACCGTATATGCGACTTTTGTAACGCGACGATCGGTTACCATAAGTCGGAATGTTCGGGGGACCTGATTCGTGCGCGGAATGGCGTGGATCTGCCACGACGATTCCTTTAGTCCAAAGGGATCGGTCCAGATGCAGGCACGGGCGCTAACATAGCCATAAAGATTCAATGTGCGGCCAAAGCCGAGTGCGTCTCGCGTGAGAAATCGAGCGGTGGATGGATCGTAGTATCGCATCCTGTAATAGTAATTGTGCGATTCGGCATCTAATCGTCTGCCGGTAAAGATGAACTCGCAGCTTGGCTCATCAGATTGCATTGTATCATCTGCCCACCAACTGCCCCCGGTTCCTGCAGCGTCAAAGATCAGCGTATTGCCATAGGCATCGCAGTCGTAGGCCTCCACAATGTCTCCGGAGGCATCGGTTAAGACCGTGGTGCGGTAGAGCAAGTCCTGTAATGGATATTGATCTTCTGGCGTGCCGCTGATGTCCGCCTTCTGCTGAAGCAGTTCATCAATGTAGGTGCCCCAGACGTATTGCTTGGTGGGATCATTGCTGCCATCGCGTTCCTCAACGCACTGCCAACGGCTGTTGTGCACGAAGTCGGTGGTTCCGTTCGTGATTGTGCCGGAAAGGCCGCCGTTGGACACCACCTTGCGGATGCGACGGTTGAGGGCGTCGTAGACGTACTGGCCAATCAGCACATTGCCGGCTTTCTTCCGCACTTCCTTGAGTCGATTCAGCGCGTCCCAGGTATAGGTGCGGATGCCGTCGTCGGCCAGGCTGCCGTTGCTGGCGCCGGGCACACCGTCGTAGCTGAACGGAACATTGCCGCCGCCATCGTTGATGGTGGTGATCTGGTTCAGCCCGTTATGCTGACGAAGCTCGTCGGTCTCGCCGCCCCCAACGGCCGTATAGACCGTGTGATGCCAGTTGCCCAAACCGTCGAGGTCGTAGGTGCGAGCTTCGTCCGTGCCCGGCAGGCTGATCGGCGTGGTGACCCAACCGCCACCCGCATTGCCCTGTCCACCGGTGGTGCTGAGCACGCCGCGCTGGTACTGCCGCATGCGATCGAGCGAATCATAGCCCCCCAGCGGCGTCTGGTCGTCGAACGGCTCGTAAAGATGGCTGCGGCTCTCAGCGTGCAGTGCGCGTTCGTAAAGTTTGTTGCTGCCGAGGTCGAAACCTGTAGTTTGTCCGACGAGAGAGCTCGTGTTGTTGTAAGCGCTAGTGCCGCCGTTGATGCCGTCGGCTAGGAACCGCTTGGTGATCATCCGGCCCGCGCCGTCGTACCCGAGGCGGTCGCTAGACTGATTGCCCCAGGCGGGCGAAGCCAAGTCTTCCTGCAGCGCCGAGCGCGTCCGGGCATTGTTCATGAAGCTCATGATCAGCCCGTTGCCGAGCACGCATTCGGCCACGCGACCGGCACCGAAGAACTCCCAGGCGGCGATGTCGGCCCCGCCGGACGTTTCTTCGACCAGCGTGCGGCGATACAAGTCGTCGTACGTGTTCGTGATCTGCCGGCCGTTGGGGAAGGCGAACTGCGTCATCGGATGCGACGTGAATTTCTCGCCGGTCACGTTCCGCGTGTTGCCGCCGAACGCTTGCGAATCCTCCAGCACCCGCGAGAGCGAATCATAAACCATCGTCACGTCGGCATGGGTCGCACTGACCGTGTCGCGGGCGAAGGTAACCCGGGAGAGCCCATCGTACTGGAAGCTCTGTGCCGTGGTGCCCACCACGCCGGAAGCCAGGGCGATAGCGACGTTGGTTTTCCGGCCTGCGGCATCGAACGTGTTAGTAAAGACCGAGCCGTTCTCGTCGGTGTAGATTACGACATCCGACGCTTCGTCGTAGACGTTCGTTCTTGTCGAGCCGTCGTGGAATTGCATGACCGTCTCGCGGTCGAGGGTGTCGTACGTCCAGAGCGTAATGTTCCCGTTGTCGTCAACCAACTGGCGGACATTTCCATTTCCATCGTACAGCGTTGAAGTCGTAATGGAAGCGCCGCCGTAGGCCAGAAACGTGCTGTCGGGCTCGGGCGGGGCGTTGCCTTGTCCTTTTTCTCGGAGGTGTTGTTGCGTTTGAATCGGGCGGTTGGCCCCGTCGTAGACCGTGACCACGCTGTTCCCCTTGGGATCGATCACCAAAGTTTTGTTGTTGCGAGAGTCGTAACCGTAGCGGGTGAAGAGGGTTTCGCTGTCGCATGGCGCGGTTGCGAAGTTGGCATCCAAGGTGCCGTCAGCGCCCTGGTTCGCCTGAACGACCAGGCGATTCAGCGCGTCGTACTGCATGGCGGCTCGGAAAATTTCATCGGCGACGGTGGGCGACGTAATGGTGCATTTTTCGGTGCGGGTGACGTAAATCACGTTGTTGTTGGCGTCGTGGACATTCTCCACGATGTTGCCCAGGGCGTCGGTGATTTTGATTTTCCGATTCGCGCCGTCGTATTCGACCGTTGCCACGGTCGCGTTGTCTTGAATCTCCTCGATGGTTCTTCCCGCCCGGTCGTGGACCGTGCGCGCCAGCACGTAAGAATCGCCGCCGGTGGTCAGTGTGACGGTGCCGGTATGGCCGTTGGCGGTGGAGTTGGTTTCGAGGCCGCCGCCGGTGTGGGTGACGGTGCGGCTAGAGGGCAGCGTAGTGCCGGTAGCCAGGAACACGTTCTGCTGCGATTCGTACTGCCGGCCCGCTTCGTCGAACCGGGCGATGGATGCCGATAAATCTTCGTTGTTGGTTCCATCGCGATCGGTAGGCGTGGCCCCGCCAATCGGGCCTTGCTCGGTGCTTTCCACCACGCGGCCGTCGGGGTCGTGGGCCATTTCCGCCACGTTGCCGATGGCGTCGATGGCGCTGATGACTCGGTCGAACCCGTCGTATTCGTTTTCGAGGACGAAGTCGCCGGTGTGAACGAGTTGCGAGGCCGAACCGAAGGCATCGTCGATTGTCACGGTCTGATGGTTGCCCGAACCGCCGCGGGCTGCGGGACCGATCTGCTGCAGCAGATTCCCGTTGCCGTCGTAGGCGGTAATGCTGATCGCCGGCGTGTTGGGGGCATCGCCCACCTTGGTGGCGATCCGCAGGTTGCGTTCGTCGTGGTCGTACTCGACGGTGTTGCCTTCCGGCTGAATGATTTTGATAAGATTCTGGTTAGGATCATATCCGTAGCGTGTGATGAGATGATCGGGGTGCGAGCCGGTGGCGTCGATGTCTTCCTCGATCACATTGTCTAACAGGTCGTAGCTCTTGAGATTGCTGAACCAGCCGGCGCGAAGCTGCCGGCCCGCATGCCCCTTGCGACTGGGCACATTGGCCGTGCTGTGCGAGCCGGTCGGCGAGAAGTGGCCGTAGCCGGCGTCGG
>CAYTGL010000091.1:0-5816 GCA_964437335.1 uncultured Chromatiales bacterium
TCGAGGGCTTGGGCCGGTCCACGCCCTCCTGCACCTGCTGCAGGATGCGCTGCGCTTCGGCTTCGGTGATCGGCTGCGGCTTCTTGTCGGTGCCGAGGAAGCCCGTGACCTTCGGCGTGTTCTTGATCAGGTGATAGGCCTCGTCGGTGAGGTCCATCTTCACCAGCACGTAACCCGGGAAGAACTTGCGGTCGGTATCGATCTTGCGCCCGCGCCGCACCTCAGTGACCTTTTCCTTGGGCACCATGACCTCGTCGAACAGGTCGGTGAGTCCGCGCTGCTTGGCCTGCTCGCGGATGGAGTCAGCGACCTTGTTCTCGAAGTTCGAGTAGGCGTGAACGATGTACCAGCGTTTGGCCATGGGTGTGATCCGGCGCTAGCTTGCGATGCCGAGCACGAAGGTGATGGCCAGGCGGATGACCTGATCCGCCAGCAGGAAGAAGATCGCCGAGACCGCCGCCATGATGCCAACCATGATGGTCGTGATCAGCGTCTCGCGGCGCGTCGGCCAGGTAACCTTCTCGGTCTCGGCGCGCACCTCTTGCAGGAACCTGAATGGGCTGACCTTCGCCATCGTGCTGTCCAAATAGTCGTGGTCCAAACAGTCGTCTGCCGCCCCATCTTGAAGGATGAGACCGGCGCAGCCGATCCATTTTCGGGAATAGGTTTGCCCGAGGAAGTCCGTCTCCGGGCCTCGAAGCAATGCGGGTTTCTATGGCCCGGATCGCGCGCCGTCAAGGCAATCCGGAGTTCGCCAGCAAATGCATAGGCTTGCGGTCCGTTCCTGCAGGCGAATCCGAGCTGCTCGAAGCCAAATGCAAAGAAAAACCCCGGCGGGGAGCCGGGGTTGAGTGGGGGTAACAGGAGGAAGGAAATCGTGGGTGGATCATGTCCGCGGCCGGTCCGCGGCGCTGTGACGGCGGTCACAGAATGTCCGATTGGCGGCCCCTCCGCCGGTTCGCCCGCTTCGCCCTCCACTTCGCCCGCTTGGGCCAGCGGTCGACCCGCACCTGCTGCCACGGTAGGGTGGCCCATCCGGATCAGGAGCGAGTGATGCAGATCAGCCGGCGTGAGTTGTTCAGCGGATGGCTCGCCGCTGCCGCGGTGGTACTTGCCACGCCCGCTGCAGCTGCGACCGCAACAACCGCGCGCCCGGCCACCACGCCCAAGCGAGCGCGGCGCCGCCGCAGGGTGTGCCGGTGGCAGGGAAACCGCCGGGTGTGCCGCTACGAGTACCGGCCGGAATTGATCCTGCGACAGTGGTGAGAACCGGAGCCCGCGCGCTCGGCGCCCGTTTCGACCTCACGAGACCTGCAAGACAGCTCGCCGGAACATTAAAGTTTCGCCATCCGGGCTGCCGGACACATTTCCATCACGAACGAAATTGAAACGCCCGGCCGGAGAGCGCGGGGCAATCGCGCCTCTGTCTAGGGAGGGGCCCCGCTGCGCCCGGCGCGGCGGGGCTTTCTCCCGGAAGAATGGCGGAATGCTTTTGTCGGCAGGACGGCGGCTGGCAGGAGTGGAGGGGCTCGAACCCCCAACCCCCGGTTTTGGAGACCGGTGCTCTACCAGTTGAGCTACACTCCTAAACCAAGCAAAAACAACGGCTTAGGCTATCTGCCAGCTTGGGTTCCTCCGGCCAAAGTACACGCTAGGGTGCACACAATGCCGAGCGGCCCCGGTGGCGCAGCGTTTAGCATGCGCGCGCCCGCCTTGCTAGGCGATGTGCCGTGCGCCTTGGCGTGCGCCCTGGCGCATCTTCCACGTGGTGGGCCGCCTGCCAATCAAGGAATTTAGTCCTTTAGGACCGGGCCGCCCTCGCCTACCGTGGCGGCATGACCCGCGCCGCCGCCCACAAGCTGGCCCGCTACCTGCAAGCCCTTGGCTGCCGCGCCCGCGTGCTGCGGCACAAGCCGCACCGGGGCCGCGCGTTCTACACGGTTGAGCGCGGCTAGCCCCACGCCTCTTGACGCAAGCCTTATATTTCCATATTCGTTGAAATATGGAAACAACAGACGCAGTCACTGCGCTTTCCGCCCTTGCGCAAGATCATCGGCTGGCCGTGTTCAGGCTGCTGGTACAGGCAGGACCGGAAGGCATGCCAGCCGGTCAGCTTGCGGAAGCGCTCGACCTCGCACCCAACACGCTGACGTTTCATTTTGATCGGCTGCGCTCAGCGGGCCTTATCACGGTGCGCCGTGAAGGCCGGTCCATGATCTACGCGGCGCAGTTCGAGGCGATGAACGCGCTGCTCGGGTTCCTCACCGAAAACTGCTGCCGTGGTGCCGCCGACACGTGCGCACCCGCAGTCTGCAAACCGGCAAAACCGAAACGCACCAAGGTCACTGCCTAGACAAAGGAGTGTCATATGAAGCGCATGCACGTCCACGTATCGGTGGAAGACATCAACAAGGCGGTCGGCTTCTACTCAGCTCTGTTCGCGGCAAAACCCGCCGTTGTGAAAGACGACTACGCGAAGTGGATGCTGGACGATCCGCGCGTCAACTTCGCCATATCAACACGTGGCCGCAAGCCCGGGCTGGATCACCTTGGCATCCAGGTGGAAAGCGCGGAAGAACTGCATGACGTTTACAGGCGCTTGCAACAGGCAGGCGGCAACATTCTGGAGCAAGGTCAGACCACATGCTGCTACGCCCAATCTGAAAAGTCGTGGATTGACGATCCAGCGGGCATTTCGTGGGAAACATTCCACACCACCGGTGAGGCAACGGACTACGGCACCAGCGTTCAGCGCGGCGCGCAGATCGCGCATGCACAAGCCTGCTGCGTGCCTGAGCCAAAGCAAGAAACCGCCGCCTGCTGTGCGAGCTAGGTCATGACCGAACGCCCCTTCAACACGTTGTTCCTGTGCACGGGCAACTCCGCGCGCTCGATCATTGCCGAAGCGATCCTGAACAAGCTGGGCGCAGGACGCTTCCTGGCGTTCTCGGCTGGCAGCCAACCCAAGGGGCAGGTGAACCCGAACACGATCATCCTGCTCGACGGTCTTGGGTACGACACAAGCGGCTTCCGCTCAAAGTCATGGAGCGAGTTTGCCAAGCCGGGCGCACCGGCACTCGATTTCGTCTTTACCGTTTGTGACAATGCAGCGGGTGAAGCGTGTCCCGTCTGGCCAGGGCAGCCGATGACCGCACACTGGGGTGTGCCAGACCCTGCGGAAGCAACCGGCAGCCCCGCCGAAGTCGCGCTCGCATTCAAAGACGCTTACCGGATGCTGCATCAACGCATCGCGGTCTTCACGTCACTGCCAATCCGCAGCCTCGATCAACTGAGCTTGCAAGCCAAGCTCAAGGAAATTGGTGGCATGGAAGGCGCGACCGCCAAGGTCACGGAACGGACCTAATGGCAACTCTGAGCAGGCGGCTCGCAGCCGAAACACTCGGCACCGCCCTGCTGCTCGCCACTGTTGTTGGCTCAGGGATCATGGGCCAGCGCCTATCGGGCGGCAACACCGCGCTGGCCCTGCTCGGCAACACGCTGCCGACCGGTGCGATGCTGGCGGTGCTGATCCTGATATTCGGCCCGGTATCGTCTGCGCACTTCAATCCGGTTGTGAGCATGGCGTTTGCCCTACGCCGCGAAATGCCGTGGACGAACGCCTCCGCTTATGTCGCGAGCCAGATCATCGGCGCGGTGATCGGCGTTTGGATCGCTCACCTGATGTTTGATTTGCCGGTGTGGCAGGTATCGACAACGACGCGCTCGGGTTGGGGTCAGTGGCTGGCAGAGTTCGTGGCCACGTTTGGCTTGCTCCTGACGATATTCGGCTGCGCGCAACGTGGATCAGAAGCCGTGGCGTATGCAGTCGGCCTCTACATCACCGCTGCCTACTGGTTCACCGCGTCAACATCTTTCGCCAATCCGGCGGTCACATTGGCGCGTTCGCTTTCCGACACGTTTGCTGGAATAGCACCGACAGGCGTATTGCCCTTTATCCTTGCTCAGACGGCCGGGGCGCTCGTCGCCGCAACGTTCGCGCGTTGGCTTTGGCCCACCAAGTAGCTACTGGCTGCCAAGCCACACCGCGAGCGCGAACAACACGGCTGACAAGACCACCGAGCCAACAACCACATACGTCATCACCATAGCCCACCTCATGAAGTGATGACCGCCGCGCCGGAAAGAAAGCTTCACCGTCGTCCGAAGCTTCGGCTCACCGACCGCGGGCCGTCGGTGTTGTTTCCATGACCGCGGACACCGCCGACTGGTCCGCGCCCGGTGCCGAAAGCCAAGACACACCGGGAGTAGCCGGGCCGTGGAGATCCCCAAAATGACGGCCCGGAACTGTGAAATCATGCCGCCACCGCCCTGCCCTTGATCGCCACGCCGAGCACGGCGGCAGGGCTGGCGTCGGGCCGGCGCAGCACGTCGATGCCGGCGGCAATCGCAGCTTCGACCAACGCTTCTTCTTCGCGTGCGAGCCGGTCGAGGTCTGCGGTCAGTTCGCCAATGCGCTGCTCGCGCTCCTGTGCCGGCATGGCCAGGGGCGCTTCGGGCAACAGGTCGATTTCCTGTTCAAGCCGGGCCGTCATCGCCGCAGGGTCGAGCCATGCGAGCGTTGCGGCAACGTCCTCGGGGCTGGCCCCCGATGATGTGGCCTCGCGCGTTCGCCACTTCACGGCAAGCCTGCCACGGCCCAGGCTGATGGCCGGCCTGCCGCGCGCCGCAAGCTGCTGCACGGTGGTCGCGGCCTGCACCTTGAGGTCGCCCTTGGGCAGCGGCGCAATCTGAACGGCGCGAAGATGCTGCTGTGCTGCCGCGATCCGGTCGCGCACGCGGCCAATGGCAGCGGGCAGCGCCTCGCCGTTGAGCGGCACCGCCGCAGGAGGCTTGACCCATTCGAGCACAGCGCCGGGCGGCAGCGTCTGGAGCCACTGGTTGAGGCTCGCGACGAGGGTCGCGCGTTCGCTCTGCCGGCGGTTCTGTTCGCTGCGAACGGCAGTCAGGCGGCTCATTTCATGTTCGATGCCGGCGGCGTCTGCCGACTGAGCATCAGGGTTGAGCGCCCGCCGCAAGTCTTCGAGCCGGCGCTGCGCCGATGCCGCTGCGTCGCGTGCATCCGCCGCTTGTCCCGCAAGCTGCGTCAGCTTGATGCGGGCCGCTGGCGGCAGCGGATCACGCGGCTGGGCCTGCGGAACACGAGGCTGAGGCTGCGGATCGCGCGGCTGCGGCGTGCCGTGGACGATGTTCGTCATGCTGCACCGCCCTTTCCACCGCGCCTCGATGGCCTTGTCGTAGGCATCGTAGAGCGGCGTGCGTTCGCGCATCTGCACAGGGGCGCGCGCCGGCCGGACATTCTGCGCGGGCGGCTGCGGTGCCAGGGCGGGCGGGTTGCGCCAAGCGGTGCTGAGGCGTTTCTTGTCCGCGACGATGGCAGCCTCGCGCCGGGCGCGGTCGGCGTCGGTGATCGGGAGCGACCGGCCAGCATGGGCGGCGGCTACCGGCGGGGTGCTGGGGCGGCCCCGGGGGGCTTTGGAGACCGGTGCTCTACCAGTTGAGCTACACTCCTAGGCCGTCGGCAGGGACCCTTTTAGGGCCCGACCGACGTTCTGTCATCCTACTCTGTCATCCTACTATGAGGGTTCACACCCAGGGGCGTCAGCCTCGCCTGCTCACTCGATGATGCTTGCGACGACGCCTACGCCGCGCCAAGTGCGGTTTACCGCACTTGGCGATCGTTATTGTGTTGGCGCTTTCAGAGGCTCGCTTCGATCATTCGATGATCGAAGCGACCACTCCGGCGCCGACGGTACGGCCGCCCTCTCGGATGGCGAAGCGCAGCTTCTCCTCCATGG
>CAYTGL010000092.1:0-5759 GCA_964437335.1 uncultured Chromatiales bacterium
GGACATTCCGTCGAGATAATCTCGCGACCACTTGAAGTCGCAACCGCGAAACTATCCAGCGCGTGAAAAACGCGTTGCTGACGATCCTTGCGGCGGCGGGCGCGTCATTCGCCCCCGCCAGCGCCATGGATGGACACCAAACGCCGCTGACCAAAGACGCAGTCCGGTCAGGCGCTCAGAGTCTTGCGTCGACCACGCCGTAGGCCAAGTCCGGGCGACCGGAGCGCTGGAGCGCTGCTCCGACTTCGCCAAACTGTTGACTCATCGTGTCGACCCGATCCGCGTCGTAGTAGAGCCGGCATGAGCCGAAACGCGTAAGGGCGGGTACAACAGGCGACGGATTCTCGATCTGTCGAACGCCGTTGATCCGGAAGATCTTCTCGTCGGACAGGATATTCCAAGCCGCGTCGCCGCCCAGGTGAGTTTGCGCTTCCGAGGCGAGATCCCAGACGCCATCAGCGGCATTACCCGCGGTGATGCCCAGGATGACCGCTCTGACCTGCGCGCCGGTTTCTTTCGCAAAACGGCGGATCGCGGAAAAAGTCGCGAGCTGGAGGGCGATGCCGGACGTGCCGCCATTGGTGGTAACCGGCACCTCCGAACGAGGTGGCGCAGGAGCGAACGGCATGTTCGCGATGAACAGCACCTTGGTGCCGACGCGCGGGTCGAACAGCTTGGGGATGCCGTCCCGGATGTCGTTGCTGCAGAAGACGAGATCGCGGCCGTCTTGATCGTTAAGGGCTCGGTTCATGACCGCGTAGATGATCGCTCTGGGGTTGATGTCGAAGCCGGCCTTGTCGGCGTCGCCCTTCATGGCGATGATGTTGTGACCGCACCCGGTCGCGAGATCGACCACCACGTCGGCCCATTCATCCAGTTTTCTCTCCCGGACCTGGGCGAGCAACGTTGCGCTCTCGTCACAGAAGGGGAACACGCGGTTTTCGGGGCGCGTCCATACGCCGTCCGTGATGAAGACGCGGGTTTCCATCATGTTGATCTTGACGGTGAGAGAGCCGTCGCGGGCGAGCCCTACTGCTTCGAGCGCGGAGTATTCGCCCTTATCGGCCGGGCTGAACGGGACGCGTTCGGCGAGCGTGCCTCGCCACGCGCAGTAGTTCTCCGAGGCATAGATGCGGCGCAGGAGATCGGCCAATTCCGGAGCCGAACGTCCGATTTTACAGGCGGATACGAAAAGATCGTCCGTGGTCATCATGACGCATACTCCTCCCGATGCGACAATTCTCTAGGACGCCACACGCTCCTTGGGCTTCGGAAACCAATTTTCGCGGACGATCCGCAAGGGGCGTGAACGCTCGCTGACGGCGGCACTCCGATCAAAGATCGAGGCCAGAACAGCCATCCGCATCCACATGCCATCGCGCGCTTCGTCGAAGTAGTGGGCCGCGGTAGTCCCGTCGATGGAGCGGTCGATCTCGTCGGTAATCGGTCCGACATGCATGATTGCAACGTCATGCCCGGCCCCTGCGAGTCCTTGAGCGGTAATCTTGTGGGAGGGCGGCGTGGAGATGGCTTTGGTTTTTTCCGACTTGGCCTTGTCGAAGTCGCTCTGGTCGATGCCGAGCGTGGTGACGGCATCGCAGATCGAAAGCAATTCGTTGATGTCAGTGGCCGTTTTCGGATGCATTCCGTTTGCGGCAAGAGACGCCCGTACGTCCGGCGGGATACCGGTCTTGCCCGGTGGCGGCAGGATGTAGAGCTCGGCGTCGAATTTCGAAAGGCCGATCGCGAGCGAGCGCAATGCCCGCCATTCGAGGTCGCCGACGATGCCGATCTTCAGGCCGTCGATGCGGCCGAAGGATTTACGGAGGTGATAAAGGTCGCCAAGCGCTTGGCTCGGATGCTCGCCGAAACCATCACCGCCGCTGAGCACCGGAACAGGCGATGCTGCGGCCGCGCGCGCCAGGGCGCCCTTCTCGTAGTGCCGCATGATGATGCAATCGACGATGGCACCGCCGAAGCGGACGACGTCTTCGAGGGATTCTTGATAGAAGCCGTTGGAGCGGCTGCTGCTGGGTTCCGGAAATCCGGTGATGCGGCCGCCGAGACGGAGCATCGCAACCTCGAAGCCAATGCGTGTTCGGAACGATTGTTGATACCAAAGAATGGCGGCGACCCGTCCTTCGGCCAGCGATGAATAGGCGGAAGTCGGGGAGAGTTCGAAGGCTTCAGCCAAACCGAAGCAGGCTTCGATGGCTTCTCGTGTAAAATCTTCCAGCGAGATTGCGTGCTTTGGAAGCGTGTCGGTCGTTTTGGCGAGTGCTCTACGTATCACCATATTCCACGCTACTTCCCGTCTGGAGAAGAGAACGCTGGCGTTGCCCGCGTGCGCGAGTGCTCCCCATCAACACAAGTGATAGTTAACCATAATTGGAAGAGCTCGTAGAAGAAAGCAAAAAGAATTAGCGGGTTGTTAACCATACCGCTGGGATTCGACCTCAGTGCGGGTCGAAGCCAATACAACTTATGGTAATTAGTTTGGTTCTGTTAAACAGAAGCGCGATTCCGGCGCAGCCAGCGAAAGTCTTGGACTAGGCCAGCAACGAACATCAGGCCGCCAACCGTGAGGCTGACGATCCTGAATGCATCGCGGACAGGCGCGTAGCCCAGCACCGCGAACGCGGTGAACACGACGGTGACGCAAAGAGAGACGAGCACGTTGGCGTCTCGACTTCCCAACCCTTTCGACGCAAGTAACACGGCGACGTATTGACCGCCTTGCGATACCAGTGTGGTGAGGGCGGCGGCACCCAAAATGCCTCCCAACGGCGCGATGCTCTCACGGCTGACAACCGTCCCTTCGATCAGCAAGGTGAACAGGAACAGGTTGAAGAGCAACTGAGCGAGATAGCGTCCGAGCCTTCCGGCAGTGACCAGGGAACTTGACGCGACAAGCACGTTGTCAATCTTGTTGGTTCCGCGTGCGTAAAACGGCAGGAACGTACCCATGATCACGGCGGCCAGGACGAGCCAAGGATTCGTCCACTGCGACGCGGCCAAACCGTAGGACACATACATCAGAACGCCTGCCGTGGCGGCGAGCTTGGCCGAGTGATCGCGCGCGCCGAGATGTTGCGGAGCATCCGTTTCGGCTGCTGGTCCCTTCGCCTGCATGTTGGGTTCCATTATGAGACCACCACTACAGGGCGGCACGTTAATGAACGGTACGGAAATTCGCGTAGTCCGTGGCGGTTTCCGTCAAATCTTTTGGTGGTCTGGGGCCCCACAGTTTTGATTGCTGAAAATCAATCGCTCGCCAATGCACATTTCCTAGCCTTCACGGACCGTAGGTTCACAGAACAGTACAGAGGTTCGGAGAATGTTGGCCTGCGGAAAACGACTCTCACGCCAACGTGGCTCGGTCTGTTGCAGGGGTTGACCGCAAGAAACCAGCGTGCAGAAGAGGCAGTGGCGGAGGGAGAGGACTAGGTGTTCAGTCCCGGAGTGTAGTGGAATCAGTTTAACTGATCCCGCATTTCGGGAGAACCTATGGGACAGATACTTCACGGCAGCGCCACGACCACGCACGCCGTCAGAGCTGCAATACAGCGATCGAAAGCTACGGCCAAAGAGCTAGCCGAACGCCACGGCCTCGATCCCAAGACGGTTGCGAAGTGGAAGAAGCGCGACTTCGTCGAGGACGCGCCGATGGGCCCCAAGGCGCCCCGCTCGACGGTGCTGACACCAGAAGAGGAAGCGATCGCCGTCGCCTTCCGCAAGCATACGCTGCTGCCGCTCGATGATTGTCTTTATGCGTTGCAGGCCACGATCCCGCATCTCACCCGATCGTCCCTTCATCGCCTCTTCCAGCGCCACGGCATAAGCCGGCTGCCGGAGATCGAGGGCGACAGAGTCTCGAAGAGACATTTGCTCGCGTCCTTCATTCATTGATGAAGTTGGGGAGTCTGCGGTCGTTCCAGTGACCTCGTGCGGTGCCGCGTCACAACTTCGCGACCCCCCTCGCCTAGTGAGAGAGTACGGGGCATGGCTGCCCCAGCTCTCCATCGCGAGGATTCAAGACGCCATAGGAATAGCGACTCGCATCCACTAGCCGCGTTGGCGCTTTTCATCGTTCCAAAGCTTGCGGAACTGCCGCCGCGACCTGCGCCTCCTCCAACTAAGTATGAGAGACGAGTTACACGCCGCGCCCCACAACGGGAGCCCTGTAAGCGATTTTGTTTCTACGTCCGCGTTCCCGTCCTCGACCCCGATGTGACCGTAAAATGAGATTGGTGACGGCTTAGGAGCTTCAGAATATCTTCCGGCTCTGCCCTTCAATCTCAGCACAAGCTGTTAAGTAGTTATTAGCCGTGCTAGACGCTGCCGCGCTCTTTAACGCGCTTTTGGGACATAGTTGATCATCTGAACCCCGCGCTCATCTAGCACTTGGCATTCATGTCTGATGAAAGCGAAAAGGAACTCCCGTCACAGGTTGTTCTCCTGACGGCACTCGATCATGCGCAGGAAGGAATTATCATCCTCGACGCAGAATTGAAAGTCGTGTTCATGAATCCCGCTGCGCGTTCACTTTGGAAGGTTTCGGACAAGCAGGTCGACCGGCGTCCATCCTATACAGAATTGGTCTCTGACGCTCGTCGCACCGGGAAGTATGACATACCTGGCTCAGAACTAGAGACCTTCATAGAGAACCGAATAGCTCGGGTGCGAAATGGCATTTCGACTCCGCAAGATTTGCGAACGCGCGGAGGCCGCTATATCCGGTCTCAATGTACCGTTCTGCCGGACGGCGGGCGGATACTCACTTACTGGGATGTGTCAGACCTTGTTACTAACGCACAAGAGTTGGAGCGCCTGGCCACGACCGATTCGATGACTGGACTCTACAATCGAAGACACTTTCTCTCCCTGGCGGAGACAGAGTGGGCGCGCTTTCGACGCTACCATCGGCCGCTTTCGTTGCTGATGGTTGACATTGATCATTTTAAGTGCGTCAACGACAGCTATGGTCACGCAACGGGGGACATTGCGCTTACATCTGTTGCAGCCATTTGCATGGAAGGACACCGCAGCACTGACATCGTCGGGCGGATCGGTGGTGAAGAATTCGCCGTGCTGCTGCCAGAAACAGAATCGCCACGGGCGGCTATGGTCGCCGAGCGCATCCGCAATAAAGTTGCAAGCCGCCTTTTGCCGGCAAGAGTTCGGTTAAGTGTGACCGTTAGTATTGGCATTGCCAGAGCAACCGCGAGTATGTCCGGCATCGGCGCCCTGATGCACGCCTCAGACCAAGCGCTCTATGAAGCCAAGGCCAAGGGCCGAAATAAAGTAGCGCATTATGTTGCCCGATCAGCCGATGCGCGGGTAGCGGCGGAGTAGGGCTTTGGAAGGCCCACGATTTAGTCGGCGTCACGAGGGGAACGGATGCCTGGTTGATTGAGTGCTGTGCTCATGGGCAGTGTTGTGGCCTGCCATACAGTTCGACGGAATTAGGATGCGCTGCATCGCAAAGGAAGTTGTACATTTCAAGCATGCCCGGATTGGACGCTTCAGCCGCACGCACGAATTCCATTACGTTGATCACGGCGATATCGGAAATTCCGCCCAGCAGAGTTGGACTGCTCGCCTTCGAGGCGTGCAGCAGACGTTGCAGCCGCGCGGCTGCAGCCTGAAGGGCGTCGGCTCGATCCAGACAGCGGAGCACTTTGTGATCCGCAAACTCAAGCTGCCCCACCAGTTCGATGAGGAGCCGCGTGCAGACCGACGCTGAAAGCAAGCTCCCG
>CAYTGL010000093.1:0-5639 GCA_964437335.1 uncultured Chromatiales bacterium
GCACCCCTGGCTCGTTAGCTCAGGGTGTCCACTTAACCGAAGGAACTATCGCGTCGGATTGAATGAATTGTTAGCGCGCAAGTTATTGAGCTGGCTCAGGGGGAGGCACAGGTTTTGGTGCAGACTTGTCCTTAGCCTGCGCCCTAGCACTTCTTGATGCTGCCTTTTTAATGCGCTGCTGGGCGTCTTTTACCTTTTCACCGTCTATCACTTCCCGCTTGAGAATATCGTTGGTGAGAAGGTCTGATATGCTCTCTATCTCTATTTTGAGATCGGGAAAGTAGCGTCTCATCTCGCGTCTGATGCACGTAACAACTGGTTCTGAAAGTACAACCTGCGCAACAGTAAACTTGTTGAGTAGAGAGATGTGCTGATGATAGATGCCCATAGCATTAGCGGTGATTCCTTCCCGACAAAGGAGGAAGAGTTTGCGTTGATCTTCCTCGTTCTTAAGGTTGATGTCTGCGATACAGAATACCGATACCTGCTCGTAGTCTACTGGTTGTCCGAACTTGATCCGATACAGACGCCACTCAAGAGCATTAGTGAGGACTACCCACTCAATGCCTTCATGAGCGCCGTAGTTGATCGCTTGACGAAGATGATTGTCATTCAGGGGTAGAGCGGCTGCCTTGACTTCGATGAGTATACGAATCTTGTCCTCGATGCGCACTGCAAGGTCACAGAAAGTGCCACGAATTTGTTGTTCGCTTGTTAGTTCGTTGTACTTATCATAGCCGAAGATGTCCGAGAGCATGTCTTTGACAAGAGTGACCGTGTCCGCTTCTGAAACATCTTTGGTCTTGTGCGACATCGCAATAGACGTTAGTGCCCGAATCGAACTCGGCCAGCGACCTGCAACTTTCTTCGGAATCTTGATCATCTGTTTTCCCTCTGGTGAGCGTTGAAGTATCTCTTGCGCGCTAACAGCTGATTAGGTGCATGCGGGAATATCGGAGATAGGCCGATTCCATATAGCGCCAGCCATGACTCCTCCGCCTTTCGCTTTTTCGGCAGAATACCCATAAATGTTCAATGGATGAAGTTAGAATTTCGTCATGGCCGATGACACCCGCGCCACCCGAGAGCGGCAATTCTGGGATCGTTATTCAAAAACAGCAATAAAACAAGGTATTAAGCCTGATTTCGTGCGTTGGCATGTCCTGCGTGCGGAGTCCTTCATCAAGGCGTTTCCGGGCAGGCGACTCGTTGATCTGGGCCCTGACGACATCACTGCCTACCTCCTGGAGGCGGGTCGTGAAGGCACGATGAAGCTCTGGCAGTTCCGCCGGGTCGTTGATGTATGAGATCAAAGGGGTCAGACCCCTTTGATTCGTTTGATTCGGGCTACTCCACCGTCACCGACTTCGCGAGATTGCGGGGCTGATCGACATCCGTTCCCTTGAGCACCGCGACATGATACGCCAGCAGTTGCAGCGGAATGGTATAAACGATCGGCGCGACACTGTCGTCGGTCGGCGCGACGTCGATGACGTCGACGCCCTCGCCGGCGCGGATGCCGGTGCCGGCGTCGGTGAAGACGATGAGATGCCCGCCGCGGGCGCGGACTTCCTGCAGGTTGGATTTGACCTTTTCGAGCAGGTCGTTGCTCGGCGCGACGGCGATGACCGGCATCTCGGCGTCGACCAGCGCGAGCGGGCCGTGCTTGAGTTCGCCGGCCGGGTAGGCCTCGGCGTGGATATAGGAAATTTCCTTGAGCTTCAGCGCGCCTTCCATCGCGACCGGGTACTGCGTGCCACGGCCGAGGAACAGCGCGTGATGCTTGTCGGCGAACATCTGCGAGAGCTGTTCGATCTGGTTATTGAGGCCGAGCACGGTTTCGATGCGGCCCGGCAACTGGATCAACTGGTCGACGATGATCTGTTCGGCCTGTTCGCTGAGTCCGTGGCGGCGGCCGAGCACGACGACGAGCAGCAGCAGCGCGACCAGTTGCGTCGTGAACGCCTTCGTCGACGCGACGCCGATCTCGGGGCCGGCGCGGGTCATCATGACGAGGTCGGATTCGCGCACCAGCGAGCTTTCGGGCACGTTGCAGATCGCGAGCGATCCGGTGAAACCGAGGCTCCTCGCCTCGCGCAACGCGGCGAGCGTGTCCGCGGTCTCGCCCGACTGCGAGATCGTGACGACCAGCGTGTTCGGCCGCACGACCGGACGCCGGTAGCGGAACTCGCTCGCGACCTCGACGTTGCACGGGATGCGCGCGAGCGATTCCAGCCAGTAGCGCGCAATCATGCCGGCGTGATAGCTGGTGCCGCAGGCGATGATGTGAACCTGGTCGATCTTGTCGAAGATGTCCTTCGCCTTCGGCCCGAACGCTGCCTCGAGCACGCGGTGATTGCTGATGCGTCCTTCGAGGGTCTCGGTGACGGCGCGCACCTGCTCGAAGATCTCCTTCAGCATGTAGTGGCGGTATTCGCCGCGCTCGACCGCGCTCGCGGTCAGCTCGCTGGTGTAGACCGGACGCTCGACGACGACGCCGCTGTGGTCGTAGATCACCAGGCTGTCGCGGGTCAGCGAGGCGACGTCGCCCTCCTCGAGCATGACGAACTGCTGCGTAACCGGCAGCAGCGCGTTGACGTCGGACGCGACGAAATGCTCGCCGATGCCGATACCGATGATCAGCGGACTGCCGCGGCGCGCGACAATGAGCCGGCCCGGTTCGCTGCTGCTGATGACGCCGAGCGCGTAGGCGCCGATCAACTCCCCCAACGTTTGCTGCACCGCCTCGAGCATGCTCATTCCGGCAGCGATATGGCTGTGCACCTGGTGCACGATCACTTCGGTGTCGGTATCCGAGGTGATCTCGTAACCCATCTTCACTTGCGCGTCGCGCAGCTCGTCGTGGTTCTCGATGATGCCGTTATGGACGACGGCAACCGCGTTACGGCTGATGTGCGGGTGGGCGTTCGACTCCTTCGGCGCGCCATGGGTCGCCCAGCGGGTGTGGCCGATGCCGGTCGTACCGTGCAACGGATTCTGCTGCAGCGAGCTTTCGAGCGCGCTGATCTTGCCGACCGCGCGCACGCGTGAAAGGACGTTGCCGTAATCCAGCACGACGACGCCGGCCGAGTCATAGCCCCGGTATTCGAGCCGCTTCAATCCCTCGATCATGATCGGGACGACGTCCCGTTCCGCGACCGCGCCTACGATTCCGCACATGTCAGTCTTTCCTCTTCACGGGTCGTTTCCAGCCCTTGCGGGTCTGCTGCGGGGCGCGGCTCAACGTCAACTCATCGGCCGGCGCGTCGCGGGTGATCGTCGAGCCGGCGCCGATCGTCGCGCCGGCGCCGACCGTGACCGGCGCAACGAGTTGGGTGTCGGAGCCGATGAACGCGCCGTCGCCGATCTCGGTACGGTGCTTGTTCGCGCCGTCATAGTTGCAGGTGATCGTGCCGGCGCCGATATTGACGCCGCTGCCAACCGTGGTGTCTCCGATGTAGCTCAGGTGGTTGATCTTTGATCTGCGGCCGACGTTCGACTTCTTGATCTCGACGAAGTTGCCGACGTGGACCTCCGCATCGAGCGTCGTCTCCGGGCGCACGCGCGCGAACGGCCCGATGCGGCAGTCGGGTCCGATGTCGGCATGATCGATGACGCTGTTCGCCTCGATGCGCGTGCCGTCACCGATGCGGGCGTCGCGGATTACGCAGTTCGGGCCGATCGAGACATCGTTGCCGATCACGACGCGACCCTCGAAGACGACATTGATATCGATCGTCACATCGATGCCGGTGGTAAGCTCGCCGCGTATATCGATGCGTGCCGGGTCCTGCAGCGTGGCGCCGCCCTGCATCAGCCGCGCGGCCTCGCGCCCCTGCCAGACGCGTTCGAGCGCCGCGAGTTGCGCGCGGGTGTTGATCCCGAGGATCTCATCCGCGGCTTCCGGCGCGGTCGATCCCGGCGTGATGCCGTCGGCGACCGCAAGCGCGATGACGTCGGTCAGGTAATACTCGTGCTGTGCGTTGCGATTGTCGAGACGCTCGAGACAGCGCGACAGCAGCGCGGCATGCGCGGCGAGTATCCCGGTATTGATTTCACTGATGCGACGCTCTTCGTCGCTCGCGTCCTTTTCCTCGGCGATACGCATGATCCGCCTCCTGCCATCGCGGATGATGCGGCCGTATCCGGTCGGCCGGTCGATATCGGCGGTGACGATGGCGAGGCCCTGCGTCTCGACCTGCTCTAGCAGTCGGCGCAACGTGGCGGGGCGGATCAGCGGGACATCGCCGTACAGAACCAGCACGGTGGCTGCGGACGGGATCGCGGGCATGACCTGCTGTACCGCGTGCCCGGTGCCGAGCTGCTCGGCCTGTTCGACCCACTCGAGCGCGTCACCGGCGAAGTGTGCACGCACCCGCTCGCCGAGATGACCGTGCACGACATGGATGCGGGCCGGCTCGAGCGCGCGGGCCGCGTCGATGACATGTCCGAGCAGCGGCTTTCCCGCGAGGGGATGCAGGACCTTCGGCAGCCGGGAACGCATCCGGCTCCCTTCGCCTGCCGCAAGGATGATAACGTCTAGCCCCATAGCTACCGGTCCGATGGTTGTGGTACGAACGAATGTCGTCAATTCTACGCCGGCGCGGCCTAAAAACCAGCGGCACCGCCATGACAGGATAGCGGCGAAAGCGCGGGACGATTTAACCGGAAGAAAGGGGTCTTTACCTGCGGGTCTTGTCGCGCAGCTTCTTGATCGCCTGCAACTGCGCAATCGCCTCGGCGAGCTCGGACTGGGCCTTGGCGTACTCGAATTCGGAGGCCTTGCCCTTGAGGGCCTGCTCGGCGCGCTCCTTGGCCTCGATCGCGGCGGCCTCGTCGAGGTCCCTGGCCCGGATGGCGGTGTCGGCGAGAACGGTGACGACGTGAGGCTGAATCTCGAGCATGCCGCCCGAGATGTAATAGAACTGCTCCTCGCCGTCCGGCACCCGGATCCGGATTTCGCCGGGCTTGAGCTGGGTCAGCAGCGGGGCGTGGCGGGGCAGGATGCCGAGCTCCCCCATTACCCCGGACGCGAACAGCATCTCGGCGGGACCGGAGAAGATCTCCTCTTCCGCGCTGACGATATCGACATGCATGGTCATCGCCATCTGGCTAGCTCCCCTTCTGCCTTATTGCAGTTTCTTCGCCTTCTCGACGGCCTCGTCGATCGAGCCCACCATGTAGAACGCCTGTTCCGGCAGATGGTCGTACTCACCATCGACGATCTTCCTGAAGCCATTGATCGTTTCCTTGAGCGGGACATATTTGCCCGGGGCGCCGGTAAAGACCTCGGCGACGAAGAACGGCTGCGACAGGAACCGCTCGATGCGGCGCGCGCGCGCGACGGTGCGCTTGTCTTCCTCCGACAACTCGTCCATGCCGAGGATCGCGATGATGTCCTTCAATTCCTTGTAGCGCTGCAGCGTCTTCTGCACCGCGCGCGCGGTGTCGTAGTGCTCCTGGCCGACGACCAGCGGATCGAGCTGGCGGCTCGTCGAGTCGAGCGGGTCGACCGCGGGGTAGATGCCGAGCTCGGCGAGCTGGCGCGACAGCACGACGGTCGCATCGAGATGCGCGAACGTGGTCGCCGGTGACGGGTCGGTCAAGTCGTCCGCGGGCACGTACACCGCCTGGACCGA
>CAYTGL010000094.1:0-5471 GCA_964437335.1 uncultured Chromatiales bacterium
CCGATCACGGCCTGGAAGTCGCGCACCATCGCCGGATACGGATGGGGGCCGGCGACGGTGCCGATGATGTAGAAAGTGTTGTCGACATTCGAGACCCAGTCGCGCATCGCTTCGTTGAGGGCGTCTTTCAGCGTGCGGGAACCGGATTCGACGGGGACGACCTCGGCGCCGAGCAGGCGCATCCGATAGACGTTGGTCGCCTGGCGCTGCATGTCCTCGGCGCCCATGTAGACGACGCAGTCCATGCCGAAGCGCGCGGCGACGGTCGCGGTCGCGACGCCATGCTGGCCGGCGCCGGTCTCGGCGATGACACGCTTTTTCCCCATATGGCGGGCGAGCAGCGCCTGGCCGACGGTGTTGTTGACCTTGTGGGCGCCGGTATGATTGAGGTCTTCGCGCTTGAGGTAGATGCGCGCGCCGCCGTTCTCGCGACTCAGGCGCTCGGCGAGATACAGCGGTGACGGGCGGCCGACGTAGTGTTGCAGGTCGCGGTCGAGTTCGGCGAGGAAATCCGGATCCTGCAGATAGCGTTCGTAGGCCTGGCGCAGGTCCTCGAGCGGCGCCATCAGCGTCTCGGCGACGAACATGCCGCCATAGGGGCCGAAATGGCCGCGCGCATCGGGCATGGGTTTCAGTTTACTCATTTATTGTGTCTGCTGTTCCTGAGTATGTATTTATCACCGCCACTTCAATCCCGTTCGACTTGTTCGTGGTCCGCGCGCGCGACGCTATCAACAAATGCGCGCAGCTTGTCCTTGTCCTTGATGCCGCCCGCTGATTCGACGCCGCCGCTGACGTCGACGCCGTAGGGGCGGACGGCGCGGATTGCTTCGGCGACATTGCCAGGGCCGAGCCCGCCGGCGAGCATCACCGGGATACCGAGGCCGGGCGGCAGCGACTGCCATGCGAAGGTCGCTCCGGTGCCGCCGGGAACGCCCTTGCGATAGGTGTCGAGCAGCAGTGCGGCGGCGTCGCCGTAGCGTTGCGCCTGTGCACCGAGGTCGACGCCAGCGCGCATGCGTATCGCCTTGATATACGGCAGGCCGAATCCGCGGCAGTAATCCGGAGATTCATCGCCGTGGAATTGCAGCAGGTCAATGCGCAATTGTTCGATGACGCTGCGGATCCGTTCCGCGGGTGCGTCGACGAACAGCGCCACTGCGTGGACGAACGGTGGCAATGCGGCGACGATGCGGACCGCCCGTGATTCGTCGATTCGGCGCGGACTCGGGTCGTGGAACACGAGTCCGATCGCGTCTACTCCGAGGAGAGCCGCGATTTCCGCGTCTTCGGGGCGGGTAATGCCGCAAATCTTGATACGCGTACGCATATTTCGGATACAGGCTACAAGATACACGGGAAATCGATGTCAGACAATCGACGCGCCATGATTACCAGATCCCGGGACCTTCCGCTGCGGCCGGGATCCGGTAGTGCTCCGGATATTCGGCGCCGACGAAATACAGGCCCTCAGGCGGGGCGGTGACGCCGCCGGCGGTGCGGTCGCGCGCGGCGAGGATCTCGGCGGCCCAGCCAGGCGCCTGTTTTCCGCTGCCGATGTCCAACAGCACGCCGGCGATGTTACGGACCATGTGGTGCAGAAATGCGTTCGCGACGATGTCGATGACGACGAAGCGGTCGCGACGCGAGATGTCGAGACGATAGATGGTGCGCACCGGATGCTTCGCCTGGCAGGCATAGGAGCGGTACGAGGAGAAATCGTGCTCGCCAACGAGGTCGAGCGCGGCTTCTTGCATCGGTGCGATATCGAGCGGTCGGAAATGCCAGGTGACGCGCGCAGACAGCATTGCGGGGCGGATGCTTGCGTTGCAGATTACATAGCGGTAGCGGCGGCGCAACGCCGAGAAGCGGGCATGAAAGCCTGCATCAGCGGGCTGTGCCCACAATACGCTGACATCGTTCGGCAGATGGGTATTGGCGCCAAAGACCCACGCACGCGGCGGCCGCAGAGCCGCGGTATCGAAGTGCACGACCTGCGCCAAGGCATGAACGCCGGTATCGGTGCGTCCGGCGCAGATCACCCGGATCTCCTCATCGGCAACGCGGGACAGGGCCATTTCGACGCAGGCCTGCACCGTGCGCACGCCGGGCTGGAGCTGCCAGCCGCAGAAATCGGTACCGCGGTACTCGATGCCGAGCACTATTCGCGTTCTGCCGTTATAATCGACGGCTGTATCCCCAGGCAGATCCGAAATCATGAGCTCACTGCGCAACTTGTTTGACAACAACAGAAAATGGGCCGCCGCCGCCACGGATGAGGATCCCGAATTCTTTTCCCGCCTGGTCCATCAGCAGTCACCCGAATATTTGTGGATAGGCTGCGCCGACAGCCGCGTGCCGGCCAACGAAATCGTCGGTCTGCTGCCAGGGGAACTGTTCGTGCACCGCAACGTTGCGAATATTGTAATGCACACCGACATCAATTGCCTTTCGGTGCTGCAGTACGCGGTTGATATCCTGAAGGTCAAACATATCATCGTCTGCGGACACTACGGCTGTGGCGGTGTCATGGCGGCACTGGACGACAGGCCGCTCGGCCTGATCGACAACTGGATCAAGGACGTCAAGCGCATTCACCGCCACCATCGCGCCCGGATCGACGCCATCGCCGATCCGAAGCAACGAGTCGACCTGATGTGCGAGCTGAATGTCCGGGAGCAGGCGAGAAAGGTCTGGCAGACCACTATCGTGCAACAGAGCCTGGCGCGTGGACAGGACCTTTCGGTGCATGGGTGGATCTATGGCATCGCGGACGGGTTGCTGAAGGACCTCAAGGTCAGATTTGACGATTGAACGCGCCCTACTTCGACTTCACCAGCGCCTTGTAATAATTGATCAGCCCATTCGTCGAGGCGTCGTGGCTGCCTACCGGGGCGTCGTCCGCCAGTTCCGGCTGGATCGCGCCGGCCAGTTGCTTGCCGAGCTCAACCCCCCACTGATCGAAGGAATTGATGTTCCAGATCGCGCCCTGGACAAAGATCTTGTGTTCATACATCGCAATCAGCGCGCCGAGCGTACGTGGCGTCAGGCGCCGGTACAGGATCGAATTGGTCGGACGATTGCCGTCGAATACGCGATGCGGGAGCAGAGCATCCAGCCGCTCGCCTGACAGGCCGGCGGCCTCGAGATCGCGGCGCGCCTCGTCGGCGTCCTTGCCCCGCATCAGCGCCTCGGTCTGCGCGAAACAGTTCGCGAGCAGAATTTTCTGGTGCTCGCCGACAGGATTGTGCGACTCCGCCGCAGCGATGAAATCGGCCGGCACAAGCTGTGTTCCCTGGTGCAGCAGCTGGTAGAACGCGTGTTGGCCATTGGTGCCGGGCTCACCCCAGATTACCGGGCCGGTCGCATAATCGACCGGCTTGCCATCGCGATCGACGCCCTTGCCGTTGCTCTCCATGTCCGCCTGCTGCAAATACGCCGGCAGGCGATCCAGATACTGATCGTAGGGCAGTACCGCGTGGGTCGGGGCATCGAAGAAGTTGCGATACCAGATCCCGAGCAAGCCCAGCAGTACCGGAATGTTGCCCTCGAACGGCGCGGCGCGGAAATGCTCGTCCATCGCATGCGCGCCTTCGAGCAGTTCCTCGAACCTGGCCATGCCGATGGCAATCGCGATCGGCAGGCCGATCGCGCTCCACAGTGAATAGCGGCCGCCGACCCAGTCCCAGAATTCAAACATGTTCGCCGGGTCGATGCCGAAGGCCCTGACCTCGCGCGCATTCGTCGACAGCGCGACGAAGTGCTTGGCAACGGCCGCTTCGTTGCCGGTCGCCTCGACGAACCAGTTGCGCGCGGTGCGAGCGTTGGTAAGAGTCTCCAGCGTAGTGAAAGTCTTTGACGCGATGATGAACAGCGTGGTTTCAGGCCGCTTCTGTTTCAGCGTTTCGATGATATGGGTGCCGTCGATATTCGAGACGAAATGAACCCGCAATCCGGTGCGAGTGTAGGGCTTGAGCGCGCGCGTCACCATCACCGGACCGAGGTCGGAGCCGCCGATGCCGATGTTGACGACATCGGTGATGGCCTTCCCGGTGCACCCCTTCCAGTCGCCCTTGCGTACTGCATTGCTGAATGCGCGCATCTTCGCGAGCACGGCTCGGATCTTCGGCATAACATCCGCGCCATCGACGGTGAGCGGTCCGCCGTTGCCTCTGCGCAATGCCGTATGCAGCACGGACCGGTTCTCGGTGAAATTGATGCGGTCGCCGCTGAACATGGCATCGATGCGCTGCCTCAGGCCTGCCTCGCCAGCGAGGTCGAGCAACCGTTTCACGGTTTCATCGGTGATCCGGTTCTTCGAATAGTCAACGAGGATGTCTTCGAAACTGATCGAAAACCTTGCGAAGCGTTGCGGGTCGGCGGCGAACAGATCCCGCATGTGCAGGCCTCCGGCTTGTTCATAATGCGCCTCCAGCGCTTTCCAGGCCGCGGATTGCTTCAATGCGGACATGGCGGTCTCAGTACACTTCGGAGCTGACGTCGCTGCCTTCGAGGGCCAGGGTATGCCGCCAGAACTGGTCGTCGCGATCAAAGAGGCGGTAGGTGCCGCGCGGACCCCAGCTGCCGGCGGGGTAGGTATTGATGAAGTCGCGCTCCATCGACCAGACCTTCAGCACCGGATCGACAACGTGCCATGCCCATTCGACCTCGTCGTAGCGCAGGAACAGCGAGTGGTCGCCGGTCATGACGTCGAGCAGAAGTTCTTCATAGGCATCCACCTCCTTTTCTTCGGCGGAGCGGTAACTGGCGTCGAGACTGATCGTCCGGGTGCGCATTTCGAGACCATGCACCTTGACCTGGATTTCCATCTTCAGACACTCGTGCGGCTGGATGCCGAGCAACAGCCAATTCGGGTGGATGCGCTCCAGCTGGGTGTTGCGAAACAGGTGATGCGGCGGCTCCTTGAAACGGATGCAGATCGCCGAAGCGGCCTCGGCCATGCGCTTGCCGGTGCGTAGATAGAATGGCACGCCGCGCCAGCGCCAGTTGTCGATGTACAGCTTGAGCGCGGCATAGGTCTCGGTGATGCTCGCAGGATTGACGCCGGGCTCCTCCAAATAACCGGGACTGACGTTGCCGCCGACATTGCCCTGAGCGTACTGTCCGCGAAAGGCATGCGCATGCACCGCGCTCTGGGTTATCGGTCGGATCGACTTCAGGACCTTGACCTTCTCGTCGCGCAGTGACTCGGAGTCCATCATCGCAGGCGGCTCCATCGCAACCAGCGCGAGCAGTTGCATCAAGTGGCTCTGCAACATGTCGCGCAGCGCGCCGGCGCCTTCATAGTATCCGGAGCGTCCCGCGATGCCGCGCGTTTCGGAATGCGTGATCTGGACGTGTTCGACGTAGTTGCGATTCCACAGCGGCTCGAGCATGAGGTTCGCGAAACGGAACACCAGGATGTTCTGCACCGTGCCCTTGCCGAGGTAGTGATCGATGCGATAGATCTG
>CAYTGL010000095.1:0-5176 GCA_964437335.1 uncultured Chromatiales bacterium
CAGACCACGACTACCAAACCGATGAGGACTATGAATACGACGAAAACGGTAACCCCGTCGGGACCGGCTACACCGTCGGCGACACCAATCAGGTCACCTCCGATGGCACCTACAACTACGAGTACGATGAAGAAGGCAACCGCACAAAGCGCACAGAAATCGCCAGCGGCGACTACGTCGTATACGGCTGGGACCACCGCAACCGCCTGACCTCGGTCTCTTTCTACGACGATCAGGACACGCTGCTCAAACGAGTCGAACACGATTACGACATCTGGAACCGCTGGATCGAAAAGCGCGTCGATGACGACGGCGACACAATCGTTGACCGGTCGGAACAGTACGTCTACGATGAACAAGGCAAGTTCGATCCGGCATCGGCCACCATGCTCTACGAACTGGCCGCCCGATTCGAAGACGGCTCTTTGGCAAATCGCTACCTCTCCGGCCCCCAAATCGACCAAACTCTGGCCGATGAAAATGTTAACCTAGACGCAATCTTCTGGCTGCTGGGCGATAACCAATACACCACCCGCGACATTGCCACGTACGACGAAACACTCGACGCCACAACGATCGTCAACCACGTCGAATACGACAGCTTTGGTGAGATCACCAGCCAAACCTACGATGACTTCCAGCCGCTGCAAACCTTCCAAGGGCGAGTCTTCGACAAAGACACCGGTTTGATTAACTTCCGCGAACGCTGGATCGACGTCATCCTGAGACAATTCCTAAATCAGGATCCGAAAGGCTTCGGAGCCGGAGATACCAATCTGGTGCGCTTCGTGGGCAATGGGCCAACCAATGCGACCGATCCAAGCGGGCTCGAATGGTGGGACAAACAGCCATGGTACGACCCCGGCACTTGGCCTCCTTTTATTTACGCCATTGACTGGGCCACTGGTGCATCTAAGGCAAGGGAAGAGCTAATCGCGTTTCAGCAGGAACAGCGGCGAAGAGCGACCGAGCGAGCTTGGCAGGACCTCGCATTTCCGGACCGCGCACAGACTGACACTTGCAACTATTACGGCGGGAACGAACCCACTACACGTGTCGGTCCGAGGGCTACACAGGCTGAAGTTGACCAGATTAAGCTGTACGCCGAATTCGGAGCTAACGGCACGGCCGGTGGCGGCTTGAGCGCGATTTTAGGAGTACCGAAGAACGCGTTCCTGAGGGGAGCAGGGCTGCGTAGTCCTAGATACGGCAACTATGTACGGCGGGCCGACAACTACAAGCACGCGCTCGATCCAGACCACGTTAGAACTGCTTTGCGAGAGAAGAATGGAGCAGTAACGGGAATCAACCCCGTAACTAACAAGCCGTGGGACCATCTCACTGAGACCCGAAGTTCAATGCGGGGGGCTAGGGACCGCATCGTTCAGCTCAAGAAATATCTTAGCGACCCAGACCTTCCACATGAGTTGAGGTGCATGGTTGAGTTGGAACTCAGCGAGTTGTCGACTATGCTCGATAGGGCTGAGGATATACTTGGTGAAATCACGAGGTAGAGGTATTTTGGAACAACGATGAATACAGAGCCACGACGCCAGCGATTATTGGACACCCTCGAAAACTACGAGCATCATAACGACACCGAGTTGCTTAAGGCGCTATATGACATTCGATATAATACTGGAGCAGGGGATGAAGTATATATATTTCGACTATTTGCACACCAGAGTGACGCCGTAGTAGCGTCAGCATTGTTTACACTGTGGCATGCGTATGGACTGCGTGATGCAATTGCACCGCTGATCAAGAAGTTTGCATGGGGTGATGTCCGCGACTGCATGGAGCAACCGATCCAATCCATGGCGGTTACACTGTTAGTCGAACTTGCGAAGTCGGATCCATCAGCGTATGACGAAGTCAGAGCGATCGCAGAAGATGCGTCGGTGGGCGAGTGCCCCCGAAATCGCGCTTGGCAAGGTCTGGCTGAAATACACGGTGTCGAATGGCTTCCTAGATATAGCAATGAGATGTTGGAGTCGCCCGATAGCATGGAGAGTGAGCAGATTCGCGTGCTCGTTCGTAACGCCGCCCAAACGGCGATGCACCCAAAGAACGGTTGAGCAAGCATAGCCTGGATCACAAATGTATTTGTAGTGGCGTGTTTACACCCCCCAAATGCGGGTGGAACTGACATAGCGGTTCCCATCGCTCGCGCGGGCATGATACGCCTCCACTTCCGCCACTCGCGAACTCTTATGCGTTGGTCAGAAAACTGCTAACCCTCACCGATCCGATTTCCAACACCACCACCTGGACGTACGACCGCCTCAACCGCGTTACGAAGGAACGAAACACCCTCAACAAGGATCGCCTCTGGGAATACGACGCGGCCAGTAATGTCACCGAGTACACCGACCGCAACGGGCGGGTCACCGAATACGATTACGACAACCTCCACCGCCGCACGAGTGAAACCTGGCTCGACGGCATGAGCGTGGTCAATACGCTCGAATATGAATACGACGCAGCCAGCCAGCTTCTCACGGCTTCCGACGACTATTCAGACTATGAGTATTCATACGACTTGCTAGGCCGCGTCACGGAAGTTATTGCGGCGCATAGTGGGCTGCTGGTCAAGTTCAACCAGGCTTACGACGCCAACGGCCGCCGCATTGAACTGGCCGCATCCATCCACGACGGCATGGATTACGTCGACGACTTCGTCAACGAATACACCTATGACAACCTGAACCGAATGACGCAAGTCACCCAGGCTGGCGTTTACGGCGGCAATGCCGTGGCCGAAAAACGGGTGGACTTCAGCTACAACGCGGCCGGGCAATTCACCGGCATCGACCGCTTCGCCGATTTGGCCGGCACGGCCCTGGTGGCCGCCACGTCGTACGCCTACGACGGCATCGGCCGTTTAACCTCGCTAACCCACGAAAAAGACACCACGGTCTTCGCCGATTACCAGTGGACCTACGACGCTTTCAGCCGTGTGACGCAATTCACGTTCGATTCCCTGATCGGTGGCAGCGGCCAATCCGACTACACCTACGACGAAACCGGCCAACTCACCGCTGCGGATCACGATTACCAATCGGATGAAGAATACGAATACGACGAAAACGGCAACCCGATTGGAACCGGTTTCACGATTGGAACCAACAACCGACTGCTTTCCGACGGAACCTATAACTACGAGTACGACGACGAAGGCAACCGCACCAAACGCACTGAGATTTCCAGCGGCGAGTACATTGTCTATGGTTGGGACCACCGCAACCGCTTGACGTCCGTGGAATTCTTTGACGACGAAGACGAACTGCAAAAGCGAGTCGAGTACGACTATGACGTGTGGAACCGACTGATTGAAAAACGGGTCGATGACGATGGTGACGAGGACATTGACCGCACGGAGCAATACGTCTATGATGAAGGCACCAAACGCGACCCGGCCACCGGTCATTTGCTGAACGAAATCGCGCTGCTGTACGACGATAGTTCTTTGACAAATCGATATTTGCACGGTCCTGGCATCGACCAGGTTCTGGCCGACGAAAATCTCGACCTCGACGCGGTCTTCTGGCTACTCGGCGATAATCAAAACTCAATTCGCGACGTAGCTACTTATGACGACACGCTTGACGAGACCACTATCGTCAACCACATCGACTATAGCGGTTTTGGCGAAATCACAAATCAAACTGATGACGACTATCAACCGCGGCACACCTATACCAGCCAAGAGTGGGATGCCGACGCGCTGATGTACTTCTACGATGGTCGCTGGTACGACCCATTCGCCAAGCGATTCATCAGCGAAGACCCCAGCGGCTTTGCCGCGGGCGATACCAATAAGAATCGTCTCGTCTGGAACAGCCCCACCAACTTCATTGATCCCACGGGGCGCGAAGGCGTCACGTACGGCTATGCAAATGGCACCGTGAGTGTCGCGTATAATAATTGGTACATCGGCTGGGTGCCTGATCCCATGGCTAATGTGCCCATGGTTCAGCGTCACGGCCACCAAGTTCCGTTAAATACCGTGCTAGCAGCAACCAGCAAAGGAGAGAACTGGGACACTTGGTTCCCAGCAGCAGCCGCAAAACATCAAGCGGACGAAGCTGAGAGGATAAGACTTCAAAACCGTGACATCAATGCTCACAACCAGCGCCGAAGCGGACATTTTGCGGAGACGGTTCCTGGTGCCGCAGCCGAGCAATTCGCAAATGAGGCATGCTATCGACGCGATCTAAAAGAAGCGGTTGCCATAGGCGGCGCCCTTGTCGAGGAATACATTCCGCAAACGCCGATCGAACTCATCATGGCAATGCCCGGAGTTGGAGGACTAGTCGGGCAAGTGTTCGCCAAGGGCGGCAAGATCATTGTTAAGTACGGCGGTAAACTGATCGCGCATACGGCCGACGAAGTAGCTGAGTATTTGGCAAAAAAAGGGATAAGAACGCTTTCCAACAAGCCAGACGACCTCGCACGGGCCTTCCAGCAGCAGTTTAGGAAGCCGGGCTATCTGAATCATACAGGTGCGCAATTTGGCAACAACGCAAAATTGCAAGATCACTTTAAACGGCACGGAAGCGACTTTGGTGCAACAACTGCGCCACAGTATCAAAGACAAGCTGATGGATTTCTAACCGACCCTCTTCCTTCAGGAGTATTAGAAAAGACTCGTGCAAATGGCGACGTTGTACGTTTTAATCCTACAACCGACGAATTTGGTGTAGTATCGAGTACTGGTACGCTCCGCACATACTATAAGCCTTGTCCAACGATTCATGGTCATCCGACAAACTTGGATTACTTCAATGCTCAGTAATGACAAATACTCGTGCCCAGTTTGTGGGTATCCTGGGCTCGATGAGCCTCCAGTGGACGAGTTCGGGTGTGCGTCGTTTTCAATTTGTCCCTGCTGCGGAATAGAATTCGGCTACGATGATGCATCTCGGACGCATGAAGAGCTTCGGCAGTCCTGGCTGAGTAAGGGTGCTTTATGGTACAGTAAGGAAATGCTCCCCCCAGATAATTGGGAGCCGACAAGACAGTTGAGGACTGCTAATCTAATTTATTGAGGGAAACGTGGTTATACCTCACGCGGCTCGAACTTGCGTGTCATCGAAGTTTTGGAAGTTCGGCGTCATGAGCTACCGTAGGGCAGGCATTCTGCCTGCCATAATGCGGTTCGAGGTTGTGCACG
>CAYTGL010000096.1:0-5062 GCA_964437335.1 uncultured Chromatiales bacterium
CTGACTCCTGACTCCTGACTCCTGACTCCTGACTCCTGACTCCTGACTCCTGCCCCCCGCCCGCCGAGCGAGCCATCCAAAACTCCGCAGCCGCCCAACCGCACCCGCCGCCGTCCCCAGCCGTGTTGATTCCCGCCGCCCCCCAATTAGCATAAACCGCATTCGCGCCCTCCGCTTTCGGCCAACTAAGGTTTCCTAGTCCCCGCATGGACGCTCCCCTTGTGTGCGAGCTTCGCCATGCGCAACACCTTTCTCGTCTGCTACGACATCCGCGACGACAAGCGGCTCCGCAAGGTCTTCAAGACCATGCGGGACTTCGGCGACCACCTGCAGTACTCGATCTTCGAGTGCCAGATGACGCCCATCGATCTCGCCAAGTGCCGGCATACGCTCGGCGAGATCATCAAGCACAACGAAGACCAGGTGCTGTTCGTCGACCTGGGGCCCACCGAGGGCCGCGGCGAGAAGGTGATTTCCGCGCTGGGGCAGCCGTACTCGCCGATCAACGCCCCGTGCATTGTCGTGTAACAAGGGCCTTTCCTCCTGTGCAGGGACGCCGCCGCCTCGAGCAACAGGGCGCGCTTACGATGAACGATGCAGAGACTCCGGACTACCTGCCGGCACGGATGCTGAACGAGTACGTCTACTGCCCGCGGCTCTTCTATTACGAATGGGTCGAGGGGGTCTTCGCCCACAACCGCGAGACGGTGGAAGGGGCTCTGCGACACGCGAAGCTGGACGGCAAGGAAGATGAGCTCATTCCCGCCGGCGAACTCGCGCCGGAGGACGAGCTCCATTCGCGCTCGGTGACGCTTTCGAGCGACGCCCACGGTTTGATCGCCAAAATGGATCTCATCGAGGCGTCCGCCGGCGCCGTGAAGCCCGTCGACTACAAACGAGGCGCGCCGCGGAAGAACGCGGAGACCGGCCAGCTCGAAGCCTGGGATGCGGACCGGGTGCAGTTGGCGGTGCAGGGGCTCATCCTGCGCGACAACGGGTACGCGTGCGAAGAAGGCGTCATTTACTATGTGGCGACCAAGCAGCGCGTGCGCGTGGCGATCGACGAGGCCCTCGTCGCGCAGACGCTGCAGGCCCTGGCTGAGGCCCGCGCGGCCGCGGAGTCCGATCAGATCCCGCCGCCGCTGGTGGACAGTCCCAAGTGCCCCCGTTGCTCGTTGGTCGGCATTTGCCTGCCGGATGAAACGTGGAGTTGTCGCGCCGCCGGCGCCAACGGTCAGCCACGGCAGCGAGCGCTGTTTGACCTGGGACTGCCAAGCACGCCAAGCGAACACAATGGGCACGAGCCGCGCCGTCTGGTCTCCGCCCGCGACGATCTGCGGCCGCTCTATCTCAACGCCCAAGGCCTTTACGTCGGCAAATCGGGCAATGTTTTGAAGGTGAAAGAGAAGGAAAAGGTCGTCCAAGAGGTCCGCATCGGCGAGACGTGCCAAGTGAACTTGTTCGGCAGCATCCAGATGTCGACCCAGGCGGTCCAGGCGCTGTGCGAAGGCGAAGTGCCCATCGCCTATTTCTCGATGGGAGGCTGGTTTTATGGCGTCACCCACGGCCTGGGGGTGAAGAACATCTATTTGCGCCGCGACCAATTCCGGCTGGCCGACGTGCCGTCGTTTTGCCTGCGAGTCGCGCGCATGTTGGTTTCAGGCAAGATTCGCAACCAGCGGACGATGTTGCAGCGAAACCACGTCGAACCGCCGTCCGGCCCGATCGCCTTCTTGAAGTGCATGCAAGAGGATTCTGAGCGCGCTCAGTCGCTTCCAGAACTGCTCGGCATCGAAGGCAGCGCCGCGAGGGTTTACTTCGAGAACTTCGCCGGCATGATTAAGACCGACAATGCGGAGAATGGCGCCAAGAACAATGCGCCGGAGTTCACCTTTGATTTTCTCAGGCGCAACCGCCGACCGCCGCGAGACGCCGTGAACGCCCTCCTTTCGCTGGCGTACAGCGTCCTGGCAAAAGATCTGACGATCGTGTGTCACGCGGTGGGGTTCGATCCCTTCTTGGGCTTCTACCATCAGCCTCGATTCGGACGGGCGGCCTTGGCGCTTGACCTGATGGAACCCTTTCGTCCGTTGATCGCGGATTCGGCGGTTCTGTCGGCAATCAACACACGAATGATCACGCCAGCCGATTTTATTCGAACCGGAGAGGCCGTAGCATTGAAACCGGAGGGGCGCAAAGCGTTTTTCCGTGCCTATGAGCAGCGGATGGATACGCTGGTCACGCATCCGCTGTTTGGATATCGTGTGAATTACCGGCGTCTTCTGGAAATCCAGACTCGGTTGTTGGCGCGTCTCCTGACCGGCGAGATCAACGTCTATCCGGTCTTCGTAACAAGGTAGTAATACCAGGTCGCCGCGATTTACCGTCAGAATATCGGCCGCGAGCGGCGAGGTGCGGTGAAAATGCCGGGGATCGCTCGCAGGGCAAAAACCGTTGCCGCGTATTGGTTTTCTGCGATGGCTTTGTTACAATCAACGCTTAGTTGCGTGTTTTGCAGAACGTCGCTCGCAACGCGCCGCCGAGGTTATTGGCAATTCAGGATTTACGAAGGCGGGCTTTCCGAGAGTAGCTACTCTCGGCTTCATTGAAGCAGGTCCGACGTGCAATCTTTCAGTTCGTGAACGGCGCTTTCCGAGAGTAGCTACTCTCGGCTTCATTGAAGCTGTCATCGCCTGCGGCTCTTGCGTCTGGAGTGCGGTCTTTCCGAGAGTAGCTACTCTCGGCTTCATTGAAGCGGCTCCTCCAGCGTCGGCGAGATGTGGGACTCCTCCTTTCCGAGAGTAGCTACTCTCGGCTTCATTGAAGCCCGGCGCTCAACTATTCGCAGACGCCCGTGCGTGCGGACCTTTCCGAGAGTAGCTACTCTCGGCTTCATTGAAGCATAGGTCGTCGTTGCTTGTGTCGATGACGGCTGGCGTCTTTCCGAGAGTAGCTACTCTCGGCTTCATTGAAGCGCCGACTTCGACTACACGGCGGACGGCTGCGAGGTGCTTTCCGAGAGTAGCTACTCTCGGCTTCATTGAAGCCATTGTCTGGTGTGCCAGGACTCAGGCATCGTGGCCCTTTCCGAGAGTAGCTACTCTCGGCTTCATTGAAGCGGCGCACCGTGCCGGCACACTCTCCGCTCGCCATGCCTTTCCGAGAGTAGCTACTCTCGGCTTCATTGAAGCATCAAGAGATTGAAACCCTTTTTTGGGCGTGGGCGGACTTTCCGAGAGTAGCTACTCTCGGCTTCATTGAAGCGTACTTTGTGAAGGGGGGCGGCGGGGCGCTGAATCGCTTTCCGAGAGTAGCTACTCTCGGCTTCATTGAAGCGATTTTGCAGCCGGCTTTGCTTTCGTCTTGGACTTCTTTCCGAGAGTAGCTACTCTCGGCTTCATTGAAGCTGGGTACAGTGGTCGTCCGGTCGCTCGTATGCTCGGCCTTTCCGAGAGTAGCTACTCTCGGCTTCATTGAAGCCAGCACTGAACCGCATCCTGCAAGGCAAAGGGCAGGCTTTCCGAGAGTAGCTACTCTCGGCTTCATTGAAGCAGATAGGCTCGCCCGATGGCTAGTAACGCCGAACGCCCTTTCCGAGAGTTGCTACTCTCGGCTTCATTGAAGCCGCGCGACGGCCAGCGGGATGCAGCGACTCGGCGACTTTCCGAGAGTAGCTACTCTCGGCTTCATTGAAGCCTCAAGAATCGCCCGCGCTTCGACGTGCGTCGTCACCTTTCCGAGAGTAGCTACTCTCGGCTTCATTGAAGCAATCTCCTAACTGCTTCCTCTCGCTGCGACTCGCTCTTTCCGAGAGTAGCTACTCTCGGCTTCATTGAAGCGCGATAATTGGATCACTCGGTCCTTGCCGAATTGCTCTTTCCGAGAGTAGCTACTCTCGGCTTCATTGAAGCGACTTCGGCACGATCGACGGCGCCTACGTGCCGCGGCTTTCCGAGAGTAGCTACTCTCGGCTTCATTGAAGCGCCAAGCGTGCGTCTCGTCATTGCGTCGGCCGACCACTTTCCGAGAGTAGCTACTCTCGGCTTCATTGAAGCGCCAAGCGTGCGTCTCGTCATTGCGTCGGCCGACCACTTTCCGAGAGTAGCTACTCTCGGCTTCATTGAAGCTGTCGGCCCGTGCGCAATAACCCCATTGCGCCAGCACTTTCCGAGAGTAGCTACTCTCGGCTTCATTGAAGCCGACCTGACGGGCGATCTGACTGTCCGTCAGGCCCCTTTCCGAGAGTAGCTACTCTCGGCTTCATTGAAGCTTTCGCTCGATCGTGAGCTTCAACCAGCGGTTTCGCCTTTCCGAGAGTAGCTACTCTCGGCTTCATTGAAGCGCGTCAGGGCCGGAGCCGTTCATCGTCCGGTACGAGCTTTCCGAGAGTAGCTACTCTCGGCTTCATTGAAGCAGCTTAGGCTTAATCGCAAATGTGCCCACAAAGCCCCTTTCCGAGAGTAGCTACTCTCGGCTTCATTGAAGCGGGCACGTGCATGCCCGCAGTTTTCGCGTGGGCGTCCTTTCCGAGAGTAGCTACTCTCGGCTTCATTGAAGCTTGGCCTGCACGAGCCAGGCCGGCATGCGATGAGCAGAGGACTCGCGAGGTTCTTCTCAAGGGGGCCTTTCTTTAACTTATCCGACCTCTGTGCCCTCCGTGCCCTCTGTGGTAAGTCCGTTCCGTACGAAATCCTTTGCGGCGCGCGAAGAAGTTGGCGGATAGTAGTACGGATGGAGAGGGGAGCGGCGGGGAACTGCCTTGTTGACTGCGATCCCGTCTTACGCCAGCAGGTCGTGCACCACGTGCCCGTGGACGTCGGTCAGGCGGAAGCGGCGGCCTTGGTACATGTGGACTAGTTGCGTGTGGTCGATGCCCAGGAGGTGGAGGATCGTCGCCTGCAGGTCGTGGACGTGGACGGCGCCGGGGGTGAGCTCGTCCTTTGAGGGCGTGATGGGGTTGCCTGCTTCGTCGGCGACGTTGTAGCCGTAGTCGTCGGTGCGGCCGTAGGTCACCCCCGCGCGGGCGCCGCCGCCGGCGAGCCAGACGGTGAAGCACCGCGGG
>CAYTGL010000097.1:0-4821 GCA_964437335.1 uncultured Chromatiales bacterium
GATGTTCCCAGCTACGACTTGATGATGGAGATGTTCACGGACCAGTCGACCGTGCTCATCCTCGACGAATTCCAGACATGGTACGAAGGTCTCACGAATACCAAGCAGTATCCGTGGCGAAATTGGGCGTTCAACTTCATCCAGATACTTTCCGAGATTGCCCAGAAGAACCCGGAGAAACTTGTCCTGGTTGTTTCTGTGCGTGAAGGCAATTCAGACGCCTATCAGCAGATTCGGCGAGTCAATCCGGTTGATGTGGACTTTAAGGGACCGTATGCGAAGCAAGATCGGCAGCGGCTCTTGCTCTACCGCATCTTCGAGAACCGGATGCAGGTGCCGACCGCCGATATCGACAAGGTGACGAACGCCCATGTCACGGAGTATTTTCGGCTCAACAAAGTACCTCTACAGGACCAAGGAAAACGGAAAGAGGACTTCATCGAGTCCTGGCCGTTTGCCCCACACCTCCTGAAACTTCTCGACGATCAGGTACTCATTGCCACGGATGCCCAAGAAACCCGTGACTTGATCAAGATTCTCGTCGATCTGTTCAAGACTCACGGCGACAACGACCCGATCATCACGGCCGCTGATTTCTCGTTGACCGACGAAAAAAGCGGCGTGGCATCACTGCTCGATTCGGTGGCGAATCAGTTGCATAAAGACCTACGCGAGAAAGCGCTCCGCAACTACGAAGCGGTGATTGAAGCGGTTCCCAATCCGAAAATGACAATTCCGCACGCCGAAAAAATTATCAGTTCCCTTTGGTTGCGATCATTGACCGTCGATCAGATGGCCGGAGCCGAACCCCATGAATTGCAGATCGACATCACCGACGAAAAGCCCATCGACGACAACCAATTCGAGGTTGAATTGGCGAATATCGTCGATAACAGCTTCAACATCCATCAGGTCGGCAGCCGCCTCGTCTTCAAGCGTGAGGAGAACGCCCGGTCGAAACTGCTTGCCCATGCCAAGAACGACAAACTGTTTCAGAACGGTGAGGATGTTGAACATCTCGCCAAAGAGATCCGGGCAGTCATCGGGGGACCAGAGGATGTTTCTCAGAAGCATCGGGTTGTCGTTCTCAAGAGGAAATGGCAATCCGATCCCTGGTCGGAGTTCGAGGAGAGAGAACATCCAAAAACTTGGGATGGGCGGCTGCCGCTGGTGATCGTGCCGGAATATCTCGACAAGATGGAAGGATCGCTCGGCAAGTGGCTCAAGGACCACATGCAGGAAGGGCGGAACACGATCCGTTTCCTGCTGCCGCAAAAGGGCACTGGCAACATCTACTACGACCGCGAGCTTCTCGTGTTGGCCAGAGCCGTCTACTTGGCGATGCAGTGGAAGACGACCGAACGGGTTTACGCCGACCTCGAACGCTCTTTCCGCAAGGATGAGTTGATCCCCAAGCTAAAGAGTCGCTTCGACCGCTTCGCAATCCTCAGTGAATGGAACTACGCGGAACCGGCCAAGTGCCAATTCGAGGAAGCGAAGCATGATGTACAAGGGGACAAAATTCCCGATGCTGTGGATCGACTCGTGCGGGAAGAAGTCTTCATTCCCGAAGAGTTTGAAGAATACGTCCGCAAGCTCGCCGAGAATTCCGAGTCGGTTGGCAAGTTGCTCAAAGACCTGCGGGAGCCACGGCCGGGCGGCAAACCCTGCATCCCTTGGTTGGGTGAAATCGCCGTCAAGGAACGGGTGATTCGCATGTGTGCCGAGGGGCAGATCGCCATCAATGTACGTGGCCTTGATCTGCTGCAAGCGAAGCCCGGCGAAGATGCCGACAATGCTTGGACTCGCATGAAGGGGAAACTCGGCACAGGTAAGCATCTCGATGAAACGATCATGCTGTTGCCCGATGCCGTATCGGTCAGCGGCGGAAGGACGATTGTCACCGATCCCGAAACTGGTGTGACGACTACTGTAGAAGCTGGCGGCACAAGCGGCTCTGATTCATCTACTGCCACTGGCGAAGCGACAGCAGGCGACTCAATCTCTGGTAGTGGTGGCGTTCCCGGCAATCTGTTTGGTGGAAACGATGGGGCTGGAACGGTCTCTATCAAACCTTGCTCATCGCCACCGACTTCGGGTCTCAACCTGCTCGGTCAGGTCGAGTCGTGGGGCATCGGTCCCGCCACGAATGTCAACAACGTCGCCCTCAAGGTCGGCAAGATGACCGGGGCGCAGCTTCAGGCCCTCATCAAGCACCTGCCCGATGGCGTCACCTACGCACTGGACTTAGAGAAGGAGGAAGGCAACTGATGGCGTCGTTCACAGCCGAACTCCTCGAATCCGTTACCAGCAGCCCAGCCAAACAGGCATGGAGCGACATTGCCGATCATCTCTGGCAGATGTTCTCCGCTCCGATTGCCCCGGCAGCCGCCGATGCCGAAGTGGTCAAGAGGGACCGCAGCATCACAGAACTCGAAAACGCGCTCTCCGGTTCTTGTTGGGATTTGTGGAACGAGTTCGAGTCCAGCGTACCCAAAACCAGCCAGGCAGTCGTGGACTTCTGGAATCGAATTCACAGTGGCAAGGCAGTGCTGATCCTCGATGGAGTCTCGCTGCGGGAAACGCCGTGGCTGCTCCAACAGGCGGCAGAGCGGGGCTATACCATCCACATGGCCGCTCCCCGTGCGACCGAGCTTCCCTGCGAAACATCTCCCTTCGCCAAGGCACTCGGCTTCGCTCAGCGATCCGCCTTGGAGAACAATGGTGCCGGTGGCGCTCACAAGCTGATTGGTGCCCCCGGTGGTTCAAGCATTGGTACGGAATCGTCCAACCTCAATTGGAAGGATTGCATCGGGCTGGTTGGCAATCAGGAATGCTTTGTCTTCTGGCATCATTGGCCCGACTGCCGGATGCACGATTTATCGGTGCCGGGAGAAGGACTGCACAAGTTGGCGAGAGAGACGCATGAGCATTTCACCTCCGATGACTTCTGGGCGTTTGTGGAACGACTGGCGACCGGGCGACGGCTCCTCATCACCAGCGATCACGGCTACGCTGCCTGCGGCCTGTTCCCCGATCTCGTGGACAAGGATCAAGTCGAGTACATGAAGAAGCTCTTCAAGAGCGGACGCACGGCGGCCAGCGATAGCGAAGACGGAGCGTGGGTGCCGCCGATTGACTTGCGGCTGACGACTGCCCACGGCTCGCATCGGCATGTTCTCGGTCGGCGGAAATGGAAGAGTGCCGGGGGCTACCCCACGCTCCATCACGGCGGCTTATCGTTGTTGGAAGTCTTCGTTCCGTTTATTGAATTGTCGAAGTAGGTGAGATAATGAGCATCCCCCGACAACTACTCACCTACTTGAACTCAGGCAAATGCTTCGCACTGGTTGGCTCTGGTCTCTCGACGGCTTTGGAATATCCGTCGTGGAAGCAAATGGCTGTCGATGCAACGAAGTTAATTCCAGCTACCGATCCAGAACAGAAAATACTTTCCGAGCTTATCGACAAAAAGGACTACCCAGAGGTCTTCGAGCGGGTCGCTTCACGGGCAGGGGGAATTGCTCAGCTGTTAATTGAACTCAAAAAGACGTTCTCTCCAAAGCGGGACAACGGACACGCCTATGAGCTCGTTTGCCGATGGCCGTTTCGTTGCTATCTGACGACCAACTACGACGATGAAATTCAGAAGCATCTTCAGCGACTCAGGCAAGGGCATTTTACTGACCTGACCAATAGCCAGGCTGATCTTGCGCAGATCAGAGCAGATAGCCTGCGGCGTGTGGTGAAACTACATGGCGACCTAAACTCGCCCGGCGGGATTGTACTTACTACGAGCCAATACAGCGATTTTTCGACTGGAGGAGGTCGGCTGTACTTCCGCAGCAAACTGACCAGCATCTTTCAGATGGTTCCTGTCGTCGTCTTTGGCCACAGTATGGACGACCGGGACTTCCAGTTAGTCCTTAGCTTGGCCAAAGCGTCAGCCACTCCTGAGAATCCCATCTATATGATCGTGGCCGACATGAGCCAAGCGGAAGCAGACAAGCTGCTCCGAGAATTCAACATCCGCATCCTCTCGTACCCAAACACTGACGGCACCTACAAGAACCTGACGCAGTTACTTCGACAGATTGATCGTTTCGTTGTGCCACGCACTGCCAACGCATCCACACCGCTTGACTTTCCCGATTCGGGAGACGCAGAGAAGGCCGTTTCGCTCTACGTTCACTCGGCATTGGGCTTCGGCGGAAACGACAAGCTCGTTCAGAAAACGATTCAGCCGCAAGTCCTGTCGCTTGCTGCGTCGTCAGACGGGGGAATCGCGATCAAGAGCATCGCGCAGGCGCTGATGCCTGACAGCTTACACAATCTGCAATCCATTGATTCTGAAATTGACAAGGCGATTCAGCATCTGACGGATGCAGGGAATGCCGTATCCAATGGAACGCAACTGACGGCCACAGCCACGGGGAAGCAACATCTCGCTGAATCCGAAGGCAAACGCATCGCAGAAGAGGATCAGTTCTTTGGAGCAATTCGGCAGCGACTACTTAAGTCCGGTTCGCCGAAGGACGTGGACACCCTCATCGCCAGCCTCAAGACGGCGCTTGTGACTGTATTCCGTAAGCGTGGGTTGGCGGCGGCGGAGCTTCTCTTTAGGGCCAATCCATTTGAGCCCGCGGACATGCCGGAGCTTTTTGACGCTGTATTCCCTCCCGCCGCCACTCTGGGCGACTTTACGCTGCGGGCCGAGTATTGCAATGCGGTGATGGATGTCCTTACCGCGCCGAACGACGATCAGAAGAACTACCTTGCTCATCTGGCTCAAGGCTTCTTCGCGTACCACATGTTTGGAAT
>CAYTGL010000098.1:0-4758 GCA_964437335.1 uncultured Chromatiales bacterium
CCACCGCCACACCCACCACTGCGCACAGCCGCAGAGGGGTTATTGAGCAGTTACAGCAGAAGGATATACCCAGGCACCTAGTCAAGCGGACCAACGATTCGCTAACGCTCAAGGATTGCCTGGAATTGTGCGGTCTCATGCAGGCCTGCACTTCTTCGGACCAAATCAGGGTCCTAACAAATATCCACGCCCCTGGTGGACGTATATCACGCCTTTGTTTGCCCAAGCTGGATGCCAGAGAGATGATATTTAATCTCAGTCAGTTTCGGTTGTCTTGTGCAATCCGCATTAGTTGCCTTGCTTTTTTGGTGTCCATCCAGTATGTGGGATGCAGACCGAAGGATGTGAATGGTCCTATCCGCGGTGAGCCGCAAACTAGAATCAATGATGAAATGATCGATCAACTTCTATTGGAAACTGCGGAGCACTATTTAAGGAAGCATCATCCACAATGGGCTACTGTGGGACATCTGCCATCTAAGGTGTTCGAACACGTGGACTACTGGGAGGTAACTTGGGAATTGCCGCCCGAGATCCTTGGGGGAGTTCCTGTAGTCCATATTGATAAGAGTAACCATCAAGTCATTTATGCATATCATACGCAATAGCAAGCAAAGTAAAGGTAGGGCAGGCATTCTGCCTACCACAATGCGGGTCGAAGCGAGCGTAGCCTGGGTGCATTTGTAGCGCGGCGTGCTTGAACCCATCAAATGCGATTTCAACTTGTGTTAAGGCCTGAATTGCATGCGCGAAATTCTCCACCCGAGCCCGACAGCACCTTCCTGGCCTATGGCGGCGCTTCCATTACGACCAGCACGCTCTATGATGGAAATAGTCGCGTGCGGCAGTTGGTGGATGACAACGGCAACATCACCCTCTGGACGTACGACACGCTCAACCGGCCCACGGTCATGACGTTCCACGACGGCTCCACCCGCGTGAATGATTACGACGAGGCCTCGGACGTGATCGAGTACACGGACGAGAACGGCTCGGTGTTTACCAATACGTTCGACGCGGCCAGCCGGAAAACGACCGTTTCGATCGCCCTAGCTTCTGGCGTGGTGGGCACGACCGCCCAAAGCTTCCAGTACGACGGCCTCTCGCGGACCACATTCGCCCGCGACACGGTCAGTGCGGCCAACGCCGACATAACGATGGTTTATGATTCGCTCAGCCGCGTCTTGGAGGATTCGCAAGCGTTTGCTGGCAACACGCGAAACGTGACGAATGAAAAATTCACGTCGCATCCGATGACGCAGTTCGCCTTCCCCAATGGCCGGCAGATCACGAACACGTACGATGACTTGTATCGTCGCACGCTGGTCGAAGAAACCTCCGGCGGGGCCGACATCGCCGCCTGGGAGTTCTTCGGTGCCGGTCGCGTGGCCGAATGCGTGCTCGGCAACGGGCTGATCATGAGCTTCATGAACAATGCCCGGACGCGCTCGGCGCTGCAGGAAGACTTGGCTTCGCCCGCCTGGGGCAATCAGTCGAGCGACCGGCTTGGGTACGACGGCGCAGGCCGGATGATCACCAAAAGGTTCCTGGCTGGCGGCATCGACGGCGGAACCGGCGCTTACAACAATACGTCTTCCGTGGTTGGTCAGACGACGGTGTTCGACAAGGGCAGCAATAAGCTCTATGAACGCGAACTACATGCCGAGAGCCGCAGCCATCTGTACGAGCCGTTCGACGACCAGACGCCGCTAGGCGGGTACGATTCGCTCGACCGGCTGCGGCAATACCAGCGCGGCGTCCTCAGTAGCACCGGCGGACAGGGCAACGCGGGCGGCGGCTGGGTCACCACGCCGATCAGCCTGCCGGGCACGGACGAAAGCCGCACCTATGATCTCGATGGCCTCGGCAACTGGCATCACACGGTGTTCACGCCCGTGGGCGGCAGCGAGACCGACGAACTCCGCTAGCACAATGGGCTGAACCAGATCACGATCATCAACGATGGCGGCGGCAATGTTCCGTTCAGCTACGACGGCGTGCCTGGCGCCAGCAACGGCAATCTGGCTGACGACGCAATCCGCACCTACAAATGGGACGCCTTCAACCGACTCAAGGAAGTCCGCAAGAAGGCCGGTGATGTGCTGATCGGCGAATACCACTACGATGCACTGAACTGTCGCATTCGCAAGATCATTTCCAACGGAGGCCTCTCGGGCACCACCACCAACGGTACCACCGACTTCATCTACAACAGCAATTGGCAATGCGTTGAGGAACGCAACGGTACCAATGATCCCACCAAGCAATATGTTTGGGGTATCTACATGGACGAACTGATACAGCAACGAGTCGACATCGGCGGCACGCCTGAGGATCAATACCCGCTGCAAGACCTGCTCTACCGAACTACCGCCCTCACCGATGACTCCGGCAATATCGTCGAAGCTTATGACTGCGACGCCTACGGGAACACGCTGACCTTCGACGCTGCTGGAACGGGCGGCAACTGGTGGGCGGATGATGCAAGCGAAGCCGATGAGCCGATGTGCGACTTTATTTTTACCGGCAGAAGGTTCGATGCGGAGAGTCGCATCTTTTATTTCAGGGCTCGGTACTATGACTCAGGCCTAGGCAGGTTTCTAAGCCGCGATCCCATCGGCTTTCGCAGCGGAGACGTAAACTTTTATGCGTATGTGAGGAATAGGGCGCCAAATGCATCCGACGCGCTAGGTTTTCGAGATTGCTATTGCAAGAATAAATGTGGCAATCTGGTCAGCAGTACAAATCTTATCAATGACTACATCAACAATATTATTGAACTGGCTAGGCGGGCTGCCGTTGCACGCGGGCGACTCGATGTGCAAAAGTGGCGATTGACTCTCTGGGAGCGTTTCGCGAAGGATGTGCCTAACACGGGGCGAGCACCCATGAGCGGAATTGAAAACTGGGTTCACGGCTGGCTGGATCTCGGAGAATTTGGCGCCAACAGAGTGGTCCAAGGCCAGCTCAAATATCAATCAAGCACCCTGAATGTGCAATTCGCTGACTGCGTCAAAATTGAATGTTCACATGGAGTTTATTGTTTGGGAACAGACAAGCTAGGGCACTTTTTCCAGCAAGGCCACATGCTTTATGAGGTGGCCGTGCGGAAGGGACGGAAATGGGCGGAGTATTTTGGCGAATGGACCGAAGGGCTATTCACACGAACAGATCCTGATCCAGCTGAAGCTGAGGAGCGGGTGACAGCTCACCAATGGTTGCAGAAAGGTCAAATGAATCCGCCATTTCACGGCCATGCCTCGTCACACCTGTTCGATTACTTCGAAAAGTGGGGCGGCTCACTGGGCAAAGTTGCGCCATTCGCGCAGAGATCGCGGCCTGATCTTCAAGCAAATTTGGGCGGCATGAAATTTTTCCTGAACTTCGGACCTCGAATGGCCAAGTTTGACATATGCAACTATGTCGACGCCGATTGGGAAGAGTAGTGCTGGGTCATTAATAAAGAGCACTGTTGAATGATGGTACGACTGAGCTGGTTTTGGCGCTTGTTCTCGATTGCACTTCTAGCACTTGCCGTGGGTGCCGCTGTGTATTATGGCAATGCGCGCCCCTCTCTTGAGGAACAGGTCGACTCCTGTGTCAGGCGGGTTCAAGTTGCGATAAATGAAGGAAATGGCCAGGTTGCATCCGCCATAGCAGCTGAACTTCAAGCAATGTCATCTTCGCCCGCACCCTACCTGATGACCATCTTGAAAGAAGAGGCTGACGCAGAAAGGCGGTGCGCCGCAGCATTTCTGTTAGGTGAGTTGGACAGAAAGCACCAGCAGTACGTAGGCGTATTAATAGACGTGGGATGCACGGATGACAATGCACTCGTTCAGCAGTACGCCTTAAACGCGGTCGATCGGCTGAGTGTTCAACTTACAACTGCACAGATTTTGCAGTTGTGCGGCCTACTGCGAGACTCGGATAATGAGACCGTACTTCAAGAGGCAATGATGCTTCTCATCGACCAGCAGGATAGGGCAGCCGTGGCGAGCCCAGTTCTAATTAACATCATTCAGGGGCGGCACACATATGCAACCGCCAATACGAAGCGGATCGCGATTACTACCCTCGCTAACGTGGATCCCACGAGTGTTAGAACCCATGATGTTCTATTGAGTACGCTGGAAGATCCGGAGATTAGGGATTTTCGAGTGATTCGAAGCATGCGCCGTCGCCTTGGTGATAGGGCGAAAGAGGCAGTTCATCGCCTCGCTCAGATTGCACAGTCCGACAAAGCTGCAGTATCGGCGAGGCTGGAAGCAATTGATGTCATCCAAGAATTTGCAGATGTCATTGATTCAAATATCATTAAGTCACACCTCGCTTCTCTGCTGGATGACAATGAGGAAAGCGTTCGACGTTCTGCTGCGGCGGCCATGAAGAAGATCGAGAGCGGGAATGGGGCGAGCAATCGTTAATCCGAGCACAATCATGTCTCTTGGTTAGGCGGGCAAGGTGGAGGCTTTGCAGCGCGGTTCTGACATTTGCAGCTGTAGAGGCCGGAAAAAGACAGGAGTTCGACGGCCAGACAGGTAGCAAAGGTAGGGCAGGCATTCTGCGTGCCACAATGCGGGGCGAAGCTATATGATCCCTAACTTTGGGTGCCCGGCAAAGCGAGCAATCGTGCTTCGGGACGTTCAGGCTCCTGCTGAAATCGTAGTCCCGCGACGACGTTCAATTATCAATTCCTCGATACCAATCGGGATAGGGGGGAGCCTTTCGGCTCCGCCCCTCCCACACCACCGTACG
>CAYTGL010000099.1:0-4034 GCA_964437335.1 uncultured Chromatiales bacterium
CTACAGTGACAGGCGGACTCTAAACGGGAACGCTACTCAGAATGGGGTGACGTCGAACCCATAATACTCCAGCGCTTCAGTATTTCGTGATAATACTGTGGATGTATATTCAAAAATAGTAGCGCAAGATGCATCCGCTCAAACGGTTTGTCAGTAGACGATACTATTTTCTCTGCAAGTGACTTGGCCTGCTCCAATGTCTTACAAGACTTGCCGTCTACGCCAAGCTGCTGGAACCGTTTAGCTAAGTCTTTTAGGTCTAGGTTTGTCACCATCTCACGCCATCCTTTAGCGTGCTGTCGTTCTACTTCGACAAACTCGCGCCGCTGCCATCTGGAAAACGCATTTGACTCTGGAGACTCTTCAAATACAACACCAGTTTGTCCTCCCGCCTTGACTGGTCTCCCACCGGCAATAAGCATCCCTCCAGTCATCGGCACCCGGTGACCAAATAATTCACCAGCACATGCTGTTACATGTTGAACATTAGGCGTTCCACGCATTTCAGGAAATTTCTCAGCAATAATACCTACTTCATGTTCTGGTGTTCTATTCTCTCTAGTGGATTTGCTGAGGTCGGCCAATGTTTCAACATAAAACAAAGGGCATATATTCCCTGCAAAGAAGTGATCAAACCAAACCGACTCATCGAGACTTAGCGATTGGATGAATGACTTATCGAATAATGTAATTGGGCCCATGCTATTCTTAGGCTAGCGTCTAAATAATAGGGGTTACCCCATTTATTCCGTAGTCAAGCGCTCGGTTGAGCAGATAGTTATGCCATCATCGGTGAGCTACCGGACGAAGCTCGTAAATTCGCCCATATTTTGCCGCCGACTCCAAATCCCCCTGGCGAAGCGCTTCCCTCACATCGTCCAGCTTATAGGCATCTTCAATGCTGAGATAAGGGGACCAACCGGTATCGTCTTCCACTAGTCCAACTTCGATCTCGGCCACATATTGGCCTTCATGTACATATTTGGATTTCATTCGCTGTTTCATCGTTACCGTCTCCGCGTAAATGACTTATCCCACCGCCTCGGGTCCGGGCGATAGGCAGTGACCAAAACCACTGGTTTATCATGACCTTTTGGAATCCCCCATACAACATGCACAGGGGCCCCAGCCCTATCCTTCTGAAGAAACAGGACACATGGCCCCTTCGGGTAGCTCGGGTACTCCTCTACGATTACCGCATCCAGGGCGCTGCCTAGCACTTCTCTTGCTGTCAGCCCATCCTCTGCCAACTCGTCATAGCCGTGCTCGGAGATCCGAACATCGCCGGCAAGTATCAAGGCACGTACTTTCTCAACGAATTCGCTCAAGCCTCTTTCTCCATTTTTCCTGGCGCGCTCTCAGAGCATAACGTTAGCGATCAGCGGTTGGGTGAACCGGCGCGCGGCTTTCTAAGCTCTCTCGGCGCCCCAGACTTTCGGCCAGAAAAGCGGATACCAGCGCGTTCATACTCACGCCCTCCTGCCTAGCCCGGGCTGTGAGGCGGGCATGCAGACTTCTCGGAATCCGGGCCACAAATTTGCCGCTCGGCAACTCTCCCGGCCTGGGAATTTCCCTACCCATTTCTTTCGCGGCTTTCAGCCATGCCGAAACCGCATCTTTTCCATTCCTGATCGCCTCCTCGGGTGTTTCTCCGTCTGACATGCACCCCGGCAAATCGAGAAACGTGATTAGCCAGCCGCCGCCCTCTTCAGGGTCAAGCGGCCGAAGCTCGAATGGATAATTGATCTCTTGTTTCATCAATCTGCTCCAATGTCATCCAACAGGGCAAGAAACCGGGTGATATAAACCGGTTTAATGGGGCGCTTGAATGGAACCGTCACCGCCAGCTCCGAAGCCGGGTGAGTGAATACGAAATGACTGCCGCCCGTCTTTCTCACCTGGATGCCGTATCGTTCGGCCACCACTTCCAGCGATCCGATGCGCCAATCCCGGGGATTGGCCCGCATTTTATCGAGGAGTTTCTCTGCCTTGCCCACGGCAAGATACTATGGATGATATCATTAATCAACGGGTAATTGTGGGGCCTGACTACAATCCGGCATCAAAAATGCCAGACTCCTTAATTAAACAAGGTATTAATCCAGAGTAAATCGGACTGAAGCTGATAGTGATTCCCATGGCCTTGAGTAAATGTCGATCGACACGGTGATACCGATATTTACAAGCGACGCACTGTGATATCATTGATATCAAAACAAAGGTGGTGAAACGCATAATGGCTAACCTGCTGGTAAGAGACCTGGACCCCAAAGTGATCGGCGCCCTCAAACGCCGCGCGGCAAAGCACGGGCGCAGCGCCGAGGCCGAGCACCGCGAGATCCTCAAGCAGGCCCTGCTCGGCCCCGGGAAAAAGTCCTTCGCGGAAGTCCTCGCATCGATGCCGAACGTCGGCAGGGACGAAGACTTCGAGCGCGAAGACGAATCCGGCGATCGCCGTGTATTTGCTTGATACGAACGTCCTGAGCGAGATCCGCAAACAGCGTAAGGCGGACAAGGGTGTCAGGCAGTTCCTCGAACAGGCGACGGAAAACGGGGACCCGCTTTATCTCTCGGTAATCACGATCGGAGAGCTGAGGCGCGGCATCGAACTGATCCGGCACAGGGGCGATGACGCGCAGGCAACCCGGCTCGAAAAATGGCTCGGCGTGATCCTGGACGAATATGAGGAGAATATACTCGGACTCGACGCGGATACCGCGCAATTGTGGGGAAAGCTGCGCACCCCGCATCCGGAACACGCGCTCGACAAGCAGATTGCAGCGACCGCGATGATATACGAACTGACCGTCGTCACTCGCAACGACAAGGATTTCCTGAAGACGGGAGCCGCGGTTCTGAATCCCTTCGAGGCGTGAAAGCAATCGCCCTCCGTAGCTTATCCCGGCCTACCCACTACCTCGTGCCACGCATCAGACCGATGACGAGGCTGGCAATAAAGAAAACGACGAAGATAAAGAACAGAACGCGCACAATCTCGGTTGCCGCTCCGGCGATGCCGCCAAAACCGAATAATGCAGCGACGATTGCAATGATGAAAAAGATCAATGCCCAGCGAAGCATGCTGACCCCCTCTCGGGTGAGCGCGGTGAATCGCGCAGTAAGATAAACAGGTGAACGCAGACTACTCTACTGGTCACTTTTTCCTTTGAAATGCAAGCAGGCCGAAACCCACCACTACTGATGCAACGCCGCCGATCAGGTACACCATCGTCGTTTCCGTGAAACGGCCGGTGAGAGTTTCCATCGATTGTTCGGTAACGGATTGCGAAGCGTTGTAACCGAAGATCAGCACGACAACGCCGACCACCAAAAGTACCAACCCTAAAACTCGCTGTGCGGTCATAACGGCTCCTTTCCCTTCTTGGTTATATTTGAGCACCCGGAAAAAGAAGCGATGCGAATACCCTACATATAACTCTGACCGTATCTACAACTCGTAGTTCCTCAACATCGAGTTGATTGCATATCCGTAAGTGCTGCGCGTCGCCATCACACGACGGATCAGTGCTCCCGCGTCGCGCGGAACCCGACCTCCGGCCAGCGTTCCATCGTCAGTTGCAGATTGACGCGTGTCGGCGCGAGATAGACCAGCGTCCCGCCGCTGTCGAGCGCGAGGTGCTCGGCGAGCTTGGCACGGAAATCGGCGAGCCGCTTCGGATCTTCGCAGTAAACCCAGCGCGCGGTCGCGACCTGGACGTTGTCGTAGCTGCAATCGACCGAATACTCGTGCTTCAGCCGGTACGCGACGACGTCGAACTGCAGCACGCCGACCGCGCCGATGACGATGTCGTTGCCGAGCAGCGGGCGGAACACCCGGGTTGCACCTTCCTCCGACAACTGGTCGACGCCCTTCTGCAGCGCCTTCATCTTCATCGGGTCGCGCAGCACGACGCGGCGGAACAGCTCGGGCGCGAAGTCCGGGATGCCGGTGAATTTCAGGTCCTCGCCCTGGGTGAAGGTGTCGCCGATGACGATCGTGCCGTGGTTGTGCACGCCGATGATGTCGCCGGGCC
>CAYTGL010000099.1:4044-4638 GCA_964437335.1 uncultured Chromatiales bacterium
GCTCGCGGTCCGAGGCCATGAACGTGATTGCGTTCGGGATCTGCACCTGGCGCTTCAGGCGGGTATGCCACACCTTCATGCCGCGCGTGTATTTCCCCGAACAGATGCGCATGAACGCGATGCGGTCGCGGTGCGCCGGGTCCATGTTCGCCTGGATCTTGAACACGAAGCCGGTGAATTTTTCCTCGCCCGGCGTCACGACGCGCGTCAGCGTCTGCCGCGGCAGCGGGCCCGGCGCCCACTCGACGAAGGCGTCGAGCAGTTCGCGCACGCCGAAGTTGTTGATCCCCGAACCGAAGAACACCGGCGTCTGCGCACCGCGGCGGTACGCGTCGAGATCGAAGGCCTGGCTCGCGCCGCGGACCAGCTCGACCTCGTCGCGCAGTTCAGCAGCGACTGTGCCGAGCAGCTCGTCGAGACGCGGATTGCCGATACCTTCGATGAACTCGCCGGTCTTGATGCGGCCACCATGGGTCGGGCTGAACAACTGCACGCGGTCGTTCAGCAGGTCGAATACCCCCTTGAAGCCTTTGCCCATGCCGATCGGCCAGGTCACCGGCGCGCAGGGGATTTTCAACACGTCCTCGATCTCGT
>CAYTGL010000100.1:0-4569 GCA_964437335.1 uncultured Chromatiales bacterium
GAAGTTGGTCCGGCGACAGGTTGGTATCGCTCGGCCGGCGTGTTTCCAGTTCCTTTTTCACATGCCGCAGCAGCAGGAAGTTGCCCAGCCCGATGCGGTCGGCAATCTGGTAGAGAAACTTGGTGATCGTCTGCCGAACCGCGTCGAACTTACTGCGAATGGCGGTGGCAATACCGCGGAGGTTGAAAATGCTGGAAAGGAAGTCCAGAGCCACGCCGATCAGTTTGGAAAATCCCACTTGCACGGCCGCGGCCACCTTCTCGCTGTTGAACGCGGCGGCCTTGAGCAGCAGGTTGGTGATCACTTCCAGCAGATTCAGGATCGCCCGAATCAGACAAGTAGGTTCCGCACTGCCGAACACAATACGGCCAGATCGGGCACCAGGCGCTGGCCCAGGTTTCGTCCCAGGGCGTGTGGCGGCAGCCCCGAACGACGACCATGGTCTGGCAAAATTGGCACGACCATGGGAGAGCAGCCTGGCCGCGGACGCCCTTTGGGCAACATGGCGGGCGTTAGCAATTCCACCCGTATTGTGGCAGGCAGAAGTCGCCTGCCCTACATTAACTGGGCGGCAAAAGCCCACTCCAGAACGCCGCGCACCATGACCGGAAGGGGGCTTTCCTTGGCAAACAACTCAAAGATGCTATTGAGGGACGGACTCAGAGACATGGGATCGCCTTGTGAAGAGCAACGCAACTTCATGATAGACAATCCATTGTGGCAATCCGGCGATAGGATTCAATCAGCCACCAATACCAGCATTGGTGGCTTCAAAGCCCTGGTTGCAACAAGGCAATTGAGATAATTCACGAAACTCCACTATGCGGTCTTTTAGCTACTCTGCACGAATGCACGAATCGGCCACTGGGGACACTCATGGCAGATGAAAATATATAGGTTTCCTGCATCCCCAAATGAACATCCCATGGCGGATTGGATTCTGGACCGTTCGCTGTAAGAAGCACTCAGTATGTTTCTTTCATTTATTGGCAGCCACCGCCCCCAGGATTGCCCATCGAACTCAAGGCTTGCGAACGACATTAGGAACTCCATCGAATGGCCTGACTCGCATTTGGGATATTCTGGATCTTGAACCCATGCTGGGTAGCCGCCTACCTTCGTTCCATGCGCTACGCTAAGCCAGGAAAAGTAAGCACCGATGTTTGTGTCGGGCAATCTCCAATTGTCAATCTCACTAACGTCAGCATTGTTTAGTGCGTCACTGATCTCAGTCGAATTGTCTATCGCTTCACTCTCTTCTTGCGACAGTTCGGAACCGTCAGGGAACTCAGCCACTCTCTCAGGGTGAACCAGGCACTGTTTGGGAATATATCGTTTTTCCGTCGTAGGTAAGTCCAAATGTTCAGGCGAGTGTCCACTGATTCGAGAACTGCGCCAAAAGATCTTGACGCTTGGGCCGCCGTTGTGTGAATGTCGATTTGGACACCAGAGCACTTGTAAGAGATCCGTTCGTGGCCGGTATCTGATCTCCGGTACCTCCTGTTTGCGTAATTGTGTTGCCACGACATACGAACATTCATGTTCCTTGCAAGTTGGCCATTCTTCTCCATTCGGCCAGAGAATTCTTCCTCCAATGTTGCAGGCGTTCGCATCTGTCTCCCCGAGTCTTGGATGTAGACGAACTGTTTGCCTCGCCTTCGAGGCCAGCGACGGAATTACGGACGCTATATCGACAATAGGAGGTGGTGTTGTGATCTTCGAACTGGCCATAATCAAATCCTACAAGCTGATGGAGCATTTGCATTTAACTGGTTGGGCACATTAACGTCAAAGAGAACTTCGTTTGTCCTGATAACAGTGGCTTTCATATGAACAAACAGCGGTACAACTTGGCGATTGCCATACGTTGGTGTCACAACCAGATTCACAGACTCACCGCATTTCGCTCGTTCTTTGACAATCTCTTCGCACTCCTGCATACCTGGATCGTTAGCTCGACGATGCAATGGAACCATGTTCCGCCATTCAGTTCCACCTGGACCGCCAAGTTGGTTGCCGATTAGATGCCCTCGTTGCCAATCTCCATTTCGAAATTGGGTCGTCAGCGCACCCCACCACACTGGGAGGTTGCTGGCTCTTTGGAAGGGCGTACCTGTCCCAAGCGTCGAATCTGTAACCACGAAAGATGCACCACCAGAACGAACTATCGACTGACCGAACCAGGTAACATTGACAGTAGTGGTCCTCGAGTAGTTGGGCGACGCATTATGCACCAGCACTCCGCTCTCGCCCACCCGATAGCAATGGTCTCCTTCGACCTCGATATTGTAGACCGGTTCAGGCTCAGAGCCTCGAACACGGCTCTCAACAACCGTCGTCCCATCCAACGTCTTTAGCGTCTCGCCGATCTCCAGGTCAAGGACTGAGACCCAAACTTCCCGATCCACTGACCAGAATGGGTGGGTGCCGGTGACGCGGATCAGTTTCGCTTCGCTCTCCAACTTTAGGTCGTAGACTTCGGCGCTGGTGTGCTTGAACGTGCCGGTGACCAGGCCGGGCCGGACATCGTAGACCTGCGCCGGGCCGATGTCGAGAACTTCAGCTTCCCCTTCGACGCCCATCTCGGGCATGTTGAGCCACACCGTTCCGCCGACGTGTGCGCCGTAGTCGGCGATCCATTCGGGACTGCGGAGCAAGCCGATATCGACCTGACCACCGCAGGGCTTGTGCATGACCAATCGAAGTTCATGCAGCACCTCCAACCGCCTAGGCATTTCGGCAATGCCCAGTTCCAAGCGGTCCAGACCGGACAGCGTTTGCAGGCAGTCATTTAGGCTGATTTGTTCGATCACGGCGCACTCGCTGTCTCGCCGATGAACGAACGTGCCTGCCACAAAGCAGGTTCCCTAGGAACTTGCGTCGTCTGACCCTGGGCATAGCTAGAGCGCAGATTCTCGATCGTATTGAGCGAACTCGCAAGGGCGTGGTACCGCAATCACACATCCATAAACGAATTGCCTTCCCACAGCAGCACAAATTGAACTCCAGTGAATCCAAAATGTTCGACGAGTGTCTTGAAATCGTTCTCGTCGTCAAAGCCGTCTAGGGCGAGAAGCTCAGTAGTGCTAGTTTGTGGTATTTTGAACAACGAGACTGCAAGCTGATCTCCATGGAATGCGTATTTTGTGATGCGTGATGAATTGTTCGCGTCGAACTTTGCCTTCTCTTTGTCTAAGCAATCAATACAGTGTGTTGAGTTTATGACCGCAAGTTTTCTCTTCTCACACTTCAAGAATCGCATATTGCCCTGCTGCGTCTCTTCGACACTTGATGACAATTCGTAGTAAGCAGACTTCTCAAGAGCAAACACTCCGGGAATCACCTGCCAAATATCAGGAGATTTAAGGTCATCATCTGAGGGACGCATTTTGAGTTCAACCCACTTTGTCGATGGTGGCTGCCCATCAAATCTCCAACTCTTCTTCCGTTCCTTATCGAACTCGCTTTGATTGACGGCAACCAGTGATTTGAAATGTGGATCACGAACTACTCGAAAGACCCTAATATGTTTTTTCATTGCTTGAACCTAGGGGTAAGTGGAATGGAAGCTGCGATGCCACAACTAGCAATTCTGCCCTCGCTTCCAACCTTCGAACCCGTGCCTAATCCACGGTGCGCCACCATTCCTCAGGACGTTACGAATGTAATACAATTTCCCCTTAACTTGTGCAGCGGTGCGATTTGTATTTGCGAGGAGGTCATACACCCACTTTTGATAGCCGGTGCAGAATGTATAAGAATGGTATGTACGCTTCTGCGGATTTGGGTCGAGATTCTTTGATTTAGGAAGGAAAATGCCATTCACGGCGTCGTTAATGCCGATGCACGCATTAAACAAGATGTCAAGGCTTTTCTTAGTGTACAGCGATGGGCGATTTCCTTCAACGAGATGGTGTGCCTCTGCATGGCTGGCAGGCGACGTTACGGCGCTCGGTGGACCATCCTTCGGGCCGTAGTTTCCGGATCTTAGGTTCTGCCTAAGAACACCAGAGTCATACCGTTTACCGTGGGCGGCGTTCTTGTCCCCGAGTGCTGGATCACACGGTGCCGCCACGGTCAGCCCAAAGCCTAAGGCAGGGTTGATCTTCCCTTTCGCAACGAGCTTGCCATTCTTTATCTCAAATAGGGAGATTTCAAGCCGCTTTGTGCTTGTCTGTAGCCCCAGTCGTTGGCGAATGGCGTCTTGCGATTGCATAAGGCTTTTCGCCTGCAGGTCCTTGCTTGCCCGAAGTTGATCCGGCGACAGGTTGGTATCGCTCGGCCGGCGTGTTTCCAGTTCCTTTTTCACATGCCGCAGCAGCAGGAAGTTGCCCAGCCCGATGCGGTCGGCAATCTGGTAGAGAAACTTGGTGATCGTCTGCCGAACCGCGTCGAACTTACTGCGAATGGCGGTGGCAATACCGCGGAGGTTGAAAATGCTGGAAAGGAAGTCCAGAGCCAGTGCGCCTGCGACGGCGTTTGATCGGAAGGGTGCAAGTCCCTTCCAGGTCGATGTTCCCGACCTGAATCCGACAGTGGTAACTGCGTTCCCGTGAGGGAGGGTGGAGA
>CAYTGL010000101.1:0-4012 GCA_964437335.1 uncultured Chromatiales bacterium
AAAACCGACCTCCGAGTAAAGATCAATCCCGACGGGTTATTGAGCAGTCACAACATTTCGACCACGAAGGCGGTCTGCCAGCCGTCCACCGCCGCGCGGAGGCTATTGGAAAGGGCCTGGGAAGCGACCATTGCCGCCGCGATGAAGGCGTCCTGGTGGCTGTACAAGCAAAGGTAGGGCAGGCATTCTGCCTACCACAATGCGGGTCGAAGCGAGCGTAGCCTGAGTGCTTTTGTAGCGAGGCGTGCTTGACCCCATCAAATGCGATTTCAACTTGTGTTACGGCCCGAATTGCATGCGCGAAATTCTCCGCCCGAGCCGGACAGCACCTTCCTGGCCTATGGCGGCGCTTCCATTACGACCAGCATGCTCTATGATGGAAATAGTCGCGTCCGGCAGTTGGTGGATGACAAGGGCAGCATCACCCTCTGGACATACGATTCACTCAACCGGCAGACGGTCATGACGTTCCACGACGGCTCCACCCGCGTGAATGATTACGACGAAGCCTCGGACGTGATCGAGTACACGGACGAGAACGGTTCGGTGTTTACCAATACATTCGACGCCAAAGGCCGGAAAACGGCCGTTTCCATCTCGCTGGCTTCCGGCGTGGTCGGCACCACCTCGCAGAGCTTCCAGTACGACGGGCTCTCGCGGACCACGTTCGCCCGCGACACGGTCAGTGCGACCAACGCCGACGTGACGATGGTCTACGACTCGCTCAGCCGCGTGCTGGAAGACAGCCAAGCGTTCGGCGGGAACACGCGGAATGTGACCAGTGAAAAATTCACCTCCTACCCCATGACGCAGTTCGCCTTCCCCAACGGGCGGCAGATCACCAACACGTACGATGACTTGTATCGTCGCACGCTGGTCGAAGAAACATCCGGCGGGGCCGACATCGCCGCCTGGGAGTTCTTTGGGTCGGACCGGGTTGCCGAATGCGTGCTGGGTAACGGGCTGATCATGAGCTTCATGAATAATGCCCGCACCCGCTCGGCTATGCAGGAAGACCTGGCTTCACCCATCTGGGGAAATCAATCCAGCGATCGCCTCGGCTACGATGGCGCGGGGCGGATAATCACCAAGCGGTTCCTGGCCGGTGGCATCAATGGCGGCACCGGCGCTTATAACAACTCCTCTTCCCTGGTCGGTCAGACGACGGTGTTCGACATGGGCAGTAACAAGCTGTACGAGCGCGAGCTGCACGCCGACAGTCGCAGCCATCTCTATGAACCGTTTGACGATCAGACGCCGCTGGGCGGCTATGATTCGCTCGATCGCTTGCGGCAGTATCAGCGCGGCGTGCTCAGCACCACCGGCGGTCAAGGCAACGCGGGCGGTGGCTGGGTCACCACGCCGATCAGCCTGCCTGGCACCGACGAAGCTCGCACCTACGATCTCGATGGTTTGGGCAACTGGCATCACACGGTGTTCACGCCCGTCGGCGGCAGCGAGACCGACGAGCTTCGCCAGCACAACGGGCTGAACCAGATCACCACCATCAACGATGGTGGCGGGAATGTGCCGTTCAATTACGACGGCGTGACTGGCGCCAGCAACGGCAACTTAACCGACGATGGCATCCGCACCTACAAGTGGGACGCGCTCAATCGGCTCAAGGAAGTTCGCAAGAAAGCGGGCGACGTGCTGATCGGCCAGTACGACTACGACGCGATGAACCGCCGCATCCGCAAGGAAATTTTCAACGGCGGCCTCTCGGGGACGATCACCAACGGGACCACCGACTTTACTTACAACACAGATTGGCAATCCGTTGAAGAACGAAACGGTTCCAACGAACCAGTGAAACAATACATCTGGGGAGTCTATATTGATGAACTATTGCAACAAACCACGTTCGTCACCATCAACGGCAATGCGGCAGGCGACTATTATCCACTCCAGGATTTGTTATATCGCACGACCGCTTTGACCGACGACTCCGGCAACGTCGTTGAAGCGTATGATACCGATGCCTATGGCAACACATTGCTTTTCACCAGCCCTGGCACGGCTTCGAACTGGTTTGCGGACGACGCCACCGAGGGCGATACTCCCACTTGCGACTTCATCTTCACAGGGAGAATGCTTGATGTGGAAAGCGCGCTCTATAACTACCGAAGGCGTTACTATGAGACAATTTCGGGGCGATTCCTGTCTCGCGATCCACTCGGATTTCGAGGGCGAGTCGCGAACCTCTACGAATATGTGCGATCTATGTCAACTCGCATGATTGACCCGTTTGGATTGGAGGAGTGTACAACAGTTGGATCTTCTAGAAACGTCACTCTATCCTCGTATATCTTAACGCCGGCGCTTCGCGGACGTAACCCGAATAGCGCAGAAGCAATGGAAGCCAGTGCTGAGTCTATGAAGGCGTTACTAAAAGCAGTCAAGAAAGTACCAGGCGGGCAGATCGCGGGCAAAACGTTGGGCAAGGTGTACAAGGAATCGATCGATGCAGTACTCGATGCTTCAAAAAGGGTACGCGAGAGGTTCAAGCAAGACGGTGTTGCTATTTGGGTCAAGCTGGATGCGGAATGCTGTGAGGAGAGACGCCGGTTTGCCAATTGGTTCCAACTGTGTAAGGAGTGGTTTCCCAAGAGCACGGAGTGGTTGGAGTGCGAAAGTGAATTTGGTGCTGGACGTGAGCCAGTAAGCGGATATGCCGAAGACGATGCCGACGGCATCGCCGATGGTCTTAAACGCTGCAGCGAGAGGAAGATTGCTGACTTTAAGTGCCCCGAGAATTAGCGTGCGCCGTATCGCCACGTGGTCGATACCATTGATCCGCTGCTGGCTTGGCACGCAGGTCGCTACGAATTTAATTTAGTATCTGCCACGCCGCATTCTTGGAAGCATCTCCGGAATCGAATTGTGGAGAATCCTAGGGCGATTTCCGAGAAGAGCTGGGTGTTGGAGTTACTTGTCACGCTAAGAGGGACGACATCATGTCCAGTGTGAATCATGCTATTTCAATGCAGAAGGTTTTCGCGCGTTTCAGGTCCATTATTACGGCAGTCCTCTTTGGAACTGCTGCGATGGGATGTACACAATCAGAGAGCCAAAAGACCTCGACTGTGTCGATACACGATGTAATGAGGGTCGTTAGCCATAGCGACTTTCGCGGCCCATGGGGGTTCGATGGAGTTGAGTCCACAATTCATATAAATATCGCCGAGAAGCGATTTCTTAGGGTGGGCGGTGACAATCAGGTCATCTTCGAAGACGTAATTGAGCAGTCCATACCAATCGACAACGGCTATGCTCTGCTGCTAAGAAGTGCGGGTGGCAAGAGTGAGGTCGTTGTAATCAAAAAGTACAGTTCCGACCGACTGCTGCTAATCGAAAAAAGGGACGGGGACTATGTAACTGTACTTAAGCGAGCACAGACGAAATAGACAATCATTCATTCTCTTTCCGGTGCGGCCTGGCAGTGACATATATTGATGGCTTGCCAGTGTTTTTATTTGCGACGTAGTGGAGCGAAAAAGGTTGGATTTCGAGAGAAAAGTATTACGTTACAATAGTAAGTGAAAATGCGGCGCAGCATTTGGCCGGACCAAATCAACAATAGCTTCGGGCCTTCAGGCTCATTCACGCTATCGTCGGACTTTGGGGACGTTGTTCAAGCATTCCTTTCTCAACACATTCAGTATGGGCAACCATCCATGATCGGCCAAGCCGACCCGACTCCGCTCCAAGTCACCAGCATTAAGACCGCCAACTACGCGGCACGATCCAGCGAACTGGTGCAATGCGACGCCAGCGGCGGCTCATTCACCGTCACCCTCGCAGGCAGCCCGCGGGTAAACCAGATCGTGGGCGTGAAGCTGCTCGAAACCACCGGCGGCAACGCCGTGACGATCGCCCGCAATGGAAATGCGATTGAAGGCGAAGCGACCAATCCGTCACTTTCCGAAGCCGGCGAATACCTGGAACTGCAATACAACGGCGCCGGCAACTGGATCGACCGCACCGAGCAGGAAACCAGCGGCAACGCGGC
>CAYTGL010000102.1:0-4006 GCA_964437335.1 uncultured Chromatiales bacterium
GTCCATCCGCACCTCTTCGTACCATGGAAACTTGGAGTCTTCCCATGTGGTTCGACGGCAGCGTCGGACTACATCCAGCTCTACAGCGGTGACGAGCGAGTGCTGATGCAGTCACTTGAACTGATCCGTGACGTGGCCTGTCACATCATCACCGAACTGGAGCAGACAAGCTCCAAGGAGGTGCGCCATGTGGCATAGCTGTTGTTTCTGTTCGCTCGTTCAAGATCTGAAGGAGGTGACGTCATGACAACACCTTCTGATCAACTGGCTGATGACTTCAAACCAGGTTCCCGAACGGACCATGCGGATGCCGCTTCGACGGCAGACGCAGGACAAATCCGGCTCGGATGCCTGCATTGTGATCGGGATGACTTTGATGGAGTGAGCGAGGTTCCCCAAGACTGGACCCACGTGGCTCCAGTTCAGCGTTGGGAACTCGCAATTCGCCCCGCTGAAGCCAACTCTAACGACGGGCGAAGTATCTTCGATTGGCAGACACATTTGGGAATCTGCCCAGACTGCCAAGCGGAATACGATGCCGTTGAAAAACCGGTGAATGAACCACCGGAATCGGGCGATGGAACGCAAGACGATGACTCCGAGGAGCAGAATGGCTTCATCCGCGAGCCAGGACTTGATGCTGAGCTTGTCCGAAGTTCGCTGCCAAAGGGCTGCCACCGACTTAAAGTACGCCATCCGCGAGACGATGGTCGTAAAGACTTGATACCCGGTCCGCTCATCGCCAAAGAAATTGGCGACCACGTCTTCGCCATCGGTGTCCCGCAAAAGAATTTCCTTGGTCCGCTCCATCGAGAGTAACGAAAACACCAGATCCGAAAACGTCCAAACGCCAGGCGAGTGCCGGATGAACGATTCGATGACACCGGCCACAACCTGCCGGGCGGCATCCGTGAAGTAACGGTTACTCCCGCCCTGTTCGCCTGGAATCAAGGCCCCAGCCAAGTTGAGCGCCCGAGCTGGTGAGGTCACATCCGAAGCCACATCCCAGGCGACGGCGTGCGGGAAACTTGCTCGCGCATCAAACGAGTTAAACGTGTAGACCGGGCATGTTGTTCCGGTGTGCTTTAGAAACGCTGGCATGTCGCATTTTGCATCCAGAATGTGACGACGCACATTTCTGAAACGCATGATCTGAAGCGAATTCGTGGCTTGGTGGCTGCTCTCGACAAAGAGGCGGACGACCGGAGCCGAACCAGTCATGGTTCGCGTTCCCTCTGGCGCTCCGGCCTGGGTGACGCCTGAACTGATCTCCCACACGCTCCGCGTCTGGCAGCCGTACTACGAACACTCGCTCACCTCGGAAGACGCCCTCGAAATCCTCATGAGTACCGGGCGACTCGTTCAATTTCTGGCGGCAGAAGACGGCTGACAGGACTGCCGCAAAGAAAGCCCAGGGATCAGCGAAAAACAACGATCCACTCCCGGCGACCACATTGGTAAAATGGATCATCGTTCTTACCGTGCTCCCAGTCGCCGCCGCGTGAGGCTTTTCCATGAAACAGTACGTTGCACTTGCTCGCGTCAGCAGCCGAGAACAAGAACGCGAAGGCTTCTCGCTCGACATCCAGGAAGATGCCCTCAAGCGCTTCGCTGAAGTCCATGAAGGTCAGATCGTCAAGCTCTTCCGCATCGCGGAAACAGCCAGCAAGGGCGATGAACGAAAGACCTTCCGGGAACTCGTCGCCTACGTCAAGAAGCATTGCATCGAGTTAGACGGCCTTCTCGTCTACAAAGTCGACCGGGCGGCACGAAACCTCTTTGACTTCGTCGAAATCGAACGGCTCGAATCCGAGTACGACGTTCCCTTTATCTGCGTCTCTCAGCCCACCGAAAGTAATCCGGCTGGTCGCATGATGAGGCGGACCCTTGCCAACATGGCAAGCTTCTACACCGAGCAACAATCAGTCGATGTCAGGGAAGGCCTGGCTCGCCGTGTTCGGGAAGGCTGGTTCGTCGGCTTGGCCCCGTATGGCTACAAAAATGTCCGTAAAGAGGGACGCGGAATTGTCGAAATCGACCCCGTTGCTGCTGACAACGTCCGCCGTATCTTTCATCTCTACGCTTACGGAAACCAGACGATTGACGGCGTCACGGAGCGGATGGATGCAGAGAATCGCGTCTGGCGAAAGACGACTCCAAAGTTCCCGCGAAGCTCCATTCACAACATTCTTCGCGACCGTGCCTACATCGGTGAGATCGAGCACAAGGGCGAGTGGTATCCCGGAAAGCATGAGCCGCTCGTTGACCGGGCGACGTGGGATCGCGTGCAGACGCTTCTCGGGAATCAGAACTACCAGACGCACTTGACCACGTTTGGCGGGGAGTTTGTTCGCTGCGGTCACTGTGGGCATCCCATCACCGGTGAAGTCAAAACCAAGCTCACCAAGAATGGTCCCAAGGCGTACGTCTACTATCGCTGCGCTCGCTACACAAAACCCGGCCATCCCCGGACCCGGATTCCCGAAGCCGATTTCGATGAGCAGATCCTGGCCTTGTTCGACAAGATGCGGATTGAGGACGAAGAAGTTCGCGACTGGTTCCGGGCCGTTTTGCGTTCACAGACCAAGGACATTCAGGCCGAGTCACACGCCCAACGACAAGAGCTTTCCCGGCAACAAACGCTCCTGGCCGAGCAGCAAGATCGGCTGCTCAACATGCGGCTTTCAGACGATGTGGACCAGGCGACGTTCGCTCGGAAGAGTACCGAGATTCGGGATCGTCTCGCGTCAATCAAGCTTCAGCTTGATGCCGTTGACCGCTCACGCGACGAAATGGGCGAACTCGCGTCCAAAGTGTTTGAACTTTCGCAAGTCCTACGCCAGAAGTGGCTTACCGCTGATTGCGACGAAAAACGTCGGATCCTCGAAATCGTCTGTTTGAACTTTTCTCTCGTCGACGTAACTCTCGTCCCCACAATAAGAAAGCCCTTCGACGTTCTCGCCGAAGGGCTTCTTGTCCAGTCAAGTCGGGCCGACAGGATTCGAACCTGCGACCTTTTGACCCCCAGTCAAACGCGCTACCAGGCTGCGCTACGGCCCGAACTTTCTTTCCGGTAAGGACTTGCTAACATTAAACCAGCGGTGGGGTATTCCTCTGGCAGGTTTAGGTGGCAGGTTATGGCCCGTCCAAACAAACCCTGGTTTCGCAAGGCCCGCAATGCATGGTTCGTCGAAATCGACGGAAAGCAGCATAACCTAGGCCCAGATAAAGAGGAAGCCGCCCGGCGGTTTCACACGATGCTGGCCCAAGCCCCGGAAAAGCCGGGAGCTGGTTCAATCGCCGCCCTCCTCGATGCCTTCATTATATATAGCGAAGAGCACAAAGCCCCTAAGACGGTTCGTTGGTATACGGACTACTTGCAGGACTTCCTCAACTACCTCAAGGCGGCAGGATTGGCTCCGGGTTCCCTGCCACCCGGGAAGCTCACCCCTAAAATCGTCCGGGCGTGGGTCGATGCCAGAGGAAAGGCGAAGCGGGCACGGATCACCGCGGTCAAAGCTGCCTACCGCTGGGCCCACGGCGAAGGATGGATCGATGCGAACCCCATCGCCGCGATGCGACGGCCGCCGGCGACATCGCGGGAGGAGACGCTCACTCTGCGGGAGTTTCGGGCGCTGCTCCGGCTCTGCAATAAGCCGATGCGAAAGTTGCTGATCGTCTCCTGGGACACGGGCGCCAGACCGCAAGAACTCAAGAGCCTGAAACCGTGGCACGTCGAACTTGCTAACCGGCGTTGCATCATTCCGGCGAGGGAAGCGAAGGGCAAAAAGAAGGACCGGGTGATTTACCTCACTGGCCGAGCAGCTCGAATCATCGCCCGAGGGATGAATCGCCAGTTTGTCTTCGTGAACACGCGGGGAGGGCAGTGGACTGCATCAGCTGTGAAATGCACTTTCGCCCGGCTGGAGGAAAAGTTGGGCCGGCGACTATCTTGCGATAGCCCACGACTTTCGGACAGTGGCGGGAGATTGACTTACGCCGCTAG
>CAYTGL010000103.1:0-3901 GCA_964437335.1 uncultured Chromatiales bacterium
AGCTGCTGATGCCAGCAAGGCTTTGGCTCGCATGGAGGCCAACGCCACTCGAATGACCAGGGCGCTGAACGCGGCTGGCCGCGCCACCCAGTTTGTGTCCAACAACATGGGCATGCTGTCGCTTGCCGCCGTGGCGGTCGGATTCGTCCTGTCGGCGGTGATCGAGAACGCGAACCGTCAGAAGCGCATCATGGAGGAGCTGAATGCGCAGGTCCGGCGCAATGATGAGCGTCGCTTCGGCCAGCCGGAAGCCGCGAAGACCGCTCAGGAAGAGCGCAAGGCGTTGTTTGATGAGGCTAACACCGGCATGAACAAGTTTGGTTTCAGCGCGTCCACGTTCTTTGGCGCGATCTCCCAGGTGGCTCCTTGGGACATCCCCAAGTACCTCAGTCGCGAACGGGATAAGCAGTACGGCGTGCTGCCGCAGGAACGGCAGGAACACGTCAACCAGCTGCGGCAGAACGGGCTCGACCAGATGCGCGCGGCGCTGAACAACGCTGGTGCCACCGGGAACCCGAATCTTGGGGGCCCGCCTGTGCCACTCCCGCCGATTGAGGAGCGGCTTGCGGAAGCTAGTGAGGACTATCGGAAGCAACTCGAAGATGAGCTGAAGAGGCTGATCGAGAACAACGAGAAGGCGCCTGACGATCAGAAGCTGTCCCCCGCCCAGATCAAGGCCTACGAGATCGCGCTCAAGGAGTTGCAGGCCGCGTGGGACGATCGGGTGCGCGCCACGTTGGAGGCGATCAAGGGCATCGACGTGATGACCACCGATCAGATCAACGAGGCTGTGACTCTGGTCAACCAGTTGGGCAGCATCGACTCCAGGGTGCTCAGCCGTATCGTCACCACGCCGAAGGGCAGCACCACGGTCACATCGGCTGTCCAGAGGTACGCCCAGGAGCAGGGCATGGGAGGTCCTGGCCTGAAGGCGGCCATGCCGTTCCTGAAGGGCGAGCAGCTGGAAGGGATGCTCGTCGAGTCTCAGAAGAATCTTGATCACGCCACCCTCAACTTGGAGTTGGCGTTGGCGGGGGGCGACAAGCAGAAGATTGATGAGGCGTGGACGGCGTTTCTTGGCGCCGGCCAGCAGTACGCGCAGATACTGCAGTCCAAGCTCGACAATGCGGTGAATGCTCTTACGTCGGGTGCTGAACTTGACCAATTCGCTGGCAACTTCCAGGCGGCGGCTGACGCGCTCAACGCGGCCGCGGGGAAGTTGGATGCAGAGGCTGCCACGCTTGCCGTGACCGATCCAGCGGCGGGCAATGCGCTGAAGTTGCAGGCGCAGCAGAAGCGCCAATCCGCCGCGCAGGCACTGATCGCCGGGGAAAGTCAGCAGCTCAACCTTTCGCGGGCACAAGCGCGCAACCCAGTGACTCTCGCCCAACTCGAAATCCAGTTGGCCAATGTGGAGTTGCGCAACGCGCAGGGCGTGGAGATGCGCAACGCCGCGCTCATCCATCTGGCCACTGCGCAGAAGTCTTTGCAGGACGCCTACATCGCCCAAGGGGAAGCGGCTCGCCAAACCCAGGCTGCCCGCGTCCCACCCGGCGACGCGGTGCGGCAAGCCCAGATGGCGAAGAGCAATGCTCGCGCCGCGATGCGCGACGCCAGCATCTACGGCACCGCATCCACCCAGTACCAGTCCGCACTGCAGCAGAGCATCCAGGCCGGCTGGCAGATCATCCAGGCCCAGCGCGCGGTGGTGGCCGCACGCATCCAGTACCGCCAGACCCAGGCCACCGTCGCCGGCCACACCGTCAAGGCAGCCGAGATCGGCATCCAGCTGGCAAAGGCACAGTTGGCGACCGCCAAGAAGCTGTCCGGTGGACGGTCATCGGCTGAAGTCATCCAGGCCCGGGCGGGAGTGCTGGAAGCGCAAGCCGCGCTTCGCGACACCAAGCTGCAGTACGAGCTGGAGACCATCGACTTCAACAAGGAGATGGGCAAGATCACCGGCCAGGAAGCGGTGAAGGCCCTGCAGGCCATGTTGAAGGCCACCAACCTGACCGAGCAGCAGCGCCGGCAGATCATGCTGAAGATCAAGGGCCTGCAGGACGACATCCGCAACCAGTTGACCGGGTCCGGGTTCAACATTCCCGGTGAGATCAAGATGCCCACCGCCTACGAGGTGCGCCGCTCCCTGGGGGCGGACGCTGCCCGGCAGGCGATCGAAGCATCGGTGCTGGATGTGCGTCGCATGCAGGATGCACTGTCCGGTTCGCCGCTGGGCTCCCAGGCCAGCGACGCCGCTCTAGTGACGGCGATGAACTCGGTGCGGGAGGCGGTGCTCGCCAAGGGTGCGCAGCAGGTGTATCAGAACGTCGACATCGTCAACCAGGTGCCCACTGCGGCCATCGCCAAGTCGCTGGTGGCCCAGGTGGTTGCCGAGTTGATGCGCCAATCGTCTGCTGCCGCGAGGGCCAACACGTCCACACCGCGAACAGTCCCCTGATCGGCAACTCCTCCCCAGATAGTCCGATCCACGGGCGTGAGTGTGGTCCGCTGGAAGTTCACCGATGTCCGGACGGGGGTCGCCTATGTGTTCGAGATCAACCCGAACGAGGGTGGTTCGCCGACTGTCAGCAAGCAGGTGGCCACCAACGTTCCCATGGGCCCCAGTCGTCGCGCCGTGTTTTCCGAGGGTCGCCTGAGCGTCACGGACATGACCTTCGGTGGGGTCATCATCACCCAGACCCACTTCGAGGCGATGCAGCAGTGGGCGTTGAAGCGCACCCTGCTGCAGCTTGACGACGACCTGGGTCGCACCTTCCAAGGCGTCCTGTCTAGCTTCAGCCCGACACGTTCCCGACGGGCATTCAACCCGTGGTATCACACGTACTCGGCGACGTTCGGGATCACTGCCATGCGCAGTGCGTCCGGTGCCGTGCTCTACGGGGTGCTGAGCTGATGCTCGATCCCAACAGCGAACGATTCCAGCACTGGTCGGACCTGATCACCCAAGGCGATTTTGTCGGGCAGAACCGGCCTGTTGGCCGAGTCACCTTCCAGGACGCCAACATCGGTTCGGCGACATCAGCCCGCCCTGGGCCGTGGCGGTACCTGGTGACCGGCACCAACCCGTTGGCGGCTGTTGAACTGCAGGTCGACACGATCCGCATCGACCGCTCCATCGGCCAGGACGCCGACACCTGCAGAATCACCCTGCCCAACGTCCGGCAGGGCCAGTATGTGTGGTCCGGGATCGATGAAGACCCGTTCGGGGTTGGCTTCTACAGCATCGACCGAGGCGCGAAACCCATCGCCACCACATCCATCTACGGCGAGCCCACCAGCTGGGGTTACACCCCGAACGTGGGCGCCAAGTTGCTCACCCCCAACATTCTGGTGCGCACCTACCAGGGCTACGGGTCGGACAACTTCGACGACAACGGCGACGCGCTCCTCCCAGGGATGCCCGAATATGTGCATCCCCATCAAGATTCGAAGCTGGTGCTCACCGGCGTGTGGCTGATCGACAAAGCCGACTACACCGGCGGCGTGGACGACCCGCAGATCACGGTCGACATGCGGGATCTGGGCAAGCTGCTCATCGAACAGCCCATCTACCCGCCGGCGCTACCCCTGGACCGCTTCCCGTTGGTGTACCGGCCGGTGCCCACGGATCAGGTCGTCCCCGGGAAGGATGCCGGCCGGGGCAAGAATGTCGCCAAGTACGACACCGCCGCCCCAGTAGTGCATGGAAGGTATGACGCTCAGAGCACCATCGCCGGCCACAAGGGCTCCCATGCCTTCGACGGCAAGCCGGGCACCTACTGGTTGAGCCACTCGTATGAGAGCCCCCGGTCGGCGTACTCGTTCGAGTGGATCCAGGCGAAATGTGGCGGCAACAAGATCAACGAGGTGTACTGCCACACCAAGAAGTCCGGGTACGTCT
>CAYTGL010000104.1:0-3890 GCA_964437335.1 uncultured Chromatiales bacterium
GGTTGGCGGTCGAAGGAGATCAGCGCCACGTTGCGAATCTGCGTGCCGGTGGGCAGGCCGGCGTGGGGTTCGATGGTGTATTCGGCAAAACCCTGGCCCAGGCCGGTGCCGTCCTCCGGAGGCAGGAAACCGGTGAGGACGTCGGGCGGAAGGAAGGTTTGCGGATCAATGGAGTGGGAGAGCGGGGGTGGCCGGATCTACCCGGCAGACTAGCGTCCAATGCTGACTACGCCTCCAGCCGTCTCCAAGGACAAGGGCTTGGTGATCGTGATCCTCTCGGCTCCGACGCCGGCTTTGATCATCACGGTTCCACCTTCAGCTACTGCGTCAATACCGCTCGCCAGCGTCCGGAACGGCGCGTCCACTGTTCCTCGCTGGGCTCCGCGGTGACTGAAATCTACCCAAACAACCTCGCTCACGCAGGACTGATTGGCGGTATTAGGCGCGAGTACATAGGACATTCCATTTACAACGGCAGTATGGTTCGCAACTTCGGTGTTAAGTACGACGACCGAAGCGGAAAACATCCTCGCCCCTGCAGGCAATGGCAAAGAGGTGCCGTCAACCGTGCGAAGAAGACTGACAGCCGTACTCCCCAAGCTATCGGTCGCTCCAATGCCGAAAATGTCCCCACAAGGACTGAAGCGCCAAAACGCTGGGCGACTGAACGATCGTGAGACGATTGTCTCCTTGGTGGCGAGATTGACCACCTCGGCGTCCGCCCTCTCCCAATCCTTAACAACGCTGTACACAAAGGAGCGATCCTCAGAATCCGGCCCAAATCCCCAACCCGCGACAGAATGATCCGGACGCGGAAGGGGCCACCGCTTAAACAGGTCATCAAGACTCTCGAAGTTATTCGTCCACCATAATTTCATAGGCTGTGATGATCCTCCCCAAAATGGTATCAAGGTCTTGCTGAGATGAATCGCTCCTTCGGAGGCTTTGATAACCTTCAAATCAATCCACGTCGAAAGTGGTGGTACGTTTCCTCCGACTCCAACCGACACTAGATAGTGACCATGCGGACTGAATCCAGAGACGTGGCCAATGACACTACTCTCGTCTCGCCAAACCCATCTCGATTCAGCCAAACTATACAGCCCCCTAAATTCCCTCTGTTGATCATTTGCTATAAATGAATAGAGAAACGTCATGCTATCAGGAGAAAAACCATAACCAATATTGGATGTCACACCGGGAATTCTTACTATGATACGTGAATCGCTAAGCCGGGTTACTTCCAGATCGAACGATGGAAACGACGGCCGCAAAGAGGCCTTGAACCGCCCGTTCTGCGACTCGCCGTTCGGACCCAGATAGGGCGCCACGGGTGCGAGCGGCAATCGAAACGTTCCTACTGCATTGCATTCACAGTCGATCTCGGCGATAGCCCGGAACGACACCCAAATGGCAAACACTCCCAGACACAATGATCCGAGTGCGGCTGACCAGTTTCTCGTTGCGATCTGGCTCATATGTCATTTGATCAGTGCGTCACCCGGATCGGCGTATGTGTGAAAGGACGTGAAGGTCGCGTTCGGAAGTGGATAAGAAATTAGCAAGCTGACCATGAGTTAGCTACGGGGCGCCGATAGTCACAGTTCCGACGGGCGCAATCAGCGTGACGCTTCCACGGTTGTCGGCTCCCATGGTAAAACCTCTTGGGACTGTATAATCGCCGGCAATGATCGCGAGCTGCTTATTGCCAAAAGCGGTCCTGTAACCAGCCTCGATGCCGACGGCAGGGTCGAAAATGGTTCCGGCCCTACGCCTCCCCGGCGGCTCGATCGAGTCAACGTAGATCGTGTCGTTGCCGAGCCAGTTGTGGACGGCGCTCCTCAACTCGGCATTTTCAAAAGAGATGCCGTAGTTCTCTCCAATATTTTCAATTGGAGACGCGGTATTTATTCCTATGGCAAAGCCCGTCTCCTCCCAAATAATCGGGCCACCCGAGGTTCCAGGTTCAGTGTCGGTGGCGTAGGCAAAGTATGGCAGCCTATTCGCTTCCCGACGGCCGCGAAAGGAATCCACACTCGTTTGCAAGGTTCTACTCATTGCAGGCGTGTCTGTATCAATTCCGTAGCCAGTAATCCGGATCGTAGCGCTCTCGCCCGGCGTCACCATCGTGACACAAAAAAACCCAAACTTGACATGCGCCCGCTCTCCCTTGGCATTCGGCCTAATGCCAAAAATGCACCAGTCGTCATATGTCAGATTTCCGTTGGCATCCAAAACATGACGAAACGTGAGCCTGGTTCGGTCCACCGGAAACTGATCGTCGGGATGGACGCTTCTTGGGTTCCCATTGGGAACGTTCACTTCAAGAACCTGCGGGGCAGGATCTGTTCGGAAAGCGGCGCAGTGTCCGGCAGTCAGAACCGCTCCATTAGAGATAAGCCAGGCCGTGCATCCAGTGATGCGCCCAACCCTGAAATCTGAACTAGATACGCGGTCATCAGGACCGTTGATGTTGTGTTGTCGTAGCGCCCTCCTCCCAGCCGGGAGGGTGGTCTCGCACTCAGGACATTTGCGGCCATATGCGATGATGGAGGCGATATCCGCCGCGATATTGGTTTCACCGGCCGCGACGAATAGTTCCACCCGCACGTCTTCGCCGTTGAAGTAGGCGCTGGTATTTTCCCAGTTCCGCATGGCCTCCGCATCCAGATTCTGGCTGGCGCCGTCGGCCAACGACGTCACCCGCACCCAACTGCGTTTGCCCAAGTCGGGGAAGGAAAAGCGGACCCGCACGGAGCCGGCGCCGGACGCAGAAAGGGTGGTCGAGAATGCGGCGATGGCATTTGTTGACGAGTTGTCGTGTGTGCCAGAGGAAATTTCGACAGGTTGAATTGTCGAAAAAGTCTCGTCCGGGACCTCCCACGTGACCACGGGCGGCTGTGGGCCGTTCCCCGGCAAACTCTCGGCCGCCGAAGCCGCCTGGACCAAACCCGTAAGCAACAGTAGCTCTATGATGGCGCGCTGAAGTGACAAAACGTTCCAGGGACGGGTCTTCATGTGTGGTTGGCGAAGTATCACTTATCCTATTCAGTGTCAGATGTGGTGCGCTTAAAAAGCAATTGCTCAATCTGCCATACACGATCCTGCAATTGGCGAACCTCAATGTCCCTTTGTTGCAGCACCAGTTGTTGTTGGGCAACAATTGAATGAAGCCCCTGAATGGCCGCCAAGGCTACGCCGTCGGCGTCCACTGTGGCGATATGTTTGTCGTCTTCACCCATGCCGAATACAGCGTGGAAATCTTGAGCCACCGGACCAACGTGGCGGATTGAGGGATTGTTCGTGTACGCCCAGGAAGCGATGGGAAGCTTGGCGAGCTTCGCCAATATGACCCGGCTATCCACAGGCTCGAATTGCTGCTTGGCGTTCCGGTCGCTGGTGATTTGAAGTACTGTCGTGCGAGTTACTCCCGCCACATTGAGGACTGGATCAGCAGGCCCACCGGCCAGATTGAGTGTAGTGGCATGTATTCCTCCGTTGACATCAAGTTTAGTCGTTGGTGACGAGATTCCTACCCCCACGTTGCCGTTCGGCGTGATGACTAGCGACTTCGTTTGATCGGCGCTTGGTGAGGATCTTACGATGCCAAAATTCCCAGATCGGAAAGCGCTAGGATCAATGGTCCATGTTCCCGCTTGAGGATCATTCGCGGCGACCGGATCAAACTGGAGGAACCCTGAAACATTAATAATGGGTGAAGACAGTGATTCGGCGACTGCCGCCCGGTTGGCAATCATCGCGCGCGGCACTGTGGTAATCAGAACGCGTGGCGACAGCTCCGGGCCGTTGTCGATACTGACACCAAGATAGCGAGTGTGACCGTCAAACCAGGCATCTTCCACAGGAATGACGGTTGAGGCTACACCACT
>CAYTGL010000105.1:0-3839 GCA_964437335.1 uncultured Chromatiales bacterium
ATCACGCCGGGCGACTCCTTTCCCGCTTTCCGCCGCATGGGATAGATGCTGTTGGCCGAGGAGTACATTGTCAGCAGCGTCCCCATGATGTTTTCATGGCGAGCGTCGCGGGCCTTGTTGATCGACTGCAACAGGCCGTCGATCTCGTCGGTTTGAAAGAGCATCGCGGGGGTGAGAAACAGGGCGTCCTGGATCCCCTCGCCCGAGGCGAACTTTTCCCCCAGCGCGTCGACCAGGCCGACGCGGTGGAGGATGTGCGTGTTGACCTTGCGGGGCCAGTCCTTGCCGACCGACGAGTAGGCGAGCGCGAGCAGGTAGAGGTTCGTCCGGTTGTCGGCCTGATCGCGGACCTTGCGTCCAGCCAAGACTGCTTGCAGGGCGACGGCGCCGCAGAACGCCAGCGCCAGGTTGGGGTAGGGCGCCGTGGCGAGCGTGTGGTCCATCACCTCGGAGACGAACCCCGGAATCCGCAATAGCTCGGTCGGGAACGGACCGGGGTCGTCGAGCGGAGGCGCGCCTGGTGGTTCATCCCTGGCCAGGAGCATCGAGATGTCGACGGGCTCGCCAACGTCATCATCACCGTAGCCTTCCGCGCGTAGGGCAGCGGCCGCCGCTGAGAATTCGCCGCCATGCTCCAGCAGCGCATAGACTGCAAACGGCGGGTACGCCTGTCGGGCGTCGAAGGGCGCGGCGCTCGTCGAGAAGACGTAGAAGACGCCCTCCTTGAGCGTCGCACTCCAGCCGACCTCCTTGCCGGGGCGTCGCCAGAGTTCGTTCTCGCCGCCGCGGACGAGCGTCCACCCGTGCCGCACCAGAACCGCGCGGACGTCGCCGCGCTCGTTGAAATCGTCTCCGGGCCGACCGGCGCCGCTGGGAAGCGCGGGTAAAAGTTGCGGCGCCGGCATCGTTTCGGTGAGCGCCAACGCCGACTCAATGAGGACGGTCCGCTCGGCTGCGGTTAGCAAGGGCAACTCCATGAAGGCGCCTTGCTGCAGGGCGTATCCAGGCGTGGGGTCGCACAGGAACAGGCCCCCTTCGCCGCGAGTTTCAATGAGCGTGCAGAGGACTTCAAACCGGTCGCCGACGCGGCGCGGGACGTAGGTCTTGCCGGCGATCTCGATCGGATCGGCGCTCGGCGCCACGACCGTCCGCTGGGCCAGTTTGAAACTACCGTCGCTCGGCGCCTCAGAGCGGTATGCGACGTGCTTGCCGCCGGACTGCGACGTCTCGATGACGAGGCGTTCGACGAGGCCGGGCGCCTGCTCAGCGACGAGCTCACGCCATGCGTCGTAAAGCTCAGCTTGATGATCGAAATCAATGAGTTCCAGGTTGCCGGAAACGGCGCCCGTGAGGACGCACAGCGCCTCGGCGTCGCCGAACCAGGCTTCGACCTGCCGCTCGGTGGGCAGGCGCCGCTGGTACTGCTTCCAACCGGAAAGCGCCGGGCGCTTTTCGGCGAGGACCGCAGGCAGCACGCACAGCCCGGTACGAAGATAGGAGGCGGCGACGTCATACATGATTAGAAGGGGACCTCGTCGGGGTCGTACTCGCCGAATTCCCCTGCCGGCACCGGCGCAGGCTGCGGGCCAAGCTTGTAGCTGACGATGCGGTCGTACTTTTCGCCGACCACGGTCCGCACGGTGATCGCTTCGGTCACCGCCAGCCCGCCCGCCTCAACAACCTCCACCGCCCGCTCGGCCGAATCGGGAACCGGGTCGGGCGACCGGCGCCGCCACCAAGCCTCGGCCTTCTGCCGGGCGTAGCCGTCGTGTTCCACGCAGATGAACTCGCTCTGCCAGTGGCTTAGTCCCAGGCGGTAGGTGACGCGCATCGAACGCGGCGCCTCCGGCGGCGCCCCGCGCTTGGCGTGGACGCTGTAGGTGACGTCCTGGACTTCGTATTCCTCATCCGTGACCTGTCCGGTGAGGATCCCGACTGACGCCGCCTGGGCCTCATGCTTCTGTCGATTCGGAGGCGGGAACTCGTACCCGCAGTCGGGGCACTTGGCGTAGCCGGCGGCGATGACTGATTGGCATGCAGGACATTCCTTCACGGGCGCCTCGCCGCCGCCGACGCCAGGGGTTGCAATCGCGAGGGCATCAACCGGACCGTGCCGCAGGACGTTGCCGCCGAAATCGAGGACCAGGCAGTTCTGCTTCTGTGGATGAAGGCGAAAGCCGCGGCCGACCATTTGATAGTAAAGGCCCGGCGACATCGTCGGGCGGACCAGCGCGACACAATCGATGTGAGGAGCGTCGAACCCGGTCGTGAGGACATTCACGTTGCAGAGGTACTTCAGCTCGCCCTGACGAAATCGGCCCAGGATGGCGTCGCGCTGTTTGGTCGGCGTCTCGCCGGTGACGAACCCGCATTCGAGGTTATGCTTTTCGCGGAGAATCCCGACGATGTGCTCACCGTGCTTCACGCCGCTGGCGAAGATCAGCACCGCGTCGCGCTCGGCCGCGTAACCGACCGTTTCGGCGCAGGCCGCCTCGACAAGCCGGTCGTCGTCCATGAGATTCTCAATTTCGTCGGCGACGAATTCGCCGCCGCGAACATGCAGCCCTGCGAAATCGGCCTTGCTGGTCCCGGCCTTGGTGATCAGCGGGCATAGGTAGCCGTCGCGAATTAGCTCGCGGACGCCCACCTCGTAGCAAACGTGATTGAGAATCCCTTCTTGCGTGCAGATGGCGCCCGACTTGAGGCGAAACGGCGTGGCGGTGAAGCCGACGACTCGCATGTTCGGATTGATCACCCGCGCCTCGGCCAGGAACTGCCGATACATTCCGTCCCCTTCGAGCGGAATGAGATGGGCCTCGTCGACCATGACCAGGTCGAACGCGTCGAGCTCGCAGGCTCGTCGATAGACGCTCTGAATCCCGGCGATGATGACCGCGTGGGTGGTGTCGCGTCGCTTCAGGCCCGCGGAGTAGATCCCGAAGTCCACTTCCGGGCAGACGGCCCGGAGCTTGTCGGCGGTCTGCTCCAGCAGCTCCTTCACATGGGCCAGGATCAGCACCCGGCCGTTCCAATTCCCTACGGCGTCCTTGCAGATCGAAGCCATGATCGGCGTCTTGCCGCCCGCGGTGGGCACGACGGCGCATGGATTGTCGTCCCGTGTCCGCAGGTGCTCGTAGACCGCCGCCTTAACTTCTTCTTGGTAGGGCCTGAGCGTGATCATCTAGGCTGGCGCCTCGCGGATGCGGACAATGGTTTTGCCGCCGTCAATCGGCTCACCCTTCTCGATCATCAGCCGCACAATCTGGCTATCGTCGTGGTAGGCGCCGCCATGCTGCAGCGCATCGAGCAGCGCTTTTTGAACGTTGTCGATATCCCGCCGCCGGCGATCCGGCGGCGACACGATCACCTCGACCAACAAGGCGCCCGCCAGGGGACGAACGCCTTGCAGGGCGAGGATCGAGCAAACTTGCTGTCGGAATGCTCGACCCCCGCGGCTGATGAGGGTGCGAGTCCCGACGCGGCGCCAGTAGTGATTGACGCTTGGCGGGTACGGCAGCTCCAGCTCGAGCATCACGAGCGCTTCCAGGGCGGCGAGGCGCTGGCGGCGGGCGCCGTCGTGGTGACCGTTAGGGGAGCCTCTTTCTTGGCGTAGCCTTTGACCTCGTTGACGATCTCGCCCGTGTCGGTGCGCTTCTTGCAGCGGACGTGAATCAGCAGCGGCAGATTGTGCAGATCGACCGAGTCCTTCGGGGCCAAGACGCCCACGGCCCGACAAATGGCGGACAGGTCCGCGCGAGCGATCTGCACGGCAGTCGCATTCGGGTGGTCGAGGTTCAGCCGGACCCACAGCAGGCGATTCTGATACTCGCCTTCGATGA
>CAYTGL010000106.1:0-3838 GCA_964437335.1 uncultured Chromatiales bacterium
GGGAAGCTGGGTCTCGTCCGCGAGCGCCTTGAAGTACTCGTCCGTGGAGTCGTTCAGGCGAATGGTCACGGAGCGCTTGAAGCGCTTCGCATAGGGATTCCTCTTGGCGTTGGAGAAGTCGTAGTGCGTGCTCATCGAGATTTCCGGGCGGCATAGGAGGCACGCTGGCCGCGCACTTGGAATATGGCAAACGGGACGTCCAGCGGACGAATAAGTGGGCGCCCCCGAAAGCCCTCGCCGTCGCATGCAGGGAGGTGAAGAAGCAGCACGATCTCTGATGGCGCGCGCCCTGATTCCTCGACGGCCCAAGCACCTAGACACTCGCAGCACCACCCAAGAGATCGGCCGCTTCCCGCAAATCGGCGAGATCTCTCCCCTCGGTCATCGACTCGAACAGTGGTTGTAGGATGTTCCGGCTCTCCGCTTCCCGTTCCGTCCCGCGCAATAACCGATGCAGCGCACAGACCGCCCGCAACTCGAAGGTCCGCGCCCCGCACGACCGCGCGGAATCGATGGCCTCACGCAGGCTCGTCTCCGCGGCAGCCGAGTCGCCTGAGGCGAGCTCACACTCGCCGCGCAGGCGCAACGCCTCCGCCTCCCAGATACGCTCCCCACACTCTCGGATCCACGTCAGGCTGCCTTCGACGATTCCACGCGCCGCCTGCGTTTCGCCCGCCGCGAGCGCTGCGTGCGCCGCGGGCAGTACCATCGTGCCGACGGTCATTGCCTTGAAGCCGAACCCATCACGGACCGTCGCGATGGCCTGTGCCATCGCCGGCCGGGCCTCAGGCGTCGGATTGCTGAAGGCCTGGAACGCCTGGCTGAAGACTGCGTACACGGGCAACCCGTAGGTCTGTGCGATGCGGACCAGGTCGGAGTTGATCTCGGTGTAGCGGTCCAGTTCGCGACGGAGGACTGCGTGCATACCGATGAACATCAATCCCTGCGCGTGGGTCTGGCCGTGAGCAAGGCGCTCGATGAACGCTCGCATATCGCGCTCCACCTCCGCAGCGCGGTCGAACTGACCCATCATATCGAGTGCCGCGGCGTGCCACCCGCGCGACGCCGACGCTGAATGGTCGGCGAACCACGCAACGATCTGTGGGTCGTACTCCGGTCGGTAGAGCTCCATCACCTGGGTCGCGTGGTAGGCCGCCTGGCGGAGGTCGCCGGCCGCGACGCACGATCCTGACGACGCGTGGTGCCCGCCGATCGCCAAGACCGCGTCGCCCGACTGCTCGCCGATCTCGAGCAGTTGACCCGCGAGCTTCGCCGCCCTCGCGTGATTGGCGCCAATGATGTAGAAAGCCCACAGCCCGAACATGACCGGTGCGAGCATCGGCGACGGGCCGAGTTGCTCGCAGAGCTCGTGCGCCCGCATGAATCCTGCCCCCACATCGGGATGCCCATATCCCCGGAGGTTCATCTGCGCCACGGCGGACCGCACCTGAAGGCCGAGCTCGAGATTGAGCGGGCGCGCGCCCTCGGGGATCGACTGCACCATCGACAGCGCTGCACCAATCCGCGCGCACGCTTCCTCGTTCATCGTGCGCAGGCCGTAGAACGTCGCGAGTCCGCTGAGCGCTTTCCCAATCACACCGAGGTCGCTGCGGCGCACGGCGCTGTCCCACGCCGCGCGGATGTTATCGAGGTCCGCGTCCAGCTCGGCGAGGGCCCCGCGCTGGTCGGGCGCGCCCAGCCTCCCTTCGAGCGCGTGCACGACGCCGGCGTACCACGCCCCGTGCCGCGCCTCGGCGTCATCGCGCAAGCTCGCGGCAGCCAGGCGCTGCTCGGCATACTGTCGCAGGAGCTCGTGGATGGCGTACCGACCGCTGGCCGGATCGCGCTGCAGCAGTGAGTGCCGCACCAGCGTCGCCAGCGATCGCAGCGACGCGCCGGCCACCTCCTGCGCCGCCTGGCGTGTGAAGCCGCCGCGGAACACCGCCAGGCGAGCGAGCTGCTCCTGCCCCGTGACGTCGAGTCGCTCCCACGTTGCATCGAACACGGCCCGCATACTGCGGTGTCGCACATCGGCGCTCACCGCGTCCACATCGAGGAAGTCAATGTCCCGCCGGACCTCGTTGAGAATCTCGGAGGGGCTGAGCAGCTCAACCCAGGACGCCGCGAGTCTGATGGCGAGTGGCAGCCCGCCGACGAAGCGAGACACCGCCGCAATCGCGTCCAGATCGGCGCCATCGGGCTTGAACGCCGGGTGCGCGCGGCGCGCCGCCTGGAGAAACAGCTCGACGGCTCCGTAGGACGCCAGCCGGTCTGTCGGAGTGTCCCCGGGGGGCACGTCAACGCCATCCAGCCGCAACAGTGTCTCGCTCCCCACACCGAGCGGTTCGCGTGACGTGGTGACGATCCTGACAGTGGGTGCCGCATCGAGGATCGCCGACGCAAGCGCGCTGCCGTCGAGCAGATGCTCGAAGTTGTCCAGTATCAGCAGCATGTTGCGATCGCGCAGCGAGCCGATCAACTGCTGGTCGCGTGGGATGCCCGGGAGCAGGGTGAGCCCCACCGCGTCGGCGATCGCCGTCACCACCTCGCCCACGTCGCCGAGCGGTGCGAGCGGTACAAAGAAGGTGCCGTCGTCGAACCGCGCCCGCTGCTCGCTGCCAAGCTCCAGCGCGATGCGCGTCTTGCCACTTCCGCCGACGCCGACGACGGTAACGAGCCTGGACTCGCCCAGCAGGCGCGCCAGCGTGTCCAACTCCTCACGCCTGCCCACCAGTGGAGTGGTCTGCGCCGGAAGGTTGTGCGGCGGGCCCTCGCGAAGCTTTGTCGCACCACTCGTGAACGGACTCGGTTCGGCCGGCGCGTCGCCCGTCTCAGACGCAATGCCCGCGGGGCGAACTTCCCAGGGCACGATGTTGAGGAGCGCCTCGAGTTCGGCGCCGGCAAGCCGGACACTTCGGAGACGGCTCGCGGGATCCTTCTCCAGCATCCGGTACACGAGGTCAACCAGCGCGACGGGCGCGTCGGGGCGCAGCGCCTCGAGGTCGGGGACGGGCTGCGTCATCACCTGCATCACGATGCGGGCAACCGCGTCCGCGTCGAACGGTGGATTGCCGGTCAGCATCTCGAACAGCACGGCGCCGAACGCCCAGATGTCGGACCGCGCGTCGAGGGCTTCGCCACCGAGCGCCTCGGGGCTCAGGTACTGCGGCGTACCGAGCGTGCCGCCGTCGTGCGTCAGATGCTTGCCGCCGGCGAGGTACGCGATGCCGAAGTCGCCAAGCCGCGCCCCCCCGTCCGTGGTGAGCAGCACGTTCGCGGGTTTGAGGTCGCGGTGGAGCACGCCGAGCCGGTGGACACGCGTCAGCGCGTCGGCGATGTCGAGTGCGATCGAGAGGACCTGGCCGATCGGGAGGGGATGCTCGCGCCGCAGCAGGTCGTTGAGCGAACCACCGTCGGCGTACTCCATCACGATGTAGGTCTGTGCGTCCTGCTCGAGCGTCGCCAGCACCTGGATGATGTTGGGATGGTTGAGTTGGCGGAGCAGTGCCGCCTCGCGGCTGAATCGTTCAAGCGCGTCAGGCTGCCAGTCGGCGGCGTCGGTTCGAAGCGTCTTGATCGCCACCGCGCGGGTGGTATGGCGATCATGTCCTCGGTAGACGATACCCATTCCACCGTGGCCGATGCGTTCAGCTATCTCGTACCGGGAGTGGAGGAGGACGGGGAGGTTCATACGCATAGAAGTGGTGGATGGGGGCGCGCCGCCGTGTGACGGACCGCTGGCGCTCGAAACCGCGGACGCTATACGATGCGAGGGAAGTGGGTCATGAAGCAGCAGCCAGAGTTGCGTGTGCGTTCCCCGAGCTCAATGGCGTCCTGG
>CAYTGL010000107.1:0-3831 GCA_964437335.1 uncultured Chromatiales bacterium
AAAATGTTCAAGGCCCAAGCCGGCTGGTGCAAACTCACCAAGAGCGGCTGCTTTGCACCTGAGACAATTTTCCACCATGACGAATTGCAGCCCGTCGTCGCTTCCGCCGAGTTTCATGAAGCTTTGGTGGTTGCCACGCTGGTTAGCGCAGGTCTCGCGAGCGCGGCAGCGGAGCACAGGAAGCGGAAGAAAGCCCGAACCGACAATCTTTCCCAGGAGGAGTTCGACGCTGTTCTCGCACTTTGTGCGAATTCGAAGGGCGAGAGTCACTCTGCAAGCGGCGAAGACTTGGTTGACCGGGAATCCTTTGATACTGTAGTAGCAGAGATTTTCTCCGCTTCGGGAACAAAGGGCGCCGTGATGCTGCTGGATCCGCCCGAGCAAGTGAAGACGCCGATCGCCATGGCGTGCCGACGTCCTGCTTCGGTGAATCCGCGCGGAAGTTCTTCAAAACGTGCCGCAAGCGCCTACCAGCCCTCTCTCGTCGGCCGCGTTGGCCTGCCGCTCTGTCTACTGCTGGCGGCGTTTTACTGGTGCGGCGCGACTTGGTTCTTCCCCGGCGCGGGCGAACAGCAAACGCAGCCCCAAACCGTTCGCCGTACGAGTCCCATCGCGCTGACGCAGCTTGGCGACCGTTCCGCCGGCAAGAACCCGCTGCGCGAGCAAGTTGAACATATTGAGCCCGACCCGGCGACGTGGCGCAAGATCAGCCTCTACATGGTCAAGCCGTCGGGCCGGTCGCTCTATATCGACCTGCTCCGGCCGCTCGAATGGTTGGAACTACACGAGGCGGAAGTCGGCGGCACGATCTTTCTCGACCTGGAAGAACTGAGCGTCTTTGGCGACGCGACGGTAACGCTCATCGGGCCGTGCCCGCCCATCAAGCCAGGCACGGGTTCAGTCGTCATCGGCAAATTCGTCCACGAAGCGGACGAAACGTCCAACGTGGTCCGCCTGCAACTGCAGGGGCAGGAAGAAGAAACCGTCGTCACCGGCAATCACCCCTACTGGTCGATCGACCGCGGCGAGTTTGTGCCCGTAGCCGACCTGGAACAGGGCGAGCTCGTCCGAACCGACTACGGCCCCCGCCGCGTCGTCTCCGTCATTCCAAATCCAGGCTACCGTGGATACCTGCACAACGTCGAGACCACGGAACACGTGTACTTGGTGGGCTCGCTAGGGACGTTGGTGCATAATGCTTGCGGCGTGGGACCATATTGGAAGGTCGGAGGTCACCATATTCATTCGAAAGCAGCATTTCCTGGGACCGGATATTCGAAGTCACGAGGGCTTGCCATAAGTCAGTCGGAAATTGCACGTCGCGGATGGGACCACAATGCGATGACGAGGGCCCAGGATCAACTATTCAAACAGCTTAAATCGAGCGGTGCTGCCAATACGATGAAGGAACATAACCGGATTGCCGTTGACGCTCTTATGGCTGGTGGTGCCAGCCGTGCCGAAGCGCGTTCGCTCGTCGCCGAATCACTCTTGAATATTCGCAGTCAAGGTGTGCGCGCACCAACATGGATTCCATTTACAGGAGGACCATGATTTGAGACTCCATTTTGATAGAGGAATATAATGTCGCATGCTGCTCTAGACAAGTTTGGCCAATTCTTGATTCACGAAGTCCGTGATAGATCGATCGCCGATTGGGAGAACATTCTTACTGGCAAGATGAAAAGTGAGCGCGGAAAGCTGATATTTCAGTCGCTGTCGTCTGAGCAGCGAGAAGCGTTGTTAACGTATACGCCAGCGATTGTTGACACAACTTTGCATTTCCTACTTTCCTTGCTTGACTGGCGCGAGGACATGCGAATGTCCGTAGATGTTGAAACCGGTGCATCAGTTTACAATATCAGCGAAGTGAGTGACGGTTTGCCTCAGGAACTTATTGCTGAGGATGGCTGGATTTCTCGCTTCAGTACAAAGCCAACAAGCCCAATGTATTAACCCGTCTTATTCACCAACAGCACCCGTAGGACAGGCATTCTGCCTGCCACAATGCGTGGCTAAGCAGCAAAGTCGTCGCTCTCGATAGGATGTCAGCACGACATGCATGGCAATTGCTCATGTTCAATCGGCGTGCCCGACTCTCGGAGAGTCTCCGTTCCGGGTGTCCCCTCCAGTCGCGCGACTGGTCGAGCGTTCGATTGTCTCTCGGCAGCTCCGCCGCGCGCGGCCCGCCACGGCTCCCTTTTGGGCCGCGTCTGGCTCTTCGCGTGGCTGGCCTTCGCCCTCTTCTACTGGGCCGGGTCCAGCTGGTTCTTCCCCGGCGTCGAGCCCGTTCGCGAAGAGGTTTACGAGCAGATCGCGATCGAGGACACGGAGATCCACAACCGGCTCTCCGGTTACAACCCGCTGCCGTTCGATACCGACCGCGACGTGCCGGAGCCGACGCCAGCAACGCACCGCAAGGTCGTGCTGGAAATGGTCAAGGAAAACGGCCTGCTCCTGGAAATGGAGCTCACGCAATCCCTCGATTGGATCGCAGCCGTGGGCGCGGAGCCCGGCGGCACGGTCTATATGGACCTGCCCGAGTTCGGCGCGGTGGGCGAAGCGACCGTCACGGCGATCGGTCCCTGCCCCGCAGTCCCGCCCGGCCCAGGCAACCTGGTCACCGGCATCTTCGAGCACGAGGCCGACAACGTCATCGACCTCTACCTTGACGGCGCCAAAGAACCGATCGGCTGCACCGACAACCACCGCTTTTGGAGCGAGGAACGGGAAGACTACGTCGAAGCCGGCCATCTAAACCCCGGCGAAAAAGTCTGGACCCACCGACTCGGCATCACCACGGTCAACGCCGCAGTCCCCCGCCCCGGTTTGCACCGCGTGTGGAACCTGGAAGTGCATGGCGAGCATGTCTACGAGGTTGGCGAACTTGGGGTGCTGGTGCATAATTCCTATGGCGTTCGTCCCCGTGACGCATTAGGGCGCTTTACGAGCGGTGCAGGCGGCAACACTGCTGACGCCGCACGTGGCCGGGCGGCTCACAAGAATTACCGAAACGCTCTCGGGGGCAACTATAAGTTTGAAAAAACGCTTCCGAGCGGTAGACGCGTGGACGCGGTAGATTTTGATAAGCGCATTGTACGTGAGTTGAAGCCAAATAATCCGCGCGCGATCAAGGATGGACAACGGCAATTGGAACGCTATCGTAAGGAACTTCAAGATGAATTCGGCGGAACCTGGACATCTTTTCTTGAAACTTACACTCCGTAACATGATTCCTTCGAATATTCTGAAACAAACAGTGACGGCAGAATTGCGTCCCGTTGGATTTGCACGAAAAGGTTCCGCCTGGTATCTGCAAAACGAGAAGATTATCGCTGTTGTAAATCTTCAAAAATCTGAGTTTGGCACGCTTTATTTCCTAAACATTGGCTTTTGGCTACGCGAGATTGAAGATATTCATAATCCCAAAGTTGAACGCTGTCATGTGCAAGCCAGAGCGGAAGGAATATGGAAGTGCGGCCGTCCCAGCATTGCGGACTTACTCGATTTAGAAAACAGCTTTACGGATGATGCCAGTCGATTGGTGCTGCTGCGCCAGTTCGTCCGTGAACAATTCGTTCCGTTTGTCAGGAGCGGATCAACTGTATCTGGACTGAAATCGCTATTGACAGATGGCAGGGAGTTCTTAATTCGCCGCGACGCATGGGATATTTTAGGAATTGTGGAACTATAGTAACCGTAGTCTCCGTAGGGCAGGCATTCTGCCTGCCACAATGCGGGTTGAAGCAGGTAAAATCGTCTCTCTCGATAGTGAGGTCAGCACGACATGCATGGCAATGGCTCATGTTCAATCGGTGTACATGAACCAGG
>CAYTGL010000108.1:0-3829 GCA_964437335.1 uncultured Chromatiales bacterium
CAAACCGGTCTGGCTTACCGAGCTGGGCTGCGGCTCGGTCAACAAGGGCGCCAACCAGCCGAGCACGTTCCCCGACCCGAAGTCGTCGGAGGGCGGCGTGCCTTACTTCTCCGACGGCAGCCGCGACGACCTGATGCAGCGCCGTCATCTGGAAAGCGTGCTGGGTGCGTTCGACTTCGCGTTCGGCGCGACCACGGCGTCCAATCCGCCGTCCGGTTCTTACAGCGGACCGATGCTCGATGCGTCGCGCATCTATCTCTGGACCTGGGATGCGCGGCCCTATCCGGTGTTCCCGGCGGCGCTCGATGTGTGGAGCGACGGCGCGAACTGGGACGCCGGTCACTGGCTGACCGGCCGGCTCGGCGCTGCGCCGCTCGACGGCCTGGTGTCGCGGCTGCTCGCCGATCACGGCATTTCCGGTTGCAGCACCGCCGCGCTGGGCGAGGGCCCCGACGGCTACGTGGTCGACCGCCCGATGTCGCCGCGCGCGGCGCTGGAGCCGCTGTCGAAGGTCTATGCATTCGATGCCTCGGAGCAGGGCGGCGTTCTGACGTTCCGTCCGCGCGGCGGTGCGCCGGTCGCCGAACTGACCGAGGACGATCTGGCGCTTCCACCGGACGCGCCGCCGTTCCGGCTCACGCGCGCGCAGGAGACCGAACTGCCGCGCGAGATCGCGCTCGGCTACAGCGACGGCAGCGCCGAGCACCGCCGCGCTGCCGCCTCGTCGCGGCGGCTTGCGGTCGGCTCCTCGCGCGTGGAGTTTGCCGATCTTGCGGTCGTGACGCATGGCGCGGCGGCCGAGCGGCGCGCCGAAATCTGTCTGCAGGACATCTGGGCGAGCCGCGAGAGCGCGGACTTCGCGCTCGGCCCGCGGCAACTGGCGCTCACGCCCGGCGACGTCGTCGGCCTGACGCTCGATGGCCGCCGGCGCATCGTGGAACTGCGCGAGGTCACCGACGCAGCGCACCGGGCTGTCCATGCGCGCGCGATCGATCCCGAAGTGTTCGAACTGGCGCTTGCACCGCCGCGGCGGCGAAGCGTGTCCCTGCCGTCAGCCACGGGTCCGGTGCAGGCGCTGACGCTCGACCTGCCCTCGTTCGGCTCGATCGAGGAGCCGGTGCTGACGCATATCGCGGTGTGCGCCGACCCGTGGCCCGGGCCGGTCGCGGTGTGGCGGTCCGGCGACGGGCTTTCGTTCCGCCGCGCCGCGCTGATGGCTGCGCCGTCGACGGTCGGCCACACGATCGACGCGCTGGCTGCCGGCACGACGCGCGGCATCGATAGGTTCGGTTCATTCAGGGTTCGGCTCATCAATGGTTCGCTGTCATCGGTGTCCGACAACGTGCTGTCCGGCGGCGCCAATGCTGCCGCGGTCCGGCGTGGCGACGGCGCCTGGGAGGTGCTGCAGTTCGGCAGCGCCGAACTGGTGGGCGAGCGCAGCTACGAGCTGTCGCGGCTGGTGCGCGGGCGCGGCGGCAGCGAATGGGCGATGGGCGATCCGTTGCCTGCCGGCGCGCCGTTCGTGCTGCTCGATCGGCATGTCGTGCCCCTGGTGTCGGGCGTCGGCGAGCTGGGCCGTCTGATCCGGCTGCGGATCGTGGCCGCCGGACGCGATCACGCCGATCCGGCGACGGTTGCGCTTCAGGTGCGTCCGTCGAGCGTTGCGCTTCGGCCGCTGTCGCCGGTGCACCTGCGGGCGAGGCGCACGGTCGACGGCGTCGTGCTGAGCTGGGTGCGCCGCACGCGCGCCGCCGCCGGCTCGTGGCAGTTGCGACGTGTGCCGCTCGGCGAGGAGAGCGAAGCCTACGAGATCGACATCGTGTCGGGCCCGACGGTGGTGCGCACACTCGCAAGCAACGGGCCGTCGGTGCTCTACGCATCGGCCGACGAGATCGCCGACTTCGGCACGCCGCAGGCGAGCCTTGCGGTTCGCGTCGCGCAGATGTCCGCTGCCGTCGGCCGCGGCTTTGCCGCCGACACCGTGCTGCAGGTCTAGGGCCGCAGACTCCGTGTCGACCCTCCCCCTCAATGGGAGGGTGAGACCGAGCCTGGCGCTGTCAGCAACATTCATCTCCAACCTTGACCGGATGCCATGGACAACACGCCGCTGCTCTCGCTGCCGCTCCTTGCCGACAAGCAGGATCTGCAGACCACCTTCCATGACGAGGCAATGAAGGCGCTCGACGCGCTGGTGATGCTGTCGGTCATCGACCGCGACCTGTCGTCGCCGCCGTCCTCGCCGGGCGAGGGCGACCGCTACATCGTCGCAGCATCCGGCTCTGGCGATGACGCCTGGCAGGACGGCAACGTCGTCGTGTTCATGGACGGTCACTGGGTGCCGCATCCGCCGCGCCCGGGCTGGACCTGCTACGTGCAGGACGAGGCCTCCCTGATCGCCTGGGACGGCACGGCCTGGCAGCCGGCGCTCGACGTGCTGGGCGGCGCTGCCGCAAACAACCTCGCGCTGCTCGGCGTCGGCACCACGGCCGACGCGGTCAATCCGTTCAGCGCCAAGCTGAACAACGCGCTGTGGGTGGCGAGGACGGTCGGCGAAGGCGGCGACGGCGACCTGCGTTACAAGCTCAGCAAGGAAGATGCGGCGAAGACGCTGTCGCTGCTGTTTCAGGACAATTTCTCCGGCCGCGCGGAGATCGGGCTCACCGGTGACGACGATCTGCACATCAAGGTGTCGCCGGATGGATCGGCCTGGATCGATGCGCTCACGGTGGACCACAACACCGGCGGCCTTGGTTTCCTCGCCGATACGGCGTCGATCGCTTCGGCCGCGACCTGCGACATCGGCGGTGCCGCGGCGCTGCATCTCACTGTCACCGGCACCACCACGATCACGTCGCTCGGCACGCAGCCGCTGCGGCTGCGGCTGGTGACGTTCGGCGGCGTGCTGACGCTGACCCATCACGGCACGAGCCTTGTGCTGCCGGGCGGCGCGAACATTGCGACGGCCGCAGGCGACACCGCACTGTTCCTCTCCGACGCGGGCGGCAACTGGCGATGCCTCGCCTACCAGCGCGCTGCGCAGAAGCCGGACCGGCGCTGGACGCTGACGGTGCTCACGGCCAGCGACGCGGCGTGGCCGGTGCCTGCCGGCACCAGCGAGATCGCCGCCGAATGCTGGGGCGGCGGCGGTTCGGGCGCCGGCGGCGACTCGTCAGCGAATGCGCGCGGCGGCGCTGGCGGCTCGGGCGGCTACGTTTACAAGCATCACAAGGGTGCCATCGACTCCACACTCAACATCACAATCGGCGCCGGCGGATCCGCGGTCTCCTCTACGGCCGGCGGCGCGAACGGAAACGCCGGCGGCAGCACCACGATCACGGGCGCGAATTTCGGAACCCTGACGGCGGCCGGCGGCGGGGCGGGCACGTTTGCGGCCGGCACCTCGGGGGCGGGCGGCAGCTTTTCGGGCGGCGATTTCGGCCTGACCGGCAGCCCCGGCGATCTCTCGCAGAAGGGCGGAAACAGCGCGTGGCCTGCCTGCGGCGGCGGGGCGCCGCGCGGCGGCGCAGGCGGCGGACCGAACGTCTCGGCAGCGGGGCAGATTCCGGGAGGCGGCGGCGCCTGCGGCAATCACCCCGGCGGCAGCGCAAGCGGTGCCGGCGCACGCGGGCAGGTTCACATCTGGACGAGGTGAGCGATCGACCCGCGTCCGCGCCCGGTTGGTGCAAAACCTCTCTCTCAATCTCAATCCAAATCCAAATCTATCTCTGGAGCACTGTGATGGCAGCGGCCAGTTTCGACCGCGCGCTGCAGCTTTTGCTGCGGCACGAGGGCGGCTATTCCAATCATCCGGACGATCCCGGCGGGCCCA
>CAYTGL010000109.1:0-3658 GCA_964437335.1 uncultured Chromatiales bacterium
AAGTGATCTTCGACTACCGCCAGATGCTGGAACTGCGCGGGCAGTGGGGTGTACGTAAGGTGCTGCAGGAACTGCTCGGACTGGGCTTCATGTCGCTCGCGGTCCGCACGGACGGTGATCCGGGAGCGCTGACGCCGGCCGTTCGTGCCGCGGTGACGGCGGCGAACGCGAACGTCGGCCTGGATGCCATTGCGCCAATGACGGAGCTCGTGTCCACTTCAATCGCGCGGCCGCGCTTCTACGCCGTGCTGCTCGGCGTCTTTGCCGCGATTGCCGGGGTCCTTGCCGCCGTTGGCGTGTACGGCGTGCTGGCCTACACAGTCGTCCAGCGCACGCAGGAGATCGGTGTGCGGATGGCGCTCGGCGCCGGGCGGCGGGACGTGGCGCGGCTCGTCCTCCGGCGGGGGATTGCGCTTGCCGCCATCGGAGTGAGCCTCGGCGTGGCCGGAGCTGCCGGCCTGTCTCGTTACCTCCAGGGACTGCTGTTCGGCGTGACACCGCTCGACGGCATGACCTACGCAGCGGTGGCTGCGGGCTTCACCCTCGTCGCACTCGCCGCATCGTGGCTACCTGCCCGCCGTGCGGCACGGGTGGACCCGACCGCCGCACTTCGCGCGGAATAGTGCGCGCCTCCGAGCCACGGGAATCAGGCGAGCTACCTGGCTGTCTTCGAACAAGACGGCGCCACGTGATTCGGACCTGACGTAGCATTGGGTATGGACACGGGCCCGGGCGCGCTCGACGATCTGGACACGCGGCTGCGGCTGGCGCAGGAGGCGTTCGAGCGCTACTACGCGATGTGCTTCTGGAGCTGGCCGAGGGACACGGTGATCACCGCGGCGCTGCTGCCCAATGTCGCACACGCTCTGCGCAGCTACGGCGGGCGTCGTCAGTGGCTGTTATCGGAGTCGATATGCCCCTCGACCCTCTACAAAGCGCGGTATTTGCCGCGCTACGCGCCCGACGACACCCCGACAGCCACGTAGCGGGGGCCGCCGCGCTCCATCGGGATCCGTCGTCGCCGCGCTACTCCGATGACATCGACGTCTTCCACGACGCGGCGGAGCTGGTCGCGGCCAATGCCACCGCCGATGCCGCGGTGCTGGCCGAGGCAGGATTCGTGGTCGTGTGGCAGAATCGCACCGAGGGTTTCCACCGCGCACTGGTCGAACGGGGCGGGCAGGCCGTCAAGATCGAGTGGTCGTTTGATTCGGCGTTCCGCTTCTTTCCGGTGGTGCCTGATCCACTGCTCGGGTATCGGCTGCACGATGCGGACCTCGCGGTCAACAAGGCGCTCGCCGGCGCGGGCCGCCTCGCGATCCGCGACTACATCGATCTCATCCATCTCCATCGCTCGTACCTGCACCTCGGAGCGCTCGTTTGGGCAGCAACCGGGAAGGACCCCGGCCTGTCGCCACTCCTGATTCTGAACGAGCTCAACCGACACACCAGATATCAGCCCGAGGACCTGGCCGAAGTGCGCCTGCGCGAACCGGCCTCGCTGCCGTCGCTCAAGATCGAATGGCTGGAGATGCTACGAGGTGCCAGGGACCTGGTCACACGCCTGCCGCCCGCGGAGGTGGGTTGCCTGTACCTCGACGATCGCGGCGAGCCGGCAACGCCCGCGCCCGATTCGACATCGTTCTCCAGCCTCACTCGGCACTTCGGCCAGTTGAAGGGTTCCTGGCCCAGGCCGATCAACTGAGCAGCAGAGCTTCCGCGCGACGTGAAGGCCGGCGGCGGCACGAGGACGTCTATAACCGCGCAGGTACCATGCGACGCAGGAGACTTCGACTCGTCGGCATCTGCGCGGGGGCCGGCCTCGGCTTGCTGTCCACCGTCCCCGACGTCGAGGCGCGCTCGAGTAGTCAAGGGGTCTTTCAGCCGCGCTGTCGTCAGGGGGCAGAGTCGGACGTGGTGGTCGAAGCCACCGTCGACGCGGTCGTTGCTCCTCAGGCCGGGCCGGCTGGTCTCTGGTCGCGCGCGGACCGAGTCACAGTTCGCCTTCGCGACGTTCGTCCTGTTCGCGGTGAACCCGAGAGCCAGGTCATGACAACCCGGCTCGGCATGCCCTGCGGCTACGCCTTCCGCGTCGGCACGCGATACCTGATCTTTGCAGACCGGAGCCGGGACGACGGCCGGTTGTATATGTCGTGCGACCTCGTACGACTGAGCGACCAGTCGGCCGGCATGCTCAGGTATCTCGAAAGCCTCTCGGCTCCGGATGCCGGCGGGCACGTCTGGGGCCGTGTCGTGTTGCCTTCGGCGTCTCGTGGTGCAGCACCGATGGCGTCGATGCGCGTGACGATCTCGGGCCCCCGCGAGATGGAAGTACTCACGGACGCCACCGGCGAGTTCGAGTTCGCGGGGCTTCCGCCGGGTTCGTACAGCGTGGGCGTCACGGTTCCGCCGAACCGGCCGGAGCTGCTGTCGTTCCCGCAGCGGGAGATTCGCCTCGAGGGGGCGTACGCCTGCGACGAGGTCCTGCTCTGGCCGCGCTTCCAGAGCCGCATCGAAGGGCACATCGTCGATCAGGCCGGAGTACCGATCGCTGGGGTCGACGTCACGCTGACCAACGCGAACGAGAACTCACGCGGCTGGCAGGGAATCACGAGTACGACCACAGACGACCTGGGGCACTACGACTTCGACGGATTGCCGGAAGGCCCCTACACGATCCGCGTCCGGGCGGAACCGGACCGCAACGGGCTTGCTCCTCTGACTGCTGAACCGGTCGAAACGCAGTCGACGCGTCAGGCCGCGCTGGCGTCGGGCGGCCTCGTCATGCTCGAACCAGTCCGGCTGCAGCGGCTCGTGCGCGTTTCGCTCGAGGGACGCGTCGTCGACGCAGATGGCGCCGGCCTCGGCGGCGTTCTGCTATGGGTCGTCGCCCTCGACGATCGTTCGCGCTGGGCGCGCCGGTTCGTCACCGACGACGAGGGCCGGTTCTCCGTGCCGGTCTACTCGGGACGGCGCCAGCAGATCCTGGTTGGGAACAGGCAGCAGCCGAGTGCGGATGTCACGATCGTGGCCGGCAAGGAGCCAGTCACGATTACGGTTCCTCGACCGTAGGGCCTGACCGTAAGGCGGCTCTTTAGAGCCGCCTCGCGAACGGATCGTGGCGGAACTAGTTCCGCCCTGCGAGAGAGGGATACCGGCGAGTGCTAAGATCCCGCCGTGGACCTCCGCAAGAGCCTGGTTCGGTCGTTCGCGACCGAAGCGGACGTGCAGCTCGCGGTACTCTTCGGTTCGGCAGCGCGCGGAACGGCCAGTCGCCACAGCGATGTCGACGTGGGCGTCCTCGGCCCGGCATCGGCCGAACGCCTGGCGGGGTTGACAACGGCCTTGTCGCGTGCAACGGGACGAGAGGTCGATGTCGTCGACCTCCGCACGGCCCCGCCGCTTCTCCGGTTCGAGATCGCACGTGACGGGCTCGTGCTCGTCGAACGCCAGCCTCACACGTGGGTCGACTTCCGCACGCGCGCCATGATCGACTGGTGGGACTGGGCGCCGCTCGCGCGTCGCTTTGCCGCCGCTGCCGCCAGGTCTCTGCGCACCGCCACCAGCCATGGTCAGACCTGACGTCGCCGGTGTGCGCATCGCGCGGGCCACGGCGTGGCTCGATGATGCTCAGCGACTGTTCGAACAGGATGCCGAT
>CAYTGL010000110.1:0-3616 GCA_964437335.1 uncultured Chromatiales bacterium
ATTGATCCGCCCCAAGATCAAGCCGATAAATTACAGAAAAGATGTTGCTTTATCGCCGACGACGTGCTTGTATTCCCGATGCATTCGAGATCCCGCGTACAAGAGTCGACGAATCGTTGTCGCAAACAACGTCCGCTGCGATTTGCGCCGCAAGTCGCTGATGTCAAAGACCTTCGAGTGAGTCTGGAAAAACAACTTAGCGCTGTCGTACTAGGCGACCCCGCGAAAGTACCGATGATAAAGCCCCGCCGCTGTCCGAAAGTCGTGGGCTATCGCAGCGATTCAAGCTCGCGGAGTTTTCCCACACCGACGAACTGGCAGCGCTCGGCGAGCACACAACGCGAAATGCCATAGAATCATACAACTGCTGAATCAGCTGGTCGGCGAGCCGTGCTGGACATCATCCGATCTGGAGGTGGTCCTTTCGCTTGGCGTCAAAGGTATCGTCTACTCCATGAGCGCAATCATGACAACCGAATCGGACCAATGGCGACCGAGGAAGCAAAGACAGGACGTTGCGCTGAAGCAGCGTGTCCATATTCCCAAGTAGCGCAAATGTGAGCGCCGCACGTTTGGAGCATCACCCCATTCATTTCATTAACGCCAAATTACGCCACAGATTCGCCAGGCTATCCGTGCCGCCGAAGAGCGTGGTGAAGTGCGTGGAGTCGATGAGCAGGATGCTGCCGGCTCGTCCTTCTCCCGGCGGCATCCAGAGCAGGCAGTTGAACTCCTTGTTTCCAGCGGCCGTGAAGGGATGCGGCCGATCGGGATCGATAAGCTGCCGCGCCAAGACATGCACTGACTTGGTGTCCTGGACCGTCACTTCATAGTGCGGCAAGTGCAGGTGAAAATTAAATGTGCTGACGTTGTTCAGCAATCCCACTTTGTCGAGATCGCGGAACGCGGTCAGCGGTGAAATCTCCTTCGTCCCCCTCACGACGGCAGGACGAAGTCCCCATTGATTGATGACGGGTACGTTGAGCGCCTTCATCAGCGAGCGCGTGTACTGGCTGAATCGCTGCTGGCGTGGAACGAGTTCGTCGCCATGGTGGCGATACTCCATCTGTCGCTGCTTCGAATCCTCCGTGAAGCCAACGTCGTGGTGTGGGGCAAGCAGCAGGCAAGTCCCTTCGCGTTTGAGCCATTCGCGAATCGCCTCAATTTCGCCTGGTTCGGCTTCCTGTTCGGCGACGAGATGGTCGAGGCCAAATACCAAAAGCGTATCTGTGTCGGCGAGCACTCGTTCGTCAATCGGCAGTTTGTAGCCAGCCTGGTCAATACGCTGGAACACAGCCACGGGATGTTCGGTCGCCTCGCCGACGATTTGCTGAAAGGAAAGCGAGGATCGATGAAACAACTCCAGCGTGCCAGCGATGCCTTGCAGGAAATTCATTTTGTCCCATTGAGTCGCCTCAAAATCGGGCCACGCAACTCGGCGAACTTCGGTGATCGAGGAAAACCGATTATCCAACTCGGTGAGGTCGCGGTTCGTCTCCCAAGGGTAGCTCCAGGTCCAGTAAATGCTCACGCGGCGTTTGCCGGGCGTGTACGTTCGGGCGATGTGGTCTTGGTTGTAAGTGCGGGCTGGTTGCGACGTAGGCATGTTGGGTCCCTTTCAATGGGCAGTGGGAAAAGTCGTCCTCAACCAGTTTGCCAGTGATCGACCAAGTTGAGTTGCCGTGTCAGTGTAGCGGCCACGCGGCCAAGAATGCCCGCGTAGGTTGGAAATGAAAGCGGAATACGAGCAAACTCGTCGACTCGCATTCCGGCCGTGATCGCGACTGCCGCGACTTGGGTGATCTCGACGGCCCGTTCTCCGACGACGTGACACCCGAGAATCTTGTGCGTCGCCTGGTCAACGACGAGTTTGCAGAATCCCAATGTGCGACCGTCGATAATCGTGCGCGTTGTGGTGTCGAACTGGATCTTCGCGGTCACCACATCGTGCGCAGCTCGGGCTTGCGCCTCAGTCAGCCCCACCTGAGCGTACTCTGGATCCGTAAAGCTTCCGATCGGGTTGACTGCTTCGTCCAACGTAATCGTCGGGCCGCGGACGGCGTTGGTAGCCGCCACGAAACCGTCCTGAATCGCCGGCGGAACAAGTAGCAATCTGCCGGTAACGTCGCCCGCGGCGAAGATGTGCGGCGCGGTTGTTCGCAGGTGCGAGTCGACGAGTACAAAGCCGCGTGAGTTCAGCTCAGCGCCGGCGGCTGCGAGATTCAGCTCGGCCGTGTTCGCTTGCCAGCCCACGGCCGCGACCGCCAGCGACGCTTCCGCGCTGTTTCGAGCGCCGTCGCATCGATAGTTCATGCGGACGCCAATTGGCGTCTTCACGAACGATTCAATTTCGCCAAAGCTTTCGCGAACAACGATCCCCCGATCCCGAAATGCCGACGCGACGGCCGCCGATACCTCTTCATCTTCCGTTGGCAGAATGCGCGGGCCGCGTTGAAAGAGTTGCACTTGGGAGCCAAAGGCAGCGAAGATTGAAGCCACCTGAGCCCCGGTAGCTCCGCCGCCAATCACGAGCATGGACTCGGGCACTGAAGTCAGGCCCCAAGCATCACTATGCGTGTTGGTGAACTCGAATCCGGGCACATCGAGCCCCTGACTGGCGCCGCCCGTGCAAAGAATTAACTTCTCTGCCTGGAGGCGCGTTCCGGTCGCCGTTTCGATAGTGTGTGGATCGACGAATCGGACAGCGCCTGCGTGTTCGTGGACGGTTACGCCCAGCGAGTCGATTTGTTCGCGCCACGTCGAATGAGTACGCACATCTTGGACGACCTCGCGGACGCGCGCGAGAAGCTGCGAATAGTCCAGCACGGGTTCGCCCACGCGAATGCCGTACTGACCGAGCTGCCGCGCGTCTCGAATCAACCGTGCCGCATGGGCCAGAGTTCGTACAGGAACAGGACCGTCATTGGCCGCCATGCCTCCAAACGCGTCTCGAGTGACGAGCGCCGTGCGAGCGCCGAGGTCGGCGGCGCGCAATGCCGCGACGACTCCGCCCGGTCCCGCGCCGATGACGAGAACGTCAATTGGAGGACTAGGATTCGTCATGTTGGTGAATTTGGGAATGCAACTACAAAATCAAAACTCGACCATCAGTCGCATCCCGACCAGAACCGTAGTATCCAGATTTATTGTGCTGGGCTCCACGATTTGCAGATCACTTGTTAGTTGGCACCAGCGCTTGAGACTGGCGTTATAAAACAACTCCACGCCTTGTTCGTTGCGCTGGGCAAGTCCTGGCGGCGCGAGCGGACTGGCGAGCAAGTCTTTAAAGTCATTCGACAGCCCCACGTGGAAGTAACCCAGACCGAATGTGTCGCGCTGCCGACCCGGAATCAGGCCGCTGCCACCGATGCCAAGCGTCACGTTCCAGCCAATGGGATTGGGATCGCCGTCAGAAATCCCTGTCATCCCGAACACACCCCAGCCGACGGTTGGGTCTGATTCGCTGACCCACAGGTATTGATCGAAGTTATACCATGTCGCCCAGGAGCCGGATATTTGCCCCGCCGCGATGCCCTGACCGGGCACAATGACAAAGGATGATGCGATAGCCCACGACTTTCGGACAGCGGCGGGGGTCGGATAATGGTCCCTGAAG
>CAYTGL010000111.1:0-3572 GCA_964437335.1 uncultured Chromatiales bacterium
CATTGCCACCACATGCCGCATCTCGAGACCGGCATGATGACCGAATTCGCAGTCAGCGCATAGGCCAGACAGAGGACGCCGGATGCCGGCGTTCTCCCTCAGCAACAAGGAGGCGGACTCATGTCGATGTCTCACGGCGGCCATGCCGGTCACATGCCCGCGGGCGGCGATCGCAAGGCGCTTGTCATCTCGGGCTGGCTCACCGGCCTTTACTTTGTAGTCGAGCTGGGAATCGGCATCTGGACGGGCTCCGTCGCTGTCATCTCCGATGCCTTCCACACCTTCTCTGCCGTGGGCGGCGTGCTCATCGCACTGGTCGCGCTTCGCTTGACTGAACGGAAATCCAGCCCGGCACGTACCTTCGGTTATGTCCGGGCCGAGATCCTCGGCGCCCTTTTCAACGGCCTGTTTCTCGTCGCGATGGCTCTTTTCGTGCTGTGGATGGGCGCGATGCGTCTCATGGAGCCGATCGAACTGGCCACGACACCGATGCTGTTTGCCGCTGCCGGCGGGATCGCCACCGAGCTTGTCGCGCTCTGGCTGCTGTACGAACGCCAGAAGGGCAACCTGAACATGCGCGGCGCCTACTGGCACATCCTCCAGACCTTCGTCGGAAGCTTCCTCATCATCATCTCGGCGCTGGTGATCCGATTTACGGGCTTCCTCGCCATTGATCCCCTGCTTGGCATGGCCTTCGGGCTCGTCCTGCTCTGGGCTTCCTGGGGCATTCTGCGTGAGGCATTGCACATCCTGCTTCAGGGCACGCCGGAAGACCTGGATCTGGAGGCCGCAATCACGGCCATCCGGCAATTGGAGGGGGTGACGGATGTGCATCACGTCCATGCCTGGAGCCTGACATCCGGGCGCAATGTCTTCTCGAGCCACATCTGCGTTCGGAACTGGAAAGACGGCGAGCGGGTGCTGCGGCAGGCGAACCATCTCCTGCGCGAGCGATTCAACATCTACTTCTCGACGTTGCAGGTGGAGGAATACTGCCTCGATGGCGAGGAGACTGCAGCCGACATTGACATCATGCGGTCACATGCCGCGCCAGAACAGACCAACGTTCGAAATTTCCATGGGAATCACTAAACGGCGATACTTTTCCAGCTTCCAGTCACCTCTTGACCGTCTAGCGATTGGAAAGCGCAGAACGGCGAACGCAAGGCCGAGGACGAGACGCCGAGGAGGCGTAAAAATGACCAACAATACTGAACACGATCATCAGCACCACGATCATGCGGCCCACGGCCATGAGCAGGGGCACGCGGCTGTCGCAGCGGACAGTGCCCACAAGGTCAAGGACCCGGTCTGCGGCATGATGGTCGATCCCCACAAGACCGCGCACAAGGCCGAGCACGCGGGTCGGCCCTATTACTTCTGCTCGGCCGGGTGCCGGGAGAAGTTCCTGGCCGACCCGGAACGCTATCTCGACCCTGCCGCCGCGACGGAACGGGCCGAGCCGGTGCCCGAGGGGACGATCTACACCTGCCCGATGCATCCCGAGATCCGGCAGGTCGGCCCCGGCTCCTGCCCGATCTGCGGCATGGCGCTGGAGCCGGTGCTGGTCAGCCTGGAGGCCGGGCCGAACGAGGAACTGATCGACATGACGCGCCGGTTCTGGATCGGCCTGGTGCTGACGCTGCCGGTGTTCGTGCTGGAGATGGGCGGCCATCTTCTTGGTCTGGACCACCTCATCAGCCAGCGGACCTCGAACTGGATCCAGATGCTGCTGGCGACGCCTGTGGTGCTGTGGGCCGGTTGGCCATTCTTCCAGCGTGGCTGGCAATCGCTCGTCAACCGCAGCCTCAACATGTTCACGCTGATCGCGATGGGCACCGGAGCTGCCTGGATCTACAGCATGGTGGCGACGCTCGCGCCCGGCATCTTTCCTGACCAGTTCCGGCAGCATGACGGGTCGGTGGCGGTCTATTTCGAGGCGGCGGCGGTCATCACCGTCCTTGTCCTACTCGGCCAGGTTCTGGAACTGCGTGCGAGAGAGAGCACCAGCGGCGCGATCCGCGCGCTGCTCGACCTCGCGCCCAAGACCGCGCGGATCATTCGTGACGACGGGACCGAGGAGGAGGTACAGCTCGACAGCGTCCATGTCGGCGACCGCCTACGGGTGCGGCCCGGCGAGAAGGTGCCGGTCGATGGCGAGGTGATCGAGGGCCGCAGCGCCGTCGATGAATCGATGGTGACGGGCGAGTCGATGCCGGTGACCAAGGAGGTTGGTGCCAAGGCTATCGGCGGCACCATGAACCAGTCCGGCGCGCTGGTGATCGAGGCGAAGAAGGTCGGCCGCGACACCATGCTGTCGCAGATCGTCCAGCTCGTCGCCGAGGCGCAGCGCAGCCGCGCGCCGATCCAGCGCCTCGCCGATCAGGTGTCGGGCTGGTTCGTGCCGGCGGTGATCCTGGTCGCGGTGCTTGCCTTCGTCGCCTGGTCGATATGGGGTCCGGAGCCGCGCTTCTCCTTCGGTCTCATTGCGGCGGTTTCGGTCCTGATCATCGCCTGCCCCTGCGCGCTCGGGCTGGCCACGCCGATGTCGATCATGGTCGGCACCGGCCGCGGGGCGCAGGCGGGCGTGCTGATCAAGAACGCCGAGGCGCTGGAGCATATGGAGAAGGTCGACACCATCATCGTCGACAAGACCGGGACGCTGACCGAGGGCCGGCCCGCCGTCACCGCCATCGTTCCCGCCCCTGGCTTCACCGAAGACGAGGCGCTGCGGCTTGCTGCCAGCGTGGAGCGGGCGAGCGAGCATCCGCTGGCGCTGGCCATCGTGCGGGCGGCAGAGGAGCGAGGGCTCGAACTCGCGCCGGTCGCGGATTTCGACTCCCCCACCGGCAAGGGCGCGCTCGGGGTGGTCGAGGGCAAGCGCATTCCCCTTGGCAATGCGAAGTTCCTCGCCGAGCAGGGCGTCGATGTCGCGCCGCTGGCCGATGAGGCCGACCGGCTGCGCGAGGACGGGGCAACGGCGATCTTCATGGGGGTGGACGGGCAGGTGGCGGCGATCTTCGCCATCGCCGATCCGGTCAAGCCCACAACGCCCGAGGCGCTGGCCGCGCTGAAGGCGCAAGGTATCCGCGTGGTCATGCTGACCGGCGACAACTGGACGACGGCCAGGGCGGTCGCGCGCCAGCTCGGCATCGACGAGGTCGAGGCGGAGGTTCTGCCCGATCAGAAAAGCGCGGTTGTGCAGCGGCACAAGGCGGCGGGCGAGGTGGTGGCGATGGCGGGCGACGGGGTGAACGACGCGCCGGCGCTGGCTGCCGCGGATGTTGGCATCGCCATGGGCACCGGCACCGACGTGGCGATGGAAAGCGCGGGCGTCACGCTGCTGAAGGGCGATCTTATAGGTATCGTGCGGGCGAGGCGGCTGTCGGAAGCGGTCATGGGGAACATCCGCCAGAACCTGTTCTTCGCCTTCATCTACAACGCCCTAGGCGTGCCGGTCGCGGCGGGCGTGCTCTACCCGTTCTTCGGCATCCTGCTGTCGCCGATCATCGCGGCGGCCGCCATGGCGCTGTCCTCGGTCAGTGTCATCGCCAATGCCGCGCGTTTGCGGA
>CAYTGL010000112.1:0-3476 GCA_964437335.1 uncultured Chromatiales bacterium
ACTTATGCCACAAGAGGCAGCCTTTTTCTACGCGCGCTGTGAGAAATGCGGGCTAGGCCAGGGTGTCCGCCGCGAGGCGGAATCTGAAGGGAGCTGATGCCGAAACTCGGACTCGACGCACAGAAACCGGATAGAAGGCCGGCTGCGCTGGGTAACGCGGCAATGGACGCGGACGCCCGATATTCATTCGGAAGCGCGGACGGTAGATCCGGCGAGGCCCGAGGGAAGGAAACAAGACTTAACCTGGGAGGTTTCTTGTTCTGATCGCTCCGGCGATCTACCGCGGTGGCAACACTTCGGGACGGGATGAGAGAAGTCAGCTGAGGCCATAGTAGTCGGAGTGCATCGTCTTTGGACTTACTCGCCGGCGAAGGGCCGAATCCTTTACTGCAAGGAGCAGTCGGAACGATCTCGATGAACGTGGAGCGACAGCAAGGCGGACTTTACCAACGGCTCCTCTTCGAAGAGTCAGTGGAGAGTCCGCGCCACGCTGAGGGCGGCAAGGGCGGAACCCAAGCTTCCCCGTGCGAGGAGTCGCAAGCGTTCGCGGCGACCGAGCCAGCACGAGCCTTGACCAGGGACCTGATGGAGGAGGTGACCGACCGAGAGAACCTGAACCAAGCCTATCGACAAGTGAAGGCGAATCGTGGGGCGGCCGGGGTCGATGGGATGACCATCGCTCAAGCGGCCGACTGGATCGCCGAACACAAGGAGGAGCTCATCGCTTCGCTCATCGACAGCAGTTACCAACCCCAACCGGTACGAGGAGTCGAGATTCCCAAGCCGGATGGCGGGGTGCGACAATTGGGCATCCCGACGGTGATTGACCGTTTGGTGCAGCAAGCGATTCTGCAAGTCCTTGGGCCGCTGTTGGACCCTACTTTTTCGGACTCCAGCTACGGTTTTCGACCGGGGCGCAGCGCGCACGACGCACTGCACCAGGCCGCGAAGTATGTAGCAGAAGGCCGGACCATCGTGGTGGACATGGACCTGGAAAAGTTTTTCGACCGGGTCAACCACGACATCCTGATGGCGCGACTGGCCCGCCGCGTCGAAGACAAACGTCTCTTGCGGATCATCCGCCGCTTCCTGGAAGCGGGCTTGATGCAGGAGGGCGTCTGCGTCACTCGACACGAAGGGACGCCGCAAGGACGTCCATTATCGCCGTTGTTAGCCAACCTGCTGCTGGATGACCTGGACCAGGAACTGCAAAGACGAGGCCATACGTTCTGCCGCTATGCCGACGACTGCAACATTTACGTTCGCAGCCAGGCGGCGGGCGAACGCGTACTGGCTTCGCTCACCAAGTTCCTGGAAAGCAAGCTGCGTCTGCGCGTCAATCGCCAGAAGAGCGCGGTCGCCCCGGTCCAGGAACGCAAGTTCCTCGGGCACCGCCTCCTCGCCGACGGCAGACTCGTGATTGCTCCCCAGAGCGTCCAGCGAATCAAGGAGCGCATCCGACGGATCACTCGCCGTAATCGAGGCGTGAGCTTCGAGCGAGTGATCGGCGAGCTCAACTCGTTCACCACGGGATGGGGCACCTATCCGCTAGCGAAAACAGCGGACCCGCCGAAGATGCAGTTTCTCAACGGCTCCGGCAAGGCCATCGATACGATCCACTCGGACAACTTCTCCTTCTACGAGGCCTTGGCTCAACTCGTAAGTGAGGAGCCTGCCGACGTCTTTACGCCGCTGGAGCGATTTTACATGCAGGCGATCGGCATCGAGAAAGGGAAGGCATTCAAGCCCGATGCGAAAACCAAGGCCCTGCTCTCTGACGCCGCTCGCGCCGCCGCCGCTATGGCGCGAGCTAATTCTTTCGCCTCACGCGACCCCAACACGTACTACTACAACGATCGCAAGTGGCAGTATGTTGGCGATGTGCCGTACACCTTTGTGAACGACGGCGTCCTGGATATCGACCGCCGGTCCTACGTCTACTACATGGCGGTCGGCAACTCACCTGCCATGATGGCGAAGAACATCGGCATCGGCTCGTATTACCTGTGGAGGTAACCGTTCACGCCCTGGGAAGCAGTGACGGCGCGACTTGATTGGCGAAGCGGGCTTCGACGGCTTGAGTGAGGAATGCGAAGACGTTGCGGGCCTGTTGTCGGCAGGTTTCGACGACGGTGAGAATCGTTTCGACGAACCGGCTGCCGGCGGCGCTTTGCGTGCCGAAGGACAGCTTCCGCCAGATCACGGCGTGGCGCAGGGCCCGCTCGCTGGCGTTGTTGGTCGGCTCGACGCCTTGGACGTCCAGGAACGTCCACAGCCAATCGCGATGGTTGTACAGCTCGCGGCACATGCCCACGAGCCGCCGATTGCCGCTGAATGCGCCGCGCAGCAGCAAGGCGTCGATCTCGTCGCGGATCGGTCCCATCAATCGCTTCCATCCCCGGCGCGTCAATGTGCCATCGCGCTAGCGAGCCCACAGTCGGAACATCTCGCGAGTCGGCCGCATCAGATCACGCCCCAACCGTTGGACCTGGCGGTCGCTCGAATCGATCAGGGCTTGCAAGTCCCGCTTCAAATGGGCCCAACACCACTGCAGACGCGAGAGCGACAAGTACATCCTGGCACGGTCGCAGTGCACGACGCCCTCGAAGTCTTCTCCCAACGGGTCGGTCACTCCTGTCCCTTCGCGCGTCGGCCGGACGGCGAACACGGTGAAGGCGCTCGCCACGTAAGTCCACAGCCAACTCTTGCGGCCGCCTCCGTGATCGGCGTTTCGTCGATCCCCAGCACGGGCTCGCTGGCGAGTTGCGCGGCCAGCTCCTGGTAAACCGGCTGCAGGGCGCCCGTCGCCTGATTCTGCAGCTTCACCACCCACCCGGTCGAGCAGGGTTGGTTGAGGATCGTCGAGAGAAACAACGTCACGCGCGACTTCGATTGCCGGAAGCAGCCCATCAAGAGCGCTGTCAAGGCGATCAAGCGCGGGCCGGCCTGCCCCGTCGGGACGTCCGCCGGCAGCGCGGCGCAGGTTGTCTCGCCGCAACCGCGGCAGACGAGTCGATGGCGCTGGTCTTCGGTCACGCAGGGCGTGATCTCGGGCAGCTCCCACACCTGATGCCGCAGCGGCGCGGGGTCGCGGCCGGAAAGCTTGATTCCGCAACGTCGGCATGCGCTCGGCTTGAGCGTTTGCACGTCGTCGCACTCGTCGGTCGGAACGAGCGGTCGCTCATGCTTCTTGTGGCCCGGCTGGCCGCCCCGCTTCTTCTTCGAATTGGGCTTCTTCCCAGGCGGCTTGGCGTGCGGATGCTGACTCGAAGGCGGCAGCGACGAATTCTGCGGCGTCTTGCCCAGTCGCGCCTCCAATTCGACGATCTTCGCCAGCAGCAACCGGATGATCGCCTGCGACTCCGGCGACTGGCGGGCAATCAGTTCCTCGGTGATCTCCAGCGGCATGCCTAAGGATTCGCGAAAAAATAACTTGATGAAATTACTCTTGTCTTAAATCGATTTTCAGGCGATCG
>CAYTGL010000113.1:0-3375 GCA_964437335.1 uncultured Chromatiales bacterium
GCGGGAAACATGGCGATCAGCAGCGGGTGCCACGAGTACCCCCGCGTCGATCTCCCCTCCTGCTCCGGTCCGCCTTCCATCGATTCAGTCCCTGCGAATCATGCGGTACAGGATGCGGCCTTCACTGCCCACCGGGGAGCTGTCCGCGATGTGAAAGAAACGTCGAAACGCTGCTTCGAACGCTGCCTGGCGATAGCCGTCGAAGATGTCCTCGCGGGACCGCAGCAGGCGCTGCACCTGACTGTCGGACTTGGGGACCCACTCGACGATCACATGCCTTCCCAAGCGTTCGAAGAAGGCGGCAATGTGCGACAAGGGCACGTTGTTAGAAATTGCCAGGTGGTGGATGAGCGCGAGCGCCATGACGCAGTCGACCGGCCCGCGCTCCGCCAGGGATGTCCGCTCGGCGTGAGCCCACCCGAGCGAGGGGCTGGGATTCGCCAAATCCAGCCGCAGCGGCAACAGCGTCGCGTCGTTACGGCTTTTGCCGCGGCGGTAGGCCTGCTCCACGCATGCGGGGTCGACGTCCCACGCGACGCAGTAGGCGCCCTGTTCCGTTGCCAGGCGGCTGTAGACGCCGGTATTCGCTCCCAGGTCCCACACCGTTCGCGGTTCGATGGCGTCGAGATATCGTGCAACAAGCTGACGTTTGTTACCGGCGCTTTCCTGCGAGTAGGAGTTGACCTGGTAGTAGTCGCTCCACTCGGTCCCGCGGGGCAGCCACGTCAGCCCAGCCACAAGCGACCGTAGATTGTCCAACAACAAACGGAGTTTTTGCTTGGGCAGGCTTGCCGCCGGCGCCCGTTTTTCCATTGACGTATTGCTGTGCTTGCGCAACATCCTGGCGTGCATGTGGACGTGCAGTTGAACGCCGAGCGAGAGCCGCGTCCGCCAGGGGAGAAGCTCCGCGGCGAGATCCAACGGAACGCCGTCGATGTACAACTGGGCCAGCCGCCCGAGGTCGACGTTCACGCGAGCCATCAGGAGCAGCGGCGCCAGGAAATGGCGGCAGAATTGCCCGTAGGCGGCCCACGGGCGATCGGGCGGATAGCGCTCGAACGATAAGGTGTCGATGAAAACCGGCCGGCAGCCGGTGAATTGGACGTTGTAAGCCGATGCGTCGCGGAGCGACATGCCGTGGTCGAGCGCCCGAGATTGCAATGTGAGCGTCAGCAACGCGGCGTCCTGCAGGGCGCCGAACGCCCACTCGTACGGGTAGGCGACCAACGGTATTTCGCGCGGCCGGATCACCGCATAGGCATCGCCGGCGGCCGCGCCGCCGCGGTCCACGATTTGGTGTTCGACGAGTTGGCCGTCGGCGACCAGCGCATCGTACAGGCCCGATTGGTGCAGAGCATCGAAGTGCGGGCGATGGCAATGGTTGACCTGGCGCAGCAGGGTCCCTCGATCGTCGCGGAAGACGAATCCGCTGGGATCCCGGAAGGATGCGGCCAGCGGCGCAGCGGAAACCGGGTCGGAAAGAAGCGCGGCCTCAGCCATGAGCCATCACCTGAGGTCGCCGCCGGGCTGGCTCGGCGTCGACGCGCCGGGCGATCGTTTGCGAAACAAGAACGTGAATGGAAGTGCGAGCGCCTTACGAAAAAACATTCCGGCCGCCAACACGCTAGCGGCGACGACTTGCAGCACCATCGCGCCGGTCGCGGGGTCGATATAGGCCAGGTTGAAGCAGGCAGGTTCCATGGCTCGTTGCTTTCCCGACAAGAATTCGTTGACGCCCGGGGTGGAGGGCGCGCGGCAGCGACTCGGGTTGCCCATGCGTGGGCACGGCCAACTCTCGCGCGAGATCTCCCCGGGAAAGTCTTGCTTCGGATCGCGGAATATCGTCAACTAAAAACCGCGATTTCGCCCCGGCGTCTTGACGCTCGTCCCGCGCTTCCCTGATCCTGCCCTACGGTCGTCACAATCGGGGCGACCGGTCGGGCCGATTGCGACGCGCAGTTCCATCGACACCCTCACCATGCCCTGCCGCGGAGTTCGAGGCGCCACGACGGTCGACCGCAACGAGCGGGAGGAAATCCTCACCGCGACGCGGCAGTTGCTCGGCCTCATCGTGCGGACCAACGGCATCGAGGCGCGGGACGTGGCCAGCGCACTGTTCACGACGACGCCCGATATCAATGCGGAGTTTCCCGCGCTGGCGGCGCGGCAGTTGGGCTGGCTCGACGTGCCGCTGTTGTGCAGCCACGAGATGGCGATTCCCGGCAGCCTGCCGCTGTGCATTCGCGTGCTCCTGCATTGGAACACGGAGAAATCGCAGCAGGAAATCGAGCACGTCTATGTGCGCGAGGCGAAGCGGCTGCGGCCCGATCTCACGAAGTTGCCGGCCGTGGACTGGGTGGAGCTGGAAGCGTGGATCGATGCGCAGATGAAGAAGGGGGAGAAGTGAGGCTGGAGGCCGTAGGCTGGAGACTGTAGGTCAGAGGGGAGGCAAGCTATGGCGGTGGATTTGTCGGGGCGGCATGAGCCGGTGAGCGACCTGTTTCCGCGCGAGGCGGCTCCCGAACATTGGCTCTCGGAGGAGCAGGTTGCGCAGTTCGAGCGGGACGGCTTCCTGCCGGGCGTGCGAATTCTCGATGAGCAGCAGATCGAAGCGCTGCGAAGCGAGCTGGCCGACCTTGTCCACGCCGACCACGACGGGCGCGACCTGTGGTACGAGTACCACTCGAACGAGTCGAGCGATCCCGGCACCGTGTTGTTCCATGCCCTGGGGGCCTGGCGGATTCGCCCCGGGCTGCACGACATCCTGTGGCACCCTGCCCTGTTGGCCCCGGCGTCGCAGTTGCTCGATGGGTCCGTGCGGTTCTGGCACGACCAACTGTTCTGCAAGCCGGCCAAGCATGGCGGCGTCGTGGCGTGGCACCAGGACTACTCCTACTGGACGCGCACCATGCCCATGGCGCACCTCACGTGTTGGATCGGGCTCGACGACGCGACGACGGAGAACGGGTGCGTGCACTACATCCCGGGATCACACCGCTGGTCGCTGCTGCCCATGACGGTACTCGCCGGCGGGATGGAAGCGATTAAAGAGATTCTTACGCCGGAGCAGCAAGCCACTTTTGCCAAGCCGTACGCGTGCGAGCTCAAGGCCGGCGAGGCGGTGTTCCACCATCCGCTGACGCTGCACGGCAGCTTTGCCAACGCGAGCCCGCAGCCGCGACGGGCGGTGGTGGTCAACCTGTTCCGCGACGGCACGCGGAGCGACGCCGACGAGCCGCTGCTGGCGGGGGTCGATCCGATCCCCCGCGGCGAGACGATGGGCGGGCGGTTTTTCCCGCTGCTGTGGGAGAGATGAGGCTTTAGGCTCAGCCCTTTGAAGCTGTCACTTTTTGTTGATTGTGGAATTGCGTTGCT
>CAYTGL010000114.1:0-3374 GCA_964437335.1 uncultured Chromatiales bacterium
CGACCTCGGCGCCGATATCCGCTGGGCCTCGTGCAACATCTTCTCAACCCAGGATCACGCCGCCGCGGCGATTGCCGCGCGCGGCACCCCGGTCTACGCCTACAAGGGCGAAACCCTCGAGGAGTACTGGGAGTACACCCATCGCATCCTGGAGTGGGCCGATGGCGGCACACCGAACATGATTCTCGACGACGGCGGTGACGCGACGCTGCTGGTCATCCTTGGCGCGAAGGCGGAGCAAAACCCGGCCGTGCTCGACAAGCCGGGCAGCGAGGAAGAACGCCACCTGTTCGCAGCGATCAGAAAGCGCATTGAATCCACATCCGGATACTACAGCCGGATCAGGAAGAATATCCGTGGCGTCACCGAAGAGACGACGACTGGCGTACATCGGCTGTACCAGATGCAGGCAAAAGGGGAACTGCCGTTCGCCGCAATCAATGTCAACGACTCGGTCACAAAATCCAAGTTTGACAATCTCTACGGCTGCCGCGAATCACTGGTCGACGGCATCAAGCGCGCGACCGATGTCATGATCGCCGGCAAGATCTGCGTCGTCCTCGGCTATGGCGATGTCGGCAAGGGCTGCGCGCAGTCGTTGCGCGGCCTCGGCGCAACGGTCTGGGTTACCGAGATCGATCCGATCTGCGCGCTACAGGCGGCGATGGAGGGCTTCCGCGTCGTCGACATGAACGAGGCCGCATCGCAGGGCGATATCTTCGTCACGGCGACCGGAAACTATCATGTGATCACCCACGATCACATGAAGGCTATGAAGAACCAGGCGATACTGTGCAACATCGGTCACTTCGACAACGAGATCGACATCGCAAGCATCGAGGACTACGAATGGGATAACATCAAGCCACAGGTCGATCATGTAATCTTCCCGGACGGCAAGCGCATCATCCTGCTGGCCGAAGGCCGCCTGGTCAATCTGGGATGCGCGACCGGCCACCCGAGCTTCGTGATGTCAAACTCGTTTACGAACCAGGTGCTGGCGCAAATCGAGCTGTGGAAGAATCATGCGAATTATGACAAGCAGGTCTATATTCTGCCGAAGGCGCTCGATGAAGAGGTCGCGCGCCTGCACCTGCAGAAGATCGGCGCGAAACTGACCAGGTTGTCGAAGGAACAGGCTGACTATATCGGCGTCCCGGTCGGCGGCCCGTACAAGCCGGAACACTATCGCTATTAACGCCCGAGGTCAGACTCGTTTGATTCGGGTATCGACAAACGCAGGATGCGGTGAGCCCGCGAACCGCATCAGTCGCGAATTCCTGATTGATGCGCATTGCTGCGCTCGGCGCTTCCGACGAGTCATTCACCGATGAAAAGCCAGCGCAGCTATCCGAAGGCCTACAGCTTCGAATTCTTCCCGCCGAAGACCGAGGAAGCCGCGCAGAAGCTGCGCACGGTGGGCAAGAAGCTCGCGCAATTGAACCCGTGCTTCTTCTCAGTCACCTTCGGCGCCGGGGGCTCGACCCGCGAGCCGACTTTCAACACCGTGGTCGATATCAAGAAGCACACCGGCATTGATGTCGCTCCGCACCTTTCGTGCATCGGGTCTACGCGGGCGAATATCCGGGAGATCCTTGACTCTTACATCCGCCAGGGCATCCGCCATCTGGTTGCGCTGCGCGGCGACATGCCGTCCGGGATGCGTTCGGCCGGAGAATTCCGTTATGCGAACGAACTCGTCGAATTCATCCGCGCTGAAACCGGCGATCATTTCTTTATCGACGTGGCCGCTTATCCGGAGTTTCATCCCCAGGCCACGTCGGCAATCACTGATCTCGAAAACTTTCGGCGCAAGGTCGAGGCCGGCGCGAATTCGGCACTGACCCAGTATTTCTACAACCCGGACGCCTACTTCCGCTTCGTCGACGCCTGCGAGGGGATGGGGCTTGATCTGCCGGTCATACCCGGCATCATGCCGATCACGAACTTTCAGCAACTTGCGCGCTTCTCGGATGCTTGCGGTGCGGAAATACCGCGCTGGATCCGCAAGCGCCTCGAGGCCTTTGGCGACGATATCGAGTCGCTGCGCAACTTCGGCATCGAGGTGACGACCGAGTTGTGCCGCAAGCTGCTCGACGGCGGCGCGCCGGGCCTGCACTTCTACACGATGAACCAGTCCCAGGCGACCCTCACGATCTGGAACAACCTCGAATTACCTATCGACAAGTCCGCCCGCTGACAGACGTTGCCAGGATCAGGCCCGCAAGGCCTGATCCCATTCAATACGGCACTTCTTTCCCGTCGAACGCAACAAACGCGCCTGGCGCATAATCCCCGCTCGACTCGATGACCCTCGCCATGCCGCGCACCGAGGTCTCGACGTCTATCAGGCCGGAGTGATCCGTCATATCGGTACGCACCCAGCCCGGATGCAAAGTGATGACGCGCACGCCGCGCGAAGCGAGGTCGAGTGCCATCGATTTCGAGATGATCACGAGGCCGGCCTTCGCAGCCCGATAGGCATAGCAGCCGCCACTCCTGTTGTCGCCAGAAGAACCCATCTTCGAACTGAGATTCGCAACGGTGCCGCGTGCGCGGACCAGGCGCGGAAGCAGGTACTGGACGACCCTGAGCGGGCCGACGCAATCGACGTCGAAGACATCGTGCATGTCTTCGGCAGTGATCTGCTCGAGTGACTGGCCGTCGCCGTCCGGGCCATAGATACCGGAATTATTGATCAGGCAGTCGATGCGCTCGGGCAAGGCGCCGCCGTCAGGCTTCGCCTTGCGCACGTCCCACTGCACGAGGTGGAGGCGCCCGTCTTCAAGGCTGGCCAGCTCGCCGGGGTGTCGCCGGTAACAGGCCCAAACCTCGCAACCGGCATCAAGATAATGCCTGACGAATCCAAGGCCGATGCCGCGATTGGCGCCTGTGATCAGAACATCCATGAGGACAATTAAAACATAAAAAAACCCCGCGGATCATTCGATCCGCGGGGTTTCGGATAGAACCCTGGCAGTGTCCTACTCTCACATGGGGAAACCCCACACTACCATCGGCGCAGAGCAGTTTCACTTCCGAGTTCGGAATGGGATCGGGTGGTTCCCGCTCGCTATGGCCGCCAGGGAAACTGGCATGACCTTGCGGTCAATAACTTGAAAGTTGTCTCAGGCAGAGTTATTGCATTTTCTTGCCGACCATAACAAACCGCTTGGGTGTTATATGGTCAAGCCTCACGGGCAATTAGTACTGGTTAGCTTCACGCGTTACCGCGCTTCCACACCCAGCCTATCAACGTCCTGGTCTTGGACGGCCCTTCAGGGACCTTGCAGGTCCAGTGAGACCTCATCTTGGGAGGGGCTTCCCGCTTAGATGCTTTCAGCGGTTATCCCTTCCGTACATAGCTACCCGGC
>CAYTGL010000115.1:0-3371 GCA_964437335.1 uncultured Chromatiales bacterium
TTGTTGATCCGGTGCACGCCGTAGGTGTTCTTGAACGAGAAGATCGGCGTCTCGTACGCAGGACGATAGACCACGATGTTCCAGCGGTCGTTCTCGTCGTCCGGCAAAGACCCGAAGAAGTTGTCCCCCGTCAGCGTGATCGTATCCATCATGTCGTCGGACGTGTGAATCTTGCCGACAAACACGGGACGATGGTACGGCACGTTCATAAGCGCGTCGTTGTCGTAGATTTCGACGTAGTCGCCTTCTTCGAGCGGCGAGAGGTCGCCGTCGGAAAGCCCCGAAATGAGCGTCGAGCCGTCGAAGTCGGCGACGTTGGACTTGTAAATGATCTCGCCGCGCGACCGGCTGGCGCGCTTGCTGGGGACATGGGCGGCGCCGATGATCGTGCTCGTGGACGAGGAGCGATGCACCGTCATCGGCGTCGAGCCCATCGTCGGCAGCGGATCGCCGGCGGGCATGGGTCCATCCGCGATCTCGATGGTCGTGTCGGTGACGGCCGTAACCTTCATGCGCGACCGCGAGCCGCCGGACCACGTGACGCGAAACACCTCGTCCTTTTTCACCGAGTGGATGACGTCGGTCGTAATCGTGCCTTCATTCGTTCCGCTCGACACGAAGTTGCCCGTATGATTCGAGTCGATCTTCACCAGCAGGCAATTGTCGGGCGCCGTTTCGTCGACGTTGATGTAGTTGATCCGCGTCTCGTCCGGCCCCGTGCCGGTCGAGGCGCTGCTGCCCCGCACGAACAGGCCCACCATGCAACTCGTCTGCATGTCGAGCTCGTCGATCACCAGCTTGCCGCCGGCGTCCAGCAGGATCGTCCACGTCGCCGTCGACTCGATCTGCCCGAAGTGCCACGAAAACGCCTGCCGCTGCTTCGACCAGTAGCCGACGTCGCACCACGCCGGGTAGAACCGGCCCAGGATATGGCACTGGTCGTTGTGATTCGGGAAGGCCGGATTGTCGTCGGCGAGAATGCCCACCTGAAACAGGTGCGTGGCGAGCCCGCGGGGGAACACGCCCTTGCCGTTGCCGAAGTTTTCATTCTCGCTGCGCACGCGGATCGCATAGCGGCAGCGGTCCTCGTCGGGGTGCGCCTCCAGCGGATTCGCATAGGGATACAGCGCTCCATCGTCGTCCTCGAGCAACTCGGCATTGGTCGCGCCCTGCTTCCCCATGAAGTGAACTCCCAGGGCCGCGATTAGCGACGCCGAAGCGCAGCGGCGCACGCAAGAAAGCATGCCGCCAGCAGGCCCGTGGCCGGCTCCGGAACGCGTTCAATGATCACATTGTCCACCCGGACATTGATATCCTGAGAAATGGGAAAAGGCGCATCGTTGCATAGGAGCCGGAAAGAGATCGAGTTAGCGGATAAAAATTGCGAGAGGGTGTACGAATAGACAACCTGACGCGTCGAGGGGCTCCAGGGAATATTGGGCGGAGCATCTGACTTCCTAACGCTCGACTCGATCGTCTGGAAGCCTTCGCCGTTCCTGCTTCGTTGCACCAAGAAGACCGGCGGGTCCGCGGCGTTGCTCGCAATGTCAAAACGGAAGCGAAGGTAGAAGCCGGCGCCACCCACCGGGTGGGGATAGTTGAATTGGAGGTAATCGCCAACGGCCCATCCGGTGGAGCTAAATGAATGCTCCGATCCGTTGCCACTCGGACTACTATAAACCGAGTCTCCCTGATGGAAGACGAACGCCGTCCCGGCACCGACCTCGGGGGCATGTGGTCCGGCCGAGGTGGGCTGGCTGCCCTCAAATGTCCATTGCGCATAAATTGTTGCTGCCGACGCGGGCGCAGTGCCAACAATTCCCAAGATTGTGCCGATCATGGCATGGGACAATCCACGAATGAGCATTGACGCGTTCATGACTTCCTCTGCTTTGAGATAAGTACGAAGTTCCTGCGCACGTTGCTACTCTTTTCGTCGATGCCACGATAAGCGCGTCGAGCTCTGTGCCATTTGCTTTCCAACGAGTTGGGGCATCCGGCTGACCAGAGTGCTTACCATACGTCGATTTCCACGGAGCTAAACGGTCCCGCGCCGTTAAGCTGGCCGCGCCAGGAGAAATTCTGATAGCGTTTTCCGCCATGTTCGAGCGAACTGGGCTCTTCGTAGGCCTTCGTCAGTTGGCCCTCGACCCAGCCGTCGGAGTCGGTCGTGTAGAGCATGGCAATGGCAAGTGCTATGGCGCTGGTTGTCGATGTGCTTGCAGAGTACGGACCGCCATACAGCCATGTCGGTCCGTACGCAGTGCCATTGGCGTCGCGCGAGCGATCGCGGAGCACGACTCCGTCGAAAATCGTCCGCACCGGATGCGTCGAGGTCCCCCCTTGGGCGCGCACCATCCGGCCGTACCCCCGTCGCAGGTTGTTGATGCGGTGGTAGCCGTACGTGTTCTTGAACGAGAAAATCGGCTTCTCGTTCGACGGCCGGTAGACCACGATCTTCCAACGGTTGTTCGAAGTACTCGGCAGCGTGCCGTAGAACACGTCCGTCTCAAGCCTGATCGAATCGTTGATGTCCATGGGGTCGTCGCTGATGACGGCGATCTTGCCCACAAAGACGGGATAGTCAGGGTCGGCGCCCATCTCGTCGTACATTTCAACATAGTCGCCGAGGGCCAGGGCGCTCAGGTCAAAGCCGGAGAGTCCAGAAATACTCCGCGGCGAGGCATCGAAGTCGGATCCCACGGAAAGGTAAATCTTGTCACCTCGCGACTGGCTCGCGCGAGTTCCATGAACATGGGCCGCGCCGATGATCGTGCTCGTGGCCGAGTAGCGGACGACCGTCATCTCCGTCGGCGATCCCGGCAAGGCGTCGCCGCCGGTCCCGCCGCTGATGGTGATCGTCGTGTCGTCGACGGCGGTGACGTTCACGCCCGACCGCGAACCGGTGGACCACATGACGCGAACCACCTCATTCTTCTTGACGGAGTGGATGACGTCCGTGGTGATCTCGCCCGTCATGGGGTCGTACATGCCGGTGTGGTTCGAGTCGGTCTTCACCAGCAGGCAATTGTCGGGCGCCGTCTCGTCGATGTTGATGTAGTTGATCCGCGTCTCGTCCGGGCCGACGCCCTGGTGGAAATCGCTGCCCCGCACGAATAGCCCTATCGAGCAGCCCGTCTGCATGTCCAGCTCGTCGATCACGAGCTTGCCGCCCGCGTCCAGCAGGATCGTCCACCGGGCCGTCGACTCGATCTGCCCGAAGTGCCACGAAAACGCCTGCCGCTGCTTCGACCAGAAGCCGATGTCGCACCAGGCGGGGGAGAAGCGGCCCAGGATATGGCACTGGTCGTTGTGGTTGGAACCACGAAAATCACGAAAGCGACGAAAAGTGGATCGAGTCCACCGCTTAC
>CAYTGL010000116.1:0-3329 GCA_964437335.1 uncultured Chromatiales bacterium
TTTTACACCTTCAACGAAAAAGCCGACGCCGGCTATGCTTGGTTAAGGGCTAGAGCGGGCTCCGGTTGCTAAGTTTATGCATCGCATGTCATATACCGTCAGACCAGAAGGATCCGTATATCGCATAGGGTTTAGCAGACTATAGGCGTATAGATTTACACCCTTAAAATAATCGCGACATAGAAATCTTCCCCAGTTGGGAATGTAGTACCGTCCGCGATACTGGTAGCCCATGCTCTCGGGATCCAGCCTTTGTCCAGTGAAAATGAAATCGCACATGGGCTCTTCCGTCTGGCTGGCATCGTCAGCCCACCAGTTGCCACCGGTTCCTACGGCGTCAAAGATCAGCGTGTTGCCGTAGGCGTCGCAGTCGTAAGCTTCAACAATTATGCCGCTGCTGTTCGTGAGCGCCATGGTGCGGTAGAGCAAGTCTTGCAGGGGGTGTTCATCAGCGGGCGTTCCGCTGATGTCCACTCGCTGCTGAATTAACTCGTCGATGTAAGTACCCCAAACGTATTGTTTGGTGGGATCGTTCGAGCCGTCCCGTTCCTCGACGCACTGCCAATTGCTGTTGTAAACGAAATCCGTCGTGCCGTTCGCGATGGTTCCCGACAGGCCGTTGTTGGAGATGATCTTGCGGATTCTTCGATGCAAAGCGTCATAATCGTAAGCCCCAATTATCGTTGGCGTTCCATTCGGGTCTTTGTAAACCTTCTTCAGGCGATTCAATGCGTCCCATTCGTACGCGCGGATGCCATCGTTCAAAACATTTCCGTTCAAGTCGTAACTGAACGGCATGTTGCCTGAGCCATCATTCACAGTAGTGATTTGGTTCAAGCCGTTGTGTTGCCGCAGTTCGTCCACTTCGCTATCGCCGACGGGCGTGAACACGGTTCGATGCCAGTTGCCCAGGCCATCTAGATCATAACGGCGCGATTCATCCGCGCCCGGCAGGCTGATTTGCGTTACAACGCTGCCGCCGCCTGCGTTGCCTTGCCCTCCGGTGTTGGACAGGGTTCCACGTTGATACTGTCTGAGTCGGTCCAAGGAATCATAACCGCCCAGCGGCGTCTGGTCATCGAACGGTTCGTACAGGCAAGAGCGCGACTCGGCGTGCAAAGCCCGTTCATAGAGCTTGTTGCTTCCCTTGTCGAACGCCGTTGTCTGTCCCACAACCGACGAAGTATTATTGTAGGCGTGGGTTCCGCCATTGATTCCGCCGGCCAAGAAGCGCTTGGCGATCATCCGGCCAGAACCATCGTAACCAAGCCGGTCGCTGGATTGATTGCCCCAGGTCGGCGAGGCGATGCCTTCCTGCCGCGCGGAGCGAGTGCGCGCGTTGTTCATGTTTGTCTGGATCAGCCCATTGCCAAGTTCGACTTCGGCCACGCGGTTTTGTCCGAAGAACTGCCACTTGGCGATGGACGAGCCGCTGGTGTTGGCTACCTCGATGCGGCGATATAGGGCGTCAAACGTGCTTGTGGTCTGTCGGCCGGTGGGGAAAGCGAATTGCGTCATCGGGAACGAAGTGAACTTCTCGTTCGTGACGTTTCGCGTGTTGCCGCCGAAGGTTTGCGAGTCCTCCAGCACGCGCGAAAGGGAATCGTAAACCAACGCGGCATCCGCATCGACGGCGCTGACGGAATCGCGAGAAAACGTCGGCCGGCCAATGCCGTCGTACTCGAACTCTTGCGCCGTGGTGCCGACCACGCCGGAAGCCAGTGTGATGGAAACGCTGGTTTTTCGCCCTACCGCGTCGAAGATGTTGGTAAAAACCGAGCCGTTCTCGTCGGTGTAGATTACGACATCCGACGCTTCGTCGTAGACGTTCATTCTCGTTGAACCGTCATGGAATTGCATGACCGTTTGCCGGTTGAGAGTGTCGTATACCCACAACGTGATGTTCCCGTTGTCGTCGATGAGTTGGCGAACATTGTTATTTCCATCGTACAGGGTTGTCGTGGTGATGGAAGCGCCGCCATAGGCCAGGAACGTGCTGTCGGGCTCCGGCGGAGCATCTCCCTGGCCCTTTTCGCGGAGGTGCTGCTGGGTTTGAATGGGGCGGTTCGCCCCGTCGTAGACGGTGACGATGCTGTTCCCCTTGGGGTCGATGACAAGCGTTAGATTGCTGCGGGAGTCGTAACCGAAGCGGGTAAACAGGGCTTCGCTGTCATTTGGCGCTGTTGCAAAGTTGGTATCCAAGGTGCCGTCAGCGCCCTGTTGAGCCTGCACCACCAAGCGATTCAAGGCATCATATTGCATCGCCGCTCGGAAAATTTCATCGGCGACGGTGGGCGAAGTAATGGTGCATTTCTGAACACTGGTGGTGTGGATCACGTTGTTGTTGGCGTCGTATTGATTTTCCACCATGTTGCCCAGGGCGTCGGTGATTTTGATTTGGCGGCTGGCGCCGTCGTATTCGATTTGCGCCACCGCCGCGTTGTCTTGAATCTCCTCGATGGTTCTCCCGGCGCGGTCATGTACCGTGCGCGCCAGCACGTAGGAATCGCCGCCCGTGGTGAGCGTGACGGTGCCCGTGTGGTTGTTGGCGGTGGAGTTGGTGGCCAGGCCGCCGCCGGTGTGGGTGACAGTGCGGCTGGAAGGTAAAGTAGTCCCCGTGGCCAGGAACACGTTTTGCTGCGATTCGTACTGCCGGCCAGCTTCGTCGAACCGGGCGCTGGATGCCGATAAATTTTCGTTGTTCGTTCCATCGCGGTTGGTGGGGGTGGCCCCGCCAATCGGGCCTTGAAGAGTGCTTTCCACCGCGCGGCCATCGGGATCGTGGGCCATTTCCGCCACGTTGCCGATGGCGTCGATCGCGCTGATGACCCGATCGAACCCGTCATAGATATTTTCGAGGGCGAAGTCGCCGGTGTGGACCAGTTGCGAGGCCGAGCCGAAGGCGTCGTCGATCGTCACCGTTTGGTGGTTGCCGGACCCGCCGCGGGCCGCGGGTCCGATCTGCTGCAGCATATTCCCGTTGCCATCGTAGGCCGTGATGCTGATGGCCGGCGTGTTGGGCGCGTCGCCGACCTGGGTGGCGATCCGCAGGTTGCGTTCGTCATAGTCGTACTCGACGGTGTTTTCTTCCGGCTGAATGATTTTGATGAGATTTTCATTCGCGTCATATCGATAGCGTGTGACGAGGTGATCTGGATGCGAGCCGGTGGCGTCGATGTCTTGCTCGATGAGGTTGTCCAAGAGGTTGTAGCTCTTGAGATTGCTGAACCAGCCCGCGCGGAGTTGCCGGCCCGCGTGTCCCTTACGACTGGGAACATTGGCCGTGCTGTGCGAGCCGGTCGGCGAGAAGTGGCCGTAGCCGGCGTCGG
>CAYTGL010000117.1:0-3317 GCA_964437335.1 uncultured Chromatiales bacterium
CCAATGGAGAAAGCTATATTATGATGGCTGTGAACAGTGGTCGCGCTATTTGCTTCCCCGAAGATAAAGTGCGTGCGACAGGTCGCGGTGCGATAGGTGTATTTGGGATAGATACGCTCAATGGCAAAGACAAAGTAATTGGAATGATCTGCGTGGCTAAAGATGCTACGAACAAACAGATCTTGGTAGTTTCTGAAAAAGGATTGGGTAAACGTACTCCATTCTTACGATTAGTAACCGATGAAACTATGGAAGAAGGTAAATTCATTACGCTAAAAGATATGGAAGGAAATGAGCAGAAATATGAATTGGCGTACCGCATTACCAACCGTGGCGGTAAAGGAGTTAAAACCATTAATGTAACTGATAAAACCGGCAATTTGGTAGGCTTGTTAGCAGTAGATGAAACCGATGATCTGATGATCACTTGTAAATCAGGCATTACCATCCGTATGAATGTTTCGAAGATTCGCGAAGCAGGTCGTGCCACACAAGGTGTGAAGCTGATCAATCTGGATGAGGGAGATGAAATAGCGGCAATTGCGAGAATACAGGAGCAGGAAGCAGAAGAAGAAATGAATGAAGGTGAAGAAAACGCAGATATAAATTCGGACGAAGAATAAGAAATACAGAATAAGAGAGAAACAGAATATAGATACCAAACGGTTTCAATTATTGAGTTGAAACCGTTTGTTTTTGAAAAGAGTTTATTAGAAGAGTGTAAAGGTATTGAGAGTAGTTTGAACTATTTTTCATTGAAATTGGCGCAGATGAAAATCATGTTTATTTTTTAATACGAAATGTTCCGATAATGTCTGTAAAAGCATAGCACAAAGAGTTTTCTCAGGCATATTTTTTGTCCTGTTTATCTTCTTTGTGATTCAGGTGGATGTGTTCTTCCCTGAATACGCGCGGTTCTTTTCCCGTTCAGCATATGCGAAAAAGTTTCGTCCATTACTTCATATACGGCATTTTTCTTCGAACGGCACACAAACGAAATTTCATTTTGAGTAAAGCGGGCGAATTGCAGGTAGTGATTGTACGCCCTGTCAAAGACAATCATACTGTGCTTTGGTAATGTGAGGTATTTGATAAAGTGTTTATCGTGGCTTTTGGCTTCGCTGATACGCACAAATTCCGGTGTGTCCGAATGGGCCTCTACCAACATATGAACCTCCAGGCGGCCTTTCTTTTTGTCTTCATTTTTAGGATTGCGCCCCACACCATTCATCACATCAGAAAACAGCCGGATAGTAGTGCTGTCCAAAAGGAAAAGCTTCCCGAAAGACACTTTATCCAATCGGCTGACTGACAAACGCGGCCTACCCCACATTGCAGCCCATTTTCCGTCAAATGTTAAAATATGAGGCGAATACTGTTAAAGGATGCAGTTATCAGGATTCGCCTCATATTGATTTTCAACAGATAATTTTCCGAAACCGGCTTGTAGTCCCCCTGCGTTGTGTTGAAAGTTTGGTACGGGTTCGGGAGTTTTGCGTATTGTTCATCAAAGCGATATACAAGACACAGCCATCGGGTAGTACAATACCGGCTGGCAGAAAGCTACCGCTGTGTTGACGGTATTCGCCACCAAACGATTCTCCATCCTGGCAAATAGGAAACACTGCCCGATGTGGAACAAAAAAGAAACCTTTCCATTCGCCTGGGTGATTTGGCAGCACAGCACTGCACCGGTACACAAAGCCTCTTTGTACCTGAGCCTGAAGCAGAAGCATTGGCCCGACATTTTTTTGAACAGATAAAAGAAAAACAACGCCTTGATATAGCCGCCGGCAAAGACATACAGCCCATTGATACGGATTCGGTAAAAAATAAAGATGTACGCGAAGCGGGAGCAGAATGGCTTTGCCTGCAAGCATTGAATCAACTTCAACTAAAAGATTTTTTGCAAGACGATTGCCAATGGCCGGAAGTGCAAATCAATCTGTCGTTTACCCACATCATCAGCCGCGCGGCGTATCCTGCATCGGAGTTGAGAACAGCTTGCTGGATAAAAGAAAACAGTGCCGTGTGTGAACTGACAAATTACCCCGCAGCACAAATCACCAAAGACAACCTTTATCAAACCAGCCATCAACTTTTTTCTATAAAAGATGCTTTGGAAAAGCATTTAAGTACAACTACAAATGAACTGTTTGGCATTGAAGATAAAATCATTATTTATGATTTAACCAATACTTATTTTGAAGGCAGCATGCGCACCAGCGGGATGGCAAAGTATGGCAGAAGCAAAGAAAAACGTAGCGATGCCAAACTGGTGGTATTGGCTGTAGTAGTGAACCCCGAAGGGTTTTTGAAGTACTCGCAAATTTTTGAAGGCAATATCTCCGATAGCAAAACATTGGTTGAAATCATTGATAAGCTATCGGGCAACAGCAGCACTGCCACAGAGCAAAAGCAAATAGTGGTGCTGGACGCAGGCATTGCTACCGAAGATAACCTGCAAACACTCAAACAAAAAGGGTACGGTTATATGTGCGTATCGCGCTCGGGCATGAAAAAATATAGTGTAGATGCCGCTGTTACACCTGTTGTTGTAAAAGACAATAAAGAACAAGCCATTACACTAAAAGCGGCGCAGGTAACGGGTAGTAGCGATACGTGGATAGAAGTAAGCAGCCCGGCCAAAGCGCTTAAGGAGCCTGACATGAACAGCCGGTTTGCCCGGCGTTTTGAACAGGGGCTGGAGCAACTAAAAGAAAGCCTTGCCAAGAAAAGCGGCATTAAAAAACAACAGAAAGTATGGGAACGCATCGGCAGGTTAAAAGCCAAATACAGCAGTATACACAGGCACTACGATATTGAAACGAAAGTGGATAAAACAGGCATTGTAACCGAAATCATCTGGAAACAAAAATCAAAACCAACCAAAGAAGGCAGGTATTTGCTACGCACCACGCTTGAGCAAAACAATGAGGCGCCCCAGTGGGCGGTATATAATGTTATCCGCGAAATAGAAGCCACTTTCCGCACCCTCAAAACCGACCTTGGCCTGCGCCCCATTTATCATAAAACAGATAAAGCGGCCATGGCACACCTGCATCTGGGATTGCAGGCTTATTGGGTAGTGAATACAGTTCGGCATCAGTTGAAACAAAAAGGCATCAGCACCTGTTGGAAAGATATTGTGCGCATCATGAACACACAAAAAACAGTAACCACCACCATGGAAAACCAGTGGGGGCAACAAATCCGCATCCGCCAGTGCACCGAACCCACACAGGTAGTAACAGCTATTTATAATAACCTGGGCTATCGACCCAAACCCTTCGGACGTAAAAAATCTGTAGTCCCCC
>CAYTGL010000118.1:0-3236 GCA_964437335.1 uncultured Chromatiales bacterium
GAAGGAACACGGTTGCCCGAACGCTTACCACCCTACACTCGCTCCAACACGCATTATGGCAGGCAGAATGCCTGCCCTACATTCGCTTACCCTTTAGCCGATGGAGAAGGTAGTATCGCCCTCAGGCTGGCTGGCTTAAGTACGACTCGAAATCCCCTTAACCTCGATCTTTCTTCCGGCGGGAGCGGGAAACGGGCGTAGGAAGTTGCATCCGATCCGGGAAAATACCAGTTCCCTCCTCTTTCCGTGTATTGCCTCGGGAATCGAAAAGCCGGTTTGAAGACTGGATTCACGCCGCCTGGCAAATCTTTGATGTATTGATCAAGGCATAATTCGCTGACATTGCCGTGCATGTCGTGCAGGCCAAACTGATTTCCCGGATAACTGCCGACTTTTTCGGTTCGTTCTATGTAAGGTCCCACCTTGCCGTTATTCAGAGGGCTGTTCCCGTCAAAGTTTGCGTGCATACTCGAAAGATCGTCCCCAAATGACGTTTCGGTCGTTGTTCCCGCTCGACAGGCATACTCCCATTGAGCTTCAGTGGGCAGACTGTATCGCCAGCCCGTGGGAAGAGTGCCAGCCTTCTGCTCTATTTCGTTGAGCTTCTGGCAGAATTCGTTGGCGGCATCCCAAGACACCATCTCGACGGGAAAGTTAAGCGTACTAATTTGCGGATCGTCCTCCTCGCCGGGTTCGATGGAGAAAAAGCTGGGGTTACGTCCCATAACTGTTTTGAACTCCGCCTGGGTCACCTCGAACTTGCCGATGTAGTACGGAACGGTGATCTCGACCTTTACCGATTCTTCACCATCGAATGCGTCAGCTTTGAGTCGATCTCTTCCCATCAGGAATTTGCCCGGCGGAATGAGTATGACCCGCATCCCAATACTTGACTTGACCGCTATGGGCTTCTGCAAGTACTTAGCCAACGCTTCTTGCGCCGTCTTCGCCATGCCTGCCGTAAAGGGGGATGACAATAACGCTGGGGGCTTCGACATCGCACTGTGCTCCTCTACGACGTCGTTGTTAGGATCTTGCCTGGTTACAATGATAGATGGTTCATTCATCGTTGGCCCCCAAGAACATTCAGGCACTACCCGCTTGTTAATCATCGGAAATACATTAAATATATTTTGAAAATGCAACACAAGCGGGATGGGAGAGGTACGTTTCGGCAACGAGTCTCTCACGTCGAAAGGACTTAAACAACATGAGCTTGCACATACGAATCTACAAAATACGGCCAAAACATCTGAAACGACCATGACGCCCTCCTGACGCATCGGAACGTGATTGCAAGTAAAATGACAATGGCCCTCGACGAAATCGCGCAGTCATACAAGAATCCGCAAATGCGTACGTCCCGACGCAGATCACCTGGGCAGTTAACTTCTTTAAGACCACTGCGGTTCGTTCTAAAATCGATACCCAGTAGCCGAGACGGCATAGGTTAGCCCGCTATGGCCGAGTGTCGCAGCCTCAATGGCCGCTGATCTCTCCTGTTAAGCAAAATGAAAGGCGGCCTACATCCATCGCTCCATACCGGTTGAATAGGGGTAAACCCAACATGGCCAACTCTATTCCAAATGAAGCACGCCGGAAGAGCCCGTCAATCTACACCTCAAGGCAATGGTAATCCTCGATCCTACGTTTCTAATGGATTACTTTGTGCTTCCATCCTGCCGGCAAAGTCATCTGACCCGAACCTGTATCTGAGTAGCACTTGCTGTAGTACTTCAGAAAGTTATGGCCGTCACCGGGAATTATGTAAACGTCAAAAGTTTGTTTCGGCCGAATTGCCTGGGTAGCAATTCGACCGGCGCGCTTTAGCCCCTGAACATTCCGGATAGGGTCGTTTTCGGCGACAATGTTCACGGCCGAACCTAGTCCTTCTTCACGGGAGATAAACTGTTGCCCGCCGTTTCCGTAGAAATGAATTAGTCGCTTTTCCGCTGGACTGAGCCGTTGCACAGCTCTTTGGACAATCTTTGTGCCTTGACTGTGGGCAACGACGATAACTCGCGGCTTTTTGGCCCCATTCTTGCGAAGAGCCGCTATTGCATTCTTTAATTCCTTCGCCAACCTTTCAGATGCGTAGGTGTACAAATCCGCCTCCTCAAGAACGGCTTGCCCGATATCACCTCCTTTAGGGTTCCAAGCAATACATCGCGCATTGGGGTCGAGCATGCCAAATGCTTTGATAGAATCGTGCATTTTTTGGGCGTCTTCCGGCGTGTTGGACATGCCGTTTACAGTAATCAGGATGGTACTTGCACCTTGAGGGAGATTTTTGAAATCATTTACTGGCGGTGCATCTACCGCGTCCCCTGTCATCGCATCGGATATCCCACGTCCGATGTTCTTTATAACTCCTCCCGCCGTCCCTCCGCGTCCCTCTTCCTCAAACAAACCACTGGGATCAGACCCATTCGTAGGCCCATTTCCCACAAAACGCCCTAAATTGGTGTCCCCGGCGTCAAAGCCCTTGGGGTCTTGACCGATGAACTGTCTAACAATGGGATCAAACCACCGCGCCCGGAGATAAATCAGCCCAGTGTCCTCATCCAGAATTCGGCCCTGGAATGTTTGCAGCGGCTGGAAGTCGTCGTCGGTTTGGCTGGTGATTTCACCGAAGCTGTCGTACTTGATGTGGTTGACGATGGTCGTTTCGTCTTCGCAATCATCGTACACCGCCATGTCGCGGGTTGAATTCTGGTTGTCTCCCAGCAGCCAGAAAACCTCATCCAGGTCAAGATTCTCATCGGCCAGGGTTTGGTCGATTTCGGGACCGGAGAGATAGCGATTTGCCAAAGAGCCTTCTTCGAACCTTGCGGCCAATTCGTATAGCATGGTTGCCGAGGCCGGATCGAACTTCCCTTGTTCATCGTAGACGTACTGCTCGGACCGGTCAACGATCGTGTCGCCGTCATCATCGACTCGCTTTTCGATCCAGCGGTTCCAGATATCGTAATCGTGCTCGACGCGTTTGAGCAGCGTGTCTTGATCGTCGTAGAAGGACACCGACGTCAAGCGATTGCGATGGTCCCAGCCGTATACGATGTAGTCGCCGCTGGCGATTTCCGTGCGCTTGGTGCGGTTGCCTTCGTCGTCGTATTCATAGTTGTAGGTGCCATCGGAGGTGACCTGATTGTTGTCGCCGACGGTGTAGCCGGTCCCAACTGGGTTACCGTTTTCGTCGTATTCATAGTCCTCATCGGTTTGGTAGTCGTGGTCTG
>CAYTGL010000119.1:0-3173 GCA_964437335.1 uncultured Chromatiales bacterium
GACCGTGTTACGCGTTCCACCCGCATTGTGGCAGGCAGAATGCCTGCCCTACGGGGACTTCGCCCAATCCTCCCAGGCTTGGGCGTCGTACCCAAAGTCCTGTCCCGTCACATGTCGCAATTTAGCCAATGCGGTCTCTGCCGGAATACCGGTCCGTTCGGGGTACTTAAGTGACTCAATGTATCGTCTTTCAGGCGTTTCCATGGAACTATTGAGGGTTGCGCCACCAATGTCCGGAAGGTGACCATCGGCAGTTTGACAACATTGCCACATCCGTGGGCGGGTAATGTGGCCGATGAAGCCCCGAGTGCAACGTGCCGCGTGATTAACGCTTCAAACCGCATTGTGGCAGGCAGAATGCCTACCCTACGGCTACTGGGCGGGGATGGAGCAATACGCGCCCAACTGGGCGTGTGGCACGCCTCGCGACCGCATGATATTAGAGCCCAAGCTTCTTTAGACGCAAGTTTCTCTCTTCGTCCGCGACACTTTCGTTACCATTTAGATCCAGCTCTCCTAACGACGCATAATCTAACGCACATGAAATGCCTATATTACCGTCCAATTTTGTTTGCGCTGTGTAACTCGCTCCAATTCCACTTTCGTCAACATAACAGACGCACACGCGATCATCAAACTCGTAGCAGGCTATATCATATGCGCGGCAACCAAAGTCAACCTGGAAATCAATCATTGCCTTCTGAACATTGATTCCGGCTAGGCCGGAGAACTCACGCAATGGATAACCAAAAAATCCGGCCGCATTGCCCAGCAATTTGCAGCGATCCCCCAGGAACGTACATTCAACACCATGAAGTTGTACGTCTGCATCTAGACGTTTGTGAGGTACGTCGAGCCGGGAACAATAAAGCCGCTCGTTGTCAGTACTCACGATGTGTATATTATTTTCGATTTGTTTAGCAATCAGGATGTCGCGTAATGAAACCTCGGCAAGTTCTTCTAGCCGTCCAGATCGTTCGCAGATCCTGAATATCTTCAGTACTGCTCCTGCGCCGTAAATCCCTGTCACGACTCCCAGCAGATTATCTGGTAATGCCTGCAGTGAAGCAACCTGTGAAATAGGAATGTTCTGGTTCCCATATTTCGTTACCATCGCCGACCTTCTCGCATTCGTTCCAGTGGCGACCACAGCATCATCAAGTTTATACAAGCGGTTAACTTGGTCCGACAGACTAATGTTCATTTTCTGAGTTGTCGAATCGTTAAAGTTAGTATCTCGCAGCAATTCGATGGCTATACTGCTGTTGGTTTCAAGCAAGACCCACACAATCCCGTTTGTTAGAATTGCGTCAAGAACTCGAGAGCTGGGATAGTCCTTTCGATCTACAGCAGCGAAGTCAGCTACATTCAACATTGCAACGGAGTTTGCGGTGCATAGTACGGCGAGTTCGTTCTCAATTCCACCAAATTGGCATCGGGGGGCAACTTTAACTGGGTGGCTGTAGTCTAAAATGGCCATGTACTTCCCTTCTTTTTTGAAAAGAGATCTGTAAGCCAGCCGATCTTTAAAGTTGACGACGTGCTATTCTTGATCAGTAGGGTGCAGCCGCCTGCCTTGCACGGGCTAAGATCGGAGTAAATGCGCGTGATTGAGTTCTCAGAAAAGTTATCGCCCAGCCTTCGCTTGATCACGTCAATTGCTCTCTTTTCAGCATGGCCCAATCGACCGCTTATCTTCCTAACAACCTGAAGGTTTCCAAGCTCATCGACATATTCAACAACGGCAATGTTTGCTTTCCGTATTCGGTCGGTCGCCATTCCCAGTCTACCAGCTACACTTTCGAGGCGTTTTCGATATTCCACCGCTTGTTTTCCAAGGTCGGCAACATCATCGAAGTTGTTAGTGAAATACCTGGTGCTCTTTAGCTCGAATGAAAATTCGAGGCCCGCATGCATTCTCAAGCGAAAGCCATTATTGACAATCCCCAATCCTGCAGCTTGCCCTGCACCCCTTGCACCCCTCGCCCAATGCGCCGCCGTCTTGCCGAGTTTGAACGCTCCGCCCACCGCGCCAGGGAGGGACATTGCCACATCGAGGTAGTCCCATTTATCCGCCTGTCCGGTGAGAATATTGTAGCCGGCGAGCGTCGTAGAGATACCCCCAATCATTCTGGTGTAGTTCGCGATTGCAGCGGGAACGCCCGCTCCACGAGTGGCAACGATCGACAACACCACGAAGGAAACCGTGCCGTAGGCCAAGCCGCCAATGTAATAGCCGGATCCTTCGTCTACCTCGTAGGCCTCGTAGCCTCCCCACCAATGACGGAACTTGCGGTTCAATCCGGCCGTGAAACCATCCTTATAGCCTTCCCAGATGTCATTTAGTTCTTCGGTTGCGGTGCGTGGACGTAAGGGGCGGACATTGGCATAGTCGGACCGAGGTTTGGGAATCGTTTCGTCGTAGTCGTCCTGCAGCTCCGCGACCGCGGCCGCGACACGATCCGCCAACTCACTTCGCCGGAAGTTGCTGGCCGCAATGACGAGCCAGCTGGCCGCCTGCTGCTGAGCGGCGAGCACTCCCTGGTTGACTTGACCTGCTTCCGCCTGGACCGCCGCCACTTTGTAGCTCTGGAAGGCGTTGATTTGAGCATCCCGTTGCGACCTGACGTCGGCAAGGTTCGACTGCTGGTACTCCTTCCAGGCCGCCCAAACGACCTCGCTCCAAAGCGGTTCGAGGTCGATTAGACCGAGTGCGGATCCCTCTGGGTCGCCGGTTTGCGCCATGACGGCGTTGTTGATGAGCGCCTGTACGAGCGCCGCGGCGGCCGCTGCCAGATCCTCCGTTAACTCAGCTTGGCTTTCCGTCAGGAATGTTTCCCAAGCGGAGATTGCCTGCGTGATCGCTTCATCGCGGGTTTCTGCGGCGGTAATTTCGCCTTCGGTGCGGTCTTCGTCGGCCTGCGATAGCAAGGCGTAAGCTGTTTGCGAAGAGAGTCGCAAGGCATTGTCGAGTGCCGTTTGATGGATGGATTGCTCCAGCGCGAACGTATCGCGAACGCTATTCAGTTCCTGTTGAAAGTCGCTGAAGGCTATGTCGAAGGAACTGAAATAACTGGTCCAGACTTGATCAAACCCTTCGCTCAGATCGGCAACGGCATCAGTCCCCGTAGGGCAGGCGACCTTGCCTGCCACAATGCGGGTCCGAACGCCAG
>CAYTGL010000120.1:0-3061 GCA_964437335.1 uncultured Chromatiales bacterium
GTCCATATCATTTCAACAGCGAACGAGTTAGACAAAGTTCAAGTGCCATTCGGGAACGGAGGTTTAATTGACACGCGCCGCGACGCGCAGGCGCTGCTCACCACCCTTCCCGACCCCAACCCGCGCGAACACTTCCGCACGGTCGCCCGGCTGGGGATCCAGGCCGCCGAAGCCCTCGACCATGCCCACGCCAACGGCATCCTTCACCGCGACATCAAGCCGGCGAATCTGCTGGTCGAATGTACCCATCTCGCTCCGCGAGCTGCCAAGTGTAGTCATCTCGCTCCGCGAGATGAAACCAGTCCCTCCGCGCGAGGCGCTACAAGACTTCATCACGCGGAGCGTGATGACGACACTCTCAAGCTCTGGATCACCGACTTCGGCCTGGCCCGCGTCGAAGCCGACGCCGGCATGACGATGACCGGCGACCTGCTGGGCACGCTCCGCTACATGAGCCCCGAGCAGGCGCTCGGCCAGCGCGCCGTGGTCGACCACCGCAGTGACGTGTACTCGCTGGGCGCCACGCTGTACGAGCTGCTCACCCTGCAGCCCGCGTACCCGGCCCGGGATCGCCACGAGCTGCTGCGTCAGATCGCCTTCGACGAGCCGCCCGCCCCGCGGAAGCTGAAACCGCAAATCCCCGCGGACCTCGAGACGATCGTCCTGAAGGCGATGAGCAAGAGCCCGGCCCAGCGCTACGCCACCGCGCAGGAGCTGGCCCACGATCTCCGGCGATTCGCGACCGATCAGCCCATCAAGGCCCGCCCGCCCACCCGCCGCGACCAGGTGGTGAAATGGTCGCGGCGGCACCCGGTCGCCGTGCGGGCCGCGGCGTGTTTCCTGTTGGCCGCGACGCTCGTCTCGGCCGGCAGCGCGGTGCTTCTCAACGGAGCGTACCAGCGCGAAGCTTCCCAGCGCGAGCAGGCCGAGGAGAGCGAACGAAAGGCCACGCTCCATGCCGGGCGGGCGACAGCGACGCTCGAATTCCTCACCAGCGCCTTCCAAAGCAAGCTCGACCAGGGCGGACGCGACGTCACGTTGAAGCAAGTGCTCGACCGCGCGGCCGCCATGCTGCGCGGCGAGTACACCGACGACCCGGAGCTCAAGGCGATGCTGCTTCGCGAGGTGGCCACGTCCTACGCCCGCGCCGGCCTGCCGCTGGACGCCATCCCGCTGTACGAGCAACTCCTGGAGCTGCAGCGGGCCCGTCTTGGCCCGAATGATCCGCAAACCATCTCAACGTCACTCCGTCTCGCGATCAATGGCTACCGCGGCGTCGGCCGCGACGCCGAAGGGCTCGCCCTGCTCGAAGACGCCTACGAGCGGACGAAGGCCCACCTGGGCGAGGAAGACGCGAGGACCGTCGCCCGGCAACTGGCCGAAGGCTATCACGCCGATGGCCATTTCGAGAAGAGCCTGCCGTTCTACCAGCAGGATCTCGCCCGCGCCCGGGCCGCACGGGGCGCCGGCGTCCAAACGCAAGAGGACTTGATCGTCGCGCTCAGCAATTTGGGCGAGGCCTACAACTTGTCGGGGCGTTGGGCGGACGCTTTGCCGCTGCTGAAGGAGTCGCTCCAGCTCGAGCGGCGGCTGGCGATTCCCAACCAGCACCGCATGGGCCGAACCATGTCGCACCTTGCCGCCGTGTACACAATCGCGGGGCGGAGCGACGACGCATTAGCACTGTTCGAAGAAGTGGTTCCGCTGACCAATGCAGCACTCGGCCCCGACCACCCAGATGCCATTGCCACACAGCTTGGCTTAGGGAGGGCTTTGATTGTGGCGAAAAGGCATGAGGACGCAGTGCGAGTTTTTGAGGAAGCGATCGAGTTCGGCGGCGCGCGCCTTGTCGAGGATCATTCACTCATCCTCAAAGTGAAGATCAATCTAGCACATGCCTACAGTCTGAGCGGCGAGTTCGAAAAGTCGCTTGTGCTTTACGAGGAGTGTTTCGCGCGTGCGAAGACAAAATGGGGAGCGGACTATCTGAAGCATGACGACGGCCTGATCGCGATGATCAACTTGGGCAACGCCTACCACGCCCTGAGACGTTGGCAGGAAGCCCTGCCGCTCTTGGAGCAGTCGCTCGAAATTGGCAAGCAGCGCGATGGTCCTCACGACCCTCGAACAATGCAGACGATGTGCAGTCTGGCCATGGTCTACGCTCAGGTGGGGCGGCTCGACGAGTCGCTGGCGCTCTTCGACGAAACGCTTCGGCTGCAGAAAGACCGTCTTAGCCCCGGGCACCTGGACACGCTCGTGACCTTGTGCGAGTACGGCGGCGCTCTCCTTTACAATGGGAAGGAGGCCGCAGCGGCGCGGGTGTATGAAGAAGCGATTGCGATCTGCCGCGATCAGCCCGGTCGGGAACTGGAGACGCTTCAGTTAAAGTACAACTTGGCCTTGGCCTATTTTGAGATCGGCCCGGTTGAGCAGGCGCTGGCCCTCATGGAGGAAATCGTCCCACTCCTGATCGCGAAGGAAGGACCAGAACACCTTCCTAACGGAACGATGTTTGAGTCCGCCCTCGCCTGGATGTTGGCGTCGCCGAAAAGCGGCGCATGGCGCGACGGCCCGCGCGCCCTGGAGATCGCCGCCAGAGTCTGCGCGGAGGTCGACGATACGACCGCGGATCACCAAGCGGCGAATCGCCTCGCGACCCTGGCCGCCGCGCACGCCGCCTGCGACGACCTGGAGGCGGCCGACCATTGGCTGAACAAAGCGCGCGAGCTCAACGCCGACGACTCCAGCGTCAAAGAACTGACCCGTCAATTGGACGAGCTGCGCGCCCAGCCCGCGGCCCCCGACCGGCCGCCCTCCGCGGCGGAACCTTTGCATTAACGTCCCGAAGCCCTGAAAGGGCGCTATGAACAAATTCACCTCGTTATCCCGCTCTTTCAGAGCTTCGCTTGTTCCTCCGACATGCGTTCCCAGGGCTGCGCCCTGGGCTGTCGCGTGGCGCCCTTTCAGGGCCGGCGGAAGTCGCGGCAGGGCGAAGATGGACCCATGGCCGTACGGCCGGCTCGGAAGGCGTAGGGTGCATGCAATGCACCAACACGGC
>CAYTGL010000121.1:0-3055 GCA_964437335.1 uncultured Chromatiales bacterium
CCACCGCCACACCCACCACTGCGCACAGCCGCAGAGGGGTTATTGAGCAGTTACCGACGACTTGTATCGCCGCACGCTGGTCGAGGAAACGTCCGGTGGGGCCGACATTGCCGCTTGGGAGTTCTTTGGGCCGAGCCGGGTAGCCGAATGCACGCTCGGCAATGGACTGATCATGAGCTTCCTGAACAATGCTCGGACGCGATCGGCGATGCAGGAGGATCTGGCTTCGCCCACCTGGGGCAATCAGTCGAGCGATCGCCTCGGCTACGACGGCGCGGGGCGGATGATCACCAAGCGATATCTGGCCGGTGGCATTGATGGCGGCAGCGGCGCTTACAACAACTCCTCTTCCTTGGTTGGTCAGACGACGGTGTTCGACAAGGGGAGCAACAAGCTCTACGAGCGCGAGCTGCATGCCGAGAGCCGCAGCCATCTTTACGAACCGTTTGACGACCAGACGCCGCTGGGCGGCTACGATTCGCTGGATCGCCTGCGTCAGTACCAGCGCGGCGTGCTCAGCACCACCGGCGGACAAGGCAATGCCGGCGGCGGCTGGATCGCCACGCCAACCAGCCTGCCGGGCACGGACGAGAACCGCACCTATGATCTCGATGGCCTCGGGAACTGGCATCACACTGTATTCACCCCGGTCGGCGGCAGCGAGACCGATGAACTCCGCCAACACAACGGGCTGAATCAGATCACAACCATCAACGATGGCGTCGGCAATATTCCCTTCAGCTACGACGGCGTGACCGGGGCCAGCAACGGCAACCTGGCCGATGACGGCATCCGCACCTACAAATGGGATGCCCTCAATCGGCTCAAGGAAGTTCGTAAGAAAGCCGGTGACATGGTGGTCGGCGAGTATGAGTACGACGCCTTGAACCGCCGCATCCGCAAGGTGGTGTCCAACGGAGGACTCTCCGGAACGATTCCCAACGGCGTCACCGACTTCGTCTACAATGCCGCTTGGCAGTGCGTGGAGGAACGGGACGGGTCGAACGACCCAACTAAGCAGTACGTTTGGGGCGCCTACATCGACGAACTACTTCAGCAGAAAGTCGATCTCAGCGGCACGCCTAAGGATCAATACCCGCTGCAAGACCTGCTCTACCGCACCACCGCGCTGACCGACGATTCCGGCAACATCGTCGAAGCCTACGACTGCGACGCCTACGGCAACACGCTGACCTTTGACGCGGCTGGAACCGGCGGCAACTGGTGGGCCGATGATGCCAGCCAAGCGGATCAGCCGACCTGTGAGTTTATCTTCACTGGAAGAAGATTCGATTCGGAATCCATTATTTACGAATATCGGGAGCGTTATTACATACCATTTCTGGGGCGCTTCATTGGACGTGATCCTGCAGGGCTACGTGTTGACTTCAATCTGTACGCGTACCTTCGAAATTTCCCTGTGACTGCACTGGATCCATTTGGGCGTGAATTCTTCGTTCTGCCCGAAATTCGATTCAACCCGGGCGGTCATAACCCGGACATTACCAAGAGAGTGCTTGAACACTGGGAGCCTTACATTGCATATGACCGTTCAAGTCAATGTTGCTTGGATATTGGCCTTAACGTAAGTTTTAATCTAGTGTCCATGTATGTAGAACTATATGATATAACATATTTCACGAATGGACTCGGTGACGCGGCAAATAGAGCGTGGCTGATATCTGGCGTCTCTGCAACTGCGGCGTCGGGATTGGCGATCGCTCCTGAGCCGATCGGGACAAAAGTTGGTGCAGGGGTTGCGGGAATCGTGTCGGGCGTTTCTGCAATAGTCGCATCAATCTTGGGATTGATGGCTGATGAGCGTAAGATTGGAGAACAATTTCGCTCGAAGGGATACTACTCGGGCTTCAAAGACTTTACAGTTGCATCGTGGTACAAGATCGCAAAAAGGAAGTGCCCGTGGGTTTGGGACGTAGATTTCAATATCGATATTAATGGAAACATCGATACGTCGCCACTGTCATCTGTCTATCCCGACACCTTGCCCTCCCTAGTTACCCCAGGGCATTTTTGGCCGGACCCTGAAACATGGCAGGACTGGAGCAACCAAGTGCAGAAATCTGCAGGTGGACACAAGCGCTAGACTGTCCGGAGGAGTTGCATGCATGTGTTTATTCGCTACTTACCGGTGATTATTTTTGTGATCGTGAGTGGATTGGGAGCACCATTGCTTGGAATGTATGCAGTCAGACGCGGCTCAACAACTTTGACGATCGCAGCTGTTTTTATCTCATTGATTGGACTCGCGGTATTCTTAAGGTGGCTCTTTATGCGGCGCTAGCCAGCGTAGTCTGGGTGCATCTCGATAGGGGTAGGGAAGACGGATTGAGTTCGGTCTCCCCTCCCTCCGAACCGGACGGGCCGATCTTCCGCGACCAACCTGCGGTCGGTGCCCGCTCTCCGGTTGATTGTTACTTGCGACCAGACTGGCTTTCACGAGCATGGGCTGCCGGCAGGCTAAACAGCCCAAACTCGGAGGACAGGCGATTGGGGTAGCGATGATGGTCAAGTGCGCACTAGAGGTAAGGCAGGCATTATACTTGCCACAATGCGGGTCGAAGCTATATGACACCTAGATTTTGGTGCCCGGCAAATCCGGTAATTGTGCTCCAGAACATTCAGGCTCCTGCTGAGATTGCAGTCCCGCGACGTTTTTCAATTGTCACTTCCTCGAAACCATCCAACAGGGGCAACCAACCATGATCGCCCAAGCGGACATGGCTCCGCTTCAAGTCACCAGCATCAAGACCGCCAACTACGCCGCCCGCTCCGGCGAACTGGTGCAATGCGACGCCGGCGGCGGCTCGTTCACCGTCACCCTCCCCGGCAGTCCTCGGGTAAACCAGATTATCGGCGTGAAGCTGCTCGAAACGACCGGCGGCAACGCCGTGACCATCGCCCGCAATGGCAATGCAATCGAAGGCGAAGCGGGCGACCTGGCGCTGGCCTCCACCGGCGAGTACCTGGAACTGCAATACGACGGCGCCGGCAACTGGATCGACCGCACCGAGCAGGAAACCAGCGGCAACGCGGC
>CAYTGL010000122.1:0-2789 GCA_964437335.1 uncultured Chromatiales bacterium
ACGCCCGGCCACCCCGCAAAACGCCCGCTCAAAGCCATTTCCCGACGCTCACTAGATAGGCAAAGGTCATTCACCAGTTTGAGGAGAGTTTACATGCCCCACGATCTCGCAATGTCCCACGACCGAACAGCCATGATGTACGCCGGGGAAGTTCCCTGGCACGGATTGGGAACCCAGCTCAACGAACCCGCCACAGCGGAATTGGCCATCGAAGCGGCAGGGTTGGATTACCGGGTCGAACTGCGGTCGCTAACCGCGAACGATGGTATTCCTGTTCCGAAACGGAAGGCCGTGGTTCGCACCGACTCCAACGATGTTCTCGGCGTCGTCGGCACCAGCTATCAGCCCATCCAGAATCACCAATGCTTTGGATTCCTGGATTCAGTCGTGGCCGATGGGCGGATGCGGTATCACACCGCTGGAGCCCTGGGAAAAGGTGAGAAGATCTGGATGCTGGCAAAATTGCCGGGTGAGATTCGAATCAAGGATTCGGTCGACGTCACTGAACAGTATTTACTGTTGAGCAACTCCCACGATGGCAGTTCCTCGCTCCGCGTCTTCTTTACGCCGATTCGGGTTGTCTGTGCCAATACGCTGGGGGCGGCTGAGCGACGCGGCAAAGGGCAAGGGATTTCGGTCATCCATAAGGGCAACCTTGCCTCGAAAGTGGAGGAAGAACGGTTAAGGGTTACGGAGTTCAAAACCAGCGGACGAGCCTACTCTGAATTGGAAGCCGAGACGTCGCTGCAACCAACCTTTTACTCCAATGCTGTCCATGAGGCCTACGGTCGGCCTGTCGAAGTCGATTATGCCGTCCTGGTGAAGACGAAGACGCCCAGACTGCAACGACTCAACGCACCCCGCAATGAGGAAGCTTCGGGGCGATTGGGAGACATCATTGAAAATATCGAACACGCGGTGAGGGCGAACATCTACTATCCGGTGGAGAATCCCTTGAATTGTTCGAGTTGTCCATTTCGCCAGCCATGTCGAGAATGGAGCAAAAGCGATGCGAATGACTCGACCGCACTTTCTGCCTGTTCTCAGGAGGAACTGGCATGCTGACGGAACTGCATCGCAAGGGAGGCTGCTTATGCAAACCGGCCCGTGAGGGAGAACTGCACTGCCCCTTGATTGTTCAAGGCGGCCACCCTCCGAGCGGCTCGACGAGCTGGCCTGAAGGTCCGTTATGTGCATCGGCAGGGCTATGTCTTCGGGCGTGATTGGATTGACTACGTGCTGACCTCCGAGGCAAGGCCCACCGGGCCGGTCGCAACGAGCGTCGAGTGATCGAAACATCGGTTGCCATTTCGAAGATCGAGGATGCCCCAGAGCAATGGCCAAAAAGAAATCCCGCCCAGTATCTCCCCGGAACACCCCCAAGGTCCGCATTGCACGGCCGGCAGGACGACCGTATCAACTCCGTTACACCTGTCCGGAGGAACAGCGAAAAATTCGCATTAGCGTTGGAAGTCGAGATGAAGCCGAAGCCCAGCAAATGAAAGCGGAGTTGGAAGCGAAATTGATTCTTGGCCTGAGCACAAAACGCAACAACCACGCTAGCTTGGGTCCGGCAATGGAATGGGACGATTTTCGGGAACAGTATCGGGTTTTGCACTTGGCAACGGTGCGGAACAGCACGGCCGCTCACGCGGAGAGCCGACTGGACTTGGCGGAGCGAATCCTGAAGCCCAAAACCCTGGGAGACATTGCCAATGCGAATGCCTTACAACAACTCCAGGCCCAACTGCTGGCGGGAGCCCAGAGTCGACGCAAGAAACCGAGATCCTATCATACGGTGCGAGGGTACATGAATTCGGTGTTGGCGGCCGTGAACTGGGCGAACTTGCAGGGATGGATTTCCGTCGCCCCAAAGATTCGTAAAATCAAGACGCCGAAACAGAAAGTTATGAAGGGGCGGCCAATCACGGACGTCGAATTTCAGAAGATCCTGAAAGCCACCCCGATCATCGTGGGCGAAGAGGCGGCCGCATCCTGGAAATATGTACTGCGGGGACTTTGGTCCTCCGCACTGCGGTTGGACGAACTGATGCATGTTTCCTGGGACCGACCGGGAACCATCCGCCCGGTCTGGAAAGACGGCAAACTACCCGTCCTGGAAATCCCAGCAGCGATGCAGAAGAACGACACCGAGGAAAGCATCCCCCTGTTGCCGTGGTTCGAGAGCGTCTTGTTAGAGACGCGGCCCGAGAAACGGAAAGGCTGGGTGTTCCATCCCCAAAGTCTTCAGTTGAAAATGGGTCGCAAGGTCCGCTACTCCCGGCCAGACGCTGAATGGGTCGGCAAGGTAATCGGCCGCATTGGGAAAGAGGCAGGGATCGTTGTCGACCAGGCTGATGCGCGAACTGGACGTCCTGCGAAGCACGCCACGGCTCACGATCTGAGACGATCCTGCGGAGAGCGACTCCGAGACGCAGGGGTTCCTCCTTTGGTCATTTGCCGCGTGATGCGGCACTCCTCTTGGGACACCACCCGCAAGCACTACGCTCCGGGTGACATCCAGCGCGACGCTGAAGTGCTTCGAGCCACGCTCGGAACCGTATGCCCTTGATAACGTCCGTTCCACCGATCAACTGATCTGCTTTACAAGAGATGTTCGACTCTTAAGAGCACCACTTCGTCAATTATCCACATTAATCGGGAACGTCATCACTTAGTATGCTTAGAGTCTCGCTACCGAAACGCTCCTCACACTTCTTACAAACACATCATCTCCCAGGGCCAGCGCGTATCGAAGTTATTTTAGTACCAGGACTTGGGCGAGGAAG
>CAYTGL010000123.1:0-2775 GCA_964437335.1 uncultured Chromatiales bacterium
TGCGGTTCAGCCTCTCGCTGGATTGGATTGAAGCCGCGGAAGCCCGGCCCGGCAGTACGGTCTGGATGGATCTGCCCGAGTTTGGCGCGGTGGGCGAAGCCACGGTGGTTTCGATCGGCCCCTGCCCTCCCGTCCCGCCCGGCCCAGGCAACCTGGTCACCGGCATCTTCGAGCACCAGTCCGACAACGTCATCGACCTCTACCTGGAAGGCGCGAACGATCCGATCGGCTGCACCGACAACCACCGCTTTTGGAGCGAAGACCGGGAAGACTACGTCGAAGCCGGACAGCTATGGCAAGGTGAAAGGGTCTGGACGCAGAAGCTAGGCGTCACCGCCGTCAACGCCGCAATCCCCCGCCCCGGTTTGCACCGAGTGTGGAACCTGGAGGTGCATGGGGAGCACGTTTACGAGGTTGGCGAGATTGGGGTTCTAGTCCATAATAACTACGGTTCTGCGAGGCGGTTAAACGCCAACAACCTAGCGAGTCGGATCAATAATCACGGATATGTAATCTACGACAAGACCACCGGCGCCATTCACAAGTTTGGGATCAGCAGCGGTAGAATTCGATCCGATAAATTATCATACCGAGCTCTTTCGCAGGTTCGCGACTTGAATAATGCAGGCGGAAACTATGCGACAGAAACCGTCCGACACTTTTCAACTCGTGCCCAAGCAAGCACATGGGAAAAACAGACTGTCGGTTTCTTTCGCGATTTGAAACATGCTTTGCCCGGGAATACGCGTCCCCGCGGCATCCCTTTCCAAAATTGGTAGTTCAATAGCAATGGCCAAATACCTCCGTGATTTGGCGATCTATGCGAACGAAAAGATCGTCACCGATTTCCGAGATGGCTTCGTAATGCGTTTTCATCGTGAAAGCTGTTGTATCGTTGAATTGTACCTATCACTGTTGAATAAAAACTTAATGACCTTTGGAATTGTAAAGGTACTGCTCGAGTATTCGCACTTATTGAATGGTCCGCCGGAACCAAAGGACGTCAAAACATTAATTGACGTGATTGTCATGCCTTGGCCATTTAATTTTCACGATTACGTCCATGCCGATTACTCAAGGAAGAAGCTCCTGATCGCAGAGTCGCTTTCGTCTGCGTTGTTGTGGCTCGCTGAAAAGCGGGGATGGAGCAAATCGCCCATCGCTGACGCGCACACTAAAGCAAAACAGCGAGACTTTGTATTTACAGGCATTTCAAAGATGTCGTGGCCTTCTCCGTCCGGTCTATTCCGAGTTCGCATTGGATTTCAATTTGAATTAGACGGCGTGCACCTCTACGGGGTATTGTTCAAGAACAGGTCTAAGGTTGAGATTGCCCGAAAACCGCTCGGTGTAGGAATTGCACAGGAGGGATGTCTGGACAACTTCTTAAAGAATGGGCGATGGGCGTCGGAAACAGTATTTTCCGCAAAGTCCACTGATTTTGTTGGTCAGAAATGGAAAGTGGACTTTGCTGAGGTCATTCAAGGAAGTTCCACTCGATGATGGGTCATTCTGGAGCCGATGCGGTACCAAGAATTCTGTAAATGCTAGCACTGCTACCGAGCTGATCGATTGATTATTTGAAGGGGCGGACCACGCTTGGTTTCCTAGAATTGCTTTGTCTTCAACTCAAGCTTTCAGGAGTATCCGTAGGGCAGGATTCTGCCCAATGGCACTAACTTTCTTTTCAAGTACCCGTAGGGCAGGCATTCTGCCTGCCGCAATGCGGGTCGAACGCATGACATGGTCGCTCTCCTAGGTATCCACAGTCCCCGTAGGGCAGGCATTCTGCCTGCCACAATGCGGGTGGAACGCGTAACACGGTCGCTCTCCTAGGCATGCACGGCGATCAGGAACTGCCTGGATTGGAGTGGAGTCGGCTGTGCCTTGAGGACCGGCAAATGTTGCTCTCGCTGGCGAACATCGAAGACGATGATCTTGAATTGATGGCGGATGACCAACTTTTTGAGAGCCCTCTAATCGCCGCTTTGGCATTTGGCGAAGATCAGTCGCGCGCCGCGGCGGCCACCATGGTGATGGATGAGCCGCGCATTTCGGCGGCGACAGCCGCCCTCTTGCCCCCTCGCTTGGGAAGGACTGGCGCGGGGGTGGCGTGGCGGGAAACGCCAAGTTATCTCCATCCGCGCCGATCAACGGCTCCGCCGCGCGCGGCCCGCGGCGGCTCGTATTTCGGCCGCATTTGGCTGTTCGGCTGGCTGGCCTTCGCGCTCTTCTACTGGTCCGGGTCCACGTGGTTCTTCCCTGGCGTCGAGCCGGTTCGCGAGCAAGTCCACGAGCAGATCGCGATCGAGAACATCGAGATCCACAACCGGCTCGCCGGCTACAACCTTGCCCGGCGATGCCGATCGCGACGTGCCCGAGCCTCGGCCGGAAACGCACCGGCAAGTGCGGCTGGAACTCATCAAAGAGGACGGATCTCCGCTGAAGATGACCTTCAGTCGTTCGTTGGATTGGATTGAAGCCGTAGAAGCATCGCCCGGCGCAACGGTCTTTATTGACTTGCCTGAAATGGGTGCTTTCGGCGAAGCGAAGGTGCTGTCGATTGAACCGTGCCCCCCGGTGCCGCCCGGCAGCGGCAACCTCGTCACCGGCATCTTCGAGCACCAGTCCGACAACGTCATCGACCTTTACCTCGACGGCGCACAGGAACCCATCGGCTGCACCGACAACCACCGCTTTTGGAGCGAGGACCGCGAAGACTACGTGGAAGCCGGCGAACTACGGCAAGGTGAAAAAGTCTGGACGAGAAAACTC
>CAYTGL010000124.1:0-2708 GCA_964437335.1 uncultured Chromatiales bacterium
GCACCTATAATTACCAGTACGACGACGAAGGCAACCTCACGCGCGAAACGACGATCGCCACTGGCGATTACACCGCCTACGCCTACGACCATCGCAACCGGCTTATCTCGGTCGAATTCCGCGATGACCAAGACGACCTGCTGAAGCGGGTGGAGTTCGATTACGATATCTGGAACCGGCGGATCGCCAAACGCGTCGATTCCAACGGCGATACCACGTTTGACCAGGCGTTTGTCTACATCTATGATGATAGTGGCAAACGCGATCCTGGCACCGGCGTTCCCTTGGACGACGTGGTGCTGGTGCTCGACGACACCGGCTCTTTGATAAGTCGCGAACTGCACGGGCCAGGCTTCGACCAAATCCTGGCTTCCGAGTTCTTCTCGCCCACCACTTCCGGCGAACTGCCATCAACCGAAGGACAAGTCCTCTGGGCGCTGGCCGACAACCAAGGCACGGTTCGCGACCTGGCGGAATACGACGCGTTTCTCGACGAAACCAACATCGTCAACCACATCGAGTACGATTCGTTTGGCAACATCACCGACGAATCGGCCACCGCGATGGATTACCTGCTCGCCCGTTTCCGCTACAGCTACACCGGCCAGGACTATGACGAAGACGCTGATCTGCTGTATTACCTGAACCGTTGGTATAGTCCCCGGAGCGGCAGCTTTATTAGCAAAGACCCCATTGGGTTTGCGGGTGGTGATACGAATCAACGTCGCTACGTAGGCAACGCTCCGACAAAATACATTGATCCGAGCGGATTACAGCACTATGACCATGTGGGGGCAATTGCTGGTGCAGCGGCTGTTGGCGGTGACGTGGCGCGTATCAGAGCACTTGCGGAGAAAGGCGTCACCTATAAGGGGATCAAAAATGGCGCCGCCGCTGATTTGGCTCCGAAATTGATTTTCCTAGATGCACCATCAACCCTCCCATTGAATGAGGACGGAGGACGAACACTTGGTCACGCAAAGGTAGTCGGTCTAGATATAGAAGTCCGCGTACATATTCAGCAGGGCCTTGGAAAGCCGTGGGCTGACGGGCGACCTGTTGTCAGTATAAAATCGCTAAACTGTACAGGTAGTTCAGAAGTCGTCATTGCGACCCGGGGATATGCACCACAGGAGATTGAAGACACCATTACACATGAGGCCACTCATTTTCAGAAACTGGTGGCTCCACTTCAAAGGGTTAAACTAGAGGTAGAACGTGCTCTGCGACTTTTTGCTCATTACCAGAACATAAATCAGATCAAATACGTAGAAGGGAAAAGAGATGCTGTACCACCAATTAAGTTGTCACCCCGGTTCTCGGAAAACGTCGAACAGCTAGCGAATGAAACATTAAGCACGGCATTAGCAATGGAACGGCTCCTTCAGCGAATTCATGCTGACCATTTGTCGGAGAAGACGAAAACGCCCGGTAATGAAACTTACGGGGCCTTGCTCGATGAGGCGTGCCGATCCGACTTTAGGAGTATCCATTCGATTTTTAAGAAATCGGACACTCCTGTCGCAAACGATCTGGGCCTAGTAGTTATTGCTGGGATTCATCAATCCCTGGTAACGAAAGTCAATCCCCACCCGACCAAGGAGGATCTAATCAAAGAAATTAGGGGTCGTCAGGAGAAAGCCTACTTAGACCTGCAGAGGGACTTATTCATTTTACTCAAGGGCACACACTGATTTAGACACCTTCACCACAGTGTGTGATTTTCGTCCCCTGCAAGAGCGGGCATGACGGTGGCTACGCATGCGGAGTCACCGTCATCGGTCGCTGAACGTGGCTTCGATAATCCCGCGACTTGCAGTTGATTTGGATGGTGAGATTGCTCCGAATCAGCGGAGCTAATCCAAGAGTGATTGTTCGGCTCGCAGCGTTGTCACGCCCATTTTTCCCCGAGCCTAATAGAGTTGAACGGCGTGGCGCGGAGATCACCCCGAATTGCGATAACGGCTAGTGAAATCAACAAAATGATCGCGCGACTGGCATGGGAGGGAGCGTCATAGCCTAACTCCTCTATCAACATTCTATTGATCGCTGCGATCCAAACGTCCTCCGCTACGAGCTATTGACTCCTGCGCCGCTAACCGCTGCTTTTGTTCCAGTCGGTACACGAAAAATGTCAGAATTCCCCGAGAAAAATGGCGATATAGCGACGTGCCCAATTCCGGATGCGGAGGTTAGTGGCGCAACTTTCAATAATAGACCGCAAATCCAGGCGCCCCATGGTCCGCCCCAGACTTTGGCGGCGCAGTTGTCAATAATGCTAGCATTCTCACCTGTCAACTGTGATTACAGATGCATATTAGATGTCGATATTCGATCAGGGCAATAGGGCTATGCTTCGTTCCGATTGCTATTTATTGCTCGTTCATACATTATTCGCGGAAGCAAGAGGACGAAGTATCACGGCAAGCCGCGGCGCTCCAGCGAACTGGCGCATTGGTGACGGTTCATTCGAAGCATACATCATTTCCTGGCCTAGGTGGTTTATTTACCTCAATACGTTCAGTCGACTTGACTGAACGGATGACATCCGCCGAACTGGACGAGGCTATACGCATTCTGGCGGCGTACAAAGCGATTGACGAGGTAAACTGCACGATGGGCAGAGGGGCGTCGGCACGCCGGATTGCTGCGTTATACCTCACGCGGCTCGAACTTGCGTGTCATTGAAGTTTTGGAAGTTGGGCGTC
>CAYTGL010000125.1:0-2680 GCA_964437335.1 uncultured Chromatiales bacterium
GGCAGAGCCTCGGCAATTCTCACCGGCAGAGCCGGTGGATTAACTAGGATTTAGTGAGTTGGACTGTCCACTAAAAGCCGAGCACCTCATCGAACGGCCGCTCCGCACCGCTAGAAAGTCCGCAGTTCTCCCAGTCACAACGAGGCCAGGAAGCGAAGTGCTTTCAGCCCCGGAAGAAAAAAGTAAGCGCCTCCTCGAACCGTCGTGAATGCCGGCAAGCCCTTGATCGTCTTGCGGATGGGGCGCTTTGGAATCTTGAATTCCAGCGTGCCGTCTTGCGTGCCGATGAGCGGATCACGCTCATTACCAAGCTCGTGAAAGCTCCGATCATTGACCCACACGTTTTGCGCAAACTCGAATTGGCGCACGAGGCTGGCGCAACCAATGAAGGCAGCAATCCCCCGTTCAACGCCGTCCTCGGGCATGCCCTCGGGCAGCGGCGGGCCATAGGTGCCGCCGCGGCGAATCATCTGCCGCCGATTGATGTTAGCGGCCGTGTCGCGCGGATTCATCCGCCGGATGTGAGCTCCCAGCGGAACGGCATAGCCGTGCGGATCCATATCCTTGTAGTTGAAGTTGTTGTTTCGCTGCATGTCCGCCCCAAGCGCCGGGTCGTCCTTGTCTGGCGCCAAGACCAGAGGAGCACCGCTGCGCCAGCGTCCCATGAGCTTCGCCGCGACCAGCTCTTGCTCTTCGGGCGTCTCGCCGTGCTGCCGGAGAAAGTCGCGGAAGGCGCCGACATGTTGGTGAAATCGCCGGTAGGCCAGGAAACTGCCGTTACGGGAAAGGATTTCAGGATGCGGCAGTTGAGGCGTGAAGCCGCTCTCGTCGGGGTATCCAAGAAAAAACTCGCCCGCCTTGAGCGGTGGGCCGGAGTCGGGGGTCGCTATATCTCCGATTCCCTCGATGGCCGGCGTCGTCAGTCGGTCGCGATAGCCGAAATGTTCGTGCGCATGTCCCAACGGCGGGATCGCCTCCAGGTCCAGCGTCGAGAGAGCTGCAACGTCGGGAAATTGCGCGGCGTATTGCTGGTGCTCCTGGACGCAGCGCTCGCGCTCCGCCACATCGCTGGCGAAAAGGATGACGATGGCGTGAAGTTCCGGACCGGTCAGCCTACCGACCCAATGATCCGGGTGGTTGGCTCCCGTGTCGCCGAGGACCTCCGCGCGAACAGCCATTCCCTGCCGAAACTCTTCCGGAAAGGTGGCGAGCGAATCCTCGGGAACGCCGAGCGCCCGCAATCCGTTCCAGGTAAAGGCCACCGTCACCCAGCGGGAGTCAATTGCCCCGGCAGACCCAACGACCTGACCAGTGCCCACCTTGTCGATAATGCCTGAGAGCCAGGCTCGGGCGCCGGTGGCCTGCCGGAAGGTGAGGAACCCGTACCGCGCCGCCAGAGCTCGGGGACGCGCCAACAAAAAATGCTGGATATCATCAAGCTCAAGCATCGAAGCTCCTGTTCGTCGTCGACGTTTCTATCGAGTGCCCTTAGACCATGCCCAGGCCGCGATTCGCCAACCCTCAGTAAGCTTGCGAAGGGCAACCGTGAAGAGCGCGCCGGTTTGCACGATCTGCTTGCCTTGTAACTCGAATGTCATAGACGCCGGCACGACGACGTAGGCGCTATCTCCGGTGATGTTGTTGTGCAAAGGTTCGCCCAGGATGACGACATAGCCTGTTGCACCATGCTGCTCACCTTCGATCAACACGTCTCTGTACCAATCCTGAGCCGCCGTTGGCCCCTGCCAAAGGTGCGGCGCCATTCCGTCGAGGATTGAACCGGGGACAGTGAACATCGCGGCCATCCCCTCGCCGTCGCCACGATGGAAGGCATCGAGGTAGTGGCCGATTACCGCCATCGGATCAGTTTCGTTCATTTCGGCCTCACATTGTTGTTGGCGCGTTGCTTAAGCGTCATTGCATCTGGTCGAGCATGTCAGAAAACGCCGCCTTGAGCTTGAGCGCCTTCTTGATCTCGTCCGCGCTCACGTAGGGGTATTCGCCGTATTCAAGGAAACTCGGGCACTGATGCTCACGAACAAACTTGATAAACGCCGGCGAGTTGGTCTTCCAGTCAGCGGGAAATCCTTCGAGGTTTTCAAATACGGTGTTTAACCCCGAAGCTGCGAAAATCGAAACCGCATCCTCGGTGTACTTGTCGAAGTCGGTATCGAAGATGCCCTGATACATGAAATAGGTTTCGCCGTTGATCGGAAAGAGGACCCAGCGAAGGTAGTGCAGCTTGAGTACGGCGAGAACGTCCGGCTGTCCGGCCACCGCCGCCTCGATGTTGCGAGCATATTCATAAAAGACGTCCTCGCGGCCCGGGATGATCTTTGACAGGATCGAGAACCCATAGCACGCCGGCGACTTGGGAAAGATTGGGCCATACCGACCCTGCTCGGAGCGGTCCTTGTTGAATCCCCCTTTGGGAATCGCCATCGCCGCGGGTTTCGTCCAGTCTTGTTTCGAAGCGACTGACATGTCCTGGGCCTTTCTGCGAGAAGTATTGTTAAATCTAGAGTTGCGATTCGTTGTCCTTAGGTAGCGAACGGTTGGCAGGTTTTCCGACGCCAGTCCAGCGCGCGACGCGTGCTGTAAGGTCGCGTGCGATCATGTACGGCACCAGCGCCAAGACGGTCGCCGTGATCAGCAATTCCAACGTGAAGATTCCAGAATG
>CAYTGL010000126.1:0-2672 GCA_964437335.1 uncultured Chromatiales bacterium
TTTTTCGTGCCAAGATCAATTGGCTACGGTGTCAGACGATCCCCTAAAGTGCAGGGAGTTGAATCCTTTTGATCGCACAATTGAGCGTAGGATGGGAAATGTTCGGTCAATTATGTCCTTTATGATACCTACAAAAACGAATACGACCAGGACGTTCTGCTGAAACGGGTCGAGTTCGATTATGACGTCTGGAACCGCCGGATCGCCAAGCGGGTCGATTCCAACGGCGACAGCACATTTGACCAGGCGTTTGTCTACATCTATGATGATAGTGGCAAACGCGATCCTGGCACCGGCGTTCCCTTGGACGACGTGGTGCTGGTGCTCGACGACTCCGGCTCTTTGATAAGTCGCGAACTGCACGGGCCCGGCTTCGACCAAATCCTGGCTTCCGAGTTCTTCTCGCCCACCACCGCTGGCGAACCCCCGCTGGCCCCCGGCGACCTCTACTGGGCACTCGCCGACAACCAAGGCACCGTCCGCGATCTGGCGGAATACGACGCGCTGCTCGACGAAACCCACATCGTCAACCACATCGAGTACGACTCCTTTGGCAACATCACGGATGAATCGGCTACCGCGATGGATTATTTGCTCTCGCGATTCCGCTACAGCTACACAGGGCAGGACTATGACGAAGACGCTGATCTGCTGTATTACCTGAACCGTTGGTATAGCCCGCGAACGGGTAGCTTTGTTAGTAAAGACCCCTTTGGATTCGCGGCGGGGGATACGAATCTGAAGCGGTATGTCGGGAATAGTCCAACAAATGAGACTGATCCAAGTGGACTCGCTGGATACGATTTCAACCAGTTTCAAAGTGATTTAAAGCGAGGAATGTTTGATGCCCCTCTGGGTTCGCTCCTGCCAGCATACACTGATAAGGAATTGCAAGCCGTTCGACTTGCGCTTCATTGGCGAAACGAAGTTCGCAAACTGTCGTCGATCATGAATCGCATTTATGATCCGACCTGTGCATCTGGTCTTGCACTGCTCCCCGAGGCATATAAAGTTCAACAGACAATCGCAGAGATTGAACAGTCTTTTGAGTATCATCGACTGGACGAGGAGGTCATTTTCACTTCGAATTGGAATGGAGGAGGTTCCGAGATTTTTCGCTACAAGGGCCAGGGGATTCAAGGGATTCTTAATGCGCTGGACGGCACCTTTGACCGTTCGGGAGGATCAGCGGTAGGTAGCGGCGATGAATTCATCGTGTTCTCGGGGGGTGTAGGTATTTTTCGAGCGGCTGCTGCTAATGGAATCAAGGGTGCAGTTTGCGAAGGCATAAAGACGGTCGCCGAAGAAGCAACTGGCGTACCTTGGGTGAATCCAAAGGGGCTTGTTCGATCCGCAGACGACGCTGTTGAAAAACTTGGGAAGAATGTGGATCTGCCGAAGCCCAATCCACACGCTCCAAGTAATGTCCGGCAGGCTTGCTTCGTCGCAGGGACGCCGGTTCTGACCGATCGTGGTCAGTGTCCGATTGAACGATTGGAAACTGACACCCTGGTATGGGCTTATGACCATTCTGACGGTACTTGGAAGCTACGCCGCGTCGTGGCACCTTTGAAGCACGAATACGATGGTGACATCGTTACTATCGTAACTAAAGGGGACCGGATACAAGCTACCGGTAACCACCCCTTCTGGGTCGTATTCGGTGAAGGACTCGTCGAACGTCCAACAGTCGAGGATGTTTACCCCGATGAGCGCGGTCTGACGCCCAATGGGCGTTGGGTTGAGTCTCGTCACCTGAAGGTGGGTGACGTGCTACTCTCGCGGCACGATCGAACGGTGCGGGTAGAGTCGTTAAGCAGCGAGCGAAAAGCAGTCCGGGTGTACAACATTGAAGTCGAGGGCCTGCATACCTACGCGGTCGGCGAACTTGGGTTGCTCGTCCATAACAAGCCGATGCGGAATACTGCCCAAGACAAAATACTGACGAAAGGCGACATTAAGAAGCTGCAGGACTTGGGGCATGACGTACACGAATTGAAAGGGAAAGGAAACGTCTCGAAGTACGATCTCTACAAGGACAAAAACGGCAATATTTACGTTAAGCCAAAGGGTGGCGCTGGGGAAGGTGACCCTACAGGAATCAATATCAATGACCTCTAAGCCTCAAATTCAAGTTTCGCTACTTCTAATGGGTCAGGGGTTCTTGCCGAAAGATGTCTCGGCAGTGATCCAACTCGCGCCTACAAAGACATGGCGTGTTGGTGACACCATTGGGAAATCGATACGAAAACACAAGAATGACGGATGGGAATTTGGATTGCCACAAAGAGAGATGTATGACCTGGACGCCAGTCTGCGTGAATTACTCGACGAAGTTGAACCATACAAAGACAGAATCGCTCAAGCTGTGAATCAGTTCGCTCTTGAGAAAGAAGTCTCGTGCGCAATTTACATCCGAGATGAAATGCCAATTTGCAGCTTGGCCGCAAAAACAATACAGCGATTTGCTAATCTGGGATTGGGTTTTGACATCGATCTGATTCTTGTACCCTAGCAGCGTGTGTCCTCTATCCTAGTGTGCTAGTCCAAGTGCGCCGTTAGATTATGCCACTGCAAAACAGCCATGTTCAGTTCACGATTCGAGCGGATGCCTTGAGCACTGCACTTTAGGGGATCGTCTGACACCGTAGCCAATTGATCTTGGCACGAAA
>CAYTGL010000127.1:0-249 GCA_964437335.1 uncultured Chromatiales bacterium
GATGTTGCCTCCCGAACAGTCCCACAATCGCCGGGTGATGGCCTGCGCCTGGGCGATGACGACGTTCATGGGGATGCTCTCTCTCTTTGGCATTCAGGACGGAATGCAGCGGACGCAGACGTTCTGGTCCACTGCACGGCAGTTGCATGCGCTCGGTGTGTCTCCGCAGTCGATCGACGGCGGTCTCTCCTATGGGGGCTTCTACCGCTATAACCCGACGTACCGCGGAGAGAACAATGTCGGCCCGTA
>CAYTGL010000127.1:259-2642 GCA_964437335.1 uncultured Chromatiales bacterium
GCGGGAACGCGAGATGGTTGTCGCCACGTTCAGCCCGCTGACCCTCACGGCCAACCGGCCGGTGCGGATCAGCTTCGATGAGGCGGAAGGGTACAGGGTGGCCGCGAGACGTCCTTTTCGAAGCTGGTTTCGGACAGGAGAAGTGCTCGTGCTGGTGCGCCAGGACGTTCCTGATGCGGACCTGCCGGCGGAGTTTGTTGAATGGTTGAAAGCGGGGGGCGAGGATGGTTCGGAGCCGGGATGAGGCTCGCACTGGTGTCGCAGACTGCTGACCCGCAGCATGCTGCGGCTCGCAGGGAAAGTCGTTGTTTGAACGGACCGGCGGCTAGCCCAACTTCGTCAGTTGTCGACGTAAGTGCTTGCGCCCCAATGGAAGGGCCCGGAAAGTCTTCACTACAGTTCTTCAAATTGTTTCAGCGACGACGGCAGCGTCAGGTTCAGATGTTGCAGCAGGATGGCTTGATGGTCCGTCGGTTTGGTGACGCAGCGCTTGCGGATCTCCAGGCCCGACCGGGTCGGCAGAATGACGTCGATGCTGCGGATCTGGGAGAGTTCCTCGAGCACGCGGCGAGGCTCATGCCCCAGGCCGCCCCGTTCACACAGACCGGCCAAGGTCTTCCACAACACGTAGGCCAGGAAACAGACCAGAATGTGCGCCAGCACGCGATCGGCCTTTTGATGCCAGATCGGACGGAGGCTCAGATCGCTTTTGTGGATGCGGAACGCCGTTTCCGCGTCGGTCAGTTGAATGTACGCCTTCCACAGCTCTTGATCGCTCCAGTCTCGGACGTTGCTGCGGAGGAGATAGCAGCCGGAGCTCAGCGTGGCCCAGTCCTGGCGGTCAGCGATCTTCTTCCAGGAGAGCTTCGCGAAGCCGTCGGCGTCGGGCCTGACTTCGACCTCGAACAGGCCGGCGGCGCGGGTGTTCTGACCGAGCAGCCGGCCGACTTCGCGTTCGACCCGGGCCACCTCGCGGTTCTGCTTCTCGCACCGCGCCTGCATCCCCGCCAGCCGTTGTTCGATGCGTCTTAGAATCGCTTCGTCTTTCTTCCGCCGATCGCTGCTGCGGCAGAGGATGAACGTCTCGGCGTCGCCGTCGGGCGACGGACAGAGCTTGACTTCGATCCCGGCCTGGATGATGCGCCAGTCGCCTTCGAGCAACTGCTGCTCGAACTTCTTCAGGTGCGACTTCGTGGTCCCCAGGATGTAACGCCGCCCGTGTTCCTTGAGAAACGCGATGTTGTCCTCGCTGACCATGCCGCGATCCATCACCCAGATGCGGTCGGACTGGCCGTACCGCTGTTCCATCGTGGTCACGATGTGCTCGACGGTGGTCACGTCCGCCGTGTTTCCGGCGAACACTTCATAGCCGAGCGGCATCCCGGAACGCGACACGACCAGGCCGATGCAGACCTGCTTGCAGTCCGGACGGTGGTCGCGGGAGTAGCCCCGCTGGGCCAGGGGATTGGCGTGGGCCTGTCCCTCGAAATACGTGCTGGTGACATCGTAGAGCAGGAGGTCGCATTCCAGGTCGAAGAGTTCCCCCAGCCGCTGCCGGAGATGGGATTCGAGCGTGGCCTTGTGCGGCAGGAGGGCGTCGAGCGTGCGGTACAGACGGCTGTCGTTCACCTTCTCGTCCGGCACGCCGAGGAGGTCGGCCAGGGCCGTTTGCCGGTAGAAGTGCTCCGCGACGTGCAGTTCGCTCGATGGCCGGCACAACCGGGCGATCACCAGCACCAGGGCCATGACGGCCCATTCGATGTCGGCTTTTCCGGCCGGAATCGCCTGCTTGAGAAAGTTGTCGAGTCCGAGCTGCTGAATCAACTGCCACGCCAGCCAGGGCCCGCCGAATTCCCGGCAGTTCTCGACGCGGACCTTCGAGAGGTCGACCTCGGCATGCTGCGGGACGGTTCGCTCCTCGAACAGCGACTGCTGCCGATCCCGCGTGGTCCTGGGCTCGGCCGCCTGGCGGACACCGAGCCGTTCGGCTTCCTCGATGTCTCCCAGATACGCGACGACTCTCTGCCGCGGCCCGCGCTCGGTGCGAACCGCCTCGACCAGCGCCCAATAGGCGTGACGTTTGCCGCTCTTCAGTCGAAAGCACGGGCGCAGAAACATGCCCGCGTTGTACCGATCCGAAAATCGATCGCCAGACGAAAAGTCTTCACTACAAGCCGCCCGGCCGATTCACCGCCAAAGCGGGGACCAACGCCAAACGACTTACGCTCAAAACCTGCCTGGAAAAACTTCGAAAATTCTCGAAGTCCAAAGCAACTGACGAAGTTGGGCTAGCCGCCGGTGGGTCGGATCAGTCGAATGGCTCGGCTTGCTCGAACATCCCTCCGCCGCCGGACGGCCACATCCGATCCAGACTAAAAAACAC
>CAYTGL010000128.1:0-2556 GCA_964437335.1 uncultured Chromatiales bacterium
GGCCCAATTCCACCGCTCAGGCGACCTCACCGAGGTCAAGGTTCCCGAGCGGCAAACCGAAGCGATCCGCGACTTGGAACGAGCTCGCGACGACGCCAAGGCGGCCGAACGCGCCGCCCGACAACAACTCGACAAGTTTCTGTTGCGTCACGCGCGCAGTTGGAGCAACGGCAATAAATGGACGAAACGCCACTGGGAATGGGTCAGGCTTCAAGCCTTCACGGAACCTGCCCAGCAGTATGTGCTGGAGGTTTACATCCAAACGGTGCAAGCGGCCACCGAGCGCGTACAGGAATATACTGATGAGATCGGCCGGCAGATCGAATCGTGGAGTCTGCTTCCGCTCGTAACAGCGCTCACCGCGCTACGGGGCTTCCAACAATTGTCGGCGGTGATCGTGGCTGCCGAGATCGGCGACTTTGTCAGATTCTCACACCCGAGTGGTTTCATGGATTTCGTCGGCCTGGTTCCCAGCGAAGAGAGCTCGGGCGAATCGCGTCGTCAAGGCCGCATCACCGCGGCAGGCAATTCGCATGTGCGCCGCATCCTCATCGAAGCCGCTTGGGCATACCAGTTCGCGCCGCGGCCCGGGCGCCAGATCCGAACTCGCCGGGAAGCGGTCGATCCCGCTCTGCGGGCCATCGCCGAGAAAGCCGAACGCCGACTCTGCGGCCGCTTTCAACGGCTGAAGATGCGTGGCAAACCGTCTCAGAAAGTTGTGACTGCGATCGCCAGGGAGCTGGCCGGATTCGTATGGGCGATTGCCCAGGAGCAACATCGTTTGGCAAGTTAACCCTCATTCTGGGGGAGGAACCATCAGGCCCCAAGTTTCCTCCCCCAGACCCCCTCCTCCTTCCCCTCTTCTCTGTTCCGGCAGGAAGAGAAACGATTAAACGCATACAGGAGAAAAAATGAATCGCGGACGCGGTTGGGCGAGGCCTTAAAGGGGAATCCTCCACAGCCACCCTTGGTTGCCGGATTCTGATTCGTCAGAATCTGACGCACGAATGTAGATCGAGGCAGCCCCCGATGGATTACATGTCATGTGGTAACCAACCCACGAATATCAGAATGATCCACCGTCGAAGCAGCCCACCGCGTTCCACAATTCATTACCAACCATGCCCAACAAATAAAAACCCCAAACGAAACTCAGACCCTTGACTGGTCCATCCATATCAGGGTGGCGTGTTTGCACCCACCAAATGCGGCTTGAACTGGCATAGCGATTCGCATCACGCAGGAGAAGAACACCCTCAATAAGAGCCGGTACTGGGAATACGACGCGGCCAGCAATGTCACCGAGTACACCGACCGCAACGGGCGGGTCACCGAGTATGATTACGACAACCTCTACCGGCTCATCGAAGAGACCTGGCTGGATGGCGTCACGGTCGTTAATACGCTGGAATATGAATATGACGCAGTGGGCCAGTTGCTATCGGCCAGCGACGACTTCTCATCATATGACTATACATATGACAACCTCGGCCGAGTAACGCAGGTGATCGCCGCGCACAGCGGTCTACTTGTGAAATTCGACCAAAAGTTCGACGCCAACGGCAGACGCACTGAAGTCGCGGTTTTCATCCACAACGGCGTCAGCTACGAGTCCGACTACGTCAACAACTACGAATACGACAACTTGGGGCGCATGACGCGAGTGGAACAAGCTGGCGCTGGAGTCGCCGAAAAGGCGGTTAACTTCGAGTACAACTTCCTCGGCCAGTTCACCAACATTTACCGTTACGAAGACCTCAGCGACACCCAATTCGTGGCTTGGACTAGCTACTCTTACGACAACATCGGCCGCTTAACAGACTTAACCCACAAACGCGGCGTGACAGTGTTCGCCGATTACAACTGGACCTACGACGCCTACAGCCGCGTAACAAAATTCACGTTCGATTCGCTCATCGGCGGCGACGGCGAAACAAATTACACCTACGATGAAACCGGCCAACTCACCGGCGCCGATCACGACTACCAAACCGACGAGGAATACGAATACGACGAGAATGGCAACCCGGTAGGAACCGGCTACACCATCGGCGACAATAACCAAGTCACGTCCGACGGCACCTACAACTACGAATACGATGCTGAGGGAAATAGAACCAAACGCACCGAGATTTCAACCGGCGACTACATCGTTTACACTTGGGACCACCGCAACCGCCTGACGTCGGTGTCCTTCTACGACGATCAGGACACGCTGCTCAAACGCGTGGAGCACGATTACGACCTCTGGAACCGCTGGATCGAAAAGCGAGTCGACGAAGACGGCGACACGATCATTGACCGCTCCGAACAGTACGTCTACGATGAACAGGGCAAGTTCGATCCGGCATCGGCAACCATGCTGTACGAGCTGGCCGCGCGGTTGTAACCGTTCGCGCATTCGGTGCGTGGTTACAGGCGGCGTGCGCGTGGTCGGCGGTCAAGAGGTGGGGTTGGGCAGCAGTGACGGGGGTGGGGTGTTGGCGAGCAGTGCCTGGACCGATTGTGTCAAGAAACTGAGTACGTCGCGGCCGTGTTGGGCGCAGGTGGCGATCA
>CAYTGL010000129.1:0-2539 GCA_964437335.1 uncultured Chromatiales bacterium
CGGCGAACATCCTGGCGCCCCGCACGATGCGCCTCGGCTTCCGCTTCCTCTGGTAAGGGGGGAAGGTTCAGAGCTCGAAGTTCAAAGTTCAGAGCTCAACGTTCAAAGAGTTCAGGGGGTGAGAAGTGAGGTTCCCTTCACTTCTCACTTTCCAACGAGCTGGCTCCTGTGGGGGAGTCATTTGCGCGGGAGGCACGCCACGACGTCCTCCCGCGCTTTTTTCGTGAAGCCACGGGAGTAGAATTCGGCAAGGCCCGATCCAGACTGCCAGAGATGTCCGATCGAGCCTTCTCTGTCGTCCCGCCCGGCCTGTCGACCGGGCGGTTGCCTTGACGGGAGGACAAGGTGGCTCCCAACTGATGCGCCGGGCTCGCATCGAGCGTCTGACCATCCGCGCCGCGCTCATCATCGGTTTCGGCCTCGTGCTCGGGCTGTGGCTGTTCACCGGCTATGCCTTCTCACGCCGGATGGAGAGCCTGGAGCTCGAGACGCGCGAGGTCACCGTCCGCTACATGGCCGCGCAGGACCTGCTCTCCGCCGTACGCCAGCAGGTGAGCACCAACTCCATCGTGCTGAGAAACGCGCTGCTCGATCCCGCGGCGTCCGCGCAGGCCAGCTACTTCGCCCGCCTCGAGCAGGGATTCGCGTCGATCGACACCGCACTCGACGCCTATAGCCCCGTGTTCGCCTCGCCAGACGCCGCGCCGGCCGTGGAGCGGCTTCGCGCGGAGATCGGCGAGTTCCGCCGCCTGACGTTTGCGGTCATGGCCGCGCACGAGGACGGGAGCGGCGGCAGCTCGCCCTGGGACCTCCTGAACCGGCTGATCACGCCGCGCCGCGCGACCGTCATCGCGCTCTCCGAGGAGATTCGCGCGCTCAATCGCAAGTCGCTCGTCCAGTACCAGGATGCGACCGCCGGGATCTACCGCGGGATGCAGCAGCAGTGGTGGCAGCGAATGGGGCTGGCGCTCGCGGCGACGCTCGGTATCGCCCTGCTCGCCATTCTCTATGCCGGCCGCCTCGAAGATCGCCTGCGCCTGGAGCGCGACCATGTCGTTCAGCATCGCCGCGATCTCCAGCGTCTGTCCGCGCGGCTCGTCGCGGCGCAGGAGGAGGAACGCCGCGCGCTGTCGCGCGAGCTGCACGACGAAGTGGGACAGGTGCTCGGCGCCATCAAGGTGGAGGTCGAGCTGGCCGGGCGTGCCATTGGCGCCGATTCGGACGCGCACCAGCCGCTGTCCGAGATCCAGTCGCTGACCGACAACGCGTTGTCGACCGTGCGCGATCTCTCGCAGCTGCTGCGTCCCGCCATCCTCGACGACCTCGGTCTCGACGCCGCGATCGAATGGCTCGTTCGCGGCATCGAACGGCGCAATCGGCTCACGATCGCCTTCACCCAGCGCGGGGACGCCGTCCGCCTGTGCTCCGAAGCCGAGACCGCAGCCTTCCGCATCGTCCAGGAGGCCCTCACCAATGTCGTGCGTCACGCCGAAGCGACGCACTCGTCGGTCACGCTCGACTACCACCCGGGACGCCTCGTCATCAAGATCGAGGACGATGGGCGCGGCTTCGAGCCGATGGCGTCGGATGAACGGCGGGAGCGGCGCGGCATGGGGCTCATCGGCATCCGGGAGCGTGTCGCCCAGCGCGGCGGCACGGTCCGGGTCGAAAGCGCGCCAGGACGCGGCACGACACTGCACGTCGAACTGCCGACGGCGCCACCGGCCGGGACAACCGACGCCGTCGACGCCGCCGACAGCGAGACCCCTCCGGCGCTGCCGTCACCGAGAGCCCTGCATGGCTAAGCTCCGGCTGTTTCTCGGAGACGATCACACGCTCGTCCGGCACGGTCTCCGCAAGATTCTCGAGGAACGACAGGACTGGGAGGTCGTGGGCGAGGCCGACGATGGCAGGTCGGCCGTCCGCAAGGTGGCGGCGCTCGTGCCGGACGTCGCGGTGCTCGACATCGGCATGCCGCTGCTGAACGGCATCGACGCGACCCGGCAGATCGTCCGGCGGACGCCCAGCGTCAAGGTGCTCATCGTGAGCATGCACGCGGACGAGGCGTACGTGATGCGCGCGCTTGCGGCCGGCGCGACCGGGTATCTCCTCAAGGATTCTGCCGGCAAGGATCTCATTCGCGCCATTGCGACCGTCGCGGACGGGCAGTCGTTCTTCAGTCCGGCGGTTTCGAAGCTGATGCTCGACGACTACGTGCGGCGTGCGTCGGACAGCGGCTACGTCGATCGGTACGACACGCTCTCGAATCGCGAACGAGAGATCTTCCAACTCGTTGCCGAAGGGCGGAGCAACAAGGAGATTGCCGAGCTCCTGTCGATCAGCCCTGCCACCGTCGAGACGCACCGGGCACGAGTGCTGCAGAAGCTGGATGTTCACAACACGGCGGAGCTCGTGCTGTACGCGGTACGACGCGGCGTGATCTCTTAGACAAGGTGCCCGGGGTGCACGGGTGCCCAGGGTGCACGGGTGCTCAGGGTGCACGGGTGCCCAGGGTGCACGGGTGCCCGGGGTGCACGGG
>CAYTGL010000130.1:0-2535 GCA_964437335.1 uncultured Chromatiales bacterium
GACGTGGCGATCGTGCCGCGCGTGCCGGAGGCCATGACCTCGGTGTGGGCGCAGTACACGCTGCGGCTCAAGCCCGGCCAGCGCGACCCGCTGGCTGCGGCGCTGAAGGAGCAGGGCATCCCGACCGCGATCTACTATCCGAAGCCGCTGCACCGCCAGGAGGCCTACAAGCACCACCCGTGCGTGGATGGCGGCCTGCCGGTCAGCGACCAGCTCGCGGCCGAGGTCATCAGCCTGCCGATGCATGCCTATCTCGACGATGCGACCCAGGACCGGATCGTCAGCGCGGTCCGCAACGCGCTGGGCCGCAACTAGAGCCCTAGCGCGCGAGCGACGCTGCGGTCTCCGCGCATTTTTGCCGAGGCCACCCGGCCGCTGCCGCGCCTCCGCTGGCCACCTTGAGGCCGGTGTTTGGTCCCACAATGTCTGATATTTATGATATTTTCACAATAACCTATAATTAGGTCGACATCTATGCCTATAGCTGATACAGCGTAATAACCTATAAAAAATACAGCGCAAGCCCCTATAAAGCGCGCGGGTGGGAAAAGGAAGAAATGGCGATCCCGCGGGAAAAGCTGGCGCGGTCCCTGGAGGCGCTCAAGGCGCTTCAAAACAAAGGCGTCGTCGCCATCCGTGCGAGTGACCTTTCGCGCCAGAACCGCGAACGGCTGCTCAAGCAAGGATTCATCCAACAGGTTATGAAAGGCTGGTACATCCCGGCACGGCCAGACGAGCGCGCCGGAGACAGTACGGCCTGGTACGCCTCCTTCTGGGACTTCTGTACCGCGTACCTGACATCGCGTTTCGGAGATGATTGGTGCCTGTCACCCGAGCAGTCCTTGTCGCTGCACGGTGGCAACCGCGCGGTGCCTCCGCAATTGCTGGTCCGGTCCCCGAAGGCCGGAAACAAGCCGACCAACTTGCTGCACGGCACGTCGATTTTCGACATGCGGCTGAATATGCCGGACAAGCAAGATGTGGTGGAGCAGGACGGCTTGCGGCTGTTCTCGTTGCCTGCCGCGTTGATTGAGGCATCGCCTGCATATTTCACGCAACATGCGACGGACGCTCGCGCCTCTCTTGCCACGGTCTCCGATGCGTCCGATATCGTGCGGCGCCTGCTGGAAGGGGGGCGCAGCACCATTGCGAGTCGCCTCGCCGGCGCATTCCGCAACATCGGGCGCGAGCGCATAGCAAACGATATCGTCAACGCCATGAAAGCCGCGGGTCACGAAATCCGCGAGCAGGACCCGTTTGAAAACCGCATTGAACTTAATCTTCCGAGGCGCGAGCTATCACCCTACGCCGGGCGCATACGGCTCATGTGGCAACAAATGCGCGAGCCGGTTATTGCAAACTTCCCGAAGGCACCCGGCCATCCAAACGATATTGAAGCGTACCTTAAGTGCGTCGATGACGTTTATGTCACCGATGCGTATCACTCACTATCAATCGAAGGCTACCGCGTCAGCGTTGAACTGATAGAGAAAGTACGCGGCGGCACCTGGAAACCTGATACCGACGAAAAAGACCGCGAACATGCCAATGCGCTGGCAGCGCGCGGCTATTGGCAGGCTTTTCAGGCAGTCAAAAACAGCGTGCAATCAGTACTTGAAAACAAAAATCCGGGCACTGTCGCCGACGAAGATCACACGGCGTGGTATCGCGAGTTGTTTGCGCCCAGCGTCGCCGCAGGAATTATTCGTCCTGAAAGCCTTGCGGGCTATCGAAACGCCCAGGTGTACATACGACGGTCCATGCATGTCCCTATGCCTTCGCACGCAGTTCCCGATGCAATGCTGACATTTTTTGAAATGCTTGAGAGTGAAGACAACGCAGCGGCGCGCGTCGCGCTTGGCCATTTCCTGTTCGTCTATATCCACCCGTACATGGACGGAAACGGGCGGATGGGGCGCTTCCTAATGAACGTCATGCTCGCAGCCGGTGGCTATCCGTGGACTGTCGTCCCCTTGAACCGGCGGGACGCCTACATGGCAGCGCTGGAAGATGCGAGCGTTCGGCACAACATCGTCCCGCTTGCACAGTTCGTTGGCATTCTTGTGCGCGAAGGATTGGAAGGCAGGACCGTCGCCACGGTGCCGCAGCAATGAGCGCGGCGGGCAACAACCCGCTGGCATCGAGTCAAAGCAGTCCAATTGACAACCGGACTATGCCGGAAACCGAGGCTGGGAGCCAAGGCTGAGTTCGTCAGCTCCGCTTGTAGACGTCATCCAGCCGGACGATATCGTCCTCGCCCAGATAGCTGCCGGTCTGGACCTCGATCAGCTCCAGCGGGATCTTGCCGCGGTTGGCAAGCCGGTGCACCGCGCCGATCGGGATGTAGATCGACTCGTTCTCGTGCACGTCCTTTACATCCTCGCCGATGGTCACCTCGGCGGTGCCGCGCACCACCACCCAGTGTTCGGCCCGGTGATGGTGCTTCTGAAGGGAGAGCGTGCCGCCCGGATGCACCACGATCCGCTTGACCTGGAAGCGGTCGCCGCGGTCGATGGAATCGTAATAGCCCCAGGG
>CAYTGL010000131.1:0-2519 GCA_964437335.1 uncultured Chromatiales bacterium
CCAGCGCCAAGACGGTCGCCGTGATCAGCAATTCCAACGTGAAGATTCCAGAATGCACGGCGACTTGGTAAATGGCGTCCAAGATCACTGCGACGATGAAGACGACTCCCACGTCCTTCCAAGACAGCCGCATCCGCGCCCGCCACGAACTCGGATTCGAGAGCGCGCACCCCAAAAAGGTGGGGTTGTTTTGCCGAGCGTCCTTTAAGCCAGCGCGAACGGCGAAGAAAATCGCCATCGCCGGTTGCATCAGAAAGCGAAAGCTCATCGGCCCGCCTAAGCGGTCGACGAAATTTTCCCAGCCGCGCGCAATCGTCTCGTACAACATGAAAAACTTCCCGTCTGCATTAGGCTGGCGATTAAGGGAAGTGATTTGCAAACGTGGCGGCTGAAGATGTCCGCTACGTTCATGAGCGGAGCAGCGACGAAAGCCCATTGCTTTCCGACGTTAAGTCTAATGTTTTTCGGCGTGGCACGATACGGACTGCCCGAGGATAGGCCGCCGCCGGTTTCACGGACGGTTCACGTGATCGAATCCTGATGACGACGCTTGAAACCATCGAAAGTCGAATGCCTGGGGACAGCGACGGTCAGCCTTACTTGTGTGACGCCCGCCTGCCGGCGAGGGTCGTTCCGGCTTCATCTTACGCTCGGAGGTGAGACGCCTCGATGGCTCAAAGCAGGTTACGCCGACCTTCGTGAAATTGACCAACGAGCCCGACGTCGTCCAGTAGGGGAGAGCCAGATTCCGTTGGTGACGACGCGGCTTTGCTGCCGGAGAGGCCGCTGGGTGTCAGACCGAGCGCGGAGATAGGTCCGCGGAACGCTCAAGCGCTGTCCAGAGACGAATAAGAATCTGAGACCGTACCCGCCGACTTAACGGTCCTATTCTTGCGACTCTCACGCCGACATGAGTAAATCGGACTAAACGGCCGTTTTCGTTTCCACGGTCGGACTAATCAAAGCAAAAACCGACGCCTGCCAGGGAGCCAGATCCAGAAACAAACCCTTTCCTTGCAAATCGTCGCCATTCCACTCGTAGCTGGCCGGGCGAAGCTGATCCTCCAATTGCCATTTCTTGCCGGCGAGGTCCGCGAACGGCAACCGAACATGACATTGGCTCTGATTGGGCGCATAGTTCACGGCGACCACGGCCAATTCTCCCTGTGGGCCTTGCCAGGCAAAAACGAGAAAGCAATCGTTCGTCCAGTTCCCTTCCCAGGCAGGCGTGCACTCAAGCAACTGCCATCGGCCGTCGCGAAAAACTGGCTGACGAAGCACGGAAAGCATGCAATCGTAAAACTGATTCAACGGTTCATCGACGGGTTCGTTCGGCCCTCGGACAAGATGGGGCGAGATGCGCTTCTTTTGGCCCTCGAACTGACCCTGATGGAAGAAACGCAGGCCGGGCGACAGGAATGAGATGACCGCCGCGGCCTGATGAACTTCCAGAGAGAACGTCGCCGCAGCTCGCGGCTCGTCGTGGTTTTCTAGAAATCGTGACAGCTTGTTCTGGTAGTCCAATGCCGCGTAAAGGTGCTCGCGCACCGGCCGAGCCTGCCGGTCGCGCAGACGGTCATACAACTGCTTGTCGTAGGTGTAATCGAAACCCTGTTGTTGAAGCGTCCATTCCATGTCCCAGTAGACTTCTGCCATGAAGAGGAAGCCAGGAACCTGCTCGCGCACGCGCTCGGTCGCCGCCGGCCAAAAGAGAGGGGCGCGGCGGCCCCAGGTGCGCTCGAAGACGTCCGGCAAAATCAGCATGGCCATGTCGCAGCGCACGCCATCGCACTGACCGACAATCTTCAGGAGTTCGCCGGTCATCGCCGCTTGCGTGGCAGGGTTGGCATAGTCGAGCTGTAAGGTGTCGGGCCAGCCTGAGAAGTACGGATCCCGACCGTAGGCGAGGATCAAATCGCCGCCTGCGCAGGCGACCCGCGTGTAATTCTGCGGAGCACCGGCCAGATCGTGCTCTGCCCCCTGGATAAAATAGTCGGGATGACTTTCGATCCAGGGATGATCGAGACCCATGTGATTGGGCACGAAGTCGAGCATGAGCTTCAGGCCGCGCTTGCCGAGTCGCTCGCGCAGGCGGGCCAAAGCAGCGTCACCTCCGAGATTCTGGTGCACCGTATAGCCGGTGATTGCGAAGCCAGAACCGGCGATATCGTCCTCGCAGAGGTCGGGCAGCGTCTCGCGAAACTCGTGGCGCCATTCGGGGTTGGTACGCGAGACCTGCTGCGCACCCGGTCCAGTCTGCCAGACGCTAAGGAACCAGATCCAATCGAAACCTAGTTCGGCCAGGCGGTCGAGCTCGGCGTCGGGTATATCGTCGAGCGTGGCGCGTCGGCCCAAAACCTGCGATAGTTTTGTCAGCCAAACACGCGTGTTGATCTGATACAGCGAGGGATAACGTGGCGCACTCATGTCGAAGTCATCCGCTCACTTTCTGGAAACCCGACATCTTGCCGCCTTCTAGGGCCCGCTTGGCATCTAAAAAGCCATAGAGCTGGATGAAC
>CAYTGL010000132.1:0-2504 GCA_964437335.1 uncultured Chromatiales bacterium
TCCCCTCGTTGATGACGGCAACATTCGTGACACCACCAAGGTTGGGGTTATAGCCCACGTAACCGTTAGCTCCACGCACCGTGATGCCTGCGCCGATGGTCAGCGTCGTGCCGCTGTTTGCAAGACGCAGGCTATTGAAGCTGTGGCTGCCGCCAAAGACGACCGTGCCGTTGCCTGAGAGGGTTTGGCTGTTTAGGAATTCCATGCGGCCATGAGTGCTGCCGGTGCTTCCGCCGAGTGTCGCCGTGCCGTTGAGCACCAACCCGTTGAGGATGGTCAACACGCTGTTGTTCGTCGCTCCAATCGACATGTCCCCGTTTACCGTCACTCCGTCCAGCGTGCCTTGGAGCCGGAGCGTATTGCCGGCCGTAACGCTAATCGTTCCGCCTTGGATTGTTCCGCTTGAAGTGAAGGTGCCCGGACCGGTCAACGTCAGCGTCTTGCTCGTATTCAGGATCGGCGTGGAAAGCGTAAAGACGCTGTTAGCATCGGCGTAGTTTTCACCGATGTTCTGCCAATTATTTCCGTTCAGCGTGAATGTGCTGCCATTGAGCGCTAAGAAACTACCGTTGTTTTGGCTATCGGCGGCAAATGCATACACCGCGATCGCGCGGCCGCTGACATCGGCCTGAATCGTCCCCTCGTTGATGACGGCAACATTCGTGACACCACCAAGGTTGGGGTTATAGCCTAGGCTGATCCCAACTTTGCCTTGACGTTCTCGGTGGTTCATCCCGAATTTGTTACGCTTTGCCGGTGCTCACAAACAGGCGGCGGAACATTTGCACCGTTTTGCCCAGCAGTTTTTTTACTCGGTTCTCCGCTTCCTTTTTCGGCACCGCTTCCAATGCTGCTTGCGCTTGCTCCTCCGTTTGCTCGCCGAGTACGGCGCCCACGGCCAAGACCATTCCAGTAAAACCGTCGTTGGCGTAGTCGCCCTCCAAACGCTTCAGTTTGCCGAACGTCGACTCCAAGACCTCCGTGCTTGCCACCAAACGCTCGCCCGGTTTCGCTTGGGCACCGGCGATCCGCGCCGCCGTTCGCAATCGGGCCTTCATGTCGTGCGCACGGCTGCCCGGTTTCACTTCCAACGGTGCCCACGCCGCGTCCAGTTTCGCGGGCGTGTCCTGGCTGACCCCGTGCGTGCGCACCTGCGTCAACGCCAACTCCACCACTGCTTGTTCGGTCTGCCAATTCGTGAGAGCTTCACGCTGTTCACGCAGCCAGCCATAGTTTTCTTCCACGCGCGCACTGGCCTTGCCCGTGTCCAAGAGCCGCAACACACGACCCGCGAAACGCAACGTCGACGCGACGTTCATGAACCGCGCCTTGGCACGCACCGTCGGCGGACGCAGGTGGGCGTCGGACGTCTGACGCACCTTGGCGCCGGCCTGCGCCAACTTCGCGATGAACTCCGACCAGGCCGCGTCATGGCTGCGAAACTGTTTCAACCAGGTCGCCGCCACATGCGCGAGGTCATGCACATGCGCCGCCTCGGTATGCTTCGTTTGAAACAACTCCACGCCGCCGTTGAGGTCCGAGCCATTGTCCGACACGATTTGCCGCACCGTGCCCACACGCTCGCGCGCCTTTTCCAACTCCGCCGCCACCGCCTCGTGGGTCGAATGCTCCATCAGCGACATGCCAACCAAATGCAAGTCGCTCTGACGCAACGGCCGTTCGCCCAACGGCACGTTCGCCAGCGGACAGCCCGCGATCACCAACAATTTGTTCGGACCAATCTGCACCGTGTGATCGATCAACAACACCCATTCGCCCATCGGCAACGGGCACGTCAACGCGTAACAGCCCAACCGCAGCAGCCACGAACGCACCGCGCCAAACGACGGCATCTCCAGATCGAGTCCCAGCCGCGACGCCATCAATGCCAATCCCGCCGACGCCCCACGCATCGACGCGCCGGCTTGCAGCACCAGATCCACCGCCAGCCGAACGATCGTCACGGAATATTGTCCCCCTTTCGCCGGCAAACTCAGCGGAGCGGCTACTTTTTTTTCAACTCCTCGCGCAACGAATCGGCTTCGCCACGCGACACCACGAGGTCTTGCTGAGCTTGCCCGAGTTGTTGTTCGAGTTCCGCGATTCGTTCTCCAGCGTCAGTGGCTTTCTGCTTCCAACCGTCCCGGCTCGCTTCGAGATCGCGATTGCGAATGCGTGCCGCCTTGAGCTTTTTCTTTCGCTCCGTGGCCTTGTCTTTCCACCCATCGCGGCTGGCCACGAGTTTGGGAATCAAAATCCGCGGCGGCGTGATAAACGTCTGCGTCGAACCAGTTGCACCATCCATGGCGTAAACTCCTAAATCAGAAATCAACGGCCCTCCAGTGAACCGAATTCGGGAGGCCGACGCAAGCCCAACTTTCCCGTGTCAATACGAAGTTGGAATCAGCCTACCGTACTCCACGGAACTGCTGATTGCCTTCTGTCGCATGTTCTCCAAATATTCGTTCGTGATACCATTGATTTGGCTCGCGCTGCTGGTGTTA